>NZ_DATBFE010000156.1:0-9954 GCF_036558665.1 Reyranella sp. | reverse complement strand
CGGTTTCGCCCACCATCGCCGCGATCTCCGGAAGCTTCGACATGTCGGCTTTGACCAGGAGCGCACGCCGGCCGGCTGCCCGGATTCGGGCAGCGACCGCCTCGGCTGCCGGAGGATCATCCAGCCAATTCACCGAGACGTCGGCTCCTTCGCTCGCCAAGGCCGCGGCGATTGCCGCCCCGATCCCCTGCTGGGCGCCGGTCACCAGCGCCACTCTGCCCGACAACTTCATCGGCACCATTCCCTGTTCGGCGCCGATTCTGCCACATCGGCGCGCGCTTGCGTGGTCCGGTCACCATCGCTATAAGCCCCCTTCCTTCGGTGGCCTGGCCGAAAGGGCATTGCCTCGGCCACCTGTCGTAACCCTTTGAAAAGGAATGAAAATGCCCAAGATGAAGACCAAGAGCGGGGCCAAGAAGCGCTTTCGCTTCACCGGCACCGGCAAAGTGAAGCACGGGGTCGTCGGCAAGCGCCACGGCATGACCAAGCGGGGCAACCGCTTCCTGCGTCAGCAGACCGGCATGACTCTCGTGTCGGAGCCCGACACCCGGATCATCAAGCGCAACTTCTTCCCGTACGAGAGGTAAGCCATGGCACGCGTCAAGCGGGGCGTGGCTGCACACGCTCGCCATAAGAAGGTCCTGAAGCTCGCCAAGGGCTATCGCGGCCGCGCCAAGGTGGCGTTCCGTGTCGGCATCGAGAAGGTCGAGAAGGGCCTGCAATACGCCTATCGCGACCGCCGCAACAAGAAGCGCACGTTCCGCGGGCTCTGGATCCAGCGCATCAACGCCGCGGCGCGCGAGCACGGCATGACCTACTCGCAATTCATGAACGGCATCCTGAAGGCCGGGATCGAGGTCGACCGCAAGGTGATGGCCGACCTTGCGGCGCGCGAGCCGGCCGCGTTTAAGGCCCTGGTCGAACAGGCCCAGGCCGCCCTCAAGTAACGTCTGCGCGTCGCCCCGCGGCGCAACGGACAGCAATCGCAAGGAGGGAGCCTGGACGGCAGGCTCCCTTTTTCGTGTTCGGTTTCGAAAGTGAGCGAAGGATGGACGATCTTTCGACGATTCGCAGCGAGGCGCTCGGCGCGGTGGCCGCGGCCGCAGATCTTGGGGCGCTCGACGCCGTGCGCGTGGCGGCGCTCGGCAAGAAGGGTAGCGTCACCGGGCTGATGAAGACGCTGGGCGGGCTCGCACCCGACGCGCGCCGCGAATTCGGCGCGCGCGTGAACCAGCTCAAGAGCGAGATCGAGGCCGCACTCGAGGCGCGCAAGGCCTCGCTCGGAGCCTCGGCGCTGGCCGACAGGCTCGCCGCCGAGAAAGTCGATGTCAGCCTGCCGACACGTCCGGACTTTGCCAATTGGGGCCAGGGCACGCTGCATCCGATCGGCCAGGTCATGGACGAGCTTGCCGCGATCTTCGGCGAGATGGGCTTCGCCTGGGCCGAGGGTCCCGACATCGAGGACGACTGGCACAACTTCACTGCCCTCAACATTCCGCCCGATCATCCGGCGCGCCAGATGCAGGACACGTTCTATCTGCCGCCACGGGCCGACGGCACGCCGATGGTGCTCAGGACCCACACCTCTCCGGTGCAGGCGCGCACCATGCTCGACAAAGCCGTGCAGAAGATGCTGGCCGATGGCGGTTCGCTGCGCGTGATCGTGCCTGGCCGCACCTTTCGCCTCGACAGCGATGCGACCCACACGCCGATGTTCCATCAGGTCGAAGGGCTGGTAATCGACCGCACGACGCACATGGGCCACCTCAAGGGCTGCCTGGTCGATTTCTGCCGGGCTTTCTTCGAGGTCGACGAGTTCCCGATCCGCTTCCGCCCCTCCTACTTCCCCTTCACCGAACCGTCGGCCGAGCTCGACATCGGCTGCTCGTGGAAGGACGGCGAGTTGCGTATCGGTGCGGGTGACTCGTGGCTGGAAATCCTGGGCTGCGGCATGGTGCATCCGCGCGCGATCGCCAATTGCGGCCTCGATCCCGCCGTCTACCAGGGCTTCGCCTTCGGCATGGGCATCGATCGCATCGCCATGCTGAAATACGGCATTCCCGATCTGCGCAGCTTCTTCGACTCGGACCTGCGCTGGCTGCGCCATTACGGCTTCTCGGCGCTCGAATGGCCATCGCTCACGCAGGGTCTGGGGCGATGAGGGGACTCGGCCGATGAAATTCACGCTGTCCTGGCTCAAGGAGCATCTCGACACCGATGCCTCGCTCGCCGAGTTGCGCGAGCGGCTCACCCTGCTCGGACTCGAGGTCGAGGACATCACCAATCCGTCGGAGACGCTGACAGGGTTCGTCGTCGGCCATGTCGTCGAGGCCGTCCAGCATCCCAATGCCGACCGGTTGCGTCTGTGCAAGGTCGACACGGGCGCCGGCATCGTCCAGGTCGTGTGCGGCGCACCGAATGCACGTACCGGCATGAAGGGCGTCTTCGCCCCGACCGGCAGCTACATTCCCGGCACGGGCATCACGCTCAAGGCCAGCAAGATCCGCGGCGAAGAGAGCAACGGCATGCTCTGCTCCGCGCGCGAGCTGCAGCTCGGCGACGACCACAACGGCATCATCGACCTGCCCGCCGAAACCACGACAGGTGCGCCGGCCGCCGAGGCGCTCGGCCTCGACGATCCGGTGATCGAGATCAAGGCGACGCCCAACCGCGCCGATTGCCTCGGCGTGCACGGCATCGCGCGCGATCTCGCCGCATCGGGTCTTGGCGTCTTGAAGCCGTTCAAGGCCGACCGGATCGCCGGCACCTTCATGAGTCCCATCAAGTGGACCCACGGCTACCGGCCCGAGCCGGACAGCCCCTGCCCGATCGTCGCCGGCCGCTACTTCCGCGGCGTGACGAACAGGCTCTCCCCCGACTGGCTGCAGCGGCGGCTGAAGGCCATCGGGCTGCGGCCGATCTCGGCCCTGGTCGACATCACCAATCTCGTCACCTTCGATCTCAACCGGCCGCTGCACGTCTTCGATGCCAAAAAACTTGCCGGCGATCTGGTCATGCGCCAGGCCCGCGAGGGCGAGACCATCCTGGCGCTCGACGGCAAGACCTACACCCTCGATCCTTCTGTTTCGGTGATCGCCGATTCGAAAGGCGTGCACGGCATCGGCGGCGTCATGGGCGGCGAGGATACCGGCGTCCACGAGGATACCACGGAGGTCTTCCTCGAGGTGGCCTACTTCACTCCGATCCCGGTTGCCGCTACCGGCCGCAAGCTCGGCATCCAGTCCGACGCGCGCTACCGTTTCGAGCGCGGCATCGATCCGCAGTCCGTGCACTGGGGCGTCGATGTCGCCACCCGTTTGATCCTCGAGCTGTGCGGTGGCGAGGCGAGCGAGATCGTCTCGAGCGGCGTGATGCCGAACTGGCAGCGCAGTTACACGCTGCGCCGCGACCGTGTGAAGACCCTGGCTGCGCTTGACGTGCCGGCCCCGGACACCGCCGACATCCTGACCAAGCTCGGCTTCACGATGACCGGTACCGGTCCGTGGACGGCCGCCGTCCCGTCCTGGCGTCCCGACATCGTCGGCGAGGCCGATCTGGTGGAAGAGGTGGCGCGCGTCTGGAGCTACGACCGCATTCCGGCCGTGTCGTTGCCGCCGCTGTCGACCACCTCCAAGCCGGTGCGCGATTCCGTGCAGCGGCGTGTACCGCTGGCCCGCCGCGCACTTGCCGCGCGCGGCATGAACGAGGTCGTGACCTGGTCGTTCCTGCCCTTGAAGCACGCGCAACGTTTCGGCGGCGGTGGCGCCGATCTGCGGCTGCTGAACTCGATCGCATCCGAGCTCGATACCATGCGGCCCTCGATCCTGCCCAACCTGATCGACGCCGCGTCCCGCAACGAGGCGCGCGGACTGCGCGATCCGGCGCTGTTCGAGGTCGGCCCGCAGTACAGGGACGCGACGCCGCGAGGCCAGGTGCGCATGGCGACCGGCCTGCGCCACAACTTGGCGGTGCCGCGCAACTGGGCGGGCCCGCCGCGCACCGTCGATGCCTTCGACGCCAAGGCCGATGCGCTGGCAGTGCTGGCCGCGATCGGCGCCCCTGACAATCTCGCGACCCAGGCCGGCGCGCCGGACTGGTACCATCCCGGCCGCTCGGGCACGTTGAAGCTCGGCGATCGCGTGATGGCCTGGTTCGGCGAGCTCCATCCCGAGATCGTGTCGGCCGCCGACCTCAAGGGCCCTGTCGCGGGCTTCGAGGTCTTCCTCGACGCGCCGCCACTTCCCAAGGCGCGCGCCACCAAGGCGCGGCCGCGCCTCGTGCTCTCGCCCTTCCAGCCGGTGGAGCGCGATTTTGCCTTCGTGGTCGATGCCGGCGTGGAGGCGGACAAGCTGGTGCGCGCCGCGCGCAATGCCGACAAGGTCCTGATCTCGGCCGCCCGCGTGTTCGACCTCTATGCCGGCAAGGGTGTGCCCGACGGCAAGAAGTCGCTCGCCGTCACGGTGACCCTGCAGCCCATGGAGCGCACGCTGACCGATGCCGAGATCGAAGCCGTGTGCGACAAGATCGTGGCGCAGGTCACGAAGGCAACCGGCGCCGTGCTGCGTGGTTAGAATTCATCGTCGTCTTCCGGACCGCGATCCTCCGGCTCGCACGTGATCCTGAGCGCGCAAGATGCGCACGGTCCAAATGAGTATGAAATGACCGACCTGTCGTTGATCCGCAATTTCTCGATCATCGCCCATATCGACCATGGCAAGAGCACGCTGGCCGACCGGCTGCTGATGCGCTGCGGGGCCGTGACGGAGCGCGAGTTCCACGATCAGATGCTCGATTCCATGGACATCGAGCGCGAGCGCGGCATCACCATCAAGGCGCAGACGGTGCGGCTCGACTATCCGGCCAAGGACGGCAGGACCTATGTGCTGAACCTGATGGACACGCCGGGCCACGTCGATTTCGCCTACGAGGTCAGCCGCTCGCTCGCCGCCTGCGAGGGCTCGCTGCTGGTGGTCGATGCGAGCCAGGGCGTCGAGGCGCAGACGCTGGCCAACGCCTATCACGCGATCGAGGCCGACCATGAGATCATTCCGGTCCTGAACAAGATCGACCTGCCGTCGGCCGAGCCGGAGCGCGTGTCGAAGGAGATCGAGGACGTGATCGGCATCGACACTTCCGATGCGATCCGCGTCTCGGCCAAGACCGGCCTCGGCATCGACGATCTCCTCGAGGCGATGGTGAAGCGCCTGCCGCCGCCCAGGGGCGACCGCAACGCACCGCTCAGGGCCTTGCTGGTCGACAGCTGGTACGACCCCTATCTCGGCGTCGTGACCCTGGTGCGGGTGATGGAGGGCGTGTTGAGGAAAGGCCTGCGCATCCGCATGATGTCCGCCGGCGCCGCCTACGATCTCGACAAGGTCGGGGTCTTCAGGCCCAAGCCGACCGACGCGGCCGAGCTGGGCCCCGGCGAGATCGGATTCATCATCGCCGGCATCAAGACCATCGCCGACTGCAAGGTGGGCGATACGATCACCGACGACAGAAAGCCCGCGACCGAGATGCTGGCGGGCTTCAAGCCCTCGGTGCCGGTAGTGTTCTGCGGCCTCTTCCCGGCCGACGCGGCGGAGTTCGAGACGCTGCGCGAGTCGCTGGCCAAGCTCAGGCTGAACGACGCCTCGTTCCACTTCGAGCCCGAGACCAGTGCGGCGCTGGGCTTCGGCTTCCGCTGCGGTTTCCTGGGCCTCCTGCATCTCGAGATCGTGCAGGAGCGGCTGGAGCGCGAGTTCAATCTCGACCTCGTCACCACCGCGCCCTCGGTCGTCTACAAGGTCAGGATGACCGACGGCACGGAGATGGAGCTGCACAATCCGGCCGACTATCCCGACCCGGTCAAGATCGAGAGCATGCAGGAGCCGTGGATCAAGGCGACGATCATCACGCCCGACGAGCATCTCGGCGCGGTGCTGACGCTCTGCCAGGAGCGGCGCGGCCAGCAGGTCGAGCTGACCTATGCCGGCACGCGGGCGATGGCGATCTATCGCCTGCCGTTGAACGAGGTGGTGTTCGACTTCTATGATCGCCTGAAGTCGGTGACGCGCGGCTACGCGAGCTTCGACTACGAGATGGCCGGCTACGAGGAGAGCGAGCTGGTGAAGCTCACCATCCTGGTCAACTCCGAGCCGGTCGACGCGCTCAGCATGATCGTGCACAAGAACGCCGCCGAGAGCCGCGGCCGAGCGCTGTGCGAGCGGCTGAAGGACCTGATCCCGCGCCAGCTCTTCAAGATCGCGATCCAGGCCGCGATCGGCGGCCGCGTGATCGCGCGCGAGACCATCAGCGCGCTGCGCAAGGACGTGCTGGCCAAGTGCTACGGCGGCGACATCAGCCGCAAGAAGAAGCTTCTGGAGAAGCAGAAGAAGGGCAAGAAGCGCATGCGCCAGGTGGGCGACGTCGAGATCCCGCAGTCGGCCTTCATCGCGGCGCTGAAGATGGACAGCCGCTAGTTCTCGGAAAACAGCCCTGGTTTCTCACGGTTTCTCAGCGCATGAGAAAGCTCCGATGCCCATGCCATGGGCACTTCAGGCCATTTCCTCACCACACCCCGTGTCTCACTTTTGGGGTGCACTCCAGTGCATCCTCAGGAGAGGCTGCTGCTGCCACGCCGCCGCGGCCGCGAGCTGCTGAGGAAACGCGGATCGGTGCGACTGCCGATGCGGCGGCCGATCCAGAGCAGGATCACGCCCAGGATGGTGAAGACCGGCAGCGCCGGCGTCGTCAGGACCGGCAGGACGAGGCCGCGCCACAACGGGCTCGACGGATGGCCCTGCACGGGATGGACGGCGGCATAATCGAAGCGCGACCAGAGTTCGCCGAGCGGCATCAGGCGAAACGACCCTTCGGACCACCAGGCCAGGCAATCATGCACGATCGCCGCTACGGCCATGGCCAGCAGCACCCATCCCAGGCCCCGGAACACGACCATCACTCCCCCCACACGCAACCCGCAGCCAGCCTAGCCAAGGGCGCCGCCCGTGGGAAGATGCCGTTGCCCCGGCCGGCGGTCAGGCTATAAGAGCGGCCGACCGCGCCCCGGCGATTGTGAACTGGACAGGTGGCCGAGCGGTTTAAGGCACACGCTTGGAAAGCGTGCGTGGTGTAACAGCCACCGCGGGTTCGAATCCCGCCCTGTCCGCCATCCTGCCGCACAGGATTGGTATCGGCGCAGCTCGACTCGCGCATTGGAGTTCCTGTCGCGCCTGCCGACGCGTTATGCGTCAGATGACAGATGCGCGCTCGGTGGAAATCCGAGCTGTGGAAAATGCCAATTCGATCGATGGCGTGACGCCGCCCGACCATGGAAAGATGCTTCCCATGCCGGAGGGTAATAGTTTCGTTTGGGCGGCCGTCAACCTCGCCTTTGCCTGGGGTGCCGGCGCCATCATCGGGTCGGGCTCAGCGCTTTGGATACTGAGGACCGTTCTGTCCGAAAGACTAAAGGCGGCCATCAAAGCCGAGTACGACGAAAAGCTCGAAACGCACAAAGCGCAACTGAAGGCGCAATCGGACATCGCCATCGAGCGGCTTCGTTCCAGCCTGGCGATGGCGGCCAACGAGCGGCACTTGGTCTTCAGCAAGCTTCACGAGAAGCGGCTTGAAGTCATCGCGGAGGTATACGCATCGCTGCATGCGTTTATCGGCGCTCTCGGCAACTATGCCGTTTCCCTCGGGCCGATGGCCCAGAAGGGGCCGTCGCAAAGCGAACGAGGGCAGAAGGCCGCGGAGATCGGCTACGGATTCGCGGCACTCTACGGTGAGAAGCAGATCTTCATCCCAAAGCCGACCGCGAAGAAGCTCGATCAGATCCGCGAAGCCGCGACCCTTCTCTACTACCAGTTCTTCTTCAACGTGGATGCCACTCCGCAAATCAGTGGCGAGGTAGCGAGGCAATGGCGAGAGGTCGTGCTGAAGCTCGAAGACTTGTCGAAGAGGGCGATGGTCGATTTGCAGGACAACTTCCGGAGCCTTCTTGGCGGCACGCTTCCCGATGGACGCTGACTGCGCCAACGCCTCTCCGATAAAGCCGCCGCAGCGTCACCGGCGAAGCCGGCAAGCGATTGGTCGGCTTCGAAAAATGCCCACTTGGTGCCAGGCACAAGTGCGGTGAGCCGCACGATCACCGTCCCCGCATGATGTTGTTTCGACGGTCCGCGGAAGCATCCGCCGCCGCGTCGGCAGAGCTACCCTTGCGGCGGGAAGCGCTCGAACGCCGGCAGTTCGTGAGAGCGCGCCATCCAACCGATCCGTTCGGCGACCTGAATGTGCGCTCGCGCCGGAACGACGTCGGGATCGTCGTAGGTCGCGCTCTGAATATCGATCCTGCCCGGCAACATTTCCTCATTGGCATAAAAGAGCCCGGTGCCGCAGTCGGGGCAGAAGTGCCGCCGACCGTGTTCCGAGGATGCGTAGACTTTGGGCGTGCCCCTCGTCACCTTGACGGCGCCTTCCGGATACATCGTCCAGCCGACCATCGGTGCACCGGCGTGGCGACGACAGTCCGTGCAGTGACACAGCGCATGAGTGAGCGCTTCGCCCTCGACTTCATAGCGGATCGCGCCGCAATGGCAGCCTCCGGTGATCATGGTCTGCCCTCCTCTCCCTGTCCAAAGGTCCGTGTCGCTGCCGGCTCAGTCCGGGCCCTCGATCGGAGCGTAGCTCGCCAGGCCCCCCAGCGCCGCTTCGAGCAGGCGGCGCATCGCTTCCGGCCGCGAGATGCCGGCCCGCGCGGCCCATCGATCGAGCGCGTCGACCGTGGCAGGCGCCAGCCGCACCGGCACGACCAGCGCATCGGTCTCTTCGCCGCCTGGCCGTCGAACCGGCCTCCTCGTTGCTGTCTTTCCGGAAACGCGCGGCCGCGATCCCGCTTTCGCTTTTTTTGCCATCTCTGACAATCTACCGGGGCACGAGCCGGCCGACTGTGGCCATTGAGGGCCTCGCCGGGAGATTTCGAGGGCCGGGCGAAGGCACGCAATGTCGTGACGAAGGACGCATCGATCCGGGACGGCGGTGCGGCGGTTTGAGCCGCATCTGCAGGCCTTCCAGATTGTACAGCCGGCGCACGCGCTTGACGTTGATCAGCCAACCCTCCCGCCGCAGCAGCACATGCATACGCCGGTAGCCATAGCGCACACTCGCCTGCGGGGAGGTTGTTTTCAGTTGGCATCAAGTCGCCATCCTTGTCTGCTCCAAGAAGCGGGCTGTCCCTGACCAGGTTGTTGAGTATTTGCGAGCGCCGGAAGTGAATGAGGATGTTCCGATGTTCTTTTCGAGTCTACGGACGAACCGGACTACTCTTGCTCGTTCTGTCCTTCAAAAATGAACTCCGCGAGAATGTCGATAACTGGAACTTCATTACATGGGATGCGGTGCTGGCGAAGTACGCTCGGTATAGGAAGCGGTCCAAAAGCATGACGGTCCAAGCGGGCACCCATGCTACCTGCCAACACGCCACAGACGATTTGTGCGGCGGAGCCGTACGCGACTGACCTCACAAAGCTCGCGCCGTGGATCGCTTCGGCAGCGTGATGCCGTTGTCGCGCAGCTTACGTTCCAGGACGGGGATGCCGACGGCGAAATGGCCTTGGTCGCATTCGGCGATTGCGGTCCTGGTTTCGAGGTCGGGCTTGCTCGCGCCGTCCATGGCGCTGGTGGCGATATAGCGCCAGGCCAAATCCCCCAAGGCTGCGCAATAGGAGGCGTCGTCGGCCCGGGCCACCAGTGGCAGCAACAGCAGGCCGAGCCCGCAGGCGACGGCGCGACATAGGCGCATACGCAGTATCATCGTCCGTCGCGCGCGGCCGTCGAACCAATTCCTGGTCGCAACCGATCACTCCCGAGTGATCGGTTGGCCGTGACCTGAGCCCCGCGTTTCATCCAGCCGGAGATAAAATCCGTTCGTTATTGCTCTGCTCCCTGACGTTGGACCGCCGGTAGATTTTT
>NZ_DATBFE010000155.1:0-5849 GCF_036558665.1 Reyranella sp. | reverse complement strand
GATCACGTCGGGCGGATAGAAGGTCCCGGCGCGTTCGCAGGCATCGGCCCACATCGCGAATTGCATGTAGGAGTTGTCCGCGCCCCATTCCGGCCGATAGCCGAATTTCTTGTAGAAGGATTCGACGAATGCCTTGGCGACTGGATACTTGTCTTCGAGCGTCCACCAGAAATCGGTGGCCGCATAGACACCCTGGGTCAGCTCGGCGCCGACCTCGCGCGCCAGGAACGGCGTCTGATAGGGAACCACGAGCTTCTGCTTGCCGAGCACGCCGAACTGCTTGGCCTGCTGGATCGACAGGACCGCGTCATGGCCCCAGTTGATGTTGAGCAGGAAGTCGGCGCCCGAGTTGGCGATGTTCAGGAGATAGGAGCTGTAGTCCGGCGCACCAAGTGGCGCTACCTGGTTGGTGGCCGTCGTCCAGCCGCCGTTCTTGTTGAGAAACTCCTCCATCGACTTCTGCACGGTGTGGCCGTACGTGTAGTCCGGCGTCAGGTAGGCGGCCTTCTTGCCCTTGCCGAAGGCTTTCAGCAGGACCGGGCCGACGCCCGCGGCGGCCGTCTGACCATAGAAACACTCGCGGAAGCCGTAGCGCACGCAATCCTTGCCGGTCGTGTCGTTCGAGCCGGAGATGGCCGTCATGTAGAGCACCTTCTCGCGCTGCGCGAGCTTGTTCAGGGCCACCGCAACGGCGCTCGAGGTTCCGCCGGTGAACATTACCGCCTTGTTCTCGGTGATGAAGCGCGAAATGTTCTGCACCGCACTGTTCGGCTTGGCGCCGTCGTCGGCGATGCCATACTTCACTTCCTTGCCGAGCACGCCCTTGGTCGTCTTGGGCGAGATGGCCTTGATCAGCGGATGACCGCTGTTGATGTGCTCGATTGCAAGCTCGCAACCCTTGATCTCGTCCTCGCCCTGCACCGCATAGGTACCAGTGCGCGGGCAGGTGATGCCGACGTAGACCGACGAGCCGCTCGATCCATCGGGATAGGTCCCGATCGCCGGGTGGTCGTCCGCCAGCGCCGGAAGGGCCAGAAACGGCGAGGCCAACGACGCCCCGGCCAGCGCCGTACTCGCCTGCAACAGCCCACGCCGCGACAGGGCATTGGAATGAACACGCTGTGTCATCGCTTCCTCCTGTTGAGTGCATTCGAGTCTCGCGCTCGAATTGCGTACCGAAATTCCACGTCTCCAGACCAGCCTTCTCCAACCCACTGGACTGGACAGACTCGGGTTGGCCAAGTTGCGAGGGCAAGCGCTGCCGCGTCAATGCGACCTTGGTCGAAGGCCGGGCCGGGTCAGCACGTTTGGTACGAAAGCGTCCGCAGGCCCGGCTTCTGGCGGCGGCATCCGGCTGTCTAGATTGGCTCGCCGGGATCAAGAGTTGATCAGGATCGTTCGACGGTCCGACGCGCGATGTGCCAAGGAACGGAAATGCTCGACCGCAAGACCGAAAACGAACGCGTCGCTGGCCATGAAGCGCCACCGGGCGATCCCCAAGAACAACACACGCTGCGCCTCATCCTCTACGACGCGATTGCCAGCGAAGCGATGGGGACGCTGACCACGGGCGTCTTCCTGGCCGGATTCGCGGTCGCGCTCGGCGCCGACAACCTCGCCATCGGCGTGCTGGCGGCCGTTCCCTTCTTCGTGCAACTCCTGCAGATTCCCGCCACCCTCGTGGTCGAGCGCCTGCGTGCCCGCCGTGACGTCTGCGTCTGGGCAGCCGGCATCGGCCGTGTCTTTCTGCTCGGCGCGGCTGCCGCTCCCCTGCTTCCCACTGCAGCCGGCGTCGTGACGCTCATCGTCTCGCTCGCGATCTACCAGGGCATGGCCGCGGTCGGCGGCTGCGCCTGGAATTCCTGGATGCGGGATCTGGTTCCGGCATCGCAATTCGGCCGGTTCTTCGGACGCCGCACGATGGCGACCACTGCCGTTTCCATTGCGCTCGCCCTCGTCGGCAGCGTCCTGATCGACACCTGGAAAGCGCATGTCCCCGAGCATGCGGCCGCCGGCTATACGATCCTGTTCGCGCTGAGCGCCGCGATCGGCTTCCTCGGTGTCTATCTGTTGCGGATCACGCCGGACCGCCCGATGGCGCCAGTGGAGAAGATCGCCCATCCGATTGCCCTGCTCCTGGCGCCGCTGCGCGATGGCAACTTCCGGCGGTTGCTCTTCTTCCTGTCGTCGTGGAACTTCGCGGCGAATTTGGCCGCGCCCTTCTTCGCCATCTACATGCTGAAGACGCTGGACTATTCCCTGACGTCGATCCTCGGCCTCACGATCGCGAGCCAGCTCAGCAATCTCGCGGCTCTCGGACTGTGGGGCGCTCTGATCGACCGCTTCAGCAACAAGGCGGTGCTCGGCATCGCCGCGCCTCTGTTCCTTGTCTGCATCCTGGCCTGGACGATTACCGGCGTGAGCTGGATGCAGCCGATGCTGTTCTATTTCCTGATCGGCGTTCATATCCTGATGGGCCTGTCGACGGCGGGCGTCGGGCTCGCCTCCGGCAATATCGCGATGAAGCTGTCGCCGCCCGGACAGGCCACTGCCTATCTTGCCGCCAACAGCGTGATCACGGCGAGCTGCACCGCAGTGGCACCGATCCTGGGCGGCCTGTTTGCCGACTTCTTTGCCAGCCATCAGCTCACCCTCGCCCTCACCTGGAAGGGCGGCCAGGAAGACATCACGCTGCAGGTGCTCGACTTCCACTCCTGGACCTTCTTCTTCGGCATGGCTTGCCTCGCCGGCCTTTATTCCCTTCACCGGCTGTCGTTCGTCGAGGAACCGGCCGGCACGACCGACCGTCTCCTCCTGCGTCATCTGTTTCTCGAGGCGCGCCGGTCGGTCCACAGCCTCTCCAGCGCGGCCGGCCTTCTGCGCGTGGTGCGTCTGCCGCAGTGGCTCGTGCGGGCGTGAGACGCCTATGCCGCCGCGCCACTTGCTCGGCAACGATCAGTCGATTTCGGATCTGGCGGCTCGTTGAGACGACTGTGCTCGACCTTGCGAGATATCTCAGTCTTGCGGGGTGATTGCACGCCATCCGTCATCATGCAACGATTGGCAATTGAGGAGGAGTGGTGCCGTCTGTTAATCCGCAACCGGTCGTCGCGCAGTTGACGCGCGCCGCGATCTTTCTTGTCGTGACCGTGAACTCCCAGCCGGAACATCGTAGCGCCGTGCGGGCTTTTTGCGGAGATCTGGCTGCCCTTCTGCGTGCGGTAGGCTTTCGCGACCTCGAAGGCCGCCTGTCATGTGTCATGGGGTTTGGTTCGGATGCCTGGGATCGGCTCTTCGGAGATCCGAAGCCGAAGGAGCTGCATCCATTTCGCGAGATCCGCGGCGAGCATCATGCCCCGGCAACACCGGGCGACATCCTCTTCCATATCCGTGCCGCGCGCATGGATTTGTGCTTCGAGCTCGCGACACAGATCATGTCCCGGCTCGGCGACGCAGTCTCTCCGGTCGACGAAGTGCACGGCTTCACCTACTTCGACGAACGCGATCTTCTCGGCTTCGTCGACGGCACGGAAAACCCGACGGACGAGGCCGCTGTCGATGCCACGATCATCGGTGAGGAGGACGCCACGTTTGCCGGCGGGAGCTACGTGATCGTCCAGAAGTACCTTCATGATGTGAAAGCCTGGAACGCGCTACCCACCGAGCAGCAGGAAAAGATAATGGGCAGGACCAAGCTGTCCGACATCGAACTGGACGATGCCGTGAAGCCGACCTCCGCTCACAACGCCTTGACGACGATCGTGGAGAACGGAAAGCAGCTGGAGATCTTGCGGGACAACATGCCGTTCGGCGACGTGGGAAAGGGCGAGTTCGGCACCTATTTCATTGGCTACGCACGGTCCCCGCACAGGATCGAGCAGATGCTGATCAACATGTTCGTCGGTCGGCCGCCGGGCAACTACGACCGGCTGCTGGACTTCAGTCGCGCCGTCACCGGCACGCTGTTCTTCGTGCCGTCAACAACATTCCTGGAGAATGTCGCCGCCGAGAGCGCGACGCCATCCGCCGGTCCGCCGGCGGACGGATTCGGAACCGAGACGGCACGGTTACGACAGCCATCGTCCGATGGTTCGCTTGGCATCGGTTCTCTGAGGGAAGAGTCGACACATGAATAACCTTTACCGGGAACTTGCCCCGATCTCCGACGGCGCATGGGCCCAGATCGAAGAGGAGGCGTCCCGCACCCTCAAGCGCTACCTGGCGGCACGACGCGTGGTCGATGTGAAAGGCCCCAAGGGTTTCGAGTTCTCGGCGGTCGGCGCCGGTCATCTCCGGCAGATCGAAACGACGGGCGACGGAATACAGGCCGCGCAACGCGAGGCGAAGGCGCTCGTGGAACTGCGCGTTCCGTTCGAACTGGCGCGCCAGGCGATTGACGACGTGGAACGCGGCGCAAATGATTCGGACTGGTCGCCGTTGAAGGACGCGGCGCGCAAGATCGCCTTTGCCGAAGATCGAGCCGTGTTCGAGGGCTACGCATCGGCCGGAATCCAAGGCATCCGCCAAGGCACCAGCAATCCGATGTTGACGCTCCCGGCCGACGTAGAGGCCTATCCTGGCGCAGTGGCGGAGGCGGTAAGTCAATTGCGCCTCGCCGGCGTCAACGGCCCCTACGCACTCCTGCTGGGTGCGAAACCCTATACCGCCATGAGTGGAGGCAGCGATGATGGCTACCCGGTCCTCCAGCACATCCGGCGCCTTGTAGACGGCGAGATCGTTTGGGCCCCGGCCCTCGAGGGAGGCATGGTGGTGTCGACGCGCGGTGGCGATTTCGAGCTGCACATCGGCCAGGACATCTCCATCGGCTACCTCAGCCATACCGAAACCACCGTCACACTGTACCTGCAGGAGACCTTCACCTTCCTGCTGCTGACGGCAGAGGCCGCGGTGGTGCTGGCAGCTCCGCGCAAGCAGGGATGATCGCGGTACGCTACGGTTGAACCACGCGGTTTACGGTTCCGCCGAACTCCCGGGCAGCGAACGGCTCCGCGGATTGCCCGTTCAGCTCCGCGAGCCGTGCCAGCAGCCACGGCTCGGGCTGCCCGAAGCTCAGTCGGCGGACGGCAACGGGCGAGGACTTGAGCTGCGGCTGATGGCTGATCGGGTCGCGCGCGTACCAGGTGTGCTGGTTGGCTGACTGCGAGCCGTGGCCGTAGTGAAACGGCACGAACACCTCCCCGCGACGGACCGTATCGACCACCATCGCCACCCCTTCCCACCGCCCGTTCGGCGACGTGATCTCGACCAGGTCGCCGAGCCCGATCTCCAGGCGAGCGGCATCGGCGGGATGCATCTCGACATAGGGCAGCGGCGCTCGCTCGTTCAGCGCCACGGACCGGCCGGTCTTGGTGCGGGTGTGAAAATGATAGACCACGCGCCCGGTGATGAGCACGAACGGGTAGTCGTCGGAGGTCGGGTTCGGCTGTCGCCGCCAGTGCACCGGCCTCAGGAAAGCCTTGCCTTTGGGATCGATCCGCTCGTAGTCGCCACGGGTATTCTTGTTGCCGGTCAGGAAATCGGCACCGTAGCTTTCGCACTCGTCGATACCGGTCCAGAATTTGAGATCCTCATACAGGCGCTCGCAGCCGCGGGGGTGCCGCTCGTTGCAAGGCCAGCGGACCGCGCCCATTTGCAGGATCAATTCGTAGGTCATGCCGGAGTAGTCGCAGGGCCGGCCGCGCGACACCTTGCGCCATTCCTCGAACGCCTCCCTGGGCTCCCTGAAAGGGATCAGCGGCGCCTCATCGCGGTCCTTGAATCCCAGCCGGTTGGCGACCTCCACGAAAATATCGAAGTCGCTTCGCGCGTGTCCCGGTGGATCGACGGCT
>NZ_DATBFE010000154.1:0-76174 GCF_036558665.1 Reyranella sp. | reverse complement strand
TGGAAAAAGCGGCCGGAACGGCCGCGCTTCCTCGACGGCGCGGGCGAAGGACGGACGCGCGAGCAATCGCGCTCGATAGGCCCGCACCATACCGAATTCTACGCCGATCGGGTGTACCCAATCGGCGTAGAAGAGTGCCGGCGCGGCGGCGCAGTCGGCGAGCGTGAAGACATCACCTGCGGCCCACTGCCGGCCGGACAGCTCCTTTTCCAGCCAGCCATAGGACACGTCCAGCCTCGACTTGGCGTCGGCGACCCCCTTGGGATCGCGTTCGCCCTCCTGACGCAGTTTGTCGCCGACGATCTTCTGCATCGGCGTCATGATGTACCAATCGAAGAAACGGTCGAGGAAGCGCACTTTGAGCGCCGCCTTCGGGTCGGTCGGGATGAGACAAACGGGCCCCGGATGGGCGAGCGTCAGATGTTCAATGATGATGGTCGATTCGATGACGGGCATGCCGCTGTCGACCAGCACCGGCATCAGCCGGATCGGCCACATCCCGGCGAGCTCCTCGAAGGCGGCCGGCCCGTCCAGCACGCACCAGGCAAACGGCGTCACGTTTTCGTAGAGCGCAGTCAGGATCTTTTGCGTGTAGGACGAGAAGGGATGGCCGTGCAGGACCAGCGACATGGGAACGCCTCAAAATACTTAACTTGATGGTTAGGTATCGCCAGGGACATTCACTGTCAACCAACGCGCACCGCCCTCTTGCCGCGGTTCTTGCCATCGAACAGGCCGATCAGCGCCTCGGGCGCGTTCTCGAGGCCGTCGACCACGTCGACGATCGCCTTGATCCGGCCGTCCGCCACCCACTTCGCGAGGCGCGCCTCGGCCTCGCCGCGGCGGTCGTAGAAATCCATGACGATGAAGCCTTCCAGGCGCAGGCGCTTGGTCACCACCAGTCCCGGCACGGCCATCGGGCCCGGCGCAGGCTTCTCGACGTCGTATTGCGAGACGTTGCCGCAACAAACGATGCGCCCGCGCAGGTTCATCAGCGACAGGGCGGCTTCGAGCACAGGCCCGCCAGTGTTGTCGAAATAGACGTCGACACCGTCCGGACAGGCAGCAGCCAGGGCGCGCCGCACCGCGCCGGCCTTGTAGTCGACCGCCGCATCGAAGCCGAGTTCCGCCGTAAGCCAGTCACACTTGTCCTGCCCGCCCGCCGTGCCGACCACGCGACAGCCGGCGAGCCTCGCGATCTGGCCCACCATGGAGCCGACGGCGCCGGCTGCGGCCGAGACCAGCACCGTGTCACCGGGCTTGGGCCGTCCCACCTCGAGCAAGCCGAAATAGGCGGTGAGACCGGTGACGCTGAGCGGCCCGATCAGCAGCTCGAGCGGCGCCTTCGTGTCACGCTTCGCAAGTTGTCGTACCGGGAGCGCGGCATAGTCCTGCCAGCCCCAGTCGCCCTCGACGATATCGCCCTTGGCGAGGCCCGGCGCCTTCGACTCCACGACCTCGCCGATCGCAAAGCCGCTCATCACTCGGCCCGGCTCCAGCGCATCGCGATAGGTCTTGCCCATCATCCATGCACGGTTGGCAGGATCGAGCGACAGCATGCGTGTCCTCACCAGCGCCTCGCCGTCGCGCGGCACGGGAATGGCCGTCTCGACCCACTGGAACGTATCTTCGGCGATCTTGCCGACGGGCGGCTTGGCATAGAGCCACTGGCGATTCATGGCTTCTCCGATCAGGCAACGCGATCGTGCTGGGTGGCCGCGCTCCATGGCCATTGCTTCAGCGCCTTGTCGAACCATCCTTGCCGCGTCTTGGCGGCTGCGGCGGTCCTCGCAAGCAGCATCTCGAGGCTCCTGTCGACGCCAAGGCTTGCCGCGAAGCTTGCTGCACGGACGGAAATCTCCTCGAGGCCGTCTGCCGCGGTCAGGACGGCGCGCACCAGGCTCTCGGCGCTGAAGTCCTCCATGCCGACGGCCCTGCCCTGCTCGATCGCGGCCCTGGAGAAGTCGCAACCGTTCGTGGCGACAACGGGAATGCCGAGCTTCATCGCCTCGGCGAACACGCCCGAACCACGCGTCCGGTAGACCAACGGATCGTAGGGTTGGAGAAGGAGGTCGGCCCGCGACAGCCAGGCGAGATAGTCCTCTGTCGACAGCACGTCGGTTCGCACCGTGACGTTGGGAGCAAGTCCCGCCAAACGTTGCAGGACCTGCCGGCCTTCCGGGTAGTCCGTCTGCTCGACCGTGCCGTGGATCAGGAACTCGAGATCGTCGCGTGCCCGGTTCAGGCCATCGATGGCGTCCGCGAGCAGGGAATAGCCCTTCGCGGCGTTGGCGTTGCCGGTGCAGACGACCTTGATCGGATCACCCGGTCCACGGACGCGCCGCTCTCTCGGGCGTTCGATGAGCTTGTGAACGATCACGGTTTCTATCTTGAGTCCCACATGAGGCGCATAGGCGGCAGCCATCGCGCTTGTCTCACAGCAGACGTGAATCCGGGCATCGTTGGCCACCGCCCTGCGCAGGGCGTCGAAAGCCTCCTGGTATTCGACCATGAGGCTCGCCGTGGACGGATCGTCGATGGACTTCTTGTAGTGCGGCGCCATCATCAGCCAGAGCAGGACCTCGGGAGGATTTCGGCGCCGATGGCGGGCCAGATAGCGGGCCAAACCCGACAGGGTGACCTGATCCGCCGCAGGAAAAATCATGATGTCGGGCCGGATGCGCACCTCTCGCATCGCGCGGCGCAAGTCCGCGCAAAACGTCCGTGCGCCGTCGTCGAATTCCGCCGGGGTCCATTGCGTGCGATAGTAGATGGACTTCTCGAACGTCGGGACAAGTGTCGCTTCGCGCCTCAGGTCATCGGACGCGTGAAGCGACACCAGGCTCACGCTTCCGAGGTGCAGTTTCGCCAGTTCCGTCTGAAATCGGTGCAGGACGCCGAGATGATGGCCGTCGGCAGAGCGCAGGGACGGATCGATGATGAGGACCTTCCGCTTCACTCTGCTCAATCCCGGTAGCTGGCCGCCCGCTTCTGAAGGTTCGACATGACGGCCTCGAGCTGGTTGGGTGAGCCGATCAGCTTCTGCTGCTCGGCCGATTCGGCCATCAGGCCGGTCGCCGCGTCGGACGCGACGGCGAGATTGAGCAGACGCTTGGCCGCCCTCACCGCATCGGGACTCTTGGAGGCGATCGCGTGCGCGGTTTCGAACGCCATGGCCCGGGGATCGTCGACGACGCGGGTCACGAACCCCAGCTTCTCGGCCTCCTCGCCGTCGAAGATGCGGCCGGTATAGGTGAGCTCGCGCACGACATCCTCGCGCGCAAGATGGCGCATGAGCTGGGTGCCCGCGAGATCGGGCACGAGGCCCCATTTGATCTCCATCACCGAGAAGCGCGCATCGGCGGTCGCGTAGCGCATGTCGGCGCCGAGCGCGATCTGGAAGCCGCCGCCGAAGGCCACGCCATGCACCGCGGCAATCACCGGCACCGGAAGGGTGCGCCACACCCACGCACACTGCTGGGGCCGATTGGCGATGCCATGGGTGCGCCGAGTGAGATCGCGCACGCCCGGCACCTTGTCGCCTTCCTGGTTTCCGCCGTCCTTCATGGCGGCAAAGCTCCCCATGTCGAGGCCGGCGCAGAAGGCCTTGCCCTCGCCCGACAGCACCACCGCTCGGAGGCCCTTCATTCCGGCAAGCTTTTCCCCGGCTTCCAGGATGCCCTCGAACATCGCCGGATCGAGCGCGTTCATCTTGTCGGCCCGGATCAGGCGAACGTCGGCCACGCCGTCCTTGAGATCGATCGACACCCGGTCCTTCATTCGTTCTTCTCCGATTTCAACCATTCGCGCAGACGGCGCTTCACTTCTTCCGGCGGCAGGCGCTCCGGCGCCCTGAGGCTGCCGTCATTCTGCTTCGGCCACATCAGCACGGCGATCGCCCGCTGCACGTCGGCGAAGGTGCAATCGTCCGGCAGCCGATCAAGCAGGGCACGTACCTTGTCCTTCACGCCGGGGTCGCTCATCGTCTCACCGCATGCCCGGGAGCCATCGGCAGGCGGCATAGCCCGTCGCGCAAAGCTCGTCCAACCCGAAGATGGATCGGCTCAGCTGGCGCCGAACGCCGCGGCGACCTGGAAGACGAGCAGCGCCGCGGCATAGGCAAGCGCCAGCATGTAGAAGAACGTCACCGCCATCCATTTCCAGCTGCCGGTCTCGCGCCGGATGACGGCCAGGGTCGAGGCGCATTGCGGCGCAAAGACGTACCAGGCGAGCAGCGCCAGCGCGGTCGCGAGGCTCCACTGGCCGGCCAGCACCTGGCCGATCTTCTCGGCGGCGCTCTCACCGCCGTCGATCGAGTAGATCGTGCCGAGCGCACCGACGGCTACCTCGCGCGCCGCCATGCCGGGAATCAGCGCCACGTTGATCTGCCAGTTGAAGCCTAGCGGCCGGGTCAGCGGCTCGATTGCATGCCCGATCATGGCGGCGAAGCTGTAGTCGATCGCGGGTTCGGTTGCGCCTTGCGGCGCCATCGGGAACGAGGCGAGGACCCAGATCAGGATCATCATCGACAGGATGGTCGTGCCGGCGCGCTTCAGGAACGCCAGCGCGCGGGCCCAGATGCCGAGGGCGAGGCTCTTGAGCTGCGGTATCTTGTAGTCGGGGAGCTCGAGCATGAACGGCTCGCCGGCCTCGCTGCGCCAGAACAGGCGCTTGGCCACGAACGAAACGCCAAGGGCGGCCAGGATGCCGCTGGCATAGAGGCCGAACATCACCAGGCCCTGCAGACCGGCGAACCCCCAGACTTCTCGGTCTGGAACGAAGGCCGAGATGATCAGCGTATAGACGGGAATGCGCGCCGAGCAGGTCATCAGCGGCGCCACCAGGATGGTGGTGAGCCGGTCGCGCCGATCGTCGATCACGCGCGTGGCCATGATGCCGGGAATGGCGCAGGCAAACGAGGAGAGGAGCGGAATGAAGGCACGTCCGTGCAGGCCGGCGCCCCCCATGATCTTGTCCATCAGGAAGGCGGCCCGCGCCATGTAGCCCAGGTCTTCCAGGAGCAGGATGAAGAAGAACAGGATCACGATCTGCGGCAGGAAGACGACGACGCTGCCCACCCCCGCGATCACCCCGTCCTTCAGGAAACTGCGCAGGATCTCGGGCAGCGGCGCGGCCCCCACCAGCGCGCCAAACCAGGTGAAGACCTCGGAGATCAGATCCATCAGCGGCCGTGCCCAGGCGAAGACGGCCTGGAACACCACGAACAGGATGGCAAGAAGGACGACGATACCAGCGACGGGATGGAGCAGGATAGCATCCGCCCTGGCCGTTCCCGGATCGAGCCGGCCTTCGTTTTGGACCACGAGCCTCAGCAAGCGATCCGCTTCGCGCTGTGCTCTGCGCAGTTCGCGGGCGTCGGGTGCATGCCAATCGGACGGCCCGCCCGTCACATCGCGGCCGAGCGCGCGATCGAGCCCGGCCAGCAACTCGTCGGTGCCGCCGCGGCGCACGGCGATGGAGCTTACGACCGGTACTCCGAGGGCCGAAGCGAGCTTCTCGAGGTCGATCTCGATGCCGCGCTTGCGCGCGATATCCATCATGTTGAGCGAGAGCAGCACCGGCCGCCCGACCCGTTTCAGCTCGAGCACGAGCCTGAGCGCCAGGCGCAGGTTCGACGCATCGGCCACGCAGACGATCAGATCGGGCGAGACGTCGCTGGCCAGGCGGCCCAGCACGACGTCGCGGGTAATCTCCTCGTCCGGCGAGCGTGCACGCAACGAATAGGTGCCCGGCAGATCGACCACCCTGACGGCGCGGCCCGCGGGCGTGGTCAGTTGACCCGTCTTCTTCTCGACCGTGACGCCGGGGTAGTTGGCGACCTTCTGCCGGCTGCCGGTCAGCGCATTGAAGAGCGCCGTCTTGCCGCAATTGGGATTGCCGACCAGCGCCACGACCGGCGCCGACAGGGACGACAGCGGGCCGGCGGTTCCGGCCGGTGGCGGCGCCAGATCAACCACGCCGTTCACGGTATGCTCCCTCCAGATGAGGCGACGACGGCCATCGCCTCCCGCCGGCGCAAGGCGATAGTCGAGGCGGCGACGCGGACAGCGATCGGATCGCCGCCGAACAGACCTTGATGCAGGAGTTCGACGTCGGCGCCCTCGACGAAGCCAAGTTCGATCAGTCGCCGCTCGAGCTCGTGGCCCGGCAGCCCGGCCCCCTGGGCGCGATCCACATCGAGCGCCAGGATGCGGCCACGGAAGCCCACCGGTGCTTCGCCCAGTGCTATCGTGCGATCGCTGGTAAGGGGATGGTCGGACATTGGGGTTATTGCGAGTGCTTCGTAATAGCATCCAGATCGGACCGCCGCCAGTCCGAGGAGGAGACATGGCTTGTATCGTTTTGGCGCATGGCGCCTGGTCGGCCGCCTGGGCCTGGAAGAAGATGCGGCCTCTGTTCGCAGCTGCCGGGCATGAGTTTTTTTCGCCTACTTACACCGGGCTCGGACATCGCGCCCATCTGGCTCGTCCCGACATCGACCTCGCGACGCACATCCAGGACGTCGTTTCCGTGCTCGATTTCGAGGACCTGAGGGACGTCGTCCTGCTCGGCCATTCCTACGGCGGCATGGTGGCGACCGGCGTGGCCGACCAGGCCGGCGGCCGTATCCGGCGTGTCATTTACCTCGACGCCTTTGCACCGAGCGACGGACAGAGCCTGTTCGACCTCGTCGGTTCCAAGGCCGAAGCCAATATGCGAGCAGGTGCGGTCAAGGAAGGCGACGGCTGGAGAATCCCGATCAACCCCATGCCGCCGGACACCGCGCCCGAGGATCTCGCCTGGGCAAGCCCCCGCCGCCGACCGCAGCCGATCAAGACGTTCGAGCAGGGCATTCGACTCGCGTCGAAGCAGCCGGCGCCGCCGCGCCACTACATCTACGCGAAGAAGAGCCGACCGGGAGACGTGTTCCGCCAGTTCGGCGAACGCGCTAGAAGCGAGGCCGGCTGGAAATACTATGAGATCGAGGCTAGTCACAATCCGCACATCACCTGCCCCGAAGCGCTGATGGCGTTGTTGACGCAGATCATGGCCGACTCATGAGCGAGGGCCTGAGCCACGACATCCTGGCTCTTCTTGGCCGCCAAAGACGTGCCGACGATGCGCTCGCGATCGGCGGCGGCCGCGACCCGGTCTTCCGTACGCCCTGGCGCATCGCCGAGGCGGGTGCGGCGGCGCTGGGGGCAGTCGGCCTCGCCGTCTCCGATCTCTGGCGCCTGCGGTCCGGCAAGCCTCAGGCGGTAGCCGTCGATCGCCACGCTGCCGCAGCCTCGTTGCGCTCCAATACCTATGTGCGGCGCAACGGCGAGAAGCCCGTCGCATGGGATCCGCTCACCGGCCACTATCCGACCCGCGATGGGCGGCATATGTTCATTCACACCAACCATCCGCATCACCGTGCAGGCGCATTGCGCATCTCGGGTGCTGCTGGCGACAGCAAGGAAGCGCTGGCCGCCGCGGTCGCCAAATGGGATGGCGTCGCGCTCGAAGAGGCGATCGCCGCCGGGAACTGCGTGGGCGGACTGACGCGCAGCCGCGAGGAATGGCTCGCCCATGCGCACG
Source organism: Reyranella sp. (assembly GCF_036558665.1). Lineage (GTDB taxonomy): Bacteria > Pseudomonadota > Alphaproteobacteria > Reyranellales > Reyranellaceae > Reyranella. Next base: position 68,593 of record NZ_DATBFE010000154.1, on the reverse strand, counting down.
GCATCGCCATTGCTCGACTACCGCTGATCGACATCGTGAAGATCGGCGAGTCGCCAGCGCGGTTGCTTGCCTCAGGCGACCGGCCCCTGTCGGGCGTTCGCGTGCTCGATCTCACGCGGGTGCTGGCGGGGCCAACCAGCGGGCGCGTGCTGGCGGAAAACGGTGCCGACGTGCTGCATGTCGTGGCGCCTCACCTGCCCTATCAGGCCGAGCTCTTGATGGACACCGGCCACGGCAAGCGCTGCGCCTGGATCGATCTGCGCGACCCTGACGGTGTGGGAATCCTGAAGAGCCTGATCGGCGACGCCGACATCTTCACCCAGGGCTACCGGCCCGGCGCACTGGCCAACCGCGGCTTCGCGCCCGAACAGGTTGCGGCCCTTCGGCCGGGCATCGTCTGCGTCAGCATCTGCGCCTATGGCCACGAAGGACCGTGGGCGTCGCGACGCGGGTTCGATTCGATCGTACAGAACGTCACGGGACTCGCTGCCACGCAGGGCTCGTTGCCGCAGCCGCGCAACTTGCCGGTGCAGGCACTCGACTACATCGCAGGCTATCTCGGCGCGCTGGGCGCCATGGTCGCCCTCGCGCGACGCGTCGAGCAGGGCGGCTCGTGGCTGGTGCGGGTATCGCTCGTGCAGGTGGCACATTGGCTCGCAAGCCTCGGCACCGTCGACGCGAGCGCGGGCGTCGCCGACCTGCCCGACCGGGAACTGGCAAGCCTGTTGATGGAAAGCGACGGTCCGCTTGGCCATCTGCGCCATCTCAAGCCCGTCATCGAATTCAGCGAGACGCCCGCCTTCTACGCCAAGCCCGCCGAACCGCTCGGCACCTCGCCGGCGCGCTGGGTTTGAATTGGCTAAGAGAGTTAGCAACTTCGCCGATGCCGACTTAGACCATTCATTCACGCCGAGCGCGCCGGAGCTCTGGACGGTCCCCATTGGGATCCGTTCGATCGAATGTTGATCGCCCGGTCTTTGATCGATGGTCTCTCGCGGGTCTCGAACGAAGGAGCTTTCGACGTTACGGAGTCAGACGGCTTTGGCAGGGCAGACCATGCCACACGCGGTCACCACTGGCGCCGAGCGGCGGCGCCGCGATCAAGCCACGGCGCGCGGCACCGACTGGGCCTTGATCGACAGCAGCGCTTCCATGAAGCGCATGCAGTAGGCCTGCGCGGTGCTGCGAAACACCTTCTCCCGCAGCGCCTGATGGCGCTCCTTGCGCTCCGCCGCCGGCATGATCAGCGCGTGGTGCATGGCGTCGGCGATGGCGTCGGGGTCGAAGGGATTGACGATCAACGCCTCGGTCAGCTCCTGGGCGGCGCCTGCGAATTGCGACAGCACGAGGACGCCCGGATCCTCGTCGGCCTGGGCGGCGATGAACTCCTTGGCAACGAGGTTCATGCCATCGCGCAGCGGCGTCACCAGACCGATGCGGCCGATGCGATAAAGGCCGGCCAACGTGGTACGCGGAGCGGCGCGGGCGCTGTAGCGCAGGGGCGTCCAGTCGAACTCCGAGAAGCGGCCGTTGATGCGACCCGTCAGACGATCGAGCTCGATCCGGAGCTTGCGGTATTCGTCGACCTCCTCGCGTGAACGCGGACAGATCTGGAGGAAGTGGACGCGCCGGCGATGCTCCGGGTGGCGCTCGAACAGTCGGCCATAGGCTTCGAAGCGTTGCGGCAGACCCTTGGAATAGTCCATCCGGTCGACGCCGATCGCGAGCGCACGCCCGGCCAAGCTTCCCGCGACCCGCTTTACGAGGTTGTCGTTCGCGGCACGCTCGGCGTCGTGGTGAAACGACTCGGCGTCGATGCCGATCGGATCGGCGAAGGCGCGCATGCTGCGCCCGTTGAGCCGTACCCATTCGCCCTTCACCGTGGCGCCCAGCAATCGCTGGGCGCAGTCGCGGAAATCGCGCGCATGCTCCTCGGTCTGGAAACCGACGAGGTCGTAGGCGCAGAGATCGGCTACCAGCTCGCGGCCGACCGGCATCGCCTCGAGCATCGACGGCGGCACGAACGGCACGTGCAAGAAGAACCCGAGCGGCCCGTGAAAGCCCTGCTGGCGAAGCATGCGGGCGAACGGGATTAGATGATAGTCGTGCGCCCAGACGGTGTCGTCGGCCTGCACCACCTGACCGAGCGACTCCGCGAAGGTCTGGTTGACGGACAAGTAGTCGTCATAGTCCTCGCGGCGATACTGCATCAGGCCCAGCCGGAAATGGAGCAGCGGCCACAAAGCGCCGTTGGCGAAGCCCACATAGAAGCCGCGATAGGTGTCGGCCTTGAGATCGATGGTCGCATAGGTGACGCCGCGTGCCTCGACGAGCGAAGGCTGCAGCGACGGATCGGCGGACAACCGCCCGCTCCATCCGAACCACATCGTGCCCGGCGTCAGCAGGTCGCGCAGGGCGACAGTAAGGCCGCCGGCGGAGGCGCCACGCGATTTGGGAATCGGTACGCGATTGGAAACGATTATGAGGCGTGCCATAGGCCTTCCTCCCAGCTTCGCGACAGGCGCATGGCGGACAGGATCATGCCGACCTGCGAGTAGGTCTGCGGGAAATTCCCCCACAGCTCACCGGTGCGCGGGTCGAGATCCTCCGACAACAGCCCGACGTGATTGCGTTGTCCCAAGACGTTGTTGAAGAGCTCGAGCGCTTCCTCGCGCCGGCCGACGCTCGCCAGGGCATCGATATACCAGAAGGTACAAAGCAGGAAGGCATTCGACGGTTTGCCGAAATCGTCGGCCTCGACGTAGCGCATGACGAAGCCGTTCTTCACCAGACGCTTGCCGACCATGTCGAGCGTGGCATGGAAACGCGGGTCGTCGGAACGCAGCAGGCCGATCTCGGGCAGCACGAGGCTCGAGGCGTCAGCCATCTCCCGATCGAGGACCCCGGACAGCCACCCATCTGCCGCGGTGGCGCGCTGCAGGACTTCCTGCCGCAGTACGCCGGCACGAGCCAGCCACTCGCGCGACTCCGAATCGATGCCGACGCGGCGCGCGATCATGCCAAGCCTGTGCTGCGCCGCCCAACACATGGCGGCGGAGAAAGTGTGGATTTCCTCGCGCTCGCGGTATTCCCAAAGCCCGGCATCGGGAGTCAACGCCGCACGGTGCGCCTCGTTCCCCACCACGCACAGCCGTCGGTAGAGCTCCAAGTCGCCGTGGCGTGGCAGGCGCTCGTCCCAGAACATCTGCGCGGCGGTCAGCACCATCGAGCCGTAGGTATCGTTCTGGCGCTGGACGACCGCTGCATTGCCGATGCGCACTGGTCCATAGCCGCGGTAGCCGGGCAGCGTGTCGATGATGCGCTCGGCGGTGTCCGTGCCGGGTGCGATAGGAAAGAGCGGGGCAATCTGGTCTGCCTCGCCGCGCGAGCTCCCGGCCTCGACGATGTCGACGATGAAGCTCACGAAACGCTCCATCGTGCGCGTCGCCGACAGACGGTTGAGCGCCGTGACGGTGAAGAAGGAGTCGCGCAGCCAGGAGAAGCGGTAGTCCCAGGTGCGGGGCGTTCCGGCAGCCTCCGGCACCGAGGTCGTCAACGCCGCGAGCACCGCGCCGGTATCCTCGAAACTGCAGAGCTTGAGCGTGATTGCCGCTCGGATCACGGCGGCCTGCCAGTCGAACGGGGTGTTGAGATCGCGCACCCAGGTGTGCCAGTAGGCCTCGGTCTCGGCGAGGAACGTGCGGGCAAGCGAGTCCGGCCCTTCGGTAATGCTTTCGTCCGCGCCCACGATCAGGGTAAGCGGCCGGTCGAGCGCGAACTCGGTCTCGTGCAGGATGTAACTGATCGAACCGTCGGTGGTGAGCCGAACGACGGCCGCATCGCCGACGAAACGGACGTGGTTGCTGCCACTGGTGATCTGCGGCTTCAGCCCGCCGTAGGAAAAGGTCGGCCGCAGTCGAATCGTGATGCGTGGCCGGCCGGCCGCCGGCTCCAGCCGGCGCACCAGCATCGGCGGGCGGAACATGCGGCCGAAGCGGCGAAAGCGCGGCGCGAAGTCGATGACCCGTATCGTGCCGCCTGCGCCATCCAGCGTCGTCTCGAGAATCGCGGTGTTGGGCAAATAGCGTTGACGGCCGGGACCCTTCGCCCCCGCCACCAGCACATCCATGAACCCGCCGTGGGGTTCGTTGCCGCCCAGCAGGGCATTGAAGACCGGATCGCCATCCAGGCGCCCGAGACCGTGCCAGACGTGGCGAGCATTGCGATCGACCAGGCTTGCGATCGCGCAGTTGCCCACCACGCCGAGATCGAGCCCGCTCACGGCATCCCTCCACTGGGCACTGCAGGCAGCGCCGAGCGCCCGTCGAGTCGGTGCGCGCCTTGCGCCAGCCACGCACGCACCTTCGCCGGATCGCCTCCAAATGCCTCGGCGACGCGCAAACCCACGCCTCCCAGCTCGCGCGCCTTGGTCATGCCGGCCTCGTCGGTGAAGTCGTCGCCTACGAAGATGGGGCGACGGCCATGGAAGGGTGCGTGGGCCATCAAACGCTCGACCGCATGCCCCTTGGAGGCGGCACGCAGCCCGATCTCGACGGCTTCGCGCGCCGGCACGAGGCGAAACCATGGATGTTCGGGCGGGACAAGCTCGCGCACCAGCCGCCATACCTCGTTGCCATATTCGGGCGCCAGCCGGTAGTGAACGGCAAGCCCGTGCGGCTTGGGCTCGACCAGCACGCCCGGCCAACGTTCGGCCGCGGCCTGCAGTGCGTCGCGCCACGCCGTGGGCACGGCGATTCCGGCCGGAAGTTCCTCGCGCGTGCCGTCGGCATAGCGCAGCGACACACCATGTTCGCCGGCGGCGCTCGGAACGAAGGGACGCAGTAGTTCGTCGATCTGCGGCAAGGGACGCCCGGTCACGATCGCGAGGGCGCCATCGAGTTGATGGTGGAGATGGGTGAGAAGCGCGGGCAGGCCGGGCGGCACCACGACCTGCTCGGGAGTCGCGGCGATTTCGAGAAGCGTACCGTCGAGATCGAGAAAGAGCGCCGATTTCCGGTCAAGTTCCGGAGGTGTCATCCAGGAGGTTCCCTCGCCGCTGCTGCATTGCATCCATAGCGCGACGGGTACTCGAGCGGAATACGCCGCCGGCGACGCCCTCCGGACGTTCGCGCCTGCGCGGGCAATTAACGTATCGGAGGATACACAGTTCCTGAACGATAATTATGACGAGAGTGGGAAGAAGCAGCAAAGATCAGCGCAGCGGACCGATTTTCTGCCAGAACGGCTTGCCGGATTCGAATGCCGCAGCGGCCGGAGAAATGCCGATTTCCCGCAGGCTGCGAGCATCCATCCGCGCAAGACAGCGTCGGGCTTTGGTGCGCTCCCGCCACACCGCCAAGGCGAAAAGCAAACGCTGGCGCAGCATGGGCTGCGAAACTTCGCTCGACAAGAAGTCTTGAGCGGACGGCGGCCGGGACTGGAAACTCATTTCTCCCTCCTCGGGTCGAGGACGATGTCCGCCCGAAAATGTGCCGCAGACATCGTCGGCTCAATGATGCGTCGGGTAATCAGAGACGAGAGCTCCTCATGTAAAGCCGCAAAAAACTAAGGCGCGGCCATGTTAGGGTCTCGAGTTCCGAGACGATGGAGTTCGTCCAATGCTGCCCTGTCAGCGTGCGCTGTTCGACATGCCGCGCGATGTCTGCTTCTTCAACGCAGCGTCCTGGAGCCCACTGCCGCGCGCGGCGCAGGACGCCGGGCGGGCCGCAGTCGCACGCAAAGGTCAGCCGTGGAAACTGGCGGCCGATTTCGCATCGAGCCAACATGAGCGCGCCCGCAAGGCCGCCGCCGTCCTGATCGGCGCCGATCCGAGCGATGTCGCGCTGATCCCGTCGGTCGGTTATGGCGTCTCGACGGCGGGGAAGGTGCTGCCTGTCGCCCGTGGCAGTCGCGTCCTCGTGCTCGAGAACGATCACAGCTCGCCGGTGCTGGAGTGGCTCGTCCGTGCCGAAGCTGGCGGCTTTGCCGTCGACACTGTGCAGCAGCCGGCCGACGGCGACTGGACATCGGCCGTGCTTGAAGCGATTGAGCGCGGCGGCGCCTCACCTCTCGCACTCGCTTCGATCTCCTCGGTGCATTGGTCGGACGGTGGCGCGCTGGACGTGATGCGCATCGCCACCGCGCTCAAGCGGCAGGGCGCCGCCTTCGTGATCGATGCCACGCATGATGTCGGTGTTCGGCGCATCGACGTGAAAGCGCTTGATCCCGACTTCCTGATATTTCCGACCTACAAGTGGGTGCTGGGCCCGTACGGCCGCGCCTTCATGTACGTCGCCAGGCGCCGGCAGGGCGGCCAGCCGCTCGAGCAGACGGCGGCCGCGCGCCAGGCGGTTTCGGCCGAGGACACCATCTATTTCCGGGACCTCCGCTATCGCGACGACGCGCGGCGCTACGACATGGGCGAGCGGGATCACTTCATCTCCCTGGAGATGGCGTCGATCGGCATGGAGCTGGTGGCGGGCTGGGGCAGCGAGGCCGTGGTCGAGCGGCTATCGATGCTGACCGGCAAGCTGGCGGAAGGCCTGGGCAATCTCGACGTCCGACTGCCCGACGAGAAGCTGCGTGCGCCACATATTCTGAGCGTCGCTTTTCCCAAGGGGATGGCGGCGGATCTGCCGAAGAAGCTCGCAGCCGCGAATGTCCATGCCGCACCGCGACTCGGTCGCCTGCGCATCAGTCCGCATGTGTACAACGACGAGGAGGACGTCGAGCGTTTCGTCGATGTCTTCAGGAAAGTCGCCGGCTAGACTGCGCGGCAAGAGGAACGACGGGCGAGGAAAGCAAGATGTGGCAACCGAATGAGCGCTACCCTGATCCGGCGGTACGCGTGCTCGATCCCTCGTTCAACCGTCTCCGCTTGATGCTGGCCTCGGTCGAACGCCTCTATACCGGCTGCCGCTGGTCCGAGGGGCCGGTGTATTTCGGCGACGGGCGGTATCTGCTGTGGAGCGACATCCCCAACAACCGGATCCTGCGCTGGGACGAGGAGACCGGCACGGTCTCGGTGTTCCGCAAGCCATCCAACAATGCCAACGGTCACACGCGCGATCGTCAGGGCCGGCTCGTCGGCTGCGAGCACGACACGCGCCGGGTCGTGCGCACCGAATATGATGGCTCCATCACCGTGCTGACAGATGCCTACAACGGCAAGAAGCTCAATTCGCCCAACGACGTGATCGTGAAGTCCGACCATTCGATCTGGTTCACCGATCCGGTGTTCGGCATCCTGCACTACTACGAAGGCCACAAGGACGAGAGCGAGAACAAGCCTGCCGTCTACCGGCTCGACGCGCAGACCGGCAAGCTCGCCGTCATGGTCGACGACGTGCCCGGCCCGAACGGGCTTGCCTTCTCGCCCGACGAGAAAAGGCTCTATGTCGTCGCCTCCCGCGCCGAGCCGCATCGCCAGATCGTCGCCTACGACGTGCTCGACAACGGCACCAAGCTCGGCAACGGCAAGGTGCTGATCGATGCCGGTCCGGGCGGCTCGCCGGACGGCTTCCGCGTCGACATCGAGGGCAACCTGTGGTGCGGCTGGGGCATGGGCAACGCTGACCTCGACGGCGTGCGCGTCTTCAATCCCGAAGGCAAGCCGATCGGTCATATCGACCTGCCGGAGCGCTGCGCCAACGTCTGCTTCGGCGGACGCTATCGCAACCGGCTGTTCATGGCGGCGAGCCACTCCCTCTACGCCCTCTACGTCAACACCCAGGGAGTGGCCGGCGGCTGATTGCCATCGAAAGCAGTAAAATGAGTGAAGTCGATTCGCGTTATGCGTGGTGGCGTCTTGCCGCCAGCGTCCTCATCAGCACCCTGGGCGGCGTCGGCATGTGGGCCGTCGTGGTGGCCCTGCCCGCCATCCAGGCAGACTTTGCCGTCACGCGTGCCGACGTCTCCTTCTCCTATACGGCGACCATGCTGGGTTTCGGCATCGGCAGTGTCGCCCTCGGCCGCCTCATCGACACGCGCGGCGCGCTCCTGACGGTCGTCGTGAGCACGCTGTTGTTGGTGGCCGGACTCGCGGCCGCCGCCTGCTCGCCAACCGTGATGGCTTTCGCGGCCGCTCAGGTCCTGATCGGCCTCGGCGCCGCCGCCACTTTCAGCCCGCTGGTCGCCGATCTCTCCCACTGGTTCACGAAGCGACGCGGGCTTGCTGTCGCCATCTGCTCCTCGGGCAACTACTTCGCCGGCGCCATCTGGCCGCCGATCGTGGAACGCCTGGTGAGCGATCACGGCTGGCGGTCGGCCTACCTGTCGGTGGCCATCGTTTGCCTGGTCACCATGTTGCCGCTCGGCTTCGCGCTCAGACGGCGGCTTGCGCAGCACGCCTCCGAAGCGCAAGGCGCAGGCGCTTCCATGCATTCGCCGCGGGCGCTGGGCCTGTCGCCCGCGGCCCTGCAGGCCTGGCTTGCCGTCGCGGGCATCGGCTGCTGTGTCGCCATGTCGATGCCGCAGGTGCACATCGTCGCCTACTGCGCCGATCTCGGCTACGGCGTGGCCCAGGGCGCCGTCATGCTGTCGCTGATGCTGGGCTTCGGCATCGTGAGCCGGATCGCGTCCGGCTGGATCGCCGATCGCGTCGGCGGGATCAAGACGCTGCTGTTCGGCTCGACGCTGCAGGCCGTGGCGCTGTTCCTCTACCTGATCTCCGATTCGCTGGTGTCGCTCTATGTCGTGTCGGCGCTCTTCGGCCTGTTCCAGGGCGGTATCGTGCCGAGCTATGCCATCATCGTGCGCGAATATTTCTCGCCGCGCGAAGCCGGGGCCCGGATCGGCCTCGCGGTGTCGGCGACCATCGTCGGCATGGCGCTGGGCGGCTGGATGGGCGGAGCCCTGTTCGACATGACCGGCTCCTACCGCGCCGCATTCATAAATGGCATCGCGTGGAATGCCCTGAATGCCGCGGTTGCGTGGTGGCTTCTGCTGCGGCAGAACCGTCGCGCCGTATTCGCCGCATGACCGGGGCCGTCGCGAGCGCCGGATCGCTGGCGGATGTCCGCAGAGGTCTGTAGAAGAAGGCCAATAGTCTATTCGTTACGGGTGCATCATGCGCATCGTCGCCATTCGCGACATCGTCTCGCCCATTCGCTCCAACATTGCCAACGCCTACATCGATTTCAGCCAGATGACGGCCTCGGTGGTGGCGGTGGTCACCGACCTGAAGGTCGAAGGCAAGCGAGTGGTCGGGTACGGCTTCAACTCCAACGGCCGCTATGCTCAACAGGGGCTCCTCAACGAGCGGTTCGTCCGGCGGCTGCTCAACGCCAAGCCCGACTCGCTTCTCGACGACGCAGGACTGCTCGATCCCGCCAGATGCTGGACGGCGATGATGGCCAACGAAAAGCCGGGCGGTCACGGTGAGCGCTCGGTCGCCGTCGGCGTGCTCGACATGGCGCTGTGGGACGCGGTCGCGAAGGCCATGCGGCAGCCGCTCTGGAAGTTGCTCGCCGAGCGCTACAACGACGGCAATCACGACGCCAAGGCGTGGGTCTACGCAGCCGGCGGCTACTACTATCCCGGCAAGGATCTCGAGGCGCTGAAAGACGAGATGAGGCACTACCTCGATCTCGGTTACTCATGTGTGAAAATGAAAGTCGGAGGGGCGCCGCTCGCCGAGGATCTCAAGCGGGTCGGTGCCGTTCTGAACATCGTCGGTACAGGCGACCGGCTGGCGGTCGACGTCAATGGCAAGTTCGATCTGCCGGCCGCCATCGAGTTCGGACGGGCCATCCAGTCGCTGGGCCTACGCTGGTACGAGGAGCCGCTCGATCCGCTCGACTATCTGGCGCACGCCGCGCTTGCCACCCAATATGCGCCGCCGCTGGCGACAGGCGAGAATCTGTTTTCCATGCAGGATGCCCGCAACCTCGTCCGGCACGGCGGCTTGCGTCCCGACCGCGACGTTCTGCAGTTCGACCCCGCGCTTTCATACGGGTTGGTCGAGTACCTGCGCACGCTCGACATGCTCAAAGCCAATGGCTGGTCGCCGCGGCGCTGCGTGCCGCACGGCGGCCATCAGTTCGCGCTCAACATCGCCGTTGGCCTGCAGTGTGGCGGAAACGAGTCATACCCGCAGGTCTTCGCACCGTTCGGCGGTTTCGCCGACGACTGTCCGGTGGTCGACGGCCGCGTCGCACTGCCGGACACGCCGGGCATCGGCTTCGAGCGCAAGGCCGATCTCTGGTCGGTGATGAAGGAGATCGCCTGAAGGCGGATGTACAGCGATCGACCCGGCATACGGGTCAGGCAGGAAGAGGCGCGCTTCGGCTCTTTACTTCGCCCCGTCGCCGCCCCATTTGCAGCGCGGGGTAAGTCACATCCTCAGGGAGGACGCGATGATGCGGCGTCGTGCTGTGCTGGCGGCTTTGCCCGCCCTCCCGGTCGGCGTGACCCTGTCGGGCAATGCATTTGCTCAAACGGGCACGACGACCGGCCAGCGCCTTGCGCTGAAGGGGTACGACCCGGTTGCTTATTTCACCGATGGCAAGCCGGTCCAGGGCGCCGACGCCTACCAACTGGCGTGGGACGGTCAGCGCTATCTTTTTGCCAGCGCCGATCATCGCGACTTGTTCCGGCAGAATCCCGAGAAGTATGCCCCGCAGTTCGGCGGAGCCTGCACGATGAATCTGGCCGCAGGCAGGAAGCGCGAGGCCGACCCCCACAACTGGATCATCTCCGACGGGAAGCTCTACGTTTTCGCAGGCGCCGCCGGTCCCGCGAACTTTGCCAAGGACCCGCGGAACAACGCCGCTCGCGCGGCCGAGAACTGGCAGCGTCTCAAGGTCGAAGCGTTCCAGTGATCATCTGAGCCCGGCCTTGCGCAAGCTGTCGCCAAGCCTGGCCTTCAGGGCCTCGTCCTGAAAGCGCGAACCGAAGGTGTCGAGCGTGAGTTGGGGATCCTTGCGCAGCCCCTCGCTCAATACGTCCGTTGCATCGGCGGCGCGGCCGGCCTCGGCATAGGCTCCGGCGAGCGGGAAGTCGAGCAGGGGATAGGCCGGATAGCGGCTCCGTGCCGTCTCCAGGAGTCGGATGGCGTCGGTGAGACGGCGCTCGAGAAGATAGGCGAGGCCGAGATTGAGCGTCGCTTCCGGGCCCAGACTGTCGTTCAGGCGCAGCGCGAACTCGGCGGCGTCGATCGATTCGTCGATGCGGCCTGTCCAGAGCAGCACCGCCGCGCGCGCCGCCAGGGCGTCGCTGTCGCTGGGATTGATCTGCAGCGCGCGATCCGCCTCCGCGAGCCCAAGTTCGTATTTCTGCTGCGCGGTGTAGGCCCGCGCGAGCACGCTGTGCGCAAGGACGCAGTCGTCATCGATATCGGAGGCCGTCCGGGCTTCGCGAATGGCGGCTTCGACGTCGTCGCTGGCGAACTCGGACCAGCCGAAGGTGGCGCGCTGGAAATCGGCTTCCGCCAGCTCGGCATGGGCATCCGCATAGCCGGGTGACATCTTCGTCACGCGCTCGAGCATCTCGCGGGCCTGGCGATTGGCGGCGCGGGTAGCAGTGGCGGCCATCGCCCTTGCCCGCAGCAGCAAGTCGTAGGCATCGAGATCCGCCTTCGGCTTGCGCAGGCTCTGTCGAAGCTCGATTTCCTGCAAGCTTGTGGCCAGCGTGCCGGCGACGCGTCGGGCAATCCGCTGCTGGACCTCGAATATATCGACGAGTTGATCGTCGTACTTGTCGGCCCACAGCTGCGTTCCGGTTGTCGCGTCGGTGAGCTGGACCACAACACGTACGCGGGGGTCCACGCGCCGGATGCTGCCGCTCACCAGATAGCGTGCGTGGAGCGTTAGCCCAAGTTGGGCAACCGGCAACTGCTTGTCGCGATAGGGCAACACCGCGGCATGGGAAATGACAGTGAGCTGCTTGAAGCGACCGAGCGCCGCGGTGATGTCCTCCGTCAGGCCGTCCGAGAAATAGTCGCGTTCCGGATCATCGGTCTGATTGGCGAAAGGAAGAACGGCAACCGACGGACGGCGCTCCGGAAGCGGCAAGGCGGTACTTTCACCGTTCCAGGCCCGCAAGAACGGTGCCAGGAGATAGGCCCCGCCCGCGAGCGCTATCGCGACCGCGACGGCCGCGCCGGCCCGTATCGCCCATCGAGAACGGGACCGAATCGACGACGCCGATCGCAACGTAACGGGATCGACGGAGTAGGCCCGCACCGGCCGGTCTATGTTCTTCAAGCTGCGCCGGCCGAGATCGCGGAATGGCACCGCAACCTTGTCCCTTACCTGCTCATGGGTGCTGCTCGACAGCACGATGGTACCGGGCTCTGCCAGTCCCTGCAGGCGTGCCGCGACATTGACGGTGTCGCCGTACACGTCGGAGTCCGAGAAGATCACATCACCCATATGCAGGCCGATCCGAAACGTCTGCCGCCGACCTTCCGGAACGCCGACATTGCGTTCAGCCATGCCGCGCTGCAGCTCCACCGCAGCGCGCAAGGCCTCGACCGCGCTGGCAAATTCGACGAACAAGCCGTCGCCGACGGTCTTCACGATCCGCCCGTGGAAGCGCTCGACGACGGGACCCACCAGCTCGGCCAGGTGCGCACGCAAGTCGGTAAGAGTCTGCTCCTCGTCGGCGCGCATCAGCCGGCTGTAGCCCGCCATGTCGGCGAACAGGATGGTAGCGAGGCGGCGGCTGCCGTTGGAACCCGTCGTCGCGATGGAGTTGCTCCTAGAGGTAGACGGCCCTGAGCTGTGCCTCAGCATAGCGCGTGCCGGCCGCCGCTCCAGGTGGCAGTGCCGAGGAGAGGCGCGCGACGTCGTCGGGTGAGAGCGCGACATCGAGCGCGGCCAGATTCTCGTCGACGCGGCCGATGCGCTTGGTGCCGGGGATGGGCACGATGTCAGGCCCTTGCGCCAGCAGCCACGCCAGCGCAACTTGCGCCGACGTACAGCCTTTGGTCCTCGCCATCGCTTCGATCGCCGAGACAAGCTGAAGGTTGCGCGCCAGATTGTCGGCGGCAAAGCGCGGATGACGCCCACGGCCGTCGCCCTCGGGAATGTCCGACACCTGCCGCACCGAGCCGGTCAGCAGGCTGCGGCCGAGCGGCGAGTAGGCGACGAACGAGATGCCGAGCTCGCGCGTCGTCTGTAGCGTCTCCTCGGCCTCCTTGCGGTAGAGCAGCGAATACTCGCTCTGCACCGCCGCGATCGGAAAGGCGGCGTGGGCACGGCGGATCGTTTGTGGTTTCGCCTCGCTCAGCCCCACTGCCCTGACCTTGCCTGCCTTCACGAGTTCGCCCATCGCGCCCACCGTCTCCTCGATCGGCACCGAGGGATCGACACGGTGCTGGTAGTAGAGATCGATGATTTCGACGCTCAGGCGCTTGAGACTCGCATCGCAGGCAGCCTTCACGTACTCCGGCCGCCCGTCGACGCCGTTCGCACCGCCCGGCCGCTGGACCTGCCCGAACTTCGTCGTCAGCACCACCTTGCCGCGAAGTCCGCCCGCAAGCGCCTTGCCGATCAGCGTCTCGTTATGGCCCCAGCCATACATGTCCGAGCTGTCGAGCAAGGTCACACCACGATCGATGGCATGGTGGATGACGCGGATTCCCTCGGCGTCATCGCTCTTGCCATAGGCGCCGGACAACGACATGCAGCCAAGGCCGATTGGAAAAACAGTCAGGGTGCTGGCGCCAAGCCGGCGGGGCTCTCGCGTGAAGGTCTGGGTCATGGCCCCTCCTTTCCGCACAACGCTAGCACGAGCCGCCGCGAAGCGCCGCCCGGCGGGGCCGTCGAATGCCGGCGTGAAAAAGGCGGATTTGGGTCCGCCCTTCTCAATTGGCGGGCCGCGCAGCTATGAGCTGACGAACTGCAGGATCGAGGCGGGGCCGCTCATGACGTCGGGCGCAGCTCAGTCACCGAACACGCTGTCACGCGTCGCCGTCGCCTCGTCCTCGTCCGGGCGGGGCAAGGCCTGCCACGAGCTTGTCGACAAGCGGATGGATGTCACCGGAAGTCCGGCGATCGTGTGGAACGGGTTCATCGCTGATGGCATCGTCGTCAAGGTTTGGCGACGCCCGGACCCTTCATCCATCGATGCAATACGTGGAAGCGATCGCAGGACTATGCGGTCGGACGAGGCACGCCACGCGGGATGGACAACAAATCAAAAAGCGCCCGGACAAAGCCCGGAGCGCTTGCTGGCCTTTGATCGGGAGTGGCGTGCTGCGGGCGCTGGCCGAGGTTTCTACCAGTTGGTGAGCCGAGCCTCGACGCGAACGCTTTCATGCGTCTGGCTGATCCGCTTCGTGATCCCGAAAGGCTTGGTGGCGGGGCCTGCCGCGTCGACGACGAACGGCTCGGCGGGCTTGCTCGCCCCGGCCGTCGCAACACCCTGCAGAACGTTCGCCGCGCCAAATGTGATCGCCAATGCTCCCAGCAGCATGCTTGCGGCCACGACCAAATGCCTCATCCCACACCTTCCCAAGATGTCCGGCGCCGCCCGCGCTCCATTGCCGATCGCGCCATCCCAAATGCCATACAGAGGTTCCACAAGTCTCTGCACTTCCGCCGCAGTAATATCTCCGGTTGTCGCGTAACGCCAGAAAATTCAGCATTGTCCTTAAAGGCTTGGACGCTGTTCTTGGTATCAGTCGTAAACTCTGCCAGACCTGTATGCGCCTTTAATCCCTTCAGAACTATGGACTAATTGGCTTCGGCTTCGGGGCAAGACCCGCCTTCACATCCGGAGTGTCACCTTCCGCGTTCAAACTACAGACAATCAATCCAAAATGTCGCAGTGACGCTGTGCTTAAAAATGGACCGACAGCCAAGACCGGTGAGCTTCGCTGCGGATCGCGGGTCGCGAATTTGTTACCGCCCGCACGAGCCAACACAGTTTGGTCTCTGGCCCCCGGTGCATGCGCGGCCTCACATCGCCATGACCGCGCGGCTTTGATGCGGTGAAACCGGGTGAGGACCGCTTTTGACGATCGCGCGCACGGCGCCAGAGGACAACGTCACGACGAACCGCCGTACCGAGCTGGACTGGCTGCGCATCGGCGCCTTCGCGCTGTTGATCCTCTTCCATATCGGCATGTTCTACGTGCCGTGGGAATGGGAGATTAAAAGCCCTCGCCTCGTGCCGTGGCTGCAGATCCCCATGGACTGGAGCACGCCATGGCGACTGCTTCTTCTGTTCGTCATATCGGGCGCCGCCACGCGTTTCATGAGCGTCAGGCTGGCCCCGCGCGCACTCTGGCAGTCGCGCAGTCTGCACCTTCTGCCGCCGCTCCTCTTCGCCGTCGTGGTTTTGACGCCGCCGCAGATGTATCTCAGGGCGATCGAGCAGTTCGGCTATCACGGCGATTTCGGCCACTTCCTGCGGCGCTATTTCGATTTCGACCGCAGCTTCTGCCGGCCGGACGACTGCCTGACGATGCCCAATTGGAACCATTTGTGGTTCGTTGCCTATCTCTGGATCTACACGAGCCTGCTTCTTGCCTTGCAAGCCTGCGTCCCGGGCCTGTTGACGCGCATGAGACATCTCGCGGGCCGTCAGCTTGGCGGATGGCGCCTTCTGGTCGTGCCGGCACTCGTGCTCGGCCTCGCCCACATCTGCCTCGAGCACTTCTTTCCCGAGACGCACGACCTGGTCGACGACTGGTACCTGCACGCGATCTTCTTTCTTGCCTTCCTGTTCGGATACCTGTTCATCTTTTCCGATGAGGTGTGGCGCGATTTCGTGATTCTTCGATGGATCGCCCTGCCAATCGCCCTGCTCTCGTATGCCGCTCATACCGCCTACATCCTGCACTTCCAGGGTGCCTCGTTCATCCCGCTCGACGTGAAGGTGCCGCTGTCCCTCGTGTATGGCTTCGAGCAATGGGCCTGGATCGTCGTGGCCTTCGGGTTTGCGCGGCGTCATCTTGCAAGCAGCGACGGAGCGGTGCGCCGTTACCTGACCGAGGCGATCTTTCCCTATTACATCGTTCATCAGCCGGCGATCATCTTCGTCGCCTACGAACTCGCCAAGCTTCGTCTGCCATTGGCGCTGGAGGCGACGATCCTCATCGGCTCGACGGGCGTGATATGTGCGCTCACCTTCGAGGTGGTGCGCCGCGTTTCCCTGCTGCGGCCGTGGTTCGGCCTGAAGCCCGCACGCTCCGGCGAGCGCGACGCGGCGTGGCCGCGCCTGCGGCACTGGCGGAACCGGATCGCCCCCAACCTCCGCGAAATGCCCTAGCCTTGCCGACGGCGCGCATCGGCGCATGCACGATCTTTTCGGTAATGCCCTCCATGTCCGCCAGAGGGGGCGGCTGGGCAAAGTTGCGCTGCACCCGTTCTACCGTTGCCCAAGAATGACTTCGGCCTCGATGACATCCAGCGGCTCGTCCCGCATCAGGGCCTCGAAGGCACGCAATCGCTTGTAGATGGAGATCAACGACACGATCGTCGTCCAGGACTTGACCAGGTACTGGAACGATCCCTCGACCCGGCCGAAGGCGCGAATGATCTGCTGCATGGCGCCCAGGGTCAGACCTCCGGCAACGATCGAAGGCGCGAGGGCCACGTAGGGGACCAGCACGCCGGCCTGCAAGTAGCCATAACGGACGATGTTGAAATAGAGAAAGTTCCAATAGAGGCGGAAGTAGTTCGCCCGTACGTCACGGAACAGCCCTTGCAAGGTCGGCGGCTGCGCGCGGTCGGCGTTGTCTTCGCCCAGGACGAGCTCCTTGCGATAGGCCGCCTCCACGCGCTGGTTGCGGAATTCGAGCCCCGGCAGCCGGATGCCGGCAAAAGCGAGGCCGGCAGTGCCGATCGCCGCCCATATGACCGCGACGAAGACGAGCGCCTGTGGAACTTCGCCGACGAGAGGCAACTCCTTCACGTATGCGGATAGTCCCCACAGGATCGGCAGGAACGCGATCAGGGTCATCAGCGCATCGATCAGGCTCGCCCCGAGTTGTTCCAGGGTGGATGCAAATCGCTGCGTGTCTTCCTGGATGCGCTGCGAGGCGCCTTCGATGTGCCGCAGCCGGTGCCAGTTGGCGACATAGAAGTCGTTCATCGCCGTGCGCCAGCGGAAGACGTAGTGGCTGGTGACGAAGGCGGTCAACACGGCGGTAGTGATGTAGACGAGCGCGATGCCCCCGAACGTTGCAAGCTGGCCGAAGAACTGCTCCTGCGTGACGGCGTTCGGCTTTCCCAGAGCCTGTTGGACCATATTGTAGAAGGTGCCGAACCAGCTGTTGATCATCACGTCGAGCTGAACCTGGAACCAGAGGAAGAAGACGATGAATGCCGAAACGCCGATCGACCAACGGAACCAGCGATGCGGCATGAGCCAGCCGACCAATCCGACGAAGAGAGCGCCGGCGACGATCATGTACTGGTAGAGCCAGATGTTGCGCGCGGTCTCGACGGCGACGGCGGTCCCGTCGGCGCCGGCCGGTGGATAGGAAAAGCTGACCAGCCCGCCGAGGCTGAGCTGAGGGCCGAGGTCACGGGCGGAGCCGTACCAGAAGGCTATGCTGAGCGCCGTCCACAGGACCGCCGCCGGGAACAAAAGCCTCGGGTTCGGGAAGAACGAGGAGAACATCACTCATCAATAGCGCCGGAACCACGCGCCGGCCATGTGGGCTCCTACGCTGGATCGGGCCGGCAGACAGGTGGGGCCCTCGAACGTTTCGATCGGGGCGCTGGCACGGGACGACACTCGGTCTGCATGTCCGCCAGGGATGGAGTTGTTGCCGTCGGCGACCAATCGACCGTACGCTGCAGTCGGTCAGGCTGAGTGCTTGCTGGCTATGGCCAATCCAAGAGGGGATGGGAACATGGCGATCTACATGTACCAGGCGGCATACACTGCCGAGTCGTGGGCTGCACAGATCAAGCAGCCGCAGAACCGTGTCGAGGCCGTAGGCCGACAAGCGTGCGAGGCCGTTGGCGGCAAATTGCTTGGTGGCTGGTATTGTTTTGGCGACTACGACCTGATCATCATCGCCGACGTGCCCAGCAACGAAGCCATGTCTGCCATCGCGTTGGCGATCGCCGCTGGTGGTGCCATCAAGTCCAGCAAGACGACCGTGCTGATGCCGGGTGCGGAAATCCTGGCGGCGCTGAAGAAGGCATCCGCCGTCGCCAAGACCTACAAGCCTGCCCGCTAGATCATCCGGATCTGCAGACTTCGACGGTTCGAGGTCTTTTAAGGCGGACGACGTCGGCGCATGTCGTCTCGCGTGCGGTCGTTGCCCCGCGCGCCGATTTGTCTTGCCCGCCCGGCTGCGGTGGCAGAACGCTCACCTTCCCCTCCGCGTGGCCAACCGATAGCCTCTGATCCGATGCGTGCGGGCGAGATCATCTTCACTGGAATGGAACGCGTGGTGTTTGGCCGCCCGGCCGCCGAGGTTGTGGCCGAAGCGGCCGATCGGCGCGGCGCCAAGCGGGTGTTCATCCTCGCCGGGCGCACGCTCAACCGTGAAACCGATGCGGTCCGGCAGATCGCCCGGGCACTCGGGCCGCGCTATGCCGGCGTGCATGACGAAATGCCCGCTCACAGTCCGCGCGACGCGGTGATCGCCTGCGCCAACAAGGCACGCGCCGCCGGTTGCGACCTGCTCGTCAGTGTCGGCGGCGGGTCGACGACCGACGGCGGCAAGGCCGTCACCATCTGCCTCGAACACGACATTCGCGAACCGGACGGGCTCGAGCCGTTCCGTACCGTGGTCGACGACACGACGGGCAAACGACGCTTCCCGCAATATCGGGCGCCGCGGGTGAGGCAGATCTGCGTACCGACCACGCTGAGCGGCGGCGAATTCAATGCGCGTGCCGGCGTCACCGAGCCCCGGCTGCGGCTGAAGCAGGCCTACATTCATCCAGGCATCATCCCGCTTGTGGTGATATTCGATCCCGCCATCACCGTGCACACGCCGGAACGGCTGTGGCTCTCGACCGGCATTCGCGCGGTCGATCATGCGGTCGAGACGTACTGCTCGATCGATGGCAACGCGTACACGGACAGCACCGCGCTGCAGGCCCTGCGTCTGCTCGGTCGCGGGCTGCCCGCGGTAAAACGCGATCCGGCGGACCTCGCGGCGCGGCTCGACTGCCAAATCGGCGCCTGGATCTCGATGACCGGCATCGTCAGCGGCACGCGCATGGGTGCCAGCCACGCGATCGGACATGTGCTCGGTGGCAGTGCCGGAGTGCCGCACGGCTACACTTCCTGCGTCATGCTTCCGGCCGTGCTCGCGTTCAATGCCGTGGTCAATGCCGACCGCCAGACGGAGATCAGCGCCGCGCTCGGCATGGCCAGTCAGCCGGCGGCCAAGGTGCTCGACCGCTTCATCACGGAGCTTGGCCTGCCGCGGCGTTTACGCGATGTCGGCATCGAGCGCGACGACCTGCAGCGCATCGCCACGAACTGCATGCTCGACGACTGGACCTTCAGCAATCCAAGGCCGATCCACGCGGCTCAGGAAATCGTGCCCATCCTCGAATCGGTCTATTGAGGTCATCGATGGACGAGACGTTCAAAGGCGGCTGTCTCTGCCGCACAGTTCGCTTCCGGGCGACGGGTAGCCCAAAAGGGGTGTTCTGGTGTCATTGCCAGAGCTGTCGACGGCACAGCGGCGCGCCCGTCTCCGTGTTCGTCGCCTTCGACCGCCAAGCTTACACCGTGACGGATGGGGCGATCGAGAAGTTCAAGTCCTCTCCCGGAACGACGCGCGGTTTCTGCCGAACCTGCGGTTCCACGCTCACCTGCGAGGTCGAGCAGATGCCAACCGAGACACATTTTCATGTTGGCGCGTTCGATAACCCGCACCGGCTCGTGCCAGCGAAGCATTTCTTCCGCGACGAGCAACTGCCCTGGCTGCACTTGTCCTGATCCGGCCGGGAATCACTGTCCCGCGATTATCCGCTGCAGAAAATCGCGCATGCGCACAATGGAGTTCTTGCTGGCGCCTTCGGTGAATTCGGCGCGATGTCCCCGTCAGGCCCCTCGGGCGGAGGGACAGGTCGAGCAGGTCGAAAGTGTGAAGCGCCCGCGATGGCGGAGAGGGTGGGATTCGAACCCACGGTACGCTTGCACGCACAACGGTTTTCGAGACCGTCCCGATCGACCACTCCGGCACCTCTCCCGCGGCCCGCTTATAGGGGGCGGCGTTCAGCGCGGCAACAACGCCGCTGGGCGTTGGAAAGTAAAGACTTTCCGGCGTTGACTTGGGGTCTGCCTTGCGTATATTCCGCGCCTTCTCCGGCGGGTCACAGGCCCGCCGCGCTCTTTCGCGCTTGCCGGCATCTTGGGCTCCAACCCGCCAATTCCCCAAGGAATGGTGGTCTCGTCCGGGACAGGCGGGCCTCAGCCGGGTGTCCCTATGATCGCCGTTATCCGCACGGGTGGAAAGCAATATACGGTCGCCGCCGACGACACGCTCACCGTGGAGCGGATCGCGGGCGAGGCCGGCGCCAGGGTCGAATTCACCGACGTCCTGATGGTGGGCGACAAGGTGGGCGCCCCGACGGTCGCGGGGGCCAAGGTCGTTGGCTCGATCGTCAAGCAGGCCCGCGGGCCGCACCTGATCGTCTTCAAGAAGCGCCGTCGCCAGAATTCGCGGCGCAAGAACGGTCACCGCCAGGATCTGACGGTGGTCAAGATCGAACAGATCGTCGCCTGATCGAGAGAGCGACCGGAGTACTACGATGGCACACAAGAAGGCAGGCGGCTCGTCACGTAACGGCCGCGACTCGGATGGGCGGCGCCTCGGCGTGAAGCGCTTCGGTGGCCAGAAGGTCCTGGCCGGCAACATTCTCGTCCGCCAGCGCGGCACCAGGATGGACGCCGGCGAGAACGTCGGTGTGGGCCGCGACCATACGCTGTTCGCCACCGTCGACGGCGTCGTGACCTTCCGCACCCGCAGCGGCGGCAAGGTCGAGGTGAACGTGTTCCCGGCGCCGGCCCAGGCCCCGGGCAAGATGGCTGCCGAATAGCCCTTCCCGCACCAAAGGAATCCTGAGGGGGAGCGGCTCGGCCGTTCCCCTTTTTTCGTTTCCGGACCCACCATGAAATTCCTCGACCAGGCCAAGATCTACATCCGCTCCGGCAATGGCGGCGCCGGCTGCGTGGGCTTTCGCCGCGAGAAGTTCATCGAGTTCGGCGGACCGGACGGCGGCGACGGCGGACGCGGCGGTGACGTGATCGCCGAATGCGTCGACGGCCTCAACACGCTGATCGACTACCGCTATGCGCAGCATTTCAAGGCCGAGACCGGCCATCACGGCATGGGCAGCCAGCGCACGGGCGGCAAGGGCAAGGACGTCGTCCTGCGCCTGCCGCGCGGCACACAGATCTTCGACGAGGACAACGAGACCCTGCTCGCCGATCTCACCGCGGTGGGCCAGCGCATCGTGCTCGCCAAGGGCGGTGATGGCGGCTACGGCAACCTGCACTACAAGAGCTCGACCAACCGCGCGCCGCGCCGCGCCGACAAGGGCTGGCCGGGCGAGGAGCGCTGGATCTGGCTTCGTCTGAAGCTCATCGCGGACATCGGCCTGGTGGGTCTTCCCAATGCCGGCAAGTCGACATTTCTCTCGGCGACCTCGAATGCCCGGCCCAAGATAGCCGACTATCCCTTCACCACGCTGCATCCCGGCCTCGGCGTGGTGAAGGTCGGCAGCCGTGAGTTCGTGATGGCCGACATCCCAGGCCTGATCGAAGGCGCGCACGAAGGCGCGGGCCTCGGCACCCGCTTCCTCGGTCATGTCGAGCGCTGCCGCGCGCTCCTCCATCTGGTCGATGGCACGCAGGACGACGTCGCCGCTGCCTACCGCACCGTTCGCACCGAGCTCAAGGCGTATGGCGGCACGCTTGCACGCAAGAAGGAGATCGTGGCGCTCAACAAGACCGACGCCATGACCGACGAAGATATCGAGGCCAGGCGCGCCGCACTCGCCAAGGCGAGTCGCAAGACCGTGCACCTGATCTCCGGCGTCTCCGGCCGCGGCGTGCAGCCTTTGTTGCACGAGCTGATGAAGCTCGTCGACAAGCAGCGCCACGGGCAGCGCGACGGCGCGAAGGAAGCGGCATGACCGCGCTGACCAGCTCCAGGAGGCTGGTCGTGAAGATCGGCTCCTCGATTCTGGTCGATGAAGCCAAGGGCCAGATCCGCCGCGATTGGCTGGAAGCACTCGCCGACGACGTGGCGCGCCTGCACCGCAAGGGCAGTGAGGTCGTGCTGGTGTCGTCCGGTGCCATCCGGCTCGGCCGGACCTCTCTCGAGCTCCCCTCGGGGCCGCTGAAGCTCGAGGAGAGCCAGGCCGCCGCCGCGACGGGCCAGATCCGGCTCGCCCATGCTTACCAGGCGGCCCTCGCCCGGCACGGCATCACCGTGGCACAGGTGCTGCTGACGCTCGACGATTCGGAGGAGCGCCGGCGCTATCTCAATGCCCGGCAGACCATGGCGACACTGCTCAGACTTGGCGCGGTGCCGGTGATCAACGAGAACGACACGGTCGCGACCGACGAGATCCGCTTCGGCGACAATGACCGGCTGGGGGCACGCGTCGCCGAGATGATCTCGGCCGACACGCTGGTGCTGTTGTCCGACATTGACGGCCTCTACAGCGGCGACCCGCGAGCCGATGCCAGCGCCCGGTATATTCCCGAAATCCGTGAGATCACGCCGGAGATCGAAGCGATGGCCGGCGCCGCCGCTTCGCAATTCGCCAACGGCGGCATGGTGACCAAGCTGATCGCCGGCCGCATCGCCATGGCCGCCGGCTGCCGCATGGCGATCGCCGACGGGCGGCAGGTCGGCGCGCTCGGCGCATTGATCGACGGCAAGGCGCGCTGCAGCTGGTTCCTGCCGGATGCCTCGCCGCTCTCGGCGCGCAAGAAGTGGATCAAGGGGTCGCTGAAGTCGGCTGGCGCGCTGGTCGTCGATGACGGCGCGGTGCGGGCCCTCTCTTCCGGCAAGAGCCTGCTGCCGGCCGGCGTCACCGCCATCGACGGGGAGTTCAAGCGCGGCGACGTGGTCGACGTGAAGGATCGCTCCGGCCGACTCCTGGCGCGCGGCCTGGTCGCCTACGCCGCCGAGGATGCCCGTCGCATCGCCGGTCGCAAGAGCGCGGAAATCGAAGAATTGCTGGGTTTCCGTGGCCGGGACGAGATGGTTCACCGGGACGACCTCGTGGTCGAATGAGCTATACTGGTGCCGGGATGAACGTCCAGACGAAGACGCCAGAGGATGCCGCTGCGGTGACAGCCGTGCTCGGCCAGCGCGCCAAAGCGGCAGCCGCCGCGCTGCGCAATGCCACGACCGAGGCCAAGAACCGCGCGCTCGTCGAGGGCGCGCGCCTGATCCGCGCCGAGAAGGCTGCGATCCTCTCGGCCAATGCGCGCGACATCGAGGCCGCCAAGGCGGCCGGCATGGCGAGCGCCCTGCAGGACCGGCTGCTGCTGAACGACGCGCGCATCGAGAGTATGGCAAAGGGTCTCGATGACATCGTCGCCCTGCCCGATCCGGTCGGTGTCGAGATCGAGCGCTGGCAGCGGCCGAATGGACTGGTCATCAGCCGCGTGCGCGTCCCGATCGGCATCATCGGCGTGATCTACGAGGCCCGGCCCAACGTAACCGCCGACGCCGGTGCGCTCTGCATCAAGTCGGGCAACGTCGTCGTGCTGCGCGGCGGCTCCGACAGCTTCCATTCCTCCCGCAGCATCGTCGAGTTGCTGCGTCGGGCCCTGAAGGTGGCGGGCCTGCCGGAGGATTGCGTGCAACTCGTGCCGACGACGGATCGCGCCGCCGTGGGCGAACTCCTGAAGGCGATGGACTGGCTCGACCTGATCGTACCCCGCGGCGGCCGGTCGCTGATCGACCGTGTCACGCAGGAAAGCCGTGTGCCTGTCCTGCGCCACTATGACGGCATCTGCCATGTCTATGTCGACCGCGACGCCGATATCGACATGGCGCGCGATCTTGTCGCCAACGCCAAGATGCGGCGTGTCAGCGTATGCGGCGCCGCCGAGACCCTGCTGATCGATCGCGCCGCGCTCGACACGCACCTGATGCCGGTGCTCGCGAAGCTGCACGAACTGGGCTGCGAGGTGCGGGGCGACGCCGAGGTCCGCAAACGCGATACCAGGGCATTGCCGGCCACCGAGAAGGATTGGCGCAGCGAATATCTCGAGCCGATCATCTCCGTGGCTGCGGTCGACGGCGTCGAGGGTGCGGTCCGTCACATCGCGACCTACGGCAGCCAGCATACCGAGGCCATCGTGACCGCCAATCAGGCCACCGCGGACCGGTTCCTGAACGAGGTCGACAGCGCCATCGTGATGCACAATGCCAGCACCCAGTTCGCCGATGGCGGCGAGTTCGGACTGGGCGCGGAGATCGGCATCTCGACCAACCGCATGCATGCGCGCGGTCCCGTCGGCCTGGTGGAACTCACGACCTACAAGAACGTCGTGCGGGGCAAGGGCACACTGCGTCCATGAGTTCGTCGTGAGTTCGACCCATCATCCCATGCCCGGGGTGCCCCGCGACACACGGCGGCGCGTCGGACTCTTGGGTGGATCGTTCAATCCCGCCCATGAAGGCCATCGCCATGTGAGCCTCGAGGCGTTGAAACGACTCGGCCTCGACGAGGTCTGGTGGCTGGTCTCGCCGCAAAATCCGCTGAAGAGCGGCGACGGCATGGAGCCGCTCGCGGCACGGCTGGCGCGCGCCAGAAAGCTCGGCCGCCACCCGCGGATCAGGGTCGAAGCGCCGGAACTGCTGCTCGGCACGCGCTATACCCTCGATACCGTCCAGGCGTTGAAGCGGCTCTATCCGCGCGCGCGCTTCGTCTGGTTGATGGGCGCCGACATCCTACCGCAGCTCGTGCACTGGGAAGGCTGGCGCGACCTGTTCGGTGCCATTGTGATCGCCGCCTTTGCCCGACCCGGGTGGGGATACGCCGCCCTGCAGTCGGCAGCCCCCCGCGCTTTCGCACGTTACCGCCTTGATGCGGGACAGGCGCGGCAGCTCGCGGATCGCGGTCCGCCGGCCTGGTGCTTTATCCCGAGCCGTCTCGACAGCCATTCGGCCACGGCGATCCGGGCCGTCCGGCCGAAACGGACCAGAACGAAAGGAAAGACCATCTCCGATCCGATCCGCCCGCTTCCTGACGGAAGCAACCCGGCCAGCGCCCAGCTTGCGCTGGTGCGCCGCTCGCTCGAAGACGACAAGGCCGAGGACGTCATCGTCATCGATCTCAAAGGCAAGTCGTCTTTTGCCGACTATATGGTGATCGCCTCGGGCCGCTCGAACCGTCAGGTCGTGGCCATTGCGGATCATCTCGCCGAGCGGCTGAAACAGGCGGGCCAGGGCTATATCCCGGTCGAAGGCAAGCCGGGCGGCGACTGGGTCCTTGTCGACGCCGGCGATGTCGTCGTTCACATTTTCCGGCCGGAACCGCGAGCCTTCTACGCACTGGAGAAGATGTGGGCGCTGGAGAATGACGCCGCCGTCAAGCCCAAGGCGATCAAGTCGGCGCGCCGCACTCGGGCGCGCTAGTCGCCGTGAAGCTCACGATCGCCGCGATCGGCCGCGCCGGCCGCGGTCCGGGGCGCGATCTCTATGATCACTATGCCGATCGCATCCGCTGGCCACTTGTCCTGCGCGAGGTCGAGGAGAAGCGCAAGCTGCCAACCGTGGACCTGATACGTCGGGAGGGCGAGCTTCTGCTGGCCGCCGCACCGCCTGGGGCCATGCTGGTGGCCCTGGACCGGCGCGGCAAGGACATGGACAGCAAGGCCTTCGCCCGCCAGCTCGGTCGTTGGCGCGACGAGTCGGTCTCCGATGTCGCCTTCCTGATCGGCGGCGCCGAGGGCCATGCCGAGGCATTGCTTCAGAAAGCCGCGCTGGTGCTGTCGTTTGGCGCCATGACGTGGCCCCACCAGCTTGCCCGGGCAATGCTCGCGGAGCAGATCTACCGCAGCCAGCAGCTTCTGGCCGGCCATCCTTATCACCGGGCCTGAGAATTGGTGTCGATTTGCCTCTGTTCTGACGAAAAACCCGGGCTACATTGGCTTCCATGCATCCCCTCCGTTCCCGGTCCGCCATCGCCGTGGTCGCGCTCGCCGCGGCGGTAGCGGCGCTTTCCACGGCGTCGGTCGCCCAGACCCCGGCTGCGGACACACCCGCTGCCAAGCCGGTGCGCAGCATCCCCTACGTGTCGATCACCGGCGAGGACGGCAGACAGCGCAACTACGAGACCAATGCCATTCCGCTGCTTTTCAACCGAGCCTGCTTCGGCTGGCGCATGTATCTCGGCGGCCCCACCCGTACCGTGTCGCTCACCGAGGTGCTGACCACGTCGAAGCCCGCGGAACAGGTCATTGCCGGACCCGAGACCGAGGTGAGCGCCGACAAGACCAAGGCCACTACCCGCATGCGCGAGGTGGTCCAGGACGGGATCCTGCAGCGCTCCTGGTGCATCATCCCGGGCGACCCGCCGGGCACCTATACCTACGACATCACGATCGACGGCGAGCCGCGCGGCGAGTTCGTGTTCTGTGCCATCGAAATTCCCGACCAGAATCCGAACATCGACCCGCGCGACCTGCATTGTCCCAACAAGTTCAACTCGGTCGAGCGCGGGCGACCTTACAGCCTTCCCAAGGCCTCGTGATGCCGGGTTCCCGCCCTCGCCCCGCCATCCTCTGCATCCTGGATGGCTGGGGCTTCCGCACCGATCCCCGCGACAACGCCATCCTCGACGCGAGGACGCCGAACTATGACCGGCTGATCGCCACCTGTCCGCAGGGCCTGATCGACGCTTCGGAAACGTTCGTTGGCCTGCCCAAGGGTCAGATGGGCAATTCGGAAGTCGGCCACATGAATCTCGGCGCCGGCCGGGTGGCCGTACCCGACCAGCCGCGCATCGACAAGGCCATCGAGAACGGCTCGCTGGCAAAGAACAAGATCCTGGCCGAGCTGATCGCCGACTTGAAGAAGAGCGGTGGCGCCTGCCATCTGATGGGGCTTGCCTCGCCGGGCGGCGTGCATGCCCATCAAGATCACCTGGTCGCGCTCGCCAACATGATCGCGGGCGCCGGCGTGTCGGTCTGGATCCACGCTTTCCTCGACGGTCGCGACATGCCGCCCCGCAGCGCGCATGACTGCCTGAAGGAAATCAAGGCCGGCCTCAAGCAGGGTCTCCCGATCCGCTTCGCGACGGTGACCGGCCGCTTCTATGCCATGGACCGCGACAAGCGCTGGGACCGTGTGAACGCCGCCTACGACGCGCTGGTCGATGCCCGGGGCAAGCAGGCGGCGAAGACCGCCGACGAGGCCGTCGACAAGGCCTATGCCGCCGACAAGAACGACGAGTTCGTCGAGCCCACCGTCATCGATGGCTACAAGGGGATGAAGGATGGCGACGCCATCCTGATGTTCAACTACCGCTCCGACCGGGCGCGTGAAATCCTCACGGCGCTGGTCGATCCCATGTTCGACGGCTTCAGGCGCAGCCGGCTGGTCAAGTTTGCCGACGCCGTCGGCATGGTTGAATATTCCGCGGCGCTGAACGAATTCCTGAAAACGCTCTTTCCGCCTCTGACCATCCCGATGGGGCTGGGCGAGACGGTATCGCGCGCCGGTCTCAAGCAGCTGCGCATCGCCGAGACCGAAAAGTACGCGCACGTCACCTTCTTCTTCAATGGCGGCGAGGAACGGCAGTTCGAGGGCGAAGAGCGCATCCTCGTGCCCTCGCCCAAGGTTCAGACCTACGACCTCAAGCCGGAGATGAGCGCGCCGGAGGTAACCGACAAGCTCGTAGAGGCGATCGGTTCAGGCAAGTTCGACCTGATCGTGGTCAACTACGCCAATTCCGACATGGTCGGCCATTCGGGCGAGCTTCCGGCGGCCATCGAGGCGGTGGAAGCGGTCGATGCTTGCCTGGGGCGCCTCATGGACGCGGTGAAGAAGGCCGGCGGCGTGCTCCTAGTTACGGCCGATCACGGCAATGCCGAGCAGATGTTCGACGAGGCGACCGGCCAGAAGCATACGCAGCACACCCTCAACCGGGTCCCGGCCTTGCTTTTCAACGCCCCGGCCAAGGTCCGCTCGCTGGGCGACGGCAAGCTGGCCGACGTCGCCCCGACCATGCTGGCCCTGATGGGCGTGCCGCAACCCAAGGAAATGACGGGTCATTCCCTGCTGTCCGAAGCATCGCGGCCTCCGGTGCTTGCGGTGCCGCATCACGCCGTCGCGGCACTGGCATGAATGTGAAGGCCTCCGAGCCGCCCCTCGCCTTGATCCCGCCAAAGACGGGCGGGTATCCTAGTTTCCAACGCCCGTTGATCCTTTTCGCCCGACCGGCTGCCGGCAGGCATCGTTTTACAAAGGCTCCCCAATGACCCGTTTGCGCTTCGTCTCCATCGCCGCGACCCTGGCGTTCCTCGCCGTGCCGGCCGTCGTACCTGTCTCGGCGCAGGACAAGACCGACAAGAAAGGGCCCGGCAGCGACAAGAGCGAGCTCTATCAGCAGCTCAATCTCTTCGGCGACGTTCTTGAGCGCATCCGCCGCGACTATGTCGAGCCGGTCGACGAAAAGTCCCTGATCGAGAACGCGATCAACGGCATGCTGGCCTCGCTTGATCCGCATTCGAGCTACATGAACCCGAAGAACTACAAGGATATGCAGGTCCAGACGCGGGGTGAGTTCGGCGGGCTCGGCATCGAAGTCACGATGGAGAACGGCATCATCAAGGTGGTGTCGCCGATCGACGATACGCCCGCCTCGAAGGCCGGCCTCCAGTCGGGCGACCTGATCTTCGCGCTCGACGGACAGCCGGTGCAGGGACTGACCTTGCAGGAAGCCGTCGAAAAGATGCGCGGCAAGATCGGCTCGTCGATCAAGATCTCGGTGAAGCGCGGCAACAAGGATCCGTTCGATGTCACCCTGACGCGCGAAAACATCAAGGTGAAGTCGACGCGCTGGCATATGGAGGGGGGCGATGTCGGCTACATCCGCGTCACCTCCTTCACCGAGCAGAGCACGTCGGGCGTGCTCGATGCCGTCGATCACATCAAGAAGGAGGCGGGCAACAAGCTGAAGGGCTATGTCCTCGATCTGCGCAACAATCCCGGCGGCCTCCTGGATCAGGCCATCTCGATGGTCGACGCCTTCCTCGACAAGGGCGAGATCGTTTCCGTCAAGGCGCGCAAGCCGGAGGATGTGCAACGCTGGAACGCCAAGGCGGGCGACGTCGCCAACGGGCTACCGATCGTCGTGCTCGTGAACGGCGGCTCGGCCTCGGCCTCGGAGATCGTGGCCGGTGCCCTGCAGGATCACCATCGCGCGATCATTCTCGGCACCCGCACCTTCGGCAAGGGGTCGGTGCAGACCATCATGCAGGTGACCGGCGGCGGCGCCATCCGCCTCACCACGGCGCTTTATTTCACGCCGTCCGGCCGCTCGATCCAGAAAGAAGGCATCAAGCCCGACATCGAGGTTCAGCAGGCAAAGGTCGAAAACATCGAGTCGCGTCCGGGCTTCCGCGAGGAGAACCTGCGCCGCTCGATCGCCAACCCCATCGACAAGCCGGCCGACAAGAAGTCGGTGACGCCGCCGCCGGACGCCAACGCCAAGCCCGCGAAGCCCGGCGACAAGCAGCCCTCCGGCGAGACGACGCCAGGCGGAGCGCCCTCCCCCGAGGCGACCACCGACCCGAACGAGCCGCCGAAGGAAGGGGTGCAGGACTATCAGTTGCTGCGCGCCGTCGATCTGATCCGCGGCATCTCGCTCTACGCGAGCAACCGCCCCAACTGACGCGGCACGCGCGCGACCCGACATGGCGGACGAGCCGCGCACCGGCAAGCCCCTCGTCCGCTGGCGATCTCTCGCAAGCCTGCTCAGCGGCCCGTTCGCCGCCTACGGGCTGGTCATCGGGCTGACGATGGCTTGTGCGGCGCTGGTCTATCTTGAGGTCGACCGGCCGCCGCCGCTCGTCGAGGAGGCCGCGGCTGCCGCGCTGGCGCCGGCCCCGTCCCAGCCGGTCAATTCCCTGAAGTTGCCGTCCCGGCGACCCCAGTCCCTCGATTTCCGAATGCTTACGCTTGCCGAACGCGGCGACATGATCGAGACCACGCCTGACGGCTTGCGCCTGCCCAAGATTTCGTCCGATGGCTGGATGCCGTGGATCGCCTATGCCCGCCGCTATGATCCCGATGGCCCGGCGGCCCGGGTCGGGCTCCTGATGATCAATGTCGGGGCCGACGAAGCGTTGATGATGCGGATGATCAACGAGTTGCCGGGTGAAGTCAGCCTTGCCTTCATGCCGGGAACACCCGACCTGCCGAAATGGATGAAGCGTGCGCATGCGCACAACCACGAAACGTATCTGATGATGCCGGTGGAGGATCCGGAGGGCGTCGGCGAACGCGGCATCCGTCCCATTTCCGCGAAAGCGGATAGCGGCGAAAACGTGCAGCGCCTGAGGGAGGCGATGGCGCGCGGCGAGGGTTATGTCGGCTTCGTCATGCCGGATGCAGGGCCGGTCTCGCAATCCGAGGAAATTGCCCGGTCTCTGATGGAGGAGATTGCCGGTCGAGGCCTAGGACTGGTCGAGGTCAATCCCGGACCGGCGCCGACGGTGATGCATCGGCTCGCGACCGAGCTCGGTGTCGGCTACGCCCGCACCTCGACCATACTCGACTACAAGCTGGCGCGTAACGGGCTCGAGGGCAATCTTGATCGGCTGGCCGAATGGACCGGCGAGAACTGGCCCGGCCGGCCACCGCGTCACGACTTCGGCGTGCTGCAGCCGGACGATGCAGCCATCGACGCCATCGTGGCGTGGCGCAAGCGGCTGGCCAACCAGCACGCCGTTTCACTGGTGCCGATCATTGGCCACTTCGAATGCCGCGCTGCCTGCATGGCCCGGCTGCGTGCCCAGCCTGACCAGCTTCGGCCGTGATCCGGGGCATCCCCGAATTCTACCGGCCGAATGTCGGGTTGGTACTGATCGCCCGCGACCGGCGGATCTTCGTCGGAGAGCGCACCGGCATGCGGGGCGCCTGGCAAATGCCCCAGGGCGGCGTCGACCATGGTGAAACGCCGGTCGAGGCTGCCTGTCGCGAGCTCGCCGAGGAAGTCGGCACGACCCGCGCGCTGCTCCTGCGCGAGAGCAGCGACTGGCTGACCTACGACTTTCCGCCCGAGATCGATCTCGGGCGCTGGGAGGGTCGCTGGCGCGGCCAGGCGCAGAAATGGTTCGCGCTCGCCTTCACCGGCACTGACGCCGATATCGACATCCGCACGCACGACCATGAATTCGAGGCATGGCAATGGGCCAGGCCTGCCGACGTGCTCGGCTGGATCATCCCCTTCAAGCGCCCGGTGTACGAAAGGGTCTTGGAGGAGTTCTCCGATCTGATTTCCTAGCTCAAAGGCCGCTGGCGGCAAGCTGGCTCGAGCGGCGGCGCAGGAACCAGAGGCCGGCACGCGTCATCAGGGTGTTGAGTCGGCCCTGCGGCTCGAGGCCCACCGCCTTCAGCACCATCGCCATCGCGCGCTGCACGTGCGTCCGCCGATAGAGTGGATAGGCGCGCCGAGCATAGGCTTCCCTGTAGCGCTTGCGGTCGTAGACCGCATCCGCAGGCTCGTTGGCCGCGAAGTAGGCGTAGGCCAGCTCGTCGTCCTCGCTCTCGGCCAGCCGGCTCCAGCCGATGCGCAAGCGACTCCATCTGCTCAGCCGGTCGCGCTTCAGGCAACGCCGCAAATGATCATAGAAGAGCTTGTAATGGCGAAACTCGTCGGCCGCGATCCTGGCGCATATCTGCTTCAGTACCGGCTCGTCCGTGGCATCCCGGAGCGCACTGTAGTAGGAGCTGGTGCCGGTTTCGACGATGCAACGCGCCATCATCTCGCCGGCCTGGCTGCCGCGGACAGACGCCGTCGCCTCGAGCGGCAGCCTGTAGCCTCGGCGGAAGCGCTCGAAAGCGGCGTCGAAATTCCATGCCGGATCAGCAAGCTGTACCCAGCGCCCGAGCGCCATGCCGTGCTGTATCTCCTCCACCGCCCAGCGGTCGACATCCTCGACGACCATCGGATCGTCGACGAACACGCGGCCGAGATAGGTGCCGTAGTCCGCGCCGTTGCGCTCCACCATGGCGGCCGCCTTGATGTTGCGCAGGATCTCCGGATCGACCTTCGAGCCATCGAAGCGATCCCACGCAATCGAATCGAGTGTCCAGTTACCCATGGTTCAGAGCTCCCGGCGACCGTCGTCCAATTTTAATAAAGCCAGCCGGCGCCCGGTTTCAATGGGGCCGGAAGGGGACAATTCGGACAGATTATTTCGCGTCGGGAGTGAAGTTAGCGAGCGGCATAGTAGGCTTGGGCGCGACGCAGGTCCTTCGCGACCGCGAGATCCTTCTGTGCGGCAGCCTTTTCGGCATCGTTCGCCGCATCGACCAGGTCACGCTCGGCCGCACGCTCGCGTTCGGCGAGTTGCTCGGCCGTCACCTCGGCGAACGGGATCGCCTCGTCGGCCAGCACCGTACAACGCTCCGGCGTCACTTCGGCGAAACCGCCCACCACGATGAAGCGCTGCTCGACCTTGTTGCCCTGGATGACCTCGAGCACCCCCGGACGGACGGTCGAGATCAGGGGTGCATGGCCATGCAGGACGCCGAAGTCGCCCTCGCTGCCGGGTACCACGACCATGTCGGCGTCGGTGGCGAGCAACTCGCGCTCTGGCATGACCAGACGAAAGGAGATCTTCGCCATCGGCTAGGCCGCGTCGCCAGCGAGTTTCTTGGCCTTGGCCACGGCCTCCTCGATGGTACCGACCATGTAGAAGGCGGCCTCCGGCAGCTCGTCGTACTCTCCCGCGACGATGCCCTTGAAGGCCTTGATCGTGTCCTCGAGCTTCACGAAAACGCCCGGAGTGCCGGTGAAGACCTCGGCGACATGGAACGGCTGGCTGAGGAAGCGCTGGATCTTGCGGGCGCGCGCCACGACCAGCTTGTCCTCTTCGGAGAGCTCATCCATGCCCAGGATCGCGATGATGTCCTGCAGCGACTTGTACTGCTGCAGCACGCGCTGGACGGACAGCGCCACCTGATAGTGCTCCTCGCCAACGATCCGCGGATCGAGCATACGCGAGGTCGAATCGAGCGGGTCGACAGCGGGAAAGATCGCCATTTCGGCGATCGAGCGGCTGAGCACCGTCGTGGCATCCAGATGGGCGAACGAGGTGGCGGGAGCCGGATCGGTCAAGTCGTCGGCCGGCACGTAGATCGCCTGCACCGAGGTGATCGAACCCTTCTTGGTCGAGGTGATGCGCTCCTGCAGGGCACCCATGTCGGTCGAGAGCGTCG
The DNA here is from genome assembly GCF_036558665.1 of Reyranella sp. Lineage (GTDB taxonomy): Bacteria > Pseudomonadota > Alphaproteobacteria > Reyranellales > Reyranellaceae > Reyranella. Next base: position 35,241 of record NZ_DATBFE010000154.1, on the reverse strand, counting down.
GCTGATAGCCCACCGCGGACGGAATGCGGCCGAGCAGCGCCGACACTTCCGAGCCTGCCTGGGTGAAGCGGAAGATGTTGTCGACGAAGAACAGCACGTCCTGACCCTCGGCGTCGCGGAAGTACTCCGCCACGGTGAGGCCCGACAGCCCGACGCGTGCACGCGCACCAGGCGGCTCGTTCATCTGGCCGTATACCAGCGCCACCTTCGAGCCCGGGCCGTCGAGCTTGATGACGCCCGATTCGATCATCTCGTGATAGAGGTCGTTGCCCTCGCGGGTGCGCTCGCCGACGCCAGCGAACACCGACACGCCGCCGTGCGCCTTCGCGACGTTGTTGATCAGCTCCATGATTGTCACGGTCTTGCCGACGCCGGCGCCGCCGAACAGGCCGATCTTGCCGCCCTTGGCGTAGGGAGCCAGCAAATCGATGACCTTGATGCCCGTGACCAGGATCTGGGCCTCCGTCGACTGCTCGACGAACTCGGGCGCGCCGCGATGAATCGGCAACGTCGACTTCGCATTCACCGCGCCGCGCTCGTCCACCGGCTCGCCGATCACGTTCAGGATGCGGCCAAGCGTCTCGGGACCGACGGGCATGGCGATCGGACCGCCGGTATCGATCGCCTTCTCGCCGCGGACCAAACCGTCGGTGGTGTCCATCGCGATCGTGCGTACCTCCGACTCGCCCAGATGCTGCGCCACTTCGAGTACCAGCTTGCGGCCGCCGGCATCGACATGCAGCGCGTTCAAGATGTTCGGCAGATCGGCGTCGAAGTGCACGTCGACGACCGCGCCCGTGATTTGGGTGATCGTGCCGATATTGTTGGAGGCCATGACGGTTCCCTTTCCTTCGATTGCGTGCGGCGCGGCCTAGACGGCCTCGGCGCCGGAAATGATCTCGATGAGCTCCTTGGTGATCGATGCCTGGCGCGAGCGGTTCATCTGCAGCGTCAGCTTCTTGATCACTTCTCCGGCGTTGCGCGAGGCGTTGTCCATCGCCGTCATCTGCGAGCCGAAGAAACTCGCCGCGTTTTCCAGCAGCGCGCGGAAGATCTGGACGGTGAGGTTGCGGGGCAGCAGGTCGGCCAGGATCTCGGCCTCGTCGGGCTCGAACTCGTAGACCGCGCCACCCGAAGTGGCGGGCGCCGCCGTCTCCGGTGCCGGCGGAGGGATAAGCTGCTGGACGGTGACGATCTGCGTCATCGCCGACTTGAAGCGATTGAAGATCACCGTGGCGACATCGAACTCGCCCTCTTCGAAGAGCTCCGTGACGCGGTTCGACACCTTTTGAGCGTCGGCGAAGGAGACGCGTGGCCGGCCAAGATCGGTGATGGTGTCGATGATCAGTGCGCCATAGTCGCGGCGTAGCTGGTCGCGCGCCTTGCGGCCGACCGCCAGCACCTTGATGGTCTTGCCCTCAGCCTGCAGCGCGCGGATGGTCCGCCGTGCCTCGCGCACGATCGAGCTGTTGAACGCGCCGCACAGGCCGCGGTCGGCGGTGGCGACGATCAGCAGATGGACCTTGTCGGAGCCGGTGCCCGACAGGAGCTTCGGCCCCGCCCCCCCCTTGAAGCTCGACGCCAGCGTCGCCATGACCTTGTCCATGGCCTCGGCATAGGGCCGCGCCGCCATGGCGTTCTCCTGGGCGCGGCGCAGCTTGGCGGCCGCCACCATCTTCATGGCCTTGGTGATCTTCTGCGTCGACTGGACGCTTCGGATCCTGAGCCGGTAGCTCTTCAGGCTGGGCATCGGCTCAGGCGAACTTCTTGGTGAAGTCGGTCAGAAATGCCTTCAGCTTCTCGTCGGTCTCCTTCACGATCTCGCGCTTGTCGCGGATCGAGGCCAGGATTGAGCCCTCGGCGCGCAGCGCGTCGAGCATCTGGCGCTCATAGTCGCCGATGCGGCCGACCGGCAGGCCATCGAGGAAGCCGCGCGTGCCGGAGTAGATCGAGGCGACCTGCTCTTCGACTGGCATTGGCTGGTACTGGCCCTGCTTCAGAAGCTCGGTCAGCCGCTGACCACGCGCCAGCAGGCGCTGGGTGGTGGCGTCGAGGTCGGAGGCGAACTGGGCGAAAGCCGCCATCTCGCGGTACTGCGCCAGCTCGAGCTTCATGGTGCCGGCAACCTGCTTCATTGCCTTGATCTGCGCGGCCGAGCCGACGCGGCTTACCGACAGACCGACGTTGATCGCGGGCTTGATGCCTGCGTAGAACAACTCGGCCTCGAGGAAGATCTGACCATCGGTGATCGAGATCACGTTGGTCGGGATGTAGGCCGAGACGTCGCCGGCCTGCGTCTCGATGACCGGAAGCGCCGTCAGCGAGCCCGAGCCGTTCTTCTCGTTGAGCTTCGCGGCGCGCTCGAGCAGACGGGAGTGGAGGTAGAACACGTCGCCCGGATAGGCTTCACGGCCCGGCGGCCGGCGCAGCAGCAGGGACATCTGGCGGTACGAGACGGCCTGCTTGGACAGGTCGTCGTACACGATCACGGCGTGCATGCCGTTGTCGCGGAAATACTCGCCCATGGCACAGCCCGTGTAGGGCGCCAGGAACTGCATTGGCGCCGGATCGGACGCGGTGGCGGCGACGACGATGGAATATTCCATCGCGCCGTTGTCCTCGAGCGTCTTCACGATCTGGGCCACGGTCGAGCGCTTCTGGCCGACCGCGACATAAACGCAGTAGAGCTTGCGGCTCTCGTCGGTGCTCTTGTTGATGGTCTTCTGGTTGAGGAAGGTATCGACCGCGACGGCGGTCTTGCCGGTCTGGCGGTCGCCGATGATCAGCTCACGCTGGCCGCGTCCGATCGGCACCAGCGAGTCGAGGGCCTTGAGGCCCGTCTGCATCGGCTCGTTCACCGACTTGCGCGGAATGATGCCCGGTGCCTTCACCTCGACGAGGCGGCGTTCGGTCGCCTGGATGGGGCCCTTGCCGTCGATCGGATTGCCGAGACCGTCGACCACGCGGCCGAGCAGGCCCTTGCCCACCGGTACGTCGACGATCGCGCCGGTGCGCTTGACGGTGTCACCTTCACGGATGGTGCGGTCTTCACCGAAGATCACGACGCCGACATTGTCCTTCTCGAGGTTGAGCGCCATGCCCTTGATGCCGCCGGGGAACTCGACCATCTCGCCGGCCTTGACGCTGTCGAGGCCGTAGACGCGCGCGATGCCATCGCCGACGGAGAGGACCTGACCAACCTCGGCGACCTCGGCCTCGGTGCCGAAGTTGGCGATCTGTTGCTTCAGAATGGCCGAGATTTCAGCGGCACGGATATCCATTTAGGCAACTCCCTTCATGGCAAGCTGCAGGCGCTGCAGCTTGCTGCGGATGGACGAATCGAACAGGCGCGAGCCGACTTTGACGACGAGGCCGCCGAGAATGTCGGGATTGACATGCGCATCGATGGAAATCTTGGCACCGCCCAAGACGCCGCGCAGCGTGTCGGCGAGTTGCTGCAACTGGGCATCGGAAAGCGGCACGGCGGTGGTCACGATGGCCGTGGTCTCGCCGCGGCGTCGCGCCAGCTCGGCGAGGAAGGCCGCCGCCATCGCCGGCAACTCGCGCGCGCGGCCGTTGGCGGCGACCGTGCCGATGAAGTTGCGCGTGAGACCCTGGATGCCCGCGGCATCGAGCACCGCCAGCAGCGCTTTGCCCTGCATTTCGCGGCCGATGATCGGACTGGCGATCAGATGGGCAAGCTCGGCGCTTTCGCCGACGAACTTGCGGAGGGTCGTGAGGTCCTGCGCAACCTGATCGAGCGCACGGGCATTGTCTGCCAGCTCGAACAGGGCGCTGGCATAGCGTCCGGCAACGCCTGATGTGGCGGAGGTAGCGTCTGACACGTCGAAGGCCTCTCCCCTGCCGTTGGCCGGCCGATAAGCTCTTGGAAATACTAAATCTTTTCCGGAAGAACGCCCCTCGTCACGTGCCGCCCCGGGCCGGAAAAGCGCGCGGTGCTACCATGCGTCCTTTCCCGGCGCAAGATTGCTAAAGGCCCGTATTACCTGCCTTTTCGGCATCCCTTGGGTCACAGGAAGGAGTAGGGATCGATGTCGATCTGCAGCCGCACCGACCCGGGCAGGCCGACTTGCGCAAGCCACGCATGCAGCAGCGGTTGCACTGCAACATCGCGACCAACCTTGAGCAGGAGTCGACGCCGATGCCGACCCCGCAACAGCGCAAGCGGCGCAGTCGAAGGTCCGAGCACGGTGACCCCCGGCTGGTGCGGTGCGCGGCGCGCGAGCGCAGCGCAGACATTGTCCACGGCCGCCGGATCGCCGCCGGAAATGATGAGGGACGCCAGCCGCCCGTATGGTGGCATTCCGGCGGCTGCGCGATCAGCTAACTCGGCTGCGACGAAGCGGTCACGATCGTTGGCGACCAGCGCCTGCATCACCGGATGTTCGGGCATATGCGTCTGCACCAATGCGCGGCCGGGACGATCCTGGCGCCCGGCGCGGCCAGCGACCTGGTAGAGGAGCTGGAAAGTGCGCTCGGCCGCGCGCAGATCGCCGCCGTTCAACCCGAGATCGGCATCGACCACGACGACCAGCGTGAGACTGGGAAAGTGATGGCCCTTCGCCGCCATCTGGGTACCGATCAGGATGTCGATCTCGCCCGCGATCATCCGCTCGACGGCCGCCGTCGCCTCGTGCCGGCTGGCCAGCGTGTCCGAGGTGAACAGTTCCAGCCTCGCGTCCGGAAAAAGCGCATGCGCTTCCTCCGCCAGACGTTCGACGCCGGGGCCGCAGGCCACGAACTGGTCGGTCGTGCCGCAATGCTTGCAGGCGATCGCCGGCGGCTCGTTGTAGCCGCAGTGATGACAGATGAGCGTGCGACGGAAGCGATGTTCCACCAGCCAGGCCGAGCATTGCGGACACTCGAGCCCGTGCCCGCAGGCGCGGCACAGCGTGATCGGCGCATAGCCGCGGCGATTCAAGAACAGAAGAACCTGCTCGCCGGTTTCCAGCGTCTGCTTCATCGCCTCGACGACCGGCGGCGACAGCCAATGGCCGCGCGCCGGCGGGTTCTTGCGCAGATCGACGGCCGACAAGGAGGCAAGCTGCTGGCCACCATGCCGCGCCGGCAGATGCAGCGCACCGTAGCGACCGGCCGTCACGTTGGTGATGCTCTCGAGCGACGGCGTCGCCGATGCCAGTATGATCGGTGCCGAGACGAGCCGAGCGCGCACCACGGCCATGTCGCGTGCGTTATAAGTCACGCCGTCTTCCTGCTTGAAGGAGCTGTCATGCTCCTCGTCGACCACGATCAGGCCCAGCTTCGGGAACGGCAGGAACAAGGCCGAGCGCGCGCCTACCACGACCTTCACCCGACCGTCGGCGATGCCCCGCCACGTCTCGCGCCGTTCCAGGCTCGTAAGATCGGAGTGCCATGAGGCGGGGATGGCACCGAAGCGATCCTCGAAGCGCTTCAGCCATTGCGCCGTAAGCGCGATCTCGGGCAGCAGCACCAGCACCTGCCTGCTCTCGGCAAGAGCGGCCGCTATCGCCTCGAAGTAGACTTCGGTCTTGCCGGCGCCGGGCACGCCGTCGAGCAGCGTCGCGGAAAAGGCATGCGCCTTCACTTTCGAGGCAAGAGCTTCGGCCGCGTGCTCTTGCGCCTCCGAAAGAGCAGGGCCGTCTCGCAGGCCGTCCGGCTGCGGAAAGGAGCGCCGCACCTCGCGCTCTACGGCCTGCAGCAGCCCTGCTGCAGCCATCGTCTTCACCACGGACGTACCGACACCCGCGTGGTGCGCAAGCTCGGTGGCCGGCATTGCCGGGCCGTCTTTCAGCACCTCCAGCACGCGCCGGCGTCCGGCCGTAAGTCTCGGGTCTCCGTCGATGGCCGCCCGTGCCGGACGATAAACCATTTCCTTTCTGGGGGCTTGTAGGGCTGACGCCGAGCTCATGGTCATGCGCAACACTGCGCCGGGCGGCGTGAGCGTGTATGCCGCAACCCAATCGACGAAACGCCGCAGCGCATCGGCCATCGGCGCCGCCGGAAGGATATCCGCTATATCGCGCAGCTTCTCGGGTGCCACCTCGCCCGTACCCTCGCCCCACACGACACCCACCGTTTCGCGCCTGCCCAGCGGCACGATCACAAAGGCTCCTGCCGCAACCTCGAGGCCCTCGGGCACGCTGTAGTCGTAGGCGTCGGCAAGGGGCAGCGGCAGCAGGACGCGCACTGTTCTGACGCCGGTGTTTTCCACCGATCCCGGGCGCGCCGATTCCATCCCCTCGTCTTGTGGCTGCGAGGGTGAATCGCTAGAAATTGTGGCGGCACGCTGATCGGAACCACTGGCCATTGGGGTATTTTATATGAAGTTCTTTATCGATACCGCCGATGTCGCCGAGATCAAGGACCTCGCCGCCTCGGGCCTCCTGGATGGCGTCACGACGAATCCCTCGCTGATCATGAAGTCCGGCCGGCCCATGTTCGAGGTGATCAAGGAAGTCTGCGCCATCGTACCGGGCCCGGTCAGCGCCGAAACGGTCTCGACCGACCACAAGCGAATGCTTGAGGAAGGCAGGAAGCTCGCCAAGATCGCCAAGAACGTGGCGGTGAAAGTGCCGCTCACGCCCGACGGCCTCAGGACATGCAAGACGCTCTCGTCCGAAGGCACGATGGTCAACGTCACGCTCTGCTTCTCGGCGGCACAGGCGATGCTGGCCGCCAAGGCCGGCGCCACTTTCGTATCGCCTTTCGTCGGTCGTCTCGACGACATCGGACAGGACGGCATGGAGTTGATCGCGGAGATCATGACGATCTTCCGTCAGTACCCCGACTTCAAGACCCAGGTACTGGTCGCCTCGGTGCGGCATGGCCAGCACGTGGTGAAAGCCGCCAAGCTCGGCGCGCACGTCGCGACCATGCCACCCAATGTGCTGCGAGGTCTCTTCAAGCATGTGCTGACCGACAACGGCCTCAAGGCCTTCCTCGAAGACTGGGCCAAGACCGGCCAGTCGATCCTCTGACCACGAGGCGCAGGGGCATGGCGAGCGGGAGAGGGACTGACGGCACCGTGACCGCGCCCGACGGGTCGGGCCGGCAGGTGAAGGTAATCACGGCCGACGACGTCGTAGCCTATCTCAAGGCCCATCCGGATTTCTTCACCAAGCACGCCGATCTCGCGGGCGAGCTCGGTCTCGCCTCCGCGGTCCAGGGACCGGGCGTCATCGACATGCAACAGGCGATCCTGAAGCGCCTGCGCTCGGAGATCGATCGCCTGAAGAGCGAACGCACCGAGATCATCGCCAACTCCAAGCAGAACCAGATCGTCCAGAACCGCATCCAGGCGGCAGTGATCAGCATCATCCAGGCCACGACCTTCGAGAAGATGATTCATGTCGTCACCCACGAGCTGCCGGAGCTCCTGGATGTCGACTTCATCACGCTCGCGATCGAGGCCACGGCCGACGCGCCGAAGAAAGCGACGTCGGTGCGCGGTGTCTACGTGCTGGCGCCGGGTGCGATCGATGCGGCGATCGGCCCGGAAAAGCACGCCCGTCTGCGCAGCAACGTCAGCGGCGAGCAAGCCTTCTTCGGCGAGATCGCCCGCTTCGTCCAGTCCGACGTTCTGCTGCGGCTGCGTGTTTCCTCCGGCTCGCCCGACGGCGTGATGTGCTTCGGCTCGCGCAACCCCGAGGCGTTCGGTCCCGATATGGCGACCGAGCTTCTGTTCTTCCTGGCCAAGGTGTTGGAAAACACCATCCGAGCCTGGCTCGACCTGCCCGAGTAGCAGGTGCCCAAGAGTCTCGCGGCGGCAAATGAGGCGTGGCTGGACTGGCTGAAGAGCGAGCGTCGCCTCGCCGCACATACGCTGGTCGCCTACGAGCATGACGTCGCGCACTTCCTCGGCTTCATGAGTGGCTATCTCGGCGAGCCGCCGACGCTCGCTTCGCTGGCCGAGCTGAAGCCGGCCGAGTTTCGCGCCTGGCTGGCCGAGCGCACGCGTCAGGGCCTGGCGCGCAGCTCGACCGCCCGTGCTCTGTCCTCGGTGCGCTCCTTCTTCCGTTTCCTCGACAAGAACCGGCTCGCGCACAACGCCAGCATCGGCGTGCTTCAGACGCCCAGGTTGCCGCACTCGGTGCCGAAGGCGCTTTCGGAAGCCGATATGGACGAATTGCTCGAGACCGGGTCCGAGCAGGAACGCGAACCGTGGATCGACAAGCGCGATACCGCCGTTTTGCTGGTGCTCTATGGCGCCGGTCTGCGTATCGGCGAGGCGCTCGGACTCACCAAGGCGATGGTCGAAAGCCTCCTCAAATCGCGCCTCGACACACTGGCCGTCACAGGCAAGGGCCGCAAGACCAGGATCGTGCCCCTTCTGCCGCAAACGCTGGAAGCGCTGGCCGCCTATCGCGACGCCTGCCCCTATCTGTCGGCGCTCGACGGTAGCCATGCCTTCTTCCTCGGCGCGCGCGGCGGCCCGCTCGACCCCGCGATCGTGCAAAAGCGGGTGCGTGAGATCCGCCGCCAGCTCGGCCTGCCCGACTCCGTGACGCCGCATGCGCTGCGCCATTCCTTCGCCACCCATCTGCTGGGCGCCGGCGGCGATCTGCGCACGATCCAGGAGTTGCTGGGTCATGCCTCACTTTCGACAACCCAGCGCTACACCGACGTAGACACCGCCCGTCTCAACGCTGTCTATCGTGCCGCCCATCCCCGGGCGAAAGGGCGGTGACCTGCGCATTATTTCTCGAACGGAGTCGGGAATAAACCTCACTTCCGAGCGTCTCCCTCTCGTGCATCAACATCTGCACGGAGGAGATTCATGTTGAAATCGTTCGCCTTCACCGCCTTTGCCGTGACCTTCGCCGCCTCGGGCGCCGTCTTGGCCGCCGAGCCGGCCGCGATGGCACCGATGGCAAAGAACGGCATGTTCGTCGATGCCAAGGGCATGACGCTCTACACCTTCGACAAGGACACCGTGGGCAAGTCGGCCTGTAACGGCCCGTGCGCCAAGAACTGGCCGCCACTCCTGGTCGCCGATGGCGCCAAGGCGTCCGGCGACTGGTCCGTGATCACGCGCGACGACGGACTGAAGCAGTGGGCCTACAAGGGCAAGCCGCTCTACGGATGGGTCAAGGACACCAAGCCCGGGGACACAACGGGCGACGGTTTCCTGAACGGAGCCTGGCACACCGCGCGGCCCTGATGGAGGCTGGGGCGCCGGGCGAGCATCCGCGAACGCATCCCCGGCGCGCCAAGATTTCGGCGTAGACTATCGCCTCGAATGGCGGATATCGCAGCCCTTCTCGAGCAGCAGATCCCGGCGTTGCGCCGCTACGCCTATGCACTGCTGCGCGACCATGACCGGGCGGACGACCTGGTGCAGGATACGCTGGAGCGAGCCCTGTCCCGTTGGTCGCTGCGTCGGCAGGACGGCGACCTGCGCGCCTGGCTGTTCGCCATCCAGCGCAATCTCTATGTGAGCCGCTGGCGGCAGGACCGCCGCCGCGGCGCGCCCGTCGCGATGGAGGAAGCGCCGCTGCCCGCTGTCGCGCCGCGACAGGAGACCACGCTCGAGGTCCATGACGTGCTGGCGGCACTCGACCAGCTACCCGAGGAGCAGAAGTCGCTGCTGCTGCTGGTGGGCGTCGAGGACTTTTCCTACGCCGAGGCCGCGCGCCTCCTCGGCATGCCTGTCGGCACGGTGATGTCCAGCCTCTCGCGGGCACGCCAGCGGCTGCGCTCGATCGTCGAAACGGGTCGGACGAGATTGCTTCGGAGAGTGAAATGACCGGCAAGGATGCCGCGATCGTCGAGGACGACCTGCAGGCCTTAGTCGACGGCCGCCTCGCGACCGAGCGGCTGGCCGAGGTCGAGTCCTATCTCGCCCGGCATCCGGAGGTACGCGAGCGCGTGATGCTGGAGCAGCGCCAGCGGGCCGCACTGCGCGGCCAGCTCGAGAGCAAGTTCGCCGAACCGGTCCCGCCTCGACTGTGGATTGCCAATATCCAGGCGGCCAGGCGCCGTCGGTGGATGCGAGGCCTGGGCGCGGCCGCGGCGGGCCTGCTGCTGTTCGCTGCCGGCGCCGGCACGGGTTGGATGGCAAACGATCGGGATATGGGGTCGCCTGGCGCGCCGCCGGCCGCGACGGCAGTTGCCGAAAATGCCTCGGCCGCCTACCGCACCTTCGTGGTCGAGGTTGCCCATCCGGTCGAAGTCGACGCGCAGCACGAGGCGCATCTGCTGCAGTGGCTCTCGCGCCGACTGGGCAAGCCGCTGGTCGCGCCCGACCTCACGCCGTTCCGCTATCGCCTGATGGGTGGCCGCCTCCTGCCGTCGGGTAGCGGCGCGGCAGCACAGCTCATGTACGACGATCCGACGGGCAGGCGCCTTACCGTCTATGTCCGCGCCGCCCAAGGCAGCGAGACGGCGTTCCGCTTCTGGCACGAGGGCGAGACCTCGACCTTCGCCTGGATCGACCGGGGATTCGGCTTTGCTGTCACCGGCGCCGTCTCGCGCGACGAGTTGTTGCCGATCGCCGAGGCGGTCTATCACGGCTTCAGCGGCGGCGATCCGGGAACCAGGAAGAACTGACTGCGGGTCGCCCGCGTCACTTCGACGGATCGGTGAGATCGTCGAACTCCTGCAGATGGCGCGGGGCCCAACGATGGCTGCGGGCCTTGACGATCCAGCGCGACAGGACTGGCCAGCGGCGGCGGGCGACCTTCACATAGGAGCGGCCGGTTTCGAACTCGGTGGCGAAAAGGTAGAGGGCGAGCACGAAGAAGATCCAGCCCTGCAGGATCGGCAGCAGCCCGCCAATCACCGCCATTGCCAGGCAGGCGGCGATCGCGAGCGCCATCAACGGCTTGCGCATGACTGCCTGACCCTTGTCGTTGTCAACGGCTCACAAATGAATCGGCTTGTCCCAGGCGGCCAGCGCCGCCTCCTTCATCGCCTCGTTCACCGTGGGATGGGCGTGGCAAACACGACCAATGTCCTCGGCCGAGGCCGAGAACTCCATCGCCATCGCCGCCTCGGCGATCATGGTACCCGCCTCGGCACCGATGATGTGCACGCCCAGCACCTGGTCCGTCGCCTTGTCGGCCAATACCTTCACGAAGCCTTCGGTGGTGGCGTTGGCGCGGCTGCGCGGATCGGCGGTGAAAGGATACTTGCCGACCTTGTAGCCGATGCCGGCCGCCTTGAGCTGTTCCTCGGTCTTGCCGACCCATGCGACCTCTGGCTGGGTATAGATGATCGAAGGCACCAAGTCCCAGTTCACGTGGCCCTTCTGGCCGGCCAGCGTCTCGACGCAGGCGACCCCGTCCTCGCTCGCCTTGTGGGCGAGCATCGGTCCGTCGATCGCGTCGCCGATCGCATAGATACCGGGCACCGAAGTCTGGAAATGCGCATCGACCTCGATGCGGCCGCCCGGCGACAGCTTCACCCCGGCCTTGTCGAGGCCGAGGCCCTGGACATACGGCCGCCGGCCGATCGAGATGAGAACGACGTCGGTCTCCAAGGTCTCGGCGGCGCCGCCCTTCGCCGGTTCGACGGTGAGCGCAACGCCCGCAGCGGTCGGCTCGGCCCTGGTCACCTTCGAGCCGAGCCTGAACTTGAGGCCCTGCCTGGTGAGCGTGCGCTGCAAGTGCCTAGTCACCTCGTCGTCAACGCCCGGCGTGATACGGTCGAGGAACTCGACTACCGTCACGTCCGATCCGAGGCGGCGCCAGACCGATCCAAGCTCCAGGCCGATGATGCCGGCGCCCACCACCACGAGGCGCTTGGGCACCTCGGAAAGCTCGAGCGCGCCGGTCGATGAGACGATCTTCTTCTCGTCGATCCTGACGCCCGACAGAGGCGTCGCCTCCGAGCCCGACGCAATCAGGATATTCCTGGTCGAAAGCGTGTCCTTGACCGCGCCATCCTCGCCCAGAACGAGCACCGACCCGGCCCTCTCGATGCGGCCGCTGCCGCGGAACGTCGTGATCCTGTTCTTCCTGAACAGGAAGGCAACGCCCTTGGTCGTGGCGTCGACGACCTCGTTCTTGCGCTTCATGAGTTGCGCGAAGTCGAGCCTGGGAGCGTCGAGCAGCATGCCGTGCACCGCAAGATCGTGCGCCGCCTGCTCGAACAGATGCGACGACTGCAGCAGCGCCTTCGACGGGATGCAGCCGACATTGAGGCAAGTCCCGCCGAGGGTCGCGCGCTTTTCGACGACCGCGACGTTCATGCCGAGCTGCGCCGCCCGGATCGCCGCCACATAACCACCCGGACCGGCACCGATCACGACAAGATCAAAGGTTTCGTTTGCCATCGTCTATGCCGCTCCACACTCGATATCATCGCGAACGCACAACGAGGATGTTTCCTGTGGCCTGCGAGGATCCCTCAGGTCTCGTCCTCGCGATCACAGTTGTCGACCTCAGATCCCCAGAAGCAATCGCTCGGGATCCTCGATGCATTCCTTCACGCGCACCAGGAACAGCACAGCCTCGCGGCCGTCGATGATGCGGTGGTCGTAGGAAAGCGCCAGGTACATCATCGGCCGCACCTTGATCTCGCCGCCCACCACCATCGGCCGCTGCTGAATCTTGTGCATGCCGAGGATACCGGACTGCGGCGGGTTCAAGATCGGCGTCGACATCAGCGAGCCGTAGACGCCGCCGTTGGAGATGGTGAAGGTGCCGCCCGTCAGATCGGCAATGGAAAGCTTGCCGTCGCGCGCCTTGCGGCCGAGATCGGCGATGCCTTTCTCGATCTCGCCGAAGCCCAGGACGTCGGCATCACGCAGCACCGGCACGACGAGGCCGTTGGGTGTGCCCACCGCCACTCCGATGTCGTAGTAGTTCTTGTAGACGAGCTCGTCGCCCTCGATCTCCGCGTTGACCGCCGGCAGCTCCTTGAGACCGGCGATGCAGGCCTTGACGAAGAAGGACATGAAGCCCAGCCGCGCACCGTGCTTCTTCTCGAACTCCTCCTTCAGCCGCTCGCGCAACGCCATGACGCTGGACATGTCCACCTCGTTGAAGGTGGTGAGCATGGCGGCGGTGTTCTGCGCTTCCTTCAGGCGATTGGCGATGGTGCGGCGCAGCCGGGTCATCCGCACGCGTTCCTCGCGGTCGGCGCGCGGCCGCGGGCCGGCCGGAATGGCGGGCTTGGCCACGGGCGCCGCGCTCGGTGTGGGAACCGACTGGAGGGCGGCCAGCACGTCGGCCTTGGTGGCACGGCCGTCCTTGCCGGTAGGCTCGATCGCCGACTCGGCAACTCCCTTCTCGTCGGCGAGCTTGCGTGCCGCGGGACCCGAAGCGGCGAGGTTGGCGCCCGGTCCGACACCCGCCAGAACGGGCGCCGGGGCCGTGTGGACCGCAGGCGGCACGGCGACCGTGGGCTTTGGCGGAGGCGCGGCCGCAGCCGCCGCATCGGCCGGCACGGAAGGCGCCGCGCCACCTGCCTCGATATGGCAGAGCACGCCACCCACCTGGACCGTGGCGCCCTCGACCACGGCGAGGTCGGCCATGGTGCCGGCCACCGTCGCGTTGACCTCGACCGTCACCTTGTCGGTCTCGAGCTCGCATAGCGGCTGATCGATCGCTACCGGGTCCCCCGCCTTCACCAGCCATTTGGCGACGGTAGCCTCGGTGACGGATTCACCCAATGCCGGGACCTTGATCTCGACGGCCATGACGACAAACCTCCTTCGGCACCGCGCCGTCAGCCGACGGTGAGCGCGCGATCGACCAGATCGGCCTGTTCCTTGAGATGCGTGCGCAGCGAGCCAGTCGCCGGCGACGCCGCCTCGGGGCGACCGATATAGACGGGCCGCTTGCTGCTGACCTCGATGCCGGACAGGGAACGCTCGATGCGACGGTCGACGAAGTGCCAGGCACCCATGTTCTCGGGCTCCTCCTGGCACCACACGACCTCGGCGTTCGGATAGTGCGCGAGCCGCACACCGAGCCGCGTGATCGGGAACGGATAGAGCTGTTCTATGCGCAGGATGGCGATGTCGTCGATCTCGCGCTTGCGACGCTCGGCCAGCAGATCGAAGTAGACCTTGCCGCTGCACAGAATGACGCGGCGCACCTTCTCCCGGTCGGTCAATGTCTCGGTCTCGATCAGAATGCGCCGGAAGGACGAGCCGAGACCGAAATCGGCCAGCGTCGAAACGCATTCCTTGTGACGCAGCAACGACTTCGGCGTCATGACGATCAACGGCTTGCGGAAAGTGCGCCGCACCTGGCGACGCAATGCGTGGAAGTAGTTCGCAGGCGTGGTCGGCACCACCACTTGCCAATTGTCCTCGGCCGAGAGCTGCAGGTAGCGCTCCAGTCGCGCCGAACTATGCTCCGGGCCCTGCCCTTCGTAGCCGTGCGGCAGCAGCATCACGAGGCCGTTCATGCGCAGCCACTTGCTTTCGCCCGAGCACAGGAACTGATCAATGATGACCTGCGCGCCATTGGCAAAGTCGCCGAACTGCGCCTCCCACAGCACCAGCGCATTGGGCTCCGCTGAGGAGTAGCCGTACTCGAAGCCCAGCACTCCGGCCTCGCTCAACGGGCTGTCGATTACCTCGAAGCGCGCCTGGTCGGCCGCGACATTGTTGAGCGGCACGTACTTGTTCTCGTTGCTCTGGTCGATCAGCACCGAATGGCGCTGGGAGAAGGTGCCGCGACCGGTATCCTGGCCGCTCAGACGCACCGGCGTGCCCTCGACCAGGAGCGTGCCGAAGGCCAACGCCTCGCCCATTGCCCAGTCGATGTCCTTGCCCGTCTCGATGGTCTTGCGTTTCTCCTGCAGCAGACGCGCAATCTTGCGGTTGAGGTCGAAGTTGGCAGGCGGCTGCGACACCGCCTTACCGACAGTGACGAGGTCCCCCATCTCCACCGCGGTCATGCCCTTGCGGTCTTCCTCTCCTGGCGCAACGGTAAAGCCCGTCCACTTGCCTTCGAGCCAGTCGGCCTTGTTGGGCTTGTAGTTGGCGGCGGCCTCCAGTGCCTCGTCGAGCTTCTGGCGCAGTTCCGCGTCCATTGCCGCAACATCGGCCGGCGTCACGACGCCTTCGGCCTCGAGCTGGGCCGCATAGACCTGCTTCACCGTCTTGTGGCCACCGATCTCCTTGTACATCAGCGGCTGCGTAAACATCGGCTCGTCCGACTCGTTGTGCCCGTAGCGGCGATAGCAGAACATGTCGATTACGATGTCGCGCTTGAAGCGCTGGCGGAACTCGGTCGCGATGCGGCAGGCATGGACCACCGCCTCCGGGTGATCGCCGTTCACGTGCAGGATCGGCGCCTGCACGATCTTGGCGACTTCCGTGCAGTAGGGCCCGGAGCGCGAATAGGTCGGTAGCGTCGTGAAGCCGATCTGGTTGTTGACCACGAGATGAATCGTGCCGCCGATGCGGTAGCCGCCGAGATCACTGAGGTCGAGGCTCTCGGCCACCAGCCCCTGACCGGCGAATGCCGCATCGCCGTGCATCAGGATCGCCATTACCTGCCCGCGCTCGCCGTCGCCGCGCTGGTCCTGCTTGGCCCGGGCCTTGCCCAGCACGACAGGGTTCACCGCCTCGAGATGCGACGGATTGGGCGCGAGCGAGAGGTGGATGACGTTGCCGTCGAATTCCCGGTCGGCCGAGGCGCCCAGGTGATACTTGACGTCGCCGGAGCCACGCATCTCCTCCGGCAGCGAGGGCCGCCCCTGGAATTCCGAGAACAGCGCCGTGTAGCTCTTGTGCATCACGTGCACGAGCGTGTTGAGGCGGCCGCGATGGGGCATGCCGATCACGACCTCGCGTACGCCGAGCTGGCCGCCGCGCTTGAGGATCTGTTCGACGCCCGGGATCAGCGACTCGCCACCGTCGAGGCCGAAGCGCTTCGTCCCCACGAACTTGATGCCGAGGTACTTCTCGAGCCCCTCTGCTTCGACCACGCGCTGAAGGATCATGCGCCGGCCTTCAAGCGTGAAATCGGTTCGGTTCTCGATATGCTCGATGCGCTCCTGGATCCACGCCTTCTGGTCCGGATCGGCGATGTGCATGTATTCGACGCCGATCTTGCCGCAATAGGTCTTGCGCAGCCGATCCATGATCTGGCGCAGCGTGGCAGCGTCGCCCAGCCCCAGGGCGCCGAAGATCAGGATCGGGCGTTCCCAGTCGGTCTCGCCAAAGCCGTAGGTCGCGGGATCGAGCTCGCGATGCGGCGCCTGCTTCACCAGGCCCAGCGGATCGAGATCCGCCTCGAGATGGCCGCGAATGCGATAGGAACGGATCAACAGGAAAGCACGCGACGTGTCGAAGGCGGCCGCGCGGATCGCTTCCTCGCCCTGGCCGGCGAGCGGCATTGCGAATGCGGTGCCATTGCCGGCCTTGACGTTGAGATTGGCGGCCGCGCGGGGCATCTCGGTGTCGGGAACATCGATCACGCGCGCGCCGTTGGGCGCCCAGGAAGCGCCACGCATTTCGGCCAGGACGTCGCCGCGCTTTTCGGCCAGCGCCTCGAAGAAGGTGCGCCAGTCTGCGTCGACACGACTCGGATCATCGAGGAAGCGCGCATAGAGCTCCTCGATGAACGGCGCGTTAGCGCCGAACAGGAACGATGTCTGTTCTGCCTGCATGGCCGTCAGCTCCTTCAGCGCCCTGTCCTTGTCCTATCTTCCCTGCTCCGCGGCAACGGAGGGCCGAACGCAAAAGATAGTCAGCCTTTCATGGCCTTGAGCATTTGCGCGCCCAATGCGGCCGGCGAATCGGCAACCTTGATGCCGGCGGAACGCATGGCCGCGACCTTGAACTCCGCCGTGTCGTGGCCGGCCGAGATAACGGCGCCGGCATGGCCCATGCGGCGGCCCGGCGGTGCGGTGCGCCCGGCGATGAAGCCGACGACCGGCTTCGTGGTCTTGGATGCCTTGATGAACTCGGCGCCCTTCACCTCCGCGTCGCCGCCGATCTCGCCGATCATGACAATGCCCTCGGTCTCGGGATCGCCGAGCAGCATCTCGAGGCATTCGACGAAGTTGGTGCCGTTCACCGGATCGCCGCCGATGCCGATGCAGGTCGTCTGGCCGAGGCCGACCGCAGTGGTCTGCGCCACCGCCTCGTAGGTGAGCGTGCCCGATCGCGAGATGATGCCGATCTTGCCGCGCTTGTGGATATGGCCCGGCATGATACCGATCTTGCACTCGCCCGGCGTGATGACACCGGGACAGTTGGGGCCGATCAGTCGCGACTTGGAGCCGGTGAGCGCACGCTTCACCTTGACCATGTCGATGACCGGAATGCCCTCGGTTATGCAGACGATCAGCGGAAGCCCCGCGTCGATCGCCTCCAGGATCGAGTCGGCGGCGAACGGCGGCGGCACGTAAATGACGCTCGCTGTGCAGCCGGTCTTGGCGACCGCCTCGGCCACCGTGTCGAACACAGGCAGATCGAGATGGGTAGTACCACCCTTGCCCGGTGTGACACCACCGACCATCGCGGTGCCATAGGCGATCGCCTGCTCGGTATGGAAGGTGCCCTGGCTGCCGGTGATGCCCTGGCAGATGACTTTGGTGTTCTTGTCGACGAGGACGGCCATCAGTTGGACTCCTTGACCGCCTGGACAATCTTCTGCGCGGCATCGGCGAGATTTTCCGCCGAGGTGATCTTGAGGCCGGACTCCTTCAGGATCTTCTTACCCAGATCGACGTTGGTCCCTTCCAGCCGCACTACCAGCGGAACGTGCAGATTGACCTCGCGCGCGGCGGCCACCACGCCCTCGGCGATCACGTCGCAGCGCATGATGCCGCCGAAGATGTTGACCAGAATGCCTTCGACATTGGGATCCTTGAGGATGATCTTGAAGGCCGCCGTCACCCGCTCCTTGGTGGCGCCGCCGCCGACATCGAGGAAATTCGCGGGGGCCGATCCGTAGAGCTTGATGATGTCCATGGTCGCCATGGCGAGGCCCGCGCCGTTCACCATGCAGCCAATCTCGCCGTCGAGCTTGACGTAGTTCAGCGCATACTTCGCGGCCTCGGTCTCGGCCGGATCCTCCTCGTCGACGTCGCGCAGATCCTCCAGCTCCTTGTGCCGGTAGAGCGCGTTGTCGTCGAAGTTAATCTTGGCATCGAGTGCGATCACATCGCCGGCTTCCGTCACGACCAGCGGATTGATCTCGATCAGCGAGCAGTCGAGCTCGACGAAGGCCCGGTAGAGGCCGCCCAGCAGGTTGACGAAATTGTTGACCTGCTTGCCGGCAAGGCCGAGCGCGAAGGCGATCTTGCGGCCCTGGTAGCTTTGATAGCCCGCCGCGGGATCGATCGCCTGCGTGACGATCTTCTCCGGCGTGTCGTGCGCCACCGTCTCGATATCCATGCCGCCGGACGTCGAGGCGACGACGGAGATGCGGCCGACCGCGCGATCCACGAGCAGCGAGAGGTAGAGCTCGCGCTTGATGTCGCAGCCTTCTTCGATATAGAGCCGCCTCACCGTCTTGCCGGCCGGGCCGGTCTGCTTGGTGACGAGTTCATGGCCCAGCATCGCAGCGGCGTTCTCGCCCACTTCGTCGAGCGACTTCACGACCCGCACGCCGCCCTTGCCCTTGGGATCGTCCTTGAATTTGCCCGCCCCCCGACCTCCGGCATGGATCTGGGCCTTCACGACCGTCACCGGACTGCCCAGCTTCCGCGCGACGTCCATCGCCTCGTCCCTGGTGTAGGCAACGCCCCCTTTCAGCAGGGGAACGGCGAACTTGGCCAGTAAAGCCTTGGCCTGATACTCGTGAATATTCATGGAGTCCTGTCGTTCGGGACCGAGTGCAAGAAGCGTCGAAGGCTTTAAGTTGCAAAACGCAACTTATCGATGCCTGCGGCACTTTATGGGTGCCACAGCGGCTTTGCAACGACCGACTGATGACCCTTTTGCCGCCGCACGAACGCGGCGCACGGTGCGTGCAAACTACGCTCCGGCAACGATCTTTCTCGTCGCCTCGACCAGCGACTTCACGGCCGCGACCGACTTGTCGAACATCGCCTTCTCGTCGGCGTTGAACGACACCTCGACCACCTTCTCGACGCCATCCTTGCCGATCACGACCGGCACGCCGATGTAGAGACCCTTCACCCCATATTCGCCATTCAGCATGGCGGCGCAGGGGATCACGCGCTTCTTGTCCTTGAGATAGGCCTCGGCCATCGAGATCGCGGAAGCCGCCGGCGCATAGAAGGCCGAGCCGGTCTTGAGCAGGCCCACGATCTCTGCGCCGCCGTCACGCGTGCGCTGAACGATCTTGTCGAGCCGCTCCTGGGAGGTCCAACCCATCTTGACGAGGTCGGGCAGCGGAATTCCTGCGATCGTCGAATAGCGAACCAGCGGCACCATCGTGTCGCCGTGGCCGCCCAGCACGAAGGCCGTGACGTCCTGCACCGACACCTTGAACTCTTCGGCGAGGAACAGGCGGAAGCGCGATGAATCGAGCACGCCCGCCATGCCGACCACGCGCTTGGCAGGGAAGCCCGTGACTTCCTGCATCAGCCCGACCATCGCATCGAGCGGGTTGGTGATCACGATTACGAAGGCGTTGGGCGCATTCTCCTTGATGCCCTTGCCGACCGCGTTGATCACCTTGGCGTTGATGCCGACCAGGTCGTCACGCGTCATGCCGGGTTTGCGCGGCACGCCCGCCGTCACGATCACGACATCGGCGCCGGCAATGTCCTTGTAATTGGCCGAACCGGAATAGTTCGCGTCGAAGCCCTCGACCGGCGAGAGCTGCGCGATATCGAGCGCCTTGCCCTTGGCGATACCTTCGGCGTCGGGAATGTCGAAGAGCACGATGTCGCCCAGGTCTTTCTGGCCGGCGAGTAGAGCGAGGGTGCCGCCGATTTGTCCGGCGCCGATCAGCGCGATCTTCTTGCGAGCCATGCGAATCTCCATTTTTCCAAGGGCGGCGCGTGGTAGCGCGATTCGGCTGAAGCGGCAAGGCAGGCTCCTTCGAGTCTCACCGCGTCCCATCCGAATACGGCGCGGCCGCCGGATATTTCGAGAACTCCCGCCGGGCTATGTCCACGCCCGCAATAACGCAAAGGAGCTCACCATGTCCAAGGAACAGGACAACAAGGCCATCGTTGGTCGCTGGTTCAAGGATTTCTGGGGCAATCCCTGGAGGCCCGCGATCGTCGAGGAACTCGCCGCATCCGATATTCTCCTGCAGTATTCCCTGCATGAACCGCGGCGCGGTCGCGACGACGTGAAGCAATTCATGATCGGCTTCCGCGAGGCCTTTCCCGACCTGCATTTCGAGGGCGCAGCGGATCTCATTGCGGAAGACGACTACGTGGTCGGGCGCTGGAAGGGCGGCGGCACACACACCGGGCCGGCCTTCAGCGATTTCCTCGTCGGCTCCCTTCCTGCCGCGTCCGGCCGCAAGATGTACTTCACGGGAACCACGGTGCTACGCGTCGCGAACGGCAAGATCGCCGAGGAGATCGGCCTCGATGACGGCGTGACGGCGCTCCAGCAACTCGGCCTCTTGAAGGCGGCCTGACCGGCCACCACGACCCTTCCCCAGCTGGGTGGGGAAGGGTCAGACCGGATGGCGGCCAAGATGCGCCAGCAGCAGGCCGACGGCCTTGGCCGGCACTTGATCCATGATGAAATGGCCGACCCCCGGCAGCACTTCCATGCCGTAGGCGGCACCGACGAATTCCCTGGTGCCATGGGCGGCATCGGGGCCAACGGTCGCATCGGCGTCACCCCAGATGTAGAGCGTCGGCACTTTCACCTCGCCGACCTCGGCCGCCAGACCCTTGTTTGCGCGATACCACGCCAAGGCGGCTTCGAGCGCCTGCGGACTTCCCAACACGCTGAGATGCTCCTCGATCGCTGCCTGCGGCACGCCTTGCCGGGCAAGGTTGCGCCGAAGCCGGCGGGCATTGTCTTCGAGCAACATCTGTCCCGTCTCGGGCTCGAGAAACTTGCGGTGATGGCGCGAGCGATGCTTCTGGTCCCCGTCCTCCTTCAGGAGCGCCCGGCGGAACGATGACGGATGCGGCCGCGACAGGACGGTGAGCGAGGCGAGCCGCTCGGGATGCTTGCCCGCCACGCCCCACGCTACCTGACCGCCCCAGTCATGACCGACCAGATGAAAGCGCTTGCCGGCGGCACCCGATGCATCGGCAATGTCGACCGCATCGGCGATCAGCTTGCCGAAGGCATAGCTCGAAAGGACCTTCGGATCCGGCCGCGCACCCGGCGAGTATCCCCGTTGATCGGGAGCCACGGCACGATGGCCTGCTTTCGCGAGTTCCGGCAGGGCGGCGCGCCAACTGTGCCGCGATTCGGGAAAGCCGTGCAGCAGCAATACGAGATCACCGCCGTCCGGACCGGTGACGTCAGCGGTGAACGTGAATCCCGAACGGGTCTTCAATCCAACGGTTTCAACCATCCGGTCATGTTACACCGTTGGCCTTGAACCAGGCGAGGCAGCGCTTCCAGCCATCTTCCGCCGCCTCCTTGCGATAGGAAGGGCGGTTGTCGGCATTGAAGGCGTGACCCGCATCCGGATAGATGTGAATGTCGGACTTCGTCGCCGAAGGATTGCTCGAATCCTTGAGGGCGGAGCGCATCCTCTCGATGGACTCCGCTGTGATGATGCTGTCGGTGCCGCCGTAGAGGCCGAGGACGGGTCCGTGCAGTTGGTTCACGATGTCGATCGGATTGCGGGGCGTGAGCGGTGTGACCTTGCTGCCGAGTGGTCCGTACCAGGCGACCGCCGCCTTGATCCCGGGATTGTGTGCATCGTACAGCCAGGTGATCCGGCCGCCCCAGCAGAAGCCCGTGATGCCGAGCTTGGACGTGTCGGCCTTGCCCTCGGCCTTGGCGAAGGCGACCGTGGAGTCGAAATCGCCCATCACCTGCTCATCGGATGTCTTGGACATGTAGTCCCTGATCAAGACTTGCGAGTCGGCAACCTTCGTGGCATCGCCCTGGCGGAAGTAGAGATCCGGCGCGATCGCGTAGTAGCCGACCTTGGCGAAGCGCCGGCACATGTCGGCGATATGGGCGTGCACGCCGAAAATCTCCTGCACGACCAGGACCGTGCCGAAGCCCTCGCCGGAAGCCGGCATGGCACGATAGGCCATCATTTCCCTGCCGTCCGACGTCTTTACCGAGACCGCGCCCGCGGCGAGACCGTCGGATGGCGTCACGATCACCGTCTGTGCCTCGACCGGCTGAACCGCCAACGCGTAGGAGGCACCGAAGGCAGCGGTCCCGAACAGCGCATCGCGGCGGGAAATATTATCGCCGAGGGAGCGTCGATCGCCATCCATGCCGCGCCTCCTGGAGTGGATCGGAACCCGAAGCCTAGGGCCGCACCGCGCTCGCGCTACAGTAACAAGTAGGAGAGGATCAGCCTGCCTCGGCGTGATCGAGCGCGAGATACTGCGGGCTCTGCATCTCCATCAGCCGCGAGACCGTGCGCTGGAATTCGAAAGCGCCCTCGCCCTCGACATAGAGGCGGTCAGGCGCTGCGGCGGCCGAGCAGATGAATTTCACCCTCCGCTCGTAAAAGGCATCGATCATGGTCACGAACCGCGCCGCCTTGTCCCGGTTCTCGGGTCCCATCCTGGGAATCTCCGCCAGGATCACCGTGTGGAAATGGTCTGCGATGCAAAGGAAGTCGGCGGCTCCCATGGGCTTGGCGCACCAATCGGCATAGTGCGCCATGGCCACGCCCGGCGCGGCGCGCGGCACCTCGACATCGCGGCCCTGCGTGCGGAGCACGCGGGGCTCGCCGTCGGCGCCGTCGGCCAAAGCGCGGAAGGATTCGTCGAGCTTCGCGGCGGCCCACGCACCGAGCGGCGTCAGGTAGAGTTCGAGCTTGCGCATTCGGCCGAGGCGATAGTCCTGTCCGCCGCCCAGCTCCAGGACGTCGAGCCGCTTCTTGATGAGCTCGATGAAGGGCAGGAAGCGGTCGCGCTGCAGTCCGTTCTTGTAGAGGTCGTCGGGTGCACGGTTGGCCGTGGCGACCACGATCAAGCCTTCGTCCAGCAGCGTCTCGAACAAACGGCCCAGGATCATCGCGTCAGCGATGTTGGTGACCTGGAATTCGTCGAAGCACAGGAGCCGGGTCTGGCGCGCGATCTCCTTCGCAATCGGCACTATCGTATCCGCCTCGGGCGGCGCACCCTTGGCCGCCAGTGCCTCGCGACGGCGATGCAGGCGATCGTGGACCTCGAGCATGAACTCATGGAAGTGTACGCGGCGCTTTCTCGCCATCGGCGCGTCGGCGAAGAACAGATCCATGAGCATCGACTTGCCGCGCCCGACCGGCCCCCAGATGTAAAGCCCGCGCGGGCCGGCCATTGATTTCTCCGCCCGGCCCAGGCCCAGCCGTGCAAGCAAGCTTGGCCGCGCAGTCGGCGCGGTCTGTGCGGCAAGTCGATCGTGCACGAGCTGGAGCCCCTGAACGGCCTTTTCCTGCACCGGATCGGCACGGATCTGGCCCGCAGCGCGACGGGCGGCAAGGTTGGCGGCAGGTCCCTTGCCGGTGGTGGGGGTATCGGAGTCCATTTGCCGCCGATACCTAGCTCACCCATGCTCGGCTGCCTATAAGATGCGGCGATGAAGCTTGCGTTTCTCGGCACATCGGATTTCGCCGTTCCCGCCCTGGAGGCGCTGGTCGAGGCGGGCCACGAGATAGCCTGCGTGTATACGCGCGCACCGAAGCCCGCCGGCCGTGGACAGCAAGAACGCAAGACGCCTGTGCACAAGACAGCCGCCAGCCTCGGCCTGCCCGTACGCACACCCAGGACGCTGCGCAGCGACGAGGAAGCAGCCGCCTTCGAGGCGCTCGATCTCGACGCCGCGGTGGTGGTGTCCTACGGCCATATCCTGCCCAAGGGCTTTCTCGAAGCGCCGGTGCTGGGTTGCATAAACATCCATGGCTCCTTGCTGCCGCGCTGGCGCGGAGCGGCCCCGATCCATCGCGCGCTGCTGGCGGGCGATGCCGAGACCGGCGTCACCACCATGCGCATGGACGAAGGGCTCGATACCGGCCCGATGCTGCTGGCCGAACGCACGCCGATCTCGGCCGCCGACACTGCCGAGACGGTGCATGACCGCCTCGCCGACCTGGGCGCGACCTTGATCGTCTCCACGCTGGACGGACTGATGCGCCGGGCGATCGAGCCCGTGCCGCAGCTGGAGGACGGCGCAACCTACGCCCACAAACTTGGCAAGGAAGAAGGTCTCCTCGACTGGCGGCAACCGGCAGCGGAACTGGAGCGCAAGGTGCGCGCCTTCCACCCCTGGCCTGGCACGTGGTTCGATGCGCCGCACGCTGGCGGCATCGAACGCATCAAGGTCCTGCAGGCCGGTCTTGCGCTGGCGGCCAATGCTCCGGGCACGGTCCGCATTGGCGACGACGGCTATCCCGTGATTGCCTGCGGCAATGGCGGGTTGCGGCTCCTGAAGCTGCAGCGTGCCGGCAAGTCGGCCCAATCTGCCGACGCGTTCCTGCGGGGCTTCGCGATGCCCGCCGGCACCGTCTTGCCTTCGCCATCGGTCGTGCCCCTGCCGCAGACCAGGCCCGGCTGAGTCGTGCCGCGCTACAAGATCACGGTCGAATACGATGGCGGCCCGTTCGTCGGCTGGCAGCGCCAGGACAACGGCCCTTCGATCCAGGCCGTGCTGGAGGATGCGGTGTTCGCGTTCACGGGCGAGCGCGTGCACGTGCAGGGCGCCGGCCGCACCGACGCCGGCGTGCATGCACTCGGCCAGGTAGCTCACTTCGACCTCGCTCGCGAGCAGCCGCTCGAGTCGGTGCGCGGTGCTCTCTGCTTTCATCTGCGGCCGCATCCTATCGTCGTGCCGACGGTCGAGATCGTGTCGGCCGCATTCCATGCGCGCTTTTCAGCTACATGGCGGCGCTACTGCTATCGCATCCTCAATCGCCGTTCACCGCCGGC
Source organism: Reyranella sp. (assembly GCF_036558665.1). Lineage (GTDB taxonomy): Bacteria > Pseudomonadota > Alphaproteobacteria > Reyranellales > Reyranellaceae > Reyranella. The sequence goes on along the minus strand of NZ_DATBFE010000154.1, from coordinate 10,335 downwards.
GCTCGATCGCGGCCACGTCTGGCATGTCCCCCTGCCGCTCGACGCGGCGGCCATGGCGTCGGCCGCGTCGGTGCTCGTGGGCCGGCACGATTTCAACAGTTTCCGCTCGATCAATTGCCAGGCAGCGTCACCCGTCAAGACCCTCGACAGGCTGAGTGTTCGCCGCGACGGCGAGGAGATCGGGATCGAGGTCGGCGCCCGGTCGTTCCTGCACAATCAGGTGCGCATACTGGTCGGCACGCTGCAGCTCGTCGGGCGCGGCCAGTGGAGCAAGCGGGATGTCGAGGAGGCGCTGGCTGCCCGCGACCGCAGACGCGCCGGCCCGACCGCCCCGCCGCTCGGTCTCTGCCTGATGGAAGTGCGCTACGATCTATCCGCTGACGGCGGCCGACACGCCGAGGATGCGGCTGACGATGAGTGACAGGAAGAGCGAAGGCACCCAGTTCACGATCAGCAACAGGCCGGCAATGAACCAGTTGACGCTCAAGATCATGCGCGTCGTGATGATGATCCAGTAGAACAGCAGCGCCTGCACGGCGAGATCGAAGATCGTGGGGAACGGCGAGGGCGCCACATTCGCGACGACGGAATCGAGCAGCAGCACCGTCATTGCCGGCAGGGCGAGCCAGTTGAGCGCACCGATATACCGCGGATAGCGGTCGAGCCAGCGGCGGCGACGCGCGATCTCGTAGAACACCACCGGATAAAGCAGCCAGTCGACAACGTAGCGCAGCGCCTCGACCAGCGCGATCTCGCCGGGATCTGCGGCAACCTCGAGCCCCGAATAGGAAATCGCCACATAGAGCATGTAGAGTGGCGCCACCAGCAGCATGACCTGGAACGAGCGCAGGCAGGCTTCGGTGCTGTTCTCGAAGTAGAATGGCGCCGCGGGATCGCGGTGCAGGAGCCGGAGCACGCCCTGCGTGCTGCGGCCGATTTCGCCTTTCGCGAACACGACGACGTCAGGTCGCGAAGTAGCGGTCGAGCACCGTCTCGTAGACGCGGGCCAGCATCCTGAGATCGGCGATGGCGCTCTTCTCGTCGACCTTGTGCATGCTTTCGCCGACCAGACCGAACTCCAGCACCGGACAGTAGCGGCGGATGAAGCGGGCATCCGACGTGCCACCGGTGGTCGAGAGCTCGGGATCAACGCCGGCAACGTCGCGTACTGCACCAGCCACGAGATCGGAAAGCGGCCCGGGCGGCGTGTAGAAGGATTCGCCCGAGACCTCGACCTTGTATGCCACGGTGCCGTTGCCGCCGAGCGCCGCATTGGCACGCTCGATCCGCTCCTGCAAGTGTGTCAGCAGGGTCTCGGAGCTCCAGCGATCGTTGAAGCGCGTGTTGAAGCGTGCCGCCACGACGCCGGGGGCGATGTTGGTTGCCTTGTTGCCCGCATCGACGGTCGTGAACTGCAGCGAGGTCGGCTGGAAGTGCATGCTGCCCTGGTCGATCGGCTCGCGCACCAGCGCCTCGATCAGGGCCGCGAGACGATGGATCGGATTGTCCAGTCGCTCCGGATAGGCGACATGGCCCTGCACCCCGCGCACCGTCATGTCGACCGTCATGCTGCCACGCCGGCCGATCTTGATCATGTCCCCGAAGCGTTTGGCGCTTGTCGGCTCACCGACCACACAGCCATCGATCGCCTCACCGCGCTCGGCCAGCCGCTCCAGCATCTTCACCGTACCGTTGACGGCCGGACCCTCCTCGTCGCCCGTGATCAGGAGACTGATCGAGCCGCCGAAGTCGCGGCCACGCCGGGCAACGAAACGAGCGCTTGCATCGGCGAAGGCCGCGATCGCGCCCTTCATGTCGGCGGCGCCGCGGCCGAACAGATAGCCGCCGGACAATTCCGCGGCAAAGGGACCGATCGTCCACGACGAGAGATCGCCTACCGGCACTACGTCCGAATGGCCGGCAAAGCAGAAGTGCTTCCCGCCGGTGCCGATGCGCGCGTACAGGTTCGCTACGTCATCCGTGCCGACCTGAGCGAAATCCATGCGCTCGCAGCGAAAGCCGAGCGGAGTGAGGATGCGCTCGAGCAGCTGCAGCGCGCCGGCTTCGCGCGGCGTCACGCTCTCGCAGCGGACCAGGGCACGCGTGAGTTCGACCACGTCGGTGACAGAAGGAACCAGTGTGTCGGGCATGGGCCGGACACTACATCCGGCGCCTTCCAAAGAGAAGGGCGCCGGCTGGCCAAAGCCGACGCCCAAGTCGATGTGAGAGGAAGATTGTCTTTTTGCTTGTTGAACTCCTGCTTGTCGAAATCAGGCCACCATCCTGTCGGCTTCCATCAGGTTGACCGAGACGAGCTGCGACACGCCCCGTTCGGCCATGGTGACCCCATAGAGGCGATCCATCCGCGCCATGGTCACGCGGTGGTGGGTGATGATCAGGAAGCGCGTGTCGGTGCGGCTGGCGATGTCCTGCACCAGTGCACAGAAGCGCTCCACATTCAGATCGTCCAGGGGCGCATCGACCTCGTCCAGCACGCAGATCGGCGCCGGGTTGGTCATGAACACCGCGAATAGAAGCGACAGCGCTGTCAGCGCCTGCTCGCCGCCTGAAAGGAGCGACATTACCTGCAGCTTCTTCCCGGGCGGGCTGGCGTGGATCTCGAGGCCCGCCTCGAGCGGATCCTCCGACTCGGTCAGTCGCAGCTCGGCCTTGCCGCCGCCGAATAGCTTGGTGAAGAGCTGCTGGAAGTGACCGCTCACCTGGTCGAAGGCGGCGAGGAAGCGCTCGCGGCCCTCGCGATTGAGACTCTGGATGCCCTGGCGCAGACGGCCGATCGCGGCGATCAGATCGTCGCGCTCGGTGGTCATGCCGGTGATTTGCTGTTCGAGCTCGTTCGCCTCCTCCTCGGCACGCAGGTTCACGGCGCCCATCGTTTCGCGCTCGTGCATCAGCCGCTCGAGCTTGTGCTCGGCCTTCTCGATTTCGGGCAGTTCCTCCAGCGACTGGACTTCGGCCAGCGCCAGCACGCCGTCCGGTTCGCAGCGCAGCCGTTCGACGATGCGCTCGACCACCGCCTCGCGGTCCTTGGCCGCCTGCTCGACCAGGCCTTCGCGGCGCACCCGGCTCTCGCGCGCACCGGCCAACTCGCCTTCCGCCTGGCGCAGCGCCTTGTCCGCTTCGCCCAGCCTCGTCTCGCCGACAGCGAGCCGGTCGGCCGCTTCCCGCCGCTTGTCTTCGGCCTTGGCAATCTCCTCGCCTAGTGCGCGCTGCTTGCTTTCGATGTCCGCCGGCTTCGCGGCAAGCTCGGCCAGCGCCGCCGTGATCTGCTCGCGGCGTGCGTCGAGCTCGGCAATCTGGCCGCTGGCATCGGCAAGGCGCTTGCTCCAGCCGTCATGGTCCTGCCCGATCTGGTTCAGCCGCTCGGCCCGCATCGCGCATTCGCGCGCGAGGCGGTCGCAGGAGCTTTCGGCTTCGACGAGCTCGGCGCGCAACTCGGCGATCCGCGCCCGCAGCGTCCCCGCCGTGATGCGATCGGTCTGGGTGTCGGAGATCGAGGAGAGCCGAGCCTGGCGAAACGTCCGCCGCATTTCGGCATCGGCGAACTCGCCGGCGATCTCGGCAACCAATCGCTCGATCGCCGAGAGATGCGTATTGAGCTGGTCGGTGCGCCGCGCGACATCAGCATGGCGGTCGCGGGCTTCGCTCGCAACATGCTCGGCCGCCGCGATGGCGCCCTGCGCCGCGCGTTCCGCCGCGCGCGTCGCCTCTCCCGCATCCTGGGTCTTGCGACGCGCCGCTTCGGCGATGCGCCGCTCGTGCAGGCGCGCCCGTTCGACGCAGGCCTTCTCGGCGCCGCGCGCCGCGGCGAGCCAGCCGGCTTCCGCATCGACTCGCGTCTGGATCGCCGCCTGCTCGGTCGCCAAGGCCTCGATCTGCTGTCGGATCTCGGCCAGGCGATTGCGCTGGCTCAAGCGCACGGCTGCCGCCGAAGGCGCGCCGGCGCGTATCGTGTAGCCGTCCCAGCGCCACACCGCGCCTTCCACCGTCACAAGCTGCTGGCCGGGTTTGAGGCTTTCCTGAAGGGCCGCACCTGTCGCATCGTCGGCGACGAGGCCGATGAAGGCGAGCCGCCGTTCCAGCTCCGGCAGTGCCTGCACATGGGCGGAGAGCGGGGTCACCCCGTCGGGCAGCGCCGGCGCATCGGCGATCGGACCGAGCGGCAGCCAATGCACCGGTGCGCCGCGGTCGGACGACGCTTCGAGCTCCTCGCCGAAAGCCGCACCCAGCGCTTTCTCGAAGCCGGAATCGACCGACAGCGCATCGAGTAGCGGCGGCCAGAGCGAGGCGGCGGCCGATTTCAGCGCCGCCGCCACCCCCGCTTCCTCGGCACGCAGCTTCGTCAGCCGAGCGTTGGCCTTCTGCAGCAGTTCGGCGGCGGCGGCATGGCTCTGCTCGGCGGCCTGACGCTCGGCAGCGCGCGCCTGCTCCATCTCGATGCGCTCGGCTTCCGCCTTGGCGACGGCGGCGCGAGCGGCATCGGACTCGTAGCGTTCGGCTTCGCGAGCGCTTTCGACCGCTTGCGCGCTGCAACGGCGCGCCTCGTGGAGCGCGGCACGCGCCGCTTCCAGCGCCGCCTCGACCTCGGACAGCCCCGGCAATGCTTTGAGCTCGCGCTCGATCGCCTGCTGCTGCCCCGCCACCTCGGCACGCCGTGCATCGAGCCGGCCCAGGCGTTCCTGCAACTCGGCGATCTCGCGGCCGACGCTGGCGCGCAACGCCTCATCGTCCGCGATCTGTCGCGTCAGCCGGTCATGCTCGGCTTCTGCGGCGCTCGTGGCGCCCTGTGCCTCGTCGCGCGCTGCCCGGGCGGCGGCGGCCCGGTCGTCCTCGCCCACCCGCTCCTGCTCGAGCTTTGCCCGCTGCCCTGCGAGATCGGCGATGGCCGCTTCGGCGTCGCCCTTGCGGCCGCGCTCGCGCGCAAGATCGGAGTCGGTCTGCTGCAGGCGGGTCTGGGAGTCCTGCTGGGCCGAGGCGACACGTTCGGCCTCGGCCGCCAGTGCATCGTGGGCCACGCGCAGCCGCTGGAGGGCCGCCGCGGCTGCGGCTTCGTCGTTGCGCAGCGGCGGCAGCGCGGTTGCGGCGTCGGCCTGCGCCGTCGTGGCCAGCCCAACGAGCCGGGTCAGATCGGCGACCCCTGCCTCCGCCTCCTTCAGCCGTTCGCCCGCTTCGGCGAGCTCGCGTTCCGCCGCGGCGAGTCTCAGCGCCAGCACGGCGGCCTCGGCACGACGGATGTGGTCGGACAGGTTGCGATAGCGACTAGCCTGACGAGCCTGGCGCTTCAAACCCTTGTGCTGCTCCTCCAGCGCGACCAGCACGTCCTGCACGCGTGCGAGATTCTGCTCGGCCGCGCGCAGGCGCAACTCGGCCTCGTGACGACGGGCATAGAGCCCCGTGATGCCGGCAGCCTCGTCGATGATCGTGCGCCGGTCGGCTGGCTTGGCGGCGATCAGCGCGCCGATGCGACCCTGGCTTACCAGAGCCGTCGAACGCGCGCCGGTCGCCGAGTCGGCGAACAGGGTCTGCACGTCGCGCGCGCGGATCTCGCGGCCATTGACCGAATAGGCCGAGCCCTGCCCGCGCTCGATGCGCCGCGCGATATCGAGCTGGTCGGCGTCGTTCACCATCGCAGGCGCCGTGCGGGTGCGATTGTCGAGCGTCAGCGAGACTTCAGCGATATTGCGCGCCGGCCGCGTGCCGGCACCGGAGAAGATCACGTCCTCCATTTCGCTGCCGCGCATCTGCTTGGCCGAGGTCTCGCCCATTACCCACTTGAGCGCCTCGACGAGATTCGACTTGCCGCACCCGTTGGGGCCCACGATCCCGGTCATGCCGGGCTCGATGGCAAGTTCCGTCGGATCGACGAAGGACTTGAAGCCGGAGAGCCGGAGCTTGTCGAACTGGACCATCTACACCACGCCTGCCTGGTTGCCGGGTTACTTGTTCAGCAGCTTGTTGAAGGTCGCTTCGAGCTCCTCGACCGAGCGCGCGCCCTTGAATTGCTCGCCATTGACGAAGAGGGTCGGCGTCGAATCGACGCCCACTTCCTCGCCGCTGCGATAGGAGGCGATGACGCCGTCGGCGACCTTGGGATCGGCGAGGCAGGCCTTGACCTCGTTCTCGCCCATGCCGGCGATGCGCAGCGACTTCGAGAGTTCGGCGATCGGATCAGAGGCCGTCGCCCAGTTGCCCTGGCCGCGAAAGATCATGTCGACCACGGCGAAGTACTTGTCCTTGCCCGCGCACTGGGCGAGCTCCGCCGCGCGCGCCGCCGTCTGGTCGAGCGGGAAGTCGCGATAGACCAACTTCACCTTGCCGGTATCGATCCACTTCTCCTTGATCTTCGGCAATTCCACCGTGTTGAAGTGGGCGCAGTGCGGGCAGGTGAAGGAGGCATATTCAATCAGGGTGATGGGTGCCTTGGGGTCACCCTCGACATGATCGTCGGGCTGGACGCTGAGGATCGCCGCCTTGTCCGGTGCCGCCGTGGCAGCGGCCGGGGTCGGCGCCGGACCGGTCGAAGCCGGGCGCGTCCCGAAATAGACGCCAGCCGCAATCGCGGCCACCGCCACGAGCCCGCCGGCGACGATCAAGATATTCCGCATACCCAACTTCCTCTCTACTACATCTTGGGAATTTAGCCTGTGGGGAGTCAAACCTTTACCGGCCGATATCCCGCAGAATCTTGCCGATGGCATCGATCCCGCCAGGATTCCCGCAGTTCTGGCCGTTGATGAACAGGGTCGGTGTCTGGCGAACGCCGAGCGTCTGGCCGGTCATCACGTCGTCGACGATCTTGTCCAAAAGCTGGTCCTTGGCGAGGCACTGGCCGGCCGCCATTCCTCGCTTTTCCAGGATCCTGACCATTTCCGCCTCCGGCTCCGCGGAGGTCAGCCAATCCACCTGGGAACGGAACAGGGCGTCGATGGTGTCGAAGAACTTTTCCGGGCCGGCGCATTCGGCAAGCTGGCTGGCGTGGGTGGCAATCGAGTCGGACGGAAAATGCCGATAGACGAAACGGGCCTGGCCGGTATCGACGAATTCCTTGCGCACCCTCGGCAGGACTGCGGCGGCAAAGTTGGCGCAGTGCGGACAGGTCAGCGAAAAATAGTCGATGATCAGGTTGGGCGCTTCGGCCTTGCCCAGAACGTGGTCGCCGGGACGGACGGCCAGCGCTTTCTCCTGCTCCCCGGTCAGGTCCTGGGCATGTGGTTCGCGCGCGAACAGCAGCGCCCCCAATCCGCCCAGCATCATACAGCGGCGGCCCGCCGCGATGCGGGCGCCCAACCGCATGAGCGCCGCCTTGAGGTCGGGATCTTTCACCGCGCTCGCCCGCTCGGCCATCCGCCTTGCCGTCTCCGGGTCAGGCGCGGGAAGGGCACTTGCAGGTGGCGAGGCCACGATGCCGCCTTGGACCAGCCGAACCCCGTCGATGAAGCGATAGCCGAAGTAGGCATTCACGCGCTCGACCAGCCGGCCCGTCATGTGCTGGATCTCGACCGAAGCGCTCCCCGCCACGCGCAGCCGCAATTTCTTGCCCGATCCCTGCGCCAGGCGCGCGCCGCGACCGGCAAGCAAGGCCTCGGGGCGCGACACGCGGGCAATCTCGGCACCGACGATGGCCGGCCACTCGGCCTTGAGCCGCATGAGCGGTACGCCATGCCGCCCGGCTCCTCCCTTGCTGCCTTTCGGCGCGAGCCCCGTGGCGAGTTGCTGGGCAAGTCCGCCGATGGCGCGAAAGCCGTTTTCCCGCATGGACCCTTTCAAAGCCTGCTCCTTATGCTAGGCCACCGCCTCTCGCATGACCATGACCCACGCCACGCGCCTGCTCGACTGGTACGATCGACATCGCCGCACCTTGCCCTGGCGGGCGGTGGCCGGAAAACGCGCTGCGCCGTATCTCGTCTGGCTATCGGAGATCATGCTGCAGCAGACCACCGTCGCCACGGTCGGGGATTATTTTCACCGCTTTGTGAAGCGCTGGCCGACGGTCGAGGCGTTGGCCGCAGCGCCGATCGACGACGTGCTCTCGACCTGGGCGGGCATGGGCTACTACGCGCGCGCCCGCAACCTGCATGCATGTGCACGCGCCGTGACGGAACAGCATGGCGGCAATTTCCCCCGCAGCGAGCAGGAATTGCGGGCCCTCCCCGGCATCGGGCCCTACACGGCGGCGGCCATTCGCGCGATCGCGTTCGACGAGCCGGCGTCGGCGGTCGACGGCAATGTCGAGCGTGTGATCGCGCGCCTGTTCGCGATCGAAGTGCCCCTGCCCGACGCCAAGGCCGTAATCGCCCTGCGCGCGGCGGAGCTGGTGCCCACGCAACGCGCCGGCGACTACGCCCAGGCCATGATGGATCTCGGCGCCACGGTCTGCACGCCACGCCGCCCACGCTGCGTCATCTGCCCCTTAATGGCCGATTGCCAGGCGCGCAAACGCGGCAACGCCGAAGAGCTGCCGCGGCGCGCGCCGAAGGCGGACAAGCCGACGCGGCGGGGCGTCGCCTTCGTGCTGTCGCGCAAGGACGGCGCGGTGCTGTTGCGCAAGCGGCCGGCCAGGGGCCTGCTGGGCGGCATGGACGAGGTGCCGTCGAGCGACTGGCGCGAGGGCGCCCTGTCGGTCGCCGAGGCGCTGAAGGAAGCTCCCGTGCCGGCCAAATGGAAAGTCCTCGAGGGCGGCGTGCGCCATACCTTTACGCATTTTCATCTCGAGCTTGCGGTCGCGCACGCCATCGCCACGACCTCGGGGCTGGCCCGGCTCGCGCCCGGCAGCGCCTGGTGCACGATCGATCGGATGACCGAGCGCGCCCTGCCCACGGTCATGCGCAAGGTGATCGCGCACGCGGTGAAGAGCTAGAGACCCGCCCGCACCTGCTGGCGGAGATGGTCGATCGGCCGGCGCCCGCCCTCGCCGTCGAAATGCCAGAAGGTCCAGCCGTTGCAGGCCGGCGCCCCCTGCACCGCGGCGCCGACCTGATGGATCGAGCCGCGATGCTCGCCGAGCGCGTTGGCCGCCGAAAGCGTGCCGTCGGCGCGAACCCGCGCATGCAGGCGACCGCTCAGGTCGCTCAGCACCGTGCCCGGCCGAAGCAGACCCGCCTCGATCAGCACGCCGAAGGGGATGCGCGGCTCCTGGCGCTTGGCGGGCTTGGGCGTCACGTCCTCCATGGTAAGCGGCGTCACCTCGGCGATGCGCTTGCGCGCCAGCGCCGCATAGGTTCGGTCACGCTCCAGTCCGACGAAGTGCCGGCCGAGGCGCCTGGCAACCGCGCCGGTCGTGCCGGTGCCCAAGAACGGATCGAGGATCGTGTCGCCCGGATTGGAAGCCGCCATCAGGCAGCGGAACAGCAGCGATTCCGGCTTCTGCGTCGGGTGTGCCTTCTTGCCGTCGTCACCTTTCAGCCGCTCGCCGCCCGTGCAGAGCGGCAGCAGCCAGTCGGAACGCATCTGCACACCCTCGTTCAGCGCCTTCATCGAATCGTAGTTGAAGGTGTAACGCTTTGTGCGCCGCTCGCGAGCCGCCCAGATCAGTGTCTCGTGCGCATTGGTGAAGCGCTTGCCCTTGAAGTTCGGCATCGGGTTCGACTTGCGCCACACGATGTCGTTCAGGATCCAGTAGCCCTGGTCCTGAAGCGCCGTGCCGATACGGAAGATGTTGTGGTAGCTGCCGATCACCCACAGCGTGCCCTCGGGCTTCAGCAAACGCCGCGCCGCGGCGAGCCAGGCGCGGGTGAAGGAATCGTAACGCGCGAAATCGGCGAACTTGTCCCATTCGTCGTCGACCGCATCGACCTTGCTGTTGTCGGGCCTGAGCAGCTCGCCGCCCAACTGGAGGTTATAGGGCGGGTCGGCGAACACCAGGTCGATCGAGCCTTCCCGCAGGCTGTTCATCAGTTCGATACAGTCGCCGACGAGAATGCGGTCGAGATAATCCACAGGCATCGGTGGAAGATGAGTCATCCACCGAGTCTCGGTCAAGAAATTACAATTGATTCAATTGTTTAGAGCATCAATCCACAAGATCGAGTCGACCCGGAGCGAAGACACACCAGCGCTAGGGAGAAGCGCTAAGGCAGGAGGCTCGAGAGTCTCGCCATGAAGGGACCGATCGCGGCCGCCTCCTCCTCGGCCTCCTCGACGAGGGCCTTCACGTGCTCGCCGAATGACGAGGTGCTTGCCGACATTTCCAGCTGATCAAGCCGTGCCAGCAGCCGCTCGCGCCTCTTTCCCGATGTGTGCCTGGTGATCGAGGCGCGCAGCTCGGCGATGAGCTGTCCATGCTCGGCCTCGGCTGGAACCTTGCCCTTGTCATCCATG
>NZ_DATBFE010000153.1:0-112929 GCF_036558665.1 Reyranella sp. | reverse complement strand
GCGCTCTCGCCGCTGCATCGCATCGTTGGCACCACGGAGGCCGCCGTCGGCATGCTGATGTTCGGCTGGTCGACGGCGCTCTTGTTCGATGTGATCCAGCGCATGCGTGGCTGGCACGAATCGGCGACGAACTGATGTCGGAGCGCGCTCTACCTTCGCTCCGCAGACGCCCTTGAGGTCTTGTTCTCCCTGCCAGGCAGTCGGATGTCACCTCGTCTGGCGATTGAGCCAGACGACCTGGTGCTCCGCGGACTTGAGCGCCAGCACATTGGAGACGGCAAGCGGGCGGCTCAGGCCCTTGATCGCGAGCGCGCCCATGTCGGCGAGCTCGGCGAGATCGCCGACGGCGATGGCGACGCGCGAGGTCACGAGGATCTGGCCGTCCGCCGCGGCATCGCAGAGGCGCGCCGCCGTGTTCACCACCGTGCCGATGGCGCTGTAGTCGAAGCGACCCTCGAAGCCGATCTGGCCCAGCGTGGCGAAGCCCTGGGCGACGCCGATGCCGAAGCCCACCTGATGGCCGCGCTTGCGCCACGCCGCGGCGAGCGCCGCCACCGCCTCGCGCATGGCGACCGCGAGCCTGACGGCGCGTTCGGCCGGGTCGGGACAGGGCATCGGATCGTTGAAGAACACCATCAGGCCGTCGCCGACGAAGCGGTCGAGCGTGCCCTCGAACGACTGCACCAGCGGCACCAGCGTCGCGTGGTAGTCGTGCAGCAGTTCGCTCACCTCCTCCGGCTCGGCGCTCTCGGAGAAGGCGGTGAAGCCGCGCAGGTCGCAGAACAGCACGGCGATGTCGCGGCGGTGGCGCCTCAGGATGCTGTCGTCGCCCGACGACACGAGCAGCTCGGCGATCGAGGGCGCGAGGAAGCGCTTCAGCCGGTTCACCCGCTCGAGCTCGGCGACCTGCGCCGCCACCCGCTCCTCGAGCGTCCGGTTCCAGCGCGCGAGCTCGTCGCGCGAGGCTTCGAGCTCGCGCTGGGTCGCCAGCAGCGCGGCGTTGGCCGTCTCGAGCTGCCGGTTGAGGGCCGCCTCGCGCTCCTGCAACAGCGTCATGTCGTAGGCTTTCTGCTGAAGGCGCCGCGCCATGTCGCGCTCGGTCGTGACCTCGACGAGCGCCACCCAGGTCGCGCCCCCGCCATCGGGTTCGTCCTGCCAGAAATGCAGGTCGGCGACGCGGCCCTTGGCGACCTCGACCGACGGCACGAGGTAGGGCTGCTCGACGGGCGGCAGCAGCCCCTCGAGAAGCGGCACCTGCTCGACCGCGGGCGCGCCGAGGCGGAGCGCGCCGAGCCCGTAGGCCTCGAGGTTCCCGCCGACGTCGACGAGCGCGAGCGAGTCGTCGATCCGGAGCCAGGCGACCGCGCGGTCGGCGAAGGTCAGCGCCTGCAACCGGGCGGCCAGCGGCGCCGGAATCTGCGCGGGCAGATCTTCCATGGCTCAGCGCACGACGCGGCTGGCGAGGTCCGTGAATGCGTCCTCGACGCCTTCGCCCGTTCTGGCGCTGCTCGACCGCACCCACCAGCCGTCGCGGCGCAGCCCCTCGATATCGTCGTCCGAGACCGCCCATTGATCGCTGAGATCGTTCTTGTTGATCAAGAGCGCAAAGGGCAGCGGCCCGTAATCCGCCTCGACGCGCTTGCGCAGCGCCAGCGCCGTCTCGAGCGTCGCCGGCCGCGTGCCGTCGGCCACCAGCACGTAGCCGGCCGAGCCGCGCATGTAGCTCAGCCGGAGCGACGACATGTCGTCCTCGCCCGCGAGATCCCACAGGATCAGGTGCACCGCCTTGTCGCCCATCGTCACGGTCTTCTTGTCGATCTTGACCCCGACCGTCGTCAGGTAGGTCTCGGAGAAGACGCTCTCGACATAGCGCTTGACCAGGCTCGTCTTGCCGACCGAGAAACCGCCGACCATGCAGATCTTCTTCTGAACGGTCGCCGTCATGGCTCTTCCTCGAGCCGGACCGCGACCGAGACGCGGCGGTTCATCGAGCGGGCATTGTCGGTGTTGCCGAGGTTGAGCGGATCGAGCTGCCCCGCGCCGCCGATCGTGATCAGGTCGGCGGCGACGCCGCGCTTCTTCAACAGCGCCAGGACGGCGCCCGCGCGCGCGATGCTGAGCGACAGGTTGTACGTGCCGGGGCCGGTGTCGTCGGAGTGACCGGTGAGCCTGATGCGCGCCATCATGTGCAGGCTCGCCGCGAGCCCTGTCAGCTCGTTGATCCCGGCGGCGAGCTGGTCGAGTTCCTCGTCCTGCCCGGGCGCCGGCAGCGACTCGTTGGTATTGAAGCGGATTTCGTGCGCCTGGATGGAGTCACGCAGCTTGCCCAGCAGCCCCTCGGCGATGTCCTCCACCCGGGAAATGTCGAGTTGCGGCCCCCCGGCCGGCATCGCGCGGGCCGCCCGGCGCGCGCGCCCGAGCCAGACCGGTGTCGCCGACCCCTGCGCGACGATGTGATCGCCGGAGATCGAGAGCTTCACGCTCGGCGGCGGCGCGAGCGAGGCCTCGAGCCGCTGCAGCACGAAGGCCGGCTCCAGCGCCTGGTAGGGCTGCCAGCGGCTGGTGACGCGCGCCGGATCGATGCCCGACTGGCGCAGGATCGCCATCGGATCGGCGGCCAGCGGATCACGCAGGCCGCCGACCACGAACTTGCCGTCGCGCTCGGCCGACTCGGTGACGACGATGCCGGGCTGGGCGCGCAGCTGGTCGACATAATCCGACCAGCGCCGCAGCTCGGCGGCGCGGCGCTCGGCCTCGGCGGCGCGGATGCGCGCCTGCTCCTCGGCGATCCGCGCCTGCTCCTGCGCCGCTTTCTGCGCGAGGTCCCAGCGCCACAGTCCGGCGCCGCCGGCAATTCCCACGATCAGGGCGGCGAGCAGGAAGACGTACCACGGGAAGCCGGCCCTGATGGCGCGCTTGCCCTCCTGCCTGAGCGCCGCGCATTGCGCGAGATGCGCCTCGATATCGGGCAGGCCGGAGCTGTCGCCGTCGAAGGTCTCGAGCGTGTGCCGGCGCTCCTCGTGGATGCGCGCCAGCACGTCGCGCAGCTTGCCGCGCAGCTCCTCGGGCGGGTTGCCGCGGATCACAGCGACCAGCATCGCGAACGTCCCGGCCTCGCACCACAGCCTCAGGTCGCCGAGCCGCAGGGTGTCGACCCCCTGCTGTCCGGCGCCCTGGAAGGAGTCTTTCACGAAATCCTGGATCGCCGTCAGCATCGAGGACACGAGCTGCGGATCCTGGCTCGCCGCGTCCTCGGCGGCGACGTGGGAGATCAGCAGGCCGGTGTGACTGTGGATGAGGAAGACGTGCTCGACCTGGTAAACGAGCGTGTGGTTCAGCACGACCTCGGCGAACGGCTTGCCGGTGCGCCAGGCCTCGAAGCGCCAGCGCAGGCCGCGCCACGACAGGCTCTGCCGCAGCGACTCGTTCAAGGACTGGAAGGTGTTGTCGATGGTCTCTCCGACCGACTTGCGGATCGCCGGGACGATCACCGGGTGGAGGATATCGACCAGCGCCCGCGGATCGTTGCGGATCGAGCTCGCCGTCGCCTTCTCGAGCGCCGGCGCCAGCACGTCGCCCAGCCGCTCGTCGCTCGACGCGACCGCCGTCGGCAGGACCCGACCCACCGCCGCGCCGAGCTGCTCGGGATCCTCGACCACCTCGCGCAGCCGGCGCAGCACCTCGATCTCGTGCCCGACCAGCAAACGGCGCAGCTCCTCGAGCCGCGGATCGAGCGGCGATACGCCGGCGGGCTGCGCATATTTCGGTTCGACGCTTCGGGCAAGCTCGACGAGCAGACCGGCCAGCGCCTTGCGATCGATTCCGCTGCCGGGCCCGCTGTTGGGCCCGCTATCGGGCGAGGCAGGATGGAACAGCCACTCGAGCGTCTCGGCGGCGGACGTGCTCATCGCGCAAATCGGTCAGCCGGCCGGCCAACCCCGCGACGCCTCGCCCGCCCCCTTGGCCGCGCTCTTCGCGCCATTGTCCTGGTTCAGGCACTTGGCCACTTCGACGAACAGGCCGGCCAGCAGGCTGCGGTCGGTTTTGACGTGCGACAGCTCCGCGAACATCTTCTCGATCGTGTGATGGATGTCCTCGTTGCGGCGCTTGATCTCATCGTGCAGCGCCTGCGCCTCGCGCGACACGCGATCGGCGAAGTCGCGCTCGAGCTGGCCGAGCTGGTCCGACATCGTGCGCAGCCGCTTCTCCAGCGCCTGGTTCTGCTCGCGCAGCGAGCGTTCGATCTCCTTGTCGGCGTCAGCGCGCAGGTCCTTCTCCTCGCGCAGCTGGCTGGCCAGCGAATCGACCTGCTTCTTCGAATTGGAATCGTGCGCGCTGAGATTGCGCGCCGTCTCCGATTCGATGTCCTTGAAGCGCTGCAGGAACCGCTCCTCGAGCTTGGAGAAACGGCGGTCATAGTCCTGCATCTGATTGCCGAACAGGAGGTCGCGGATCTTGTCCACGCCTACCACGTCGGGACCCGTCGTCTGGCCATTGCCGCCCGGCGCGACGATGATGCCGGCGGTTTCGGATGGTCCGACTTCCGATTTCTGCTTGTCTGCCATGCGCCCCTCCCTACCCAAGGCCGGGCAGTCTAGGCCCCCGAAACCGCCTTTGGCGAGTCGCCGTTGGCCATTCCGGCGGCCCTGCACGAGGACGTGACCGGGGCGCGCCGGGGTCCCCGCCGCGGCGGCGGCCCCCCGGGACCTTTTCGTGGCCGGGGCTCTTTTGCCTGCGATGGCGCGTTACACGCCGCAGGAGGCTGCCATGGAAGTGTATGCAGAGCCGCAACGAACGGCGGACGGCGCGGTCGGCGCCGAGCGCGCGCGATACATCATGGAACTGGCCGACACCTTCGAGGCACACGGCCGCGAGATCCTGAAGAAGGTCCGGGAGGACGAGCCCGAGAAGTTCTGGCTGTTCGTCTCGGGCGTGATGCGCTCGGACGAGGCGCTGCGGCTGGCGCTCGATCCGTCGGACGAGGACCTCGATATCGTCGTCGATCGCGTGGTCGCCGGCCTGCGCCGGGGAACGTCGGACGAGGGCAAGGTCGCTTCGCACGCCACCTTGTGAACTGGCTGCAGGGGCGCTGAAGGGCGTGTTCGCGATTGTCCGCGCCTGCAAGCGAAGGTAGCATCGCGCCGACCCAACTCGCGATGGGGGATCGCATGGCGGGGGAATCAGCAAACGACGTCGTCATCGTCGGTGGCGGGATTGCCGGCAGTGCGCTCGCCATCGTGCTGGCGCGTGCCGGGCGTGCGGTCACGGTGCTAGAGCGTGATCGCGAACCGGTCGACCGGGTGCGCGGCGAGTTCATGGCGCCGTGGGGCGTCGTCGAGCTCAGGCGGCTCGGCCTGCTCGATCTGCTGGTCGGCGCAGGCGGCGTCTTCGCCCGGCTCAACATCCCCTACGACGAGAACATGCCCGGCGAGAAGGCCCTGCCCTTCACGTTCGACCTGTCGAAGGTGATTCCGGACATCGATGGCGCCTTCTGCATGGGCCATCCGGCGATGTGCCGGACGCTGGCCGCCGAGGCCGGGCGGCTCGGGGTCGCATTCCGGCGCGGCGTCGAGCAGGTCCAGGTCACGGCCGGCGCGCCGCCCATGGTCGGCTTCACGCACGACGGCGTCCGCACCGAATGGCGGCCGCGGTTGGTCGTCGGCGCCGACGGACGCAATTCGGCAGTGCGCCACCAGCTCGCGATGAAGACCCTGGCCGATCCGCCGCACAACCTGCTGGGCGGCATGCTGGTCGAGGGCGTGCCGGACTGGCCGCAGGATATCGAGGTTATCGGCACGGAGGATCGGACGCATTTCCTGGTCTTCCCGCAGGGCGGCGACCGCGTCCGGCTCTACCTCTGCTACGACTTCGCCGACAAGGCGCTCTACGCCGGCGCCGACCGCCGGCAGAAGCTGATCGACACCTTCGCCGGCCTGCGCTGCCTGCCGCAGGCCGGCATGATCGCCGCGAGCCGGCCGATCGGGCCGTTCAATTCCTACTCCAACGAGGATCACTGGGTAGAGGACCCGACCGCGCCGGGCGTGGTGCTGATCGGCGATGCGGCCGGCCACAACGATCCGATCACCGGCCAGGGCCTCTCCATCGCGTTGCGCGACGTGCGGCTGGTGAGCGAGATCATCCTTGCCGGGAAGTACGACCGTTCCTCCTTCCGCCCCTATGTCGAGGAGCGGCTGGAGAGGATGCGCCGCCTGCGCATCACCGCCCGCTACGTCGCGACGCTGCGCGCGGAATTCGGCGAGGAGGCACGGCGGCGGCGGGGGCGCGCCCTGCGCCGGGTCTTCGTCGACAAGATGCCCTCGCCCATGCCGGCCGCCTTGATCGGACCCGAGAAGCTTCCGGCCGCCTGTTTCGAGCCGTCGACGGTCGAGGCGCTTCTCGCGCCCTAAGGGCTATGGCGCGATCCGTGCTGATGGATTCATTATGACCCCGCCGTCGGCGTAAGATGCCGACACCTCCCCTTCGCTTCGCGACGAGGAGGAAGTGCTTCAGTCAGTCCGGATATCAGCTAGACCCTCTCGACCCGCGGCTGACCGAACAGGCCGTACGGACGCAGCATGAGCGTCGCCAGCAGGACCAGAAACGGGGCGATGCCGCCGAACCCGCTCCCGAGCGGCCCGTCCAAGTATCCGGCGGCCAGATACTCGAGTATTCCGATGGCAATCGCGGCAACGATCGTGCCGGCGATACTGTCGAGGCCACCCAGTATGACGATGGGAAAGACCTTCAGCCCGATCAGGGCGACGCCAAATCCTCCGCCGGTGATGAAGGTCCACAATATGCCGGCCACGACCGAAGTCACGCCGGTCATTGCCCATACGATCAGCAGGTGACGGTCGACGTCGATGCCCGCCGACATTGCGGCCTGCGGATCGTCGGCAATGGCCCTCAAGGCGATGCCGGTCCGGCTGAAGCGGTAGAAGCCCGCGATGAGGGCCGTGCACAATGCAGCGACTCCCGCGGCGGCGAGCCTGTCGGCGGCAATCACGAGTCCTCCGACATCTATTGGATCGATGACCATCGAAGGCGGAAGGAGCCCTTGAGTTCCGGAAGACAGGAGCGGACCGCTGCCCGTCATCAGCATGCCGAGCCCCAGGGTCGCCATGGTGGCCGATAGTGCCGGTCGGGCGACCAGACGGCGCACCACAAGACGATAGAAGCCGGCGGCAAGGGCAATCATCGCCACGCCGGCGAAGACCATGGCTGCCACCGCTCCCAGATGCAGCACATGCAGCCCCGTCCCCGCGAGCAGGGCACCGAACTTGATCCATTCGCCGAGCGCGAAATTCATGATGGACGACGCCCGGTAGACCAGCACGAAGGCGAGTGCGATCAGCGCATAGATGGCTCCGGCCAATGCGCCATCGATCACCAGAGCGAGGAAATACGACATGGCCCAACAGTCGTGCCCATCCGGCGGCCTCCATCGACCGTCGCATACAACCAGTTGTCTCCGCTGAAAACACTTCGACCGGCCGACGGTCGACGCGCTTCCCGCGCCCTGGTCCGATCGGGCACCCGTGATCGGACAATACGTCACATCTGACGGTTGAGTGTTTGCAATCGCAGCCTGTCTGCGATTTATATGCAGCGCGACTGCAAGAGGCTGGCGCGCGCGGGAAAGCGCGAGACCAATGAAGCAAGTGCGGGAGGCCCCCCAATGTCCGAAGATCCGCCGCGTTCCACGGCCGACCCGCCGCGTGGGACGGAGTCGACCCGGGGCACCGGAAAGAAGCCCTACAGCGCGCCTGTCCTGATGGAGTGGGGCAGCCTCCAGGAGCTGACGCAAGCCGCCGGCAATCATGGCAACCGTGACGGCGGACGCCGCCCCTTCAACAAGACGCGCTGACCAGCCCGAGTCACGATCGCCGGCCGCGCCGTGACCGGCGTGGAACAAATGCGTCCCATCGGCAGTTGAGTCTTTACAATTGCAGCATATCTGCGATTCGTAGCCAGCGCGATTGCAGGGGCGGGAGTTCCATGTCCAGTGACGAGTCGAGTTCGAGAGAGCCTTCGGCTGAGGCCAAGCCGTCCCCGGTCAGTAACGAGAAGAAGCCGTACAGCCCTCCTGTCCTGACCGATTGGGGCAGCCTCGGGGAACTGACGCAGAAGGTCGGCTTCTTCGGCAAGACCGACGGCGGACATCTGCCCTTCAACCGCACGCGCTGAGCATGTCCGCGCGCGTCACGATCGCCGGCCGTGCCCTGTTCGGCGAGGAAAGGCTGAGGATCCTGAGCGCCTTCGACGCCTATGCGCGGGCGGCGCGCGCACAGGGCGTCGAACCGTCGGTGACGCAGTTCCATTCCCTGAAGGGGGCCGAGCTCGGCTTCTCCGCCCGGTCGCTGCGCCGATGGGTGGCGCTGCGCCGGCAGTACACCGACAGCAACGGAACCGGCCCGCGCTTCGGCTGAGGCAGAGTTCATCGAAGTCGACATTGCCGTGCCTTCCCATCGCGGAGCCCGCGATGGGAAGGTGCGCAACTCCCCTCGCCGTCCGCTCGTTGCCTAGGAATCCTTCCCTCGGAGAAAGGAGCGGCTCATGACATCAAGGTTCCTCGTCGTCACCACGCTCACCGCCTCGCTGGCGGCCTTCCCGATGCTGGCCTCGGCCGATACGGGCGGACCCGCGCCGGCCAGGACTCCCTCGGTCGTCTCCGGCATGCTGGCCCAGGCGGGCAGCAGCAGCGGAGCCACCGCGGGCACGAGCGCAACGACCGGCGCCGGCGCGCCGTCGACTTCCACCGGCAGCGGCACCGCCGGGACGGCGGGCATGGGCTCGGGCACCGGCTCCGGCGCATCGTCGGGCAGCACCGGCACGGCGCCCTACCAACGCACGATGCCGAACCAGGCGCAGATGCCCTATCACGGCCAGATGCAGGGCCATCAGATGCAAGGCCAGATGGGCAACTTCGACCCGCACCACTATCGCAGCACCACCGACTGCCTGAACGCCGCCGCCGCCGCGGGCATGGCGCTCAGCGCCTGCGGCAACACGCACGGCCGCTGAGCTCGGCTCACGCGATTCCGATCCGCCCGCCGGCAACGCGGGCGGGTCGGGACGCCTGCGTCGTCGTGCGAGGCCGTTGTTGGCCGCGGTCTCCGCGCCGGCCGGCGCCTATCGCAGCCGGTCGTCCGCGCTCGGGTCCTCGAGGCGGGCGGCGATGCGGACAAACGTCGTCAGCCTCTTGCCAACCTCGGGTTGGCCCAACAAGGTCGCTCCCTCCAGCCTGCTCCTGAAGAACGCCAGTCCTGAAGAACGCCAGCGCGAGCCTCTGTCCCGCCACGAACACCGCGCGCGCCCTGGTGGTCTCGTTCGCGCCCACCAGCCAGTACGTGAGCACTGTGGTGCGCCGAGGAGGAAAGGATTCAAGCGGAGTGGATTGCACTCTAGGATCGCTGGTCGCGTAACGAGGAGAAGCGGGCATGAAGAAGAGCGGGTCGCAGGAGGGCAAGTCGCCTTCCCGGCTGATCGACGAAAGAATCGAGGAGCTGGGTGACTGGCGGGGTGAGATGCTCGGCCGGCTGCGTGCCCTGGTCAGGGAAGCCGATCCCGACGTCGTCGAGGAGTGGAAGTGGAGAGGCGTTCCGGTGTGGTCGCACGACGGCCTGATCTGCACCGGCGAGACCTACAAGAACGTCGTCAAGATGACCTTCGCCAAGGGGGCGGCGCTGGCCGATCCTGCGCGCCTCTTCAACGCCAGTCTCGAGGGCAACACGCGGCGCGCCATCGATTTCCATGAGGGCGCGAAGATAGACGCCAAGGCGTTGAAGGCGCTCGTTCACGCCGCCGTGGCCCTGAACAAGTCCAAAGCCCGACGCTGATTCCCCGACGCTGATCCGTCGCCTCGCGCGCGTTTGTGACCGCGCCCGGCGCCGTCACAGCTTTGTCCGGCCTTGTGGCCGGCTGATCACTGGCCGCGCGCGCTGCGTTCACCGATGGTGCGGCAGGCTGCCGATGCCACCATGCGCTCCACTTCTGCAGCCCCGCCGGCGACGCCTCTTGGAGGTGTCGCCGGCGTCCCATGCCGGCGCGGTTTGCTGTAGAGTCGCTGCGGAACAGGGAGAGGCAATCATGGCGGCGCCGATCAAGATCTCGCACATCGTGCTGCAGACCAACAACCCGAAGCCGCTGCAGGAGTGGTATTGCGCCGTGCTCGACGGCGAGATGGTGCACGACGCGGGCTTCATCTCCTTCATGAGCTACGACGACGAGCATCATCGCGTGGCCTTCATCACGCCCGGCGCGCTCGAGGTCCGCCGGCCGGGCGACGGGCCGGCCGACCTGCGCGCCGGCAACGAGACCGGGCTGCACCACATCGCCTTCGCGCTCGCCGGGCTCGGCGACCTGCTCGAGACCTACGCGCGGCTTCGGGACCAGGGCATCCGGCCGTTCTGGTGCATCAACCACGGCGTCACGACATCGATGTATTTCCGCGACCCCGACAACAACCAGGTTGAGCTCCTGATCGACAACTTCGCGTCGGCGCGCGAGGGCCTGGCGTTCATGAAGTCCGACGCCTTCGCCAAGAACCCGATCGGCGTCGAGTACGACCCCGACGACCTCCTCGCACGCCATCGCGCCGGCGCGAGCGCGAAGGAGCTGCTGGGCGTCGGCTGAGGTTCCAGTCCCGCGTCCGCCGGGCTACCTCACGACGGCAAAGCGGCCATCGTCGAGCGCCCGGACATGGCCGAGCGCGGCGAGCGTGGCGAGCGTCGACTCGACGCGGGCTTTGGGTGCGCGTTGGTAGCGCCTGGCGACATCGGTCACTTCGAGCGGACGGCCTTCCGCCGCAAGCACGCGGCGAACCGACAGAACCTGTTCGGCGAGTTCAGCCGGCCAAGTTGTGCGCTGCTGCGCCGCCTTTGGTGCGGCAAGATCGAGCGTTGCCGTCTTGGCCTTCCGCACGAGAGTGGCCTGGAACTCCGGCCGCAGCCAATGGACCTCACCGCGCGCCTCGGCGGCGGACCGGTCGCGATTGAGCGCCGTCAATCGCGCGAGCACGTCTTCCGTCGGCAGGTCGGCCGGCCAGCCATAGGCTTCCGCAACCGCGGCGTCGAGATCGTCGTGCAGTGCCCGCAGGATGGCGACTTCTCCTTCATGAATCGCCCGCGCATCGGCGTCCAGCGGTGCGCCCGCCCGCTCCATCTCCAGCACATTGTAGAGTCCGGTCAATGTCAGCTTGTGATTGGCTGCCAGCCGCGCCTTGCGGTGCTGGTCCAATTCCTGTGCGAGCTGCCTGATGCGGGCTTGAGCTGAGGGAGAAGCAATGGGAAAGGGAAACGGATCGAAGCAGACGGTCTTGTTGTAACGAGGATCGTTGCCGACACCGAGCCGACCACCAGCTCGCAACGCCCAGCTCACATGGATGCGGCTCGACAGCACGCCGAGGAAGAATGCGTCGTCGAGAGCGATACAGACAAGCATGTTGTCCGGCAGGGTCCCGGCATCGAGAAACTGGAAGGTCCTGTGTTTAGCTGTCTCGACCGTGGCGATATAGCGGGATAGTCCTTCCAACGCTTTCCGCAATTCCTTGCGCGGCTCACCGTAAAGCCACCAGTAACGTCGATAGGACTCGCGACTGTTTTGCTCTCTCTCAGGCCTGACGCGGTCCAGCACATGCTGATAGACCGCCGGGAAGCGATGGCGCGCGTCATTTTCGTCCAGGCCGAAGAGATCGATGACCAGAACGTCGCGTGGGCGCCCGGTCAGATCGCGGCCGTTTCGGTAGGGCTTGATGACGGCCTCAAGTCCCGGCGTCTTTCCTAAGCCGAGCGCTTCAGCTTGCGAAGGCGCAACGATGAAACCTGATCCGTGAAGCTTTACGCCCGGACTGCACAGCCCCTCGTTCGACAGGAGAGGTGTTGCGCTCGCCACATCCGCACCGATCCGAAGATTCGCCAGTATGGTGCCGCGCTGCTCCGAAAGGGTGACAATGGCCTCGCCGTCAGGTCCCGGCTCTTCCTTGACCACGGTCAGCAGGCGTCCCTCGTGCGTGCCAGCGTCGGCCACCGTCATGGCGATGCGCACGGCGGCGTTGCCCGCGCCGTCGACCCAGGGGTGATCGGGGATCGCGAACACGATCGACACCGGATTTCTCGCGCTCAAGGCGGCCTGCACCACGCGGCGCGCGAACACCTGGTGCATAGAGTTGGTGGTGATAAAGCCGAAACGCCACGCCTTGCGGCGCGCCACGAGGTCCGCCGCCTTATGCCACCAGTACATGACGATGTCGGCCGACTGCGGCATGTCGGGATACGCCTTCCAGAGCGCCTCGGCGCGGCCGCTGCCGAACTCCGCCCGGAAGTCCTTGCCGGCGACGAACGGCGGATTGCCGACGATGAAGTCGGCCTCCGGCCACGTTGCCGCCGTCGGCGAAAGGAAGCGCGTGACCTCGGTGCGCGCGTGCTCGTCGGGCACCGCCTCGCCGGTGACCGGGTGGATCTTGACCGTCTTGCCGTCCCACACGGTGCGCGGACGGCCGTGCGCATCGCGGACCACCTCTTCGCCGCTGTGCACTAGCAGGGCGTCGCGGCATTCGATGTTGCGGAAGTTGCGCAGGATGGGCTCGGCGGGTGCGGTCTTGCCGTACGTCCTGTAGTGCCATTGCAGATAGCCGATCCACAGCACGAGCTCGGCGACGACCTGCGCCCGCGGATTGAGCTCGAGGCCGAGGAACTGGTGCGGATCGACCGAGAAACCTGCTCCGCCCAAGCTCTCCTGTTTCTCGCCGAGGCCGCGCAGCAGATCAATGACCTCGCCCTCCAGGCGCTTCATGTGGTCCAGAGTGACGTAGAGGAAATTGCCGGAGCCGCAGGCGGGGTCGAGGACGCGGTACTCGCAGAGCTTCTTGTGGAAGGCGCGGACTTCGGCCCGCGCCGCCTCCATATCGTTTGCCATCGCCTTCTGCATCGCCGCCGCCTTGGTGGCTTCCCACAGTTCGCGCAGCGGCTCCATGATGGTCGGCAGCACGAGTCGCTCAACGTAGGAACGAGGCGTGAAGTGCGCCCCGAGGCGGCCACGCTCGTCACGGTCGAGCGCTCTTTCAAGCAGCGTACCGAAGATGGCCGGCTCGACCTGCGACCAGTCGTGACCGGCGGCGTCGATCAGCAGCTCAAGTTGCTGCCCATCCACGGGAAGGGCTTCCACGCCTCCCCCCCCCCCCGCTATCGGCCGCGAAGAGACCGCCGTTGAAGCGCCTGAGATCGCCGCGCAAGGCGGGCGAGAATGCGCCGCGATCCATCGCGCGCCACAGGTCCTCGGCCATCGGCTTGAAGCGGTCCGGCGTGCCGCGCATGTCCTTCAGCAGATCGGAAAACGCGGTCTTGCCGGGCAGCAAGCCGACGCTCTGCGCGAACATCGTGAACAGGCAACGGGTCAGGAAGCGGCTGACGCTGGCGGGTGCATGGTCGATCTCCAACGATCTCGCCAACTGCGCGAGATAGGCGGCGACATCGCGTGTCACTTTCGCCGTCGTGTGCGCCGGATCGAGTGAGTGCGGATCGTTCCAGACGCGGCGCAACCGGTCACGAATTTCGGGCTCGGCCAGCGCGTCGATCTGGATACGAAAGCCGTTGGCGTCGGGAAACTGGACGTAGTGCTTGCCCGTGCCCGAGAAGTCCGCGAACAGCTCCAGGCAATGCCCTACGTCGCAGACGATCAGGAAAGGCGGCCAGCCTTCTTCCGTGGGCAGTGCCTTGGCATAGGCTTCGGCCTGGCCACGCGCCCGGAGCATGAGATCACTCCATCGCTTCGTGCCGCGTACGGTGGCGGATCTTCTCTTCGAAGCCGCCGCGGGAAGAGCGAGATCGACGATCGGAGGCGCCTTCGCCTCGACCGCCTGTTTGGCTTCGAGAACGAACGCATTGCGCTTGTAAAGATCGATCCTGCCCGTAGAGGTCGTGCCGTCCGGGTGATGGAAGGTCACCGCGCGTTCGAAAACGTATTCGTCCCGCTCAGGGTCGTTCGCGCTGGGACGCGGCGGTTCGAGGCCGAGGACCGCGCACAGCTCGGTGAGGAAGGACGTATAGTTGGCCCGTTCCGCCCCGCCGCTAGCCTTCCAGCGGCTGACAAAGGCGCGAACGGCCTTGTCCTCCCTTGCTGCGTCGGCCTTCGCCATCTGCTCCCCTGCGGGAAGCCTGCACAAAACTCGCGGCTTGGGAAGGTCCCTGCGTCCATATGAAACAAATCGAACAGAGGGATGAAGGCCCGATGCCACGGCACGGGTCGGTCAGGGCTTGCGGCGGCCGAGATAGCCGGCGTCGAAGCCGCGCCGCCAGGCGGCGTAGAAGGGCCGCCCCGGGCCGCGCCGCATCGGCAGGCTGACTTCTATGATCTGCCGCTTGTCGATCAGTTGCGCTGCAAGGGCGCCGGTCCGGCGAAGTTTCTTGCCTTCGGCAAAGCCGAGGGCGAGCGCCTGGGCGTCGGACGTGAGAAACGGATAGGCGATGTCCTCGGTCCGCATCGTGAAGGTTCCCCGTCTTCACTGAACTCGCCGGCACGCAGACGCCATGCAACGCGGAGCGGTGCGGACGCTCGTTGCGTGGCGTCCGTCTTCGAGCGGCCTTGTGCATCAATTGCCCGACCGGCGCAAATCACGAGTCGATCGGCCCCGATTGCCAAAGCGCAATCCAACTTGCTTGCATCATTTTCGTCCCGTCGCGCCGCGATGGGGAGGCACGGGAATGTCAACTTCGGCGGAGGTTGCTCAAGTCGCGGCGCAGCGTTTCGAGGGTGGGCCGCAAGCGGAGGGCCCGTTCGCGGCCGGGTCCGCGCAATGCCGCCATGTCGGCGGTCCGCGAGATCCATCCCCGCGCGGCGGCGAATGCGAGTGCTTCGTCCAGCTGAAGCATTCCCGCCTTCAACCGCTTCCGCAGCACCTCGCAGTGCACGTTGGAGTCGGTCTCTGCCGTCAGCGCCAGCAACTCCAGGCAAAGGCGCGTCGCCAGAGCCTTTGCATCCGTTGCCGCGAATTCCTCGGAGAGGCCGAAGCTGGACATGGCAGGGCGCAGACCTCGATGGAGGTCGGCGGCCACCGTCATTGCGGGGTAATTGCACAGCGGCCGCCGACGGCGCTGCCATGTCGGCAACGCCAGCACCTCAACGCTTTCGGAAGTCGCGCAGGATGGAGCGCGCCGCCAACTGTGCGCTTGCGCACGCGAAGATGGAGCCCGTCCTGTTGATCGGTACGGTTGCGGGCATACGCGCTGGTCGACGCAAAGCCGCTTTGGCCCCGGGCAAACCCTGCGCTAGTCTTTTCGCACGTGTGGGAGCATCGGCATGTCGTCAATGAACGGCGATGAGATGAACGTGCAGTTCATCAACCGGATAGATGCAATGGTGAGCGCCCGCAGCGACGAAGCGGTCAAGGCGATAGCAGCCGAATATCTGACCGTCGTTCAGGCGCGGCTGCACTCCGGCATGTGGCAGTCGCACTACGCCGACATCACGCGGCGAAAGCTGATCGTGGCCCTCGACGGGCGGGCCCGCGACTTCAGGCGCCAGCGTCACGCCCACCGCGCCTACCGCGAAACCATGCTCCTGCTCGCAGGGCGATGACGCCTCGCCCCATGTCGTCGCCATCGACGGAACAGCGCAAGACCGGATCCGCTCCGGTGCCGAATGAGCCACGAAAACGAGGCAAGGACATGCTGCCGTCGGTCTGGAACCGGTGGCATGTCTCTTCCGGACTGCGCTCGGTCGCCTTGGTCGCCATCGACCGGAGCATTGCCATCAATCGTGCCGACTTCGGCTGCCTGTGGCTGATGGACTGGGACAGGCGCGAACTCTCGCTGCTGGCCCATCGAGGCTTCCAGCGATCGTTTCTGGCAACCGTCGAGCGTGTCCCGTTCGCCGCCGGCACGCCCTCCGCCCTGGCGGCCTATCGAAGGCGCCCGGTGTTCGTCGGCGACGCTTGCGATGAAGAGCTGTTCGGGACTTTTGCCCCGGCGGCGCGTCGTGCCGGCTTCAGGTCGGTCCTGTCGTTGCCGATGACAACCGCCCGCGGGGCGCTGGTCGGCATCCTCTCCGTGTACTTCGCCGCTCCGCGGACGCGCAGCGACAGGGACATCCAGGCCTCGACGGACATCGCCGAAAAGGCCGCCGATCAATTGCTGCGGCTGATGGCGAGCGGACGCGGCGCATGATTTCCTCCATCGCGCTCGCCTCGAAGGCTCAGGCGAGGAACTTGTCGGCCGTGATCGGCAGGTCGCGGACGCGAATCCCGGTGGCATGCCAGGCGGCGTTGGCGATGGCCGCCGCGGCGCCGACGATGCCGATCTCGCCGATGCCGCGCGAACCCATGGGGTTGGCGTGCGGGTCGTGCTCGTCGAGCCAGATCGCCTCGATGTCCATCACGTCGGCGTGCGCCGCGATGTGATAGCCGGCGAAGTCGTGGTTCACGACATGGCCGAAGCGCGGATCCACGACGCTCTCCTCGTGCAGTGCCATGGAAAGGCCCATCGTCATGCCCCCGATCAACTGCGAGCGGGCGGTGCGGGCATTGACGATGCGACCGACCGAGAACACGCCGAGCATGCGCGGCACGCGGATCTCGCCGGTGTCGGCATGCACGCGCACCTCGGCGAACTGGGCGCCGAAGGAGTGCATGGCGAAGCGTTCGACGTCGGAGTTCTCCGGCATCTCGGCGCCGATCTCCGCACCCGCCTCGGGATCGGCGCCGTGCCGGTCGCGGAACGCGCGCGCCGCCGCGACGATCGCCGAGCCCCAGCTGCTGATGCCCGACGATCCGCCCTCGACGGTGGCCATCGGCAGGTCGGTGTCCCCGACCTCGAGATGGATCGCCTCGACCGGACACCCCAGCGCGTCGGCGGCGATCTGCGTCAGCGCGGTCCAGGTGCCGGTGCCGATGTCGGCGGCGCCGATGCGCACGTGGTAGCGTTGGTCGGGCCCGTACCGGATCGTCGCCGCCGAGCCCGGCATTTGATAGTAGGGATAGGTCGAGGCGGCGACGCCCGTCCCGACCAGCCAGCCGTCCTGCTTCTGCGCCGTGGGCGCCGGGTCGCGCCGCTCCCAGCCGAACTGTTGCGCGCCGCGGCGCAGGCAGTCGATCAGGTGGCGACCGGACCACGGGTGTTTCGACTCGGGATCGACCTCGGGCTCGTTGCGGACCCTGAGCTCGATCGGATCGAGGCCGCAGGCGACGGCGAGCTCGTCCATCGCCACCTCGCCCGCGAACATGCCCGGCGTTTCGCCCGGGGCGCGCATCCACGACGGCACCGGCACGTCGAGCGCCGCCAGCCGATGGCTGGTGCGGCGGTTGCGCGATGCATACATGATGCGCGTCGGCACCGCCGTCTGCTCGGCGAACTCCTTGAACCTCGATGTCTGCTCGACGACGTCGTGCACGATCGCGCTCAGGTGGCCCTCGCGGTCGGCGCCGAGCTGGATGTGCTGGATGGTCGGGGTACGATAGCCGGCGAGGCAGAACATCTGCTGGCGGCTGAGCGTCAGCTTCACCGGCCGGCCCTCGACCGCCCGCGCGGCGAGACCGGCGAGCACGTTGTGGGCGTGCGGCGTTCCCTTCGATCCGAAGCCGCCGCCGACATAGGGCGCGACGACCCTGATGCGGCCGGGATCGAGCCCGAACACCGGCGCCAGCGTCTTGCGCACCGAATGCACGCCCTGGGTCGAATCGTAGAAGGTGAACGCGCCCTCCGACCACAGCGCGACCGTGGTATGCGTCTCCATCGGATTGTTGTGCTCGAGCGGCGTCGTGTAGGTCTGGTCGACGGTCACCGCCGCCGAGGCCAGGGCCGCGTCGACATCGCCCTCGTCGGTGTCGGTCGGGAAATCCGGGTTGACCACCTCCGGTGCATAAAGATCGTCGCGCCCGGCCCGCAGCGCGACGTCGTGCGGCTGCCCGGCGTAGGCGACGCGGACCAGATCGGCGGCCTGGTGGGCGATCTCGGCGGTCTCGGCGATCACGGCGCCGACGAACTGGCCGCGGAAATGCACTTCGTCCGACTGCAGCACCCAGAGCTCCTTGTCCTCCTGCGAGGCGAGCCGCGGCGCGTTCTCGTGGGTGATGACTGCGACTACGCCCTCGAGCGCCCGCGCCGCGGCGATGTCGATCGCCGTCACGCGGCCGCGCGCGACGGTGGCCTGCACCGGATGCAGATAGAGAGGATCGGCCACCGGATGGTCGAAAGCGTATGGCGCCGTTCCGGTGATCTTGGCGCGCCCGTCGAGCCGTTCGAGCGGCTGGCCGATCGCGCGCGGCTCCAGCAACCGGGTCATCGGGCCCTGTCCTTCGCATTCTTGTCCCTGATGAGCTCGTGCAACACCGAGACCAGCGTGTTGCAGGCCATCGGTATCTTGAAGGCATTGCCGCGCAGCGGCCGCGCGTCGGCGAGCTCGGCTTCCGCCGCCTGGCGGAAGCTCCCCGCCGTGGCCGGGGTGCCGCGCAGCGCCGCCTCGGCCTTGCTCGCCCGCCATGGCTTGTGCGCCACGCCACCGAGCGCGATGCGCACGTCGCGGACGGTGGCGTCCTCGACGTCGAGCGCCGCGGCCACCGACACCAGCGCGAAGGCGTAGGACGCCCGGTCGCGCACCTTGCGGTAGGACGAATGGTCGGCGAAGGGAAGCTCGGGGAGTTCGACGGCGGTGATCAGCTCGCCGTGCCGGAGCACCGTGTCATCCTGCGGCGCCTCGCCCGGCAGGCGATAGAAGTCGACCACGGCAATGCGGCGCTCGCCGTGCGCGCCCAGCACCACGACCTCGGCGTCGAGCGCCGCCATGGCGACGGCCATGTCCGAGGGATGGACGGCGACGCAATGCTCGGAGGCGCCGAGGATCGCGTGATAGCGGGTATAGCCCTCGACCGCCGGGCAGCCGGTTCCCGGCGCGCGCTTGTTGCAGGGCGTGGTGACGTCCTGGAAATAGACGCACCGCGTGCGCTGCAGCAGGTTCCCGCCGGTGGTGGCGAGATTGCGGAGCTGGCCCGATGCACCGGCGAGCAGGGCCTGGGCGAGCACCGGGTAGCGGGCGCGGATCGCCGGGTCGGCGGCGAGATCGCTGTTGCGCACCGCCGCGCCGATCCGCATCCCGCCGTCGGGCAACGGCTCGATCCGGTCGAAGGGAAGTCGCGTCACGTCGACCAGCAGGTCGGGGCTGGCAACGCCCAGCTTCATGTGATCGACGAGGTTGGTGCCGCCGCCGAGGAAAGCCGCGCCCGGGCGCCCGGTCACGGCGGCGACCGCGCCGGCGGCATCGCGCGCGCGTTCGTACTCGAACGGATTCATGGCGCAGCTCCCTTGCGCAGCGCATCGCGAATCGCCGCGACGATGTTCACGTAGGCGCCGCAGCGGCACAGGTTGCCGCTCATCCGCTCGCGGATCTCGCCGTCGTCGAGGTCGATGGCGGCGGTGAGGTCGCGGGTGACGTGGCTGGGTTGGCCGGCCCTGGCCTCGGCGAGCATGCCGACCGCCGAACAGATCTGGCCCGGCGTGCAGTAGCCGCACTGGAAGCCGTCATGGTCGAGGAATGCCTGCTGCACCGGATGCAGCGCGCTCGCCGCCGCGAGCCCCTGGGCGGTCGTGATCGCCGCCCCGTCGTGGACCACGGCGAAGGTGAGGCAGGTCGTGACCCGCCGCCCGTCGAGCAGCACCGTGCAGGCCCCGCACTGGCCATGGTCGCAGCCTTTCTTCGGCGACATCACGCCCAGCCGGTCGCGCAGCGCGTCGAGCAGCGTGGTCCGGGTGTCGACGGTCAGCGACCGCCGCACGCCGTCGACCTGCAAAGTGATCCGAGCGTCCATGGAGGCTCCCCTGTGCTGCCCGGGTGCCGGGCCGGTAATTGGATTCAACGCACCGGCGGGCGCCGGAGTTTCCGGGCTTTCGATCCACGGGTGATCCGCGAGCAGCCGATTTGCGGCGGCGACGCGCGGCGGGCGGTGCGCGATCGCACAGAGCGACCGGCTGCTGCAACCGAGGCGAAGAGATGTCGTTTCGACCACACCCACGGTAGCAGCACATCGCAGGCGAAGGATCGACGGCCATGAGGAGGAAACGCATCGCCACCATGGACGCCATCGCCCGCCGGATCTGCCGCACGATCGGCAGCGGGGTCCTGCCGCCCGATGCGGTCGGTGCCTTGCGGCTGGCGGAGGTCCGGGCCGGCATGTCGCTCGCGATCGAGCGCGGCTGGCTCAGGCGTCGCGGCCAGACCTACGAGCTGACCGAAGCCGGCCTCGAGCTGGCCCGCCGGTCGCGCGCCGGCGCGAACAGGAAGACGCGTCACATCTGCTGAGGCGCTGCCGCAGATGGCATGCAAGCGGCCCCGGGCCGCGAGCGGCGCATCGCGAGTTACGCAGCCATCGATATTGATCTAGAGTCCCGACGCGTCGTCCGGGGGGACCGGGGCATGAACACAGCGGACGCGGCTGGGGACGTCGTGACGACAGGCCCGTGCATATCGCCTGCGCCGACGATCGAGGCGCTGCGACTTGAGCTCGCGACTGCCCTCGCCGGGCGCGGCGAGGCGCCGACCCTCACGCCGCCGGCATAGGAGGGTGCGATGAGCGAGCCCGCCAAGATCCTCGCCGTCGACGACGAGCCCGACTTCGAGCTGCTGTTGCGCCAGCGCTTCCGCCAGCGCATCCGCAAGGGCGATCTCGCCTTCCGCTTCGCCCATCACGGCGAGGAGGCGCTGGCCGTGCTGGCCGAGGAACCGGACATCGGCCTGCTGCTGCTCGACATCAACATGCCGGTGATGGACGGGCTCACCCTGCTGGCCGAGCTGCGCGCCCGCAAGTCACCGGCCCGGGCGGTGATCGTCTCGGCCTACGGCGACATGGCGAATATCCGCACCGCCATGAATCGCGGCGCCATCGACTTCGTCACCAAGCCGGTCGACCTCAACGACCTCGAGGTCACGATCGACAAGACGCTGGGCGACATCGCCTATGTGCGCGGCCTCGACCGGCAGCGCGCCGCCGCCGAGCGGGCGCGGCTGAACCTCGCGCGTTACTTCTCCCCCGACCTGGTGGCGATGCTGGCCGAGCGCGACGAGCCGCTGGGCCCGGTGCGGCGCGAGACCGTGGCCGTGCTGTTCGTCGACATCGTGGGCTTCACGCGCATGGCCGAGGCCATGTCGCCCGAGTCGGTCGTCACCATGCTGCGCGAGTTCCACGAGCGCATGGCGGCGGAGATCTTCGCCTGCGGCGGCACGGTGGAGAAGTACATCGGCGACGCGATCTTCGCCGTCTTCGGGCTGCTGAAGCCGGGCGCCGAGGACGCCGCCAACGCACTGCGCTGCGCCGACCGGATGCTGCAGGCGCTGGCGGCGTGGAACGGACAGCGGACGGCACGCGGCGAGCCGGCCCTCTCGATCGGCATCGGGCTCAACTGCGGCCCGGCCGTGGTCGGCGACGTCGGCAGCGACCAGGGGCTTTCCTTCACGGTGATCGGCGACACCGTCAATATCGCGAGCCGCCTGCAGGGCCTGACGCGTGATCTCGACACGCCCCTGGTGGTCGCCGATGCGATCGTCGCCACCGTGAACGGCGCATCCTCTCCGGAGGCGCGGACGCTGCTCGCGCGGCTGCACGATCGCGGCGAGCGCACGCTCAAGGGCCGCAGCGCCGCCGTCCGGATCTGGACCCATGGCGACGAGGTGATCGGATGACGGCCGCGGCCGTGCTCGCGGTTCGCACGGTCAGAGGAAGGGCTTGCCGCCCGTGACGGCGATGGTGGCGCCCGAGACATAGCTCGACAGCGGATCGGCCAGCATCACATAGGCGGTGGCGAGCTCGGCCGGCTGGGCGGCCCGCTTCATGGGCACGCTACTGCCGAACTTCTCGACCGCCTCGGGCGGCATGGTCGAGGGAATGAGCGGCGTCCACACCGGACCGGGAGCGACGGCGTTGACGCGGATTCCCCTGGCCGCGAGGAGCTGCGCGAGACCGCCGGTGAAGTTGTGGATCGCCCCCTTGGTCGTGGCGTAGGCAAGCAGCGTCGGGTTGGGCAGGTCGGAATTGATCGAGGCGGTGTTGACGATGGTGCCGCCCTCCTTCATGTGCGGCACCGCCGCCTTCACCAGGTAGAACATGGCGTGGATGTTGACGCGGAAGGTGTTCTCCCACTCCTCGTCGCTGATCTCGCCGACCTCGCCGAAGGTCGCCTGATGCGCCGCATTGTTGACAAGGATGTCGAGCGCGCCGAGCTCGGCCATGGCCGTCTCGACGATCCGCCGGCAGTGCGCCGCGTCGCCGACGTCGCCGGCAACGAGGATCGCCCGCCGGCCCGCCTGCTCGACCATCCGCTGCGTCTCGCGCGCGTCCTCGTGCTCGTCGAGATAGGCGATCAGAAGATCGGCGCCTTCGCGCGCATAGGCGATGGCGACCGCCCGTCCGATGCCGCTGTCGCCGCCGGTGATGACCGCCTTGCGGCCGGCGAGCCGCCCGCTGCCCGTGTACGAGGTCTCGCCGTGGTCCGGCTTCGGCTGCATGGCGCCGGTCCGGCCCGGCATGGCCTGTTGCTGCCGCGGCTGGGGCGGCTTCGGGTGGTCGTTCATGATCTCCGTCAAACGACCGCCGCAAGGGCGAGGTTCCGCAGCGGGAGCCTTCGCGACACGCATGCGGACCGGCATCCGCCATCACGGCTTTGTGCAGCGCTGTGGCCGGTTGGTCACTGGCCGCGCGCGCACCGCCGCCGCAATGCTGCGAACGGCTGCTGATTTGTTTTCTGTGCGCCCCAAAATCCGTAGCCGCGCCGGCGATGCTTCTCCAGCGTCGCCGGCGCTCCTGCGACGCCCCGGATATCGATAAGGAATATCTTATTGTGCTGCGCCGATTTGATAAGGAATAGCTTGTCGACCCCGGGGTCTTCCCGCCGCGGCGCGCTATCTTTCGACGATCTTCCAGAACGAATCCTTCCTGATCACCTTGCCGTCGCGGAAGGTATAGAAATCGCAGCCGCGCACCTCGATCGGCGGACCCGAAGCGGGCGTGCCCCTGAGCGTCCACTGCGAGATGCCCATGTCGCCGTCAACATAGTGGCGATCGTCGCCGTAGTGGACGTCGGGCAGGCCGTCGAGCCGCCCGCGCAGGGCCTCGCGAACCGCCGCCGCGCCGATGAAGCGGCTGCCCCACGGCTCGGGACCGCGCGGCATCTCGAGCACGGCGTCGTCGGCGAAGAAGCTCATGATGCGGTCGAGGTCGTGATCGTTGAAGGCCTCGACCAGCGCCTTCAGTGTCGCGTGGCTTGCGGACATGTTTCCTTCTCCCCCGGGCGGTGCCGCACGAGGCTGCCCGGGCGACCGGACGCCGGCAAGCGCCACAACAGCCGCCACCGGGTCGTCACGCCTTTGCAACGTGAAGATCACTGGTCACGCGCGGCGCGGACGCCGACTCTCGGGGCGTCCGGAAGCAGCCCCCGCCGGAGTGAAGGATGCCCTATTCGCCACCCCTGATCGGCCCGCACGAGAGCGGCGGGCTCTACGAGCTAAGCCAGGCGCTGGACGCGCTCGGCCGCGCCGGGCTCGGCGTCGCGCCGGCCGACGTCGTCGAGGTGGAAGCCTTCTGGCAGGGCGGCCAGTGGGGCTCGTGCGCGGGCGGCTTCGTGCTGCGCCTGCAGGACGCCAGGCGCGCCTATCTCGACGTCTGGATCGAGGAAAGCGAAGACGGCAAGATACCGCCCAAAGTCGATATCGAGTTCGCGCCGCTCGCCGCCGGCCAGGCGCGTCCGTGCTTTCCCAGCGCGGCCGACCCGATCGGCGGATGGAGCACGGAGGTGGCGCCGCTCAACGCCTTCCTGCAAGAGGCCCGGCAGGCCTGACCGCGCCGGGCCGCGGACCCGGGAGCATGTCGCCATGTTGATCAGCAGAAGCGGCTTTGGATTCGGCCTCGGCCTCGGCGCCCTGCTGCTGCTCGCCGTCTTGCCGTGGATCGTGCCCGGGCTGCGCGCGCTTCCCTATTTCCTCGGGCACGACATCTGGCTCAGCGGCAGCGCGACGCTCGGCCTCGAGATCGCGCTGGTCGGCCTGGTCGCCGGCTGGTTCGCCCACGACGCCACCCGCCGCGTCGGCCGACAG
This sequence comes from Reyranella sp., assembly GCF_036558665.1. Lineage (GTDB taxonomy): Bacteria > Pseudomonadota > Alphaproteobacteria > Reyranellales > Reyranellaceae > Reyranella. Next base: position 88,863 of record NZ_DATBFE010000153.1, on the reverse strand, counting down.
CTCGCGCGCATCGCCTGGATGACGCTGCTCGCCGTCGCGCTCACGACGCTGATCGCCTTCCTGCTTTCGGCGCTCGACCCTCCGTTCGCGCGGCGCATCCTGCGCTTCTACCTGCTGGCCCTGCCGCTGCCCTGCCTCGTCGTCACGCCGCCCTGGGCCGCCTTCTACCTGCGGCGCTCGGGCCCGGCGCAACGGACGGCGACGGAAGAGCGCGACTCGCAATGAGGATCAGAGCGGCTCGTCGTCGCTCCGGATGCCGACGCGGTATCGATAGACCATGCCCCAGCCCTTCCAGCCGGTGAACAGGAGGATGCCGACCACGATCAGCGAGATGATGAGGCCGGTCGGCAGGATCGCCGAGGCGCCCGCCGTGTAGCGGCTGTAGAAGTTGTAGAGCTCGAGCAGGACGACCAGCACGTTGCCGCCGGCATGGAGCCAGACATCGCCGAGAACGCGGATGCGCTGGTCGCCCAGCACGTCGGTCAGGCCGGCCAGGGCGGCGAACGCCGCCATCACCAGGCCGGCGCCCAGCAGCCACTGGGTCGCCGCCGCCCAACCCGGAAGGGCCGTGCCCCAGAACACCAGGTCGCAAACGAAGGTGGCGACGAAGAAGGCGATGGGAAATCCGACCAGCATGGGATGGATGGGATGGCCGCCGATGCGGGCGGTCGTACGCGGATTGCTTGACGCCATGAGGTGTCCTCCGCAGATCGTTCCCTCATGAAACGCACAGGTCGAGGACACGTTGCTTTGCGCGAGCGAGGGACATCGATCGCTCCATTGTCTCGCCCGCGTGCGGCCCCTACCCTCCGGCTCGGGGAGGAGGACTTTGCCATGAACAATGTCTCGTTGAATGTGCTGCTGGGCTTCGTCGCCTGGACGCTCATCCTGCTGATCGTGATGGAAGGGCTGCGGGTGCGGCTGGTGATGACCGGATCGGTCGCGGCCAACGCCTTCACGCCGGACAACGCCAACCTCTCGCCCTTCATGCAGCGGCTGGCGCGAGCGCACGCCAACTGCGTCGAAACCCTGCCCGTCGTCGCCACGCTGCTGATCGCGGCACTGATCGGCGGCCGCACCGCCGTCACCGATCCGCTGGCGCCGTGGCTGCTCGTCGCGCGCCTGGTCCAGTCCGGCGCGCACCTTGCCTCGCTCAGTGTCGTCGCCGTGAACTTGCGCTTCGCGGCGTTCGTCGTCCAGATCGCGATCGTGGTCTGGTGGACCATCGCCCTGTTGCGCGGCTAGGCCTCACCGCGATGCCGGCGCAGCAACCCGGGCAGCGGCGGCTGGCGGCCATCGTCGTGGCCGACGTCGAAGGCTACTCGCGGCTGATGGGCCGTGACGAGGCCGGCACGCTCGCCGCCCTGCGCACGGTGCGCCGCGACGTGGTCGATCCGCGCGTCGCCGCGTTCGGCGGCCGCCTCGTCAAGACGACCGGTGACGGGCTGCTGCTGGAGTTCGCGAGCGCAGTCGATGCGGTGCGCGCCGTCGTCGACCTGCAGACGGCGATGGCCGCGCACAATGCGCATCTGTCGCAGGAGCGCCGCATCGTCTTCCGCATTGGCGTCAATCTCGGCGACATCCTGATCGAGGGCGACGACGTCTTCGGCGACGGCGTGAACGTCGCCGCGCGCCTGGAGGCGATCGCGCCGGCGGGCGGCCTCTGCCTCGCGGGCCGCGTGCACGACGAGGTGCGCGACCGGCTCGACCTCGCATTCGAGGACGGCGGCGCACAGAACCTGAAGAACATCGCCCGCCCGGTCCATGTCTGGCGATGGTCGCCGCAAGGCGCGATCGCGGCGCCGGCGCGGCCGGCGGCGGTGGAGCCGTCCGAGATGGCGCGCGCCATCGCCGGCAAGCCGTCGGCCGCGGTGCTGCCGTTCCGCAACCTGAGCGGCGATGCCGGCCAGGACTATTTTGCCGACGGCGTCACCGAGGAGATCATTACCGCGCTCGCACGCTTCCACGAGCTGCGGGTCGCCGCGCGCAGCTCGAGCTTTGCCTTCAAGGAGAGCGCGCTCGACATCCGCGAGATCGCCCGCCAGCTCGGCGTGCAGTACGTGCTCGCCGGCAGCATCCGCCGCGCCGCCAACCGCATCCGTGTCACCGCCGAACTCACCAATGCCGAGAACGGCCTGCAGGTCTGGACCGACCGCTACGACCGCGACCTCGCCGACATCTTCGACCTGCAGGACGATATCGGCCGCACCGTCGCCGCGGTCGTCGAGCCCGCCGTGCGCGGCGCCGAGATCGAGCGCGCGCGCCGCAAGCCGACCGGAAGCCTGTCGGCCTACGACCTCTACCTGCGCGCCCTGCCGCACATGTGGGCCGCCACGCGCGAGGAGATCCCGCGCGCCACCGCGCTCCTGCGGCAGTCGCTGGCGCACGACCCCGAGAGCGCGCCGACGCTGGCCGCACTTGCCTGGTGCCTGTTCATGGCGCCAGTCGCCGGCGTCGGGCCGCTGCGCGAGTCGTGGACCGAGGCGCTCGAGCTGGCGCGCCGCGCGGTCGAGAGGGACGGCGCCGATGCCTTCGCGCAGGCGATCTACGCCCAGGTGATGTCGGGGCTCGCCGACCAGCACGACCAGGCCCGCCTGCACGCCGAGGAAGCGGTACGCCTCAATCCCAGCCTGCCCTTCGCCTGGGGTGCGCTGGGCTATGCCGACAACCGGTCCGGCGACTTCGCGCGGGGCGTCGAAAGCCTCGAACTCGCCGTCCGCCTCGGCCCGTCCGATGGCTTCCTCTATTTCTGGCTGACCGGACTCGCCGCCGCGCACTTCGCGCTCGGCCGGCACGACGAGGGCATCGGCTGGGCGCGCAAGGCGGTGCAGCGGCATCCGGGCTTCGGCACGGCGCATCGCCTGCTCGCCGCCAATCTCGTCCTCGCCGGGCGCCTCGACGAGGCGCGCGAGGTCACGCGGCGGCGCGACGCCGTGCAGCGCACGACGCTCAGCGAGCTGCGCGCGCTGCGCCTCTTCCATCCGGACGAGGTCATGAAGCGCTACCTCGCCGCCCAGCGAGCCTGCGGCCTCGAGGAGTAGCCCTTCCGGTCGCGCATCTTCGGGGATCTCGACGTGACGGCGCGGAGACTACTCTGCGCGACTCGCTTCATGAGCACGAGCGAGCCGGAAGCTCGCGATCCGCGTGAGCATGGGCGCTTTCCTGGCCGTGGACGAGCTCGACGGGGACGCCTCGCCTGAGCGAGTTGGCGACGGCCGAGATCTCGCGCGCGCGCTCGACGAGGCGGGCGACGTCCGCCGCGCCGTCGAGCGCCGTCACCGCGACGCGCATGGTGGCGCCGGTGGCGATCAGCGGATCGCCGTCGAAGCTCACCGTGACGTCGACCCGCATCGACTCAAGGGCGACGCCCATGTCGTGGGCGACGTACTGCAGGTCGTTGCAGAAGCAGCCGCCGATCGCGAAGCCGAGCAGCTCGCCGCCGTTGAAGCCCAGCCCCATGCCGCCCGCCGTGCCCTCGGGCCGATCGACGACGATGGTGTGCGGGCCGGCGCGGCCGAGAACCGCTGCGGTGTCGGGAATGCTGCTGAGCCGAACCGTCATCGTCGCCATCGTTCCTCCCTTCGCCCGGGCGCCGCAGTCTAGCGCGTCGATCGCCGATTGGCCGGTCGGACGGCGGATCGCGAAACAGGCGAAACACGACGGCGCGCCGGCAACATCGCATGTGAGCGCGATCACAACCTTTCCGTGTCCGAGGGCGGATCGGGGATGACAATGACGATGTCGGGAGGCAGGATCGGTGCGTTCGGCAAGTTCAGCGTGGTCCAGCACCGGATTTGAACTGTCACGCGTCGGTGCCGCCGGTCGCACCACCATTTCCGTTTTCGTTCAACGATCATTGCGGGGGATGCCATGGCCATCATTGCGCGCGGCCACAAGCAGGTTCGCGACTACGAACGGGCGTTGGGGGGCGAGCCTCCCCGCGGCGGCGTGAGGAAAAGCCAGGCCGAGCTGACGCGCCATCTGACGCAGCGCCTGAGGAAGACCAATGCGGATCGCCGGGAAATCGCCGCCCTCACCGCGCAGAAGCAGAACCTTTTGCTGCGCAACGTTTCCCGACGCGATCCCCGGCTGAAGGAGGCCAACGCCGGGCTCGAGCGCATCTACGCGCAGCGCGCCAAGCGGAGGCTGATACGGCCGAAGCTCCGCAAGTTCGAGCCGCACGTCATCTCGGGGTCGAATTTCACCGTCCACGTGCCGCCTTACGACGCCCCCTGGACCTTCAATCCGAGCGGCAACGCCGCCGACGCGAACGCGGCGGCCGGCACCTACGATCTCGCCTGCCAGTCGTTCGGCGACGGCACGCAGGAAGTGGCGGCGGGCGTCATGAGCTGGTTCTTCTGCACGACCGCCGATCTGCAGCAGCGCTTCGCCGCCGTGATCGACTTCTCCGACGACTGGTGGGACAGCGCCTCCGGCTACGTCGCCCACAACGATCTCAGGACCCGGATGTGGGTGTTCGGCCAGTCCGAGAACGCCTGGGTTCTCCAGACCGACGTGCAGCCGGGCTGGAGCGACGGCGTCGGCTGGACCGAGAGCCACGGCAGCTCCGACGGCGGCCGCCTGTCGGCGGAGGCGTTCTTTCCGGCGCGGCAGAACAGCTGGTACCAGGCGTGGGTGTGGAGCGACGCTCAGGCCTACGCCGACGGCGGCTTCTTCGGCATCGCCGCCTCGTCGATCCATTTCAGCGCCTCGGTGCCGCTCATGGTCTTCGGCAGCCTGTTCTGAAGGGCAATCCTCTTCGCTCGAAACACTCCCCGGCGGAGCCGGGGAGGCACGGCAACCTGACTTCGGCGGACTTTACTCCAAAGCGCTGGCCGCTTGCCGCGCGACTCAAGATGACACGGCCGAATGTTGTGTCCTCCCGAGCGACGCGACGGATCTTTGGTCGCCCGGCTCGAACACGATGCCCTCGTAGCCGCTCATCGCCACCTGGCTGAGGATGGCGGTGTATTTGGGCTGGCCGCCGTTGTAGACGACGTAGCGGATGCGGCCTTCCTCGTGACCGGGCACGTTGGAATTGTAGCCCGTGAACCAGCCCTTGGCCTTGCGCAGCAGCAACATGGCGTACATGTCCTGGACGTGCTTGGACCAGCGCGCCTGGGCGGCCCGCGTCGCCTCGCAGCGCGCCTGGCCGTGCTCGCGCATATGGATCAGCAGATCCGTGCACCAGTTGACCCCGAGTTCGATGCCGCGCGGAAAGTTGACCGACGCCGAGCCGCTTTGCGGCCCCGTCGGCATCAGCATGTTGGGGAAGCCCGCCACCAGCAGGCCGAGGAAGGTCGAGGGACCGTCCTTCCAGGTCTCGGCCAGCCGCTCGCCATCGACGCCGCGAATGTCGATATGGTCGTAGGCGCCGGTGATGGCATCGAAGCCGGTGGCATAAACGATGACGTCAAACTCGTAGTCGCGCTCGGCGGTGCGCAGGCCGGTCTCGGTGACGCGCACGATCGGCGTCGCGCTGACATCGACGAGGTGCACGTTGTCACGGTTGAAGGCCTCGTAGTAGTAGGTCTCGAGCGGCACGCGCTGCACGCCGAAGCCGTGATCGCGCGGGATCAGCTTCTCGGCCGTGGCCGGATCCTTCACGCGCTGGCGGATGCGCCCGGCGATATAGTCGGAGAACTCAGCGTTGGCCTTCTCGTCGGTGAAGATCTCGCGGAAGTTCCTGAGCCAGATGCCGAAGCCCGGCTCGCCGTACAGCCGGTCCCAGAGCGCCAGCCGCTCCTCGCGCGAGACCTCCCAGAAGCCGCGCCGGTCGGGCTCGTGCTCGAAGCCACCGGGCGTGCGCGCGCAGGTGGCGAAGATCTCGTCATAACGGCGGCGGATGTCGGCCATCTCCTCGTCCGAGATCGGGCCGTTGTTCAGGGGTGCCGCCCAGTTGGGCCGGCGCTGGAAGACGGTGAGTTCGGCCGCCGTGTCCGCGATCACCGGGATCGCCTGGATGGCGGTGGCGCCGGTGCCGATCACCGCCACCTTCTTGCCGGCGAGCGACACGCCCTCGTGCGGCCAGTCGAAGGTGTGGAACGACCGGCCCTTGAACGACTCCATGCCCGGATAGCGCGGCCGGGCGGGAATGGAGAGCAGCCCCAGCGTCATGATCACGAAGCGCGTGGTGAGCGTGCGGCCGTCGGAGACCTCAAGTCGCCAGAGACTCTGCGCCTCGTCCCAGTGCGCCGCCTCGACGCGGCAGTTGAACTGCATGTGCCGACGCAGGTCGAACTTGTCGGCGACGTGGTTGAGGTAGCGCAGGTTCTCGGGCTGGCCGGAGAAGCGCTCCTTCCAGTGCCACTCGTCCAGGAGCTCCCGCGAGAACGAGTAGCCGTAGGTGTAGCTCTCCGAATCGAAGCGCGCGCCGGGATAGCGGTTGCCGTACCACGTGCCGCCGAGCCCGCCCGCCGCCTCGAGCACGGTGGCGCGGACGCCGAGATCGACCAGCCGCTTGATCTGGTAGATCCCCGCGACGCCCGCCCCGATCACGATGGCTTCGTAGTCGAGCATGGGTCCACTCCTGTCCGGTGCCGGATGATGTTAACGCCGCAGAGCGTGCCGTACAGGGTGCTCACTCCATGGCTTTTCGAGGGACGAAAGGCGGTTCGGACGCCACGCTACTGTGGCCATGCGGACGATGGGGCTCGATACGAGCCCACTGCTTGTCCTTCACCCCGTGCGTGCCAACGCGAATGCCCGGAACGGGTGACGACCGTTCTCGACCGTTCATGCGCGGTCGCCGAGCGCTGTCTGCGTCCGGCCACATTGTCTGTGTCCGGCGTCGCTGTCTGTGTCTGGCCCCGCGGTCGGTGCCCTCCCGCACTGTCTGCTGTCTGCCACACTGTCTGTATCTGGCCACGCTGTCTGTGTGTCTGGCCGCACGGTTGCGTCCGTCGCACCGTCTGTGTCTGCCTGCTGTCAGTGTCTGGCGCACTGTCAGTGTCTGCTCCCTGTCTATGCCCAGCCACACCGCCTACGCATGGCTCACTGGCTGCGGCGCTGTCTGGCTCCGCACGCAATTGCCACGCGACGGCTCCAAACAGCGAAAGCCGGACAGCCGCAGCGAGCACTGGTACCCTCGACGATCGACACATTATGCGGTCCTGCCGTGCGTTGGATTGAGGCGTGTCAGACACGCCTGCAGTGCTTGACCGGAGGCCCACGCTCTCCGTCTCCACGGAGAACGTTCCAGCGTTGGTATCGAAGAAGGGGCGAGTCTCTCCACAGCCAAAGTCGGCTCTACGTCCACATGCCAGCGCCAGATCTTTCGCCATCCATTTGCCTGAAGCCCCAGGCCGGTACGTGGCTGCTAGGCCCTTGCCACTGCGGGACGTATGGCGTGACGGGTAATCCGCGGCGATCTTCACGGTTGTTGGCGCCGCGGTCATGGGTCGCATAGCGACCATCCCAGCCTGGAATTTGTTTGCAGGACTCGCAGTTGGAGCAGCCCGTCACGTTGGCGATCGCGAACAGGGCAAAGACGACGGAAGTGCGCTTCATGCCACCGGCTGAATCGAAGATTGCCAGCACCGGTTTGGCCTGCCGGCGTCTATGTTGGCAATCAAATCTAGGTGACTTCCGCTTGATCTCCGGGCATTCGAGGGCCTGGGAGCGACGCTGCTTGGTGCTTTCGACTGCGCTCGGAAGTCGGCAACCATCCCGAACTCTCCGGCCATGTTATCGTCCGGCCGACAGCGTTTTCAGCAAAGGCCGGACAGGGCCAGCGCGTCGGAAGGGGCAAGTTGGCAATGGCTCTCGATCTCATCCTGCGTAACGTTCGGCTTGCCGACGCCGGGCCCGGCCAGCCCGCCGCCACCGACATCGGCGTGAAGGACGGGCGCATCGTGGCGTTGGCGCCCGGCCTCCAGGGCGACGCCGGAGAAGAAGTGCAGGGTCACGGCCGGCTCGTCTGCGCCGGCTTCGTCGAGACGCATATCCATCTCGACAAGTCCTGCATCCTTGGTCGCTGCGCCCACGAGAAAACGCGCTTTCCTCACCTCGCCATGGAGCGGGTGTCGGCAGTCAAGCCGAGCTTCACCGTCGAGGACGTGACCGGGCGCGCGGCGGGCACCCTCGAGAAATGCATCTCACACGGCTGCACGAGGATGCGCACCCATGTCGAGGTCGATCCGAAGGTCGGGCTGCGCGGCCTGCAGGGCGTGAAGGCGCTGATCGATCGCTACAAATGGGCGATCGATCTCGAGATTTGCGTCATGCCGCAGGAGGGCCTCACCAACAATCCCGGCACCGACGAGCTCATGGTCGCGGCGCTGAAAAGCGGCGCGACGGTCGTCGGGGCGGCGCCCAACTACGACACCGACCGGCCGGCGCAGATCCGCCGCATCTTCGAGATGGCCCGCGACTTCGATGTCGATATCGACATGCACCTCGACAGCGGCGCCTCGGCCGACGAACTCGACACGCTTCTGGTCTGCGAGCTCACGGAAAAGCACGGCTGGGGCGGCCGCGTCGCCATCGGGCACGTCTCCAAGCTGGCCTCGATGCCGCAGCCTGCCATGGACAAGGTCGCCCGGCGGATGGCGGATGCCGGAGTGGCCCTCACGGTCCTGACGGCGACGGATCTCTACCTTGGCGGCCGGCACACCGACCACAGCGTGCCGCGCAACGTCGTCGACGCAAACCGTCTGGCCGAGCTGGGCGTGGTCTGCTCCGTCGCATCGAACAACATCCTCAATCCCTTCACCCCCTTCGGCGACGGTCAGCTGCTGCGCCAGGCCAACATGCAGGCGATCGTCAGTCAAAGGGGCTCCGACCCCGAGGTGCGCTCGATCTGGGACATGACCACGAATGCCGCCGCACGCCTCATGCGGCACCCGGACTACGGCATCGCCGTGGGCGCTCCCGCCGACCTCGTGGTCCTGGACGCGCCCGACGCCCTGACGGCGCTCAGGACCGTGGCGCCGGTCCTCGCCGCCTACAAGCGCGGGCGGCGAACCGTGACGCGCGAGCCGGTGCGTCTTCACGCGCCATGACCCTGCGCCCTCCGAGCGCTCGTCAGCCTCCGGCCACGCGACGGGTGTGGCCGGCCCAGAACGGCTCGCGCAGTTCCTTGCGCTTGATCTTGCCGACCGGCGTCTTGGGCAGCGGGTCGCCCTGCAGCACGATTTTGCCCGGCCGCTTGTAGTTGCCGAGCCGCTCCTCGCAGAGCCGGATCAACTCGGCCTCGGTGACGGCAGCGTCCGGCTTCACGGTGCAGACGGCACACGGCGTCTCGCCCCAGCGCTCGTGCGGGATGCCAAAGACCGCGACCTCGATCACGTCGGAGTGGCCCGCGATAACGTTCTCGAGCTCGGCCGGATAGATGTTGAAGCCGCCCGACACGATCATGTCGCCCAACCGGTCGACCATGTAGAGGTAGCCGTTGGCATCGAGGTAGCCGATGTCGCCGGTCTTCACCCAGCCGTCGACGATGCGCTCGGCCGTCGCTTGCGGATCGTTCCAGAAGGCAGTCATCTGGCCGTCGGTCCTGGCCACGATCTCACCCGGCGTGCCGGGCGGCACGGGCCTGTTGTCCTCGTCCCAGATCTCGAGCTGCGCGAACGGCAGCGGCAGGCCGCAGGCGCGCAGCGGCGTCGAGCCGGCCACGTCCTTCGCGAACCACTGCGCCGGGCCCATCATCGCCACCGGCAGTACCTCGGTCTGGCCGTAGCCCTGGTACAGGGCGTCGCCGAAGATCTCGTAGGCCTTGAGCGCGGTGTCGTCGGCGATCGGCGCGGCGGCGACCAGCATGCACTTCAGGTGGGGAAACCGGCGTTCCTTGATGCCGGGGACGCGCGTGATGGCGTTCAGCATGGTCGGCACCACGAACAGGTAGCCGATGCGCTCGCGCTCGAAGGCGTCGAGCACGGCGACCGGATCGAACCGGTCCATCATGACGTTGCAGCCGCCGCCCAGCCACATCGGCACGAACAGGTAGCCGGCGCCGTGGCTGATGGGGCCGACATGCAGGCAGGCGTCGCCCGGCGCCACCGGCGGATAGAGGTAGAACCAGTCCCGGCCGGCGGCGAGCCAGGCCCGGTGCGAATAGGCGACGCCCTTGCTGCGGCCTGTGGTGCCGCCGGTATGGCGGATGATGAAATTGTCCTCGGGCGCGATCGCCCGATCGGGATCGACGGCGGACTGCCGGGCGAGCCACGCGTCGTAGCCCGCGTCGCGCACGATCACGTGCCGGAGTTCGGGCAACGCCGCCTGCAGGCCTTCGATCTCGGGCAGGTGTTTCTCGTCGACGATCAGCGCGCGGCAGCCGGTATGGCCCATCATGTGGAGGTGGCTGTCGCGAGCGTTGCGCGGATAGAGCGGCACGCGCACGAGATTGCCAATGGCGGCGCCAAGGAAGATGTCGGCCGATTCCAGCCGGTTGTCCTCCAGCACGGCGATCCGGTCCTGAGGCCGCAGGCCCAGCGCCAGCAGTCCGTTGGCGAGACGCACGCCGCGCTCCCAGGCCTCGGCGAAGGTGACCCGCCGGCCGCCGGCGACGATCGCCTCGCGCTCCGCGTAGTAGGCGGCGGCGCTGCGCATCTGCGTGCGGACGTCCATGGTGTGCCTCCTGTCCGGACGCCATTCTGCACGCAGGTGGGCTGGTCGCCAAAGCGATCGATTGGCAAGAGGCTGCCGGCCCAACCCGACTTTGCATGTCTCCGACGCATCCGATAACGGGCCAAGGCAAGGCCAAGTCGCCTGCTGTCGGCGCGCACTGCAATCAACCGTTAATTGCGACGGTACGCTTTCCGCTAGCAAAAAGAGTGTCTACCGTTTGGCTTGGTCGGCGCAGGAAGAAGCAAGAATGCAATCGACCGGGGGGCCAGCGAAGCAAATGGGGGCATCATGACGCTTAGAACATTGTTCGTGATAAATGCCGTTCTCGCGATCGGCCACGGTCTGGGCTTCATATTCTTGCCTAGCACTCTGCTCATGCTCTATCAGGTCCCCGTCTCGGCCGGAGCCGCACTGATGGGTCAGTTGTTCGGCACGGAGTTGCTCGTGGTCGCCCTCATCACCTGGTATGGCAGCAAGCTTACCGACGCGCCCGCGCTCAGCGCCATCGTGATTGCGAGCCTGGTGGCAGCGGCAGTCGGAACGGTGATTACAGCGAAAGCCCTGGCGGACGGAATCTTCGGTCCGATGGGTTGGCTTGCGCTGGCGATCTACGGGCTGCTCGCGCTGGGTTACCTGTACTTCCAGCTTCAGCCCGCCAAGCGCGTGCCATGACTTGAATCGCGGGCGAAGCGAGCAGCCGATCCACCGATCGCGAACGCTGCCACGGCTGGGAATGTTGCGACTGACGGCTCGCCGTCCCGTGGCTCGCCGTCCGGGTCTCTCATTGCTTCCCGATATTCGGATCGATGTTCCTGGCCGCGGCGATGTCTGAGTCAGCGCCCGCCCTGTCACCCATCTGTTGCTTGGCGACGCCCCGATTGTACAGGGCGGCGGCGAACTTCGGATTGACCTTCACTGCCTGGTCGTAGTCTCGAAGGGCCTCGGCCCATTGCCTCTTGCCGGCATAGGCCACGCCGCGATTGTAGAGCGTCGTGGCATCGTTCGGATCGACCGCCAGCGCCCGGTCGTAATCCTGAAGGGCATGGTCGAGGTCGCCCTTGCGCTGCCAGATCGCGCCGCGCAGGGCGAAGGCGGCCGCATCGTTGGGGTCGAGCTCGACCGCCCGACCGAAATCCCGTGCGGCGAGATCGGCCTGGCCCATCCTTTGATGCGCAAGCCCGCGATTGTGGAAGGCGGAAGCATCGTTCGGATCGAGTTCGATCGCCCGATCGAAATCCGCGACGGCCGCGTCCCACTGTTCCTTTCGGCTACGGGCGACGCCGCGATTGTGGAAGGTCGCGGCGTCGTGCGGATCGATCTCTATCGCGCGGCTGTAATCCCGAATGGCCTGATCCCATTCCCCTTTCGTGCCATGGACGGCGCCGCGATAGGCGAAGGCGACGGCGAGGCCAGGATCGAGCTCGATCGCCCGATCGAGATCGTGGAGGGCGCGGTCGAGCGCGCCTTTGCGCTGCCAGGCGACGCCGCGATAGGCGAAAGCGGAGGCATCGCGGGGATCAAGCTCGATCGCCCGATCGAGGTCCTGAAGGGCGGGATCCCACTGCTTTTTGGCAGTCCAGGCCAGGGCCCGGTTATAGAAGCTGGTGGCATCGCGACCGTTGATCCTGATGGCCCGGCCGAAATCCTCGATGGCGCGGTCGAGCTCGCCCTTGCGCTGCCAGGCGGAACCGCGGGAGGCGAAGGCCGCGGCATCGTCGGGCTCGAGCGTGATCGCCCGATCGAAGTCCTGTATGGCGCGGTCGAGCTCGCCCTGTTTCTCCAACGCGAAGCCGCGATTGTAGAAGGCCGCCTCGAGCTTCGGATCGAGCTTGATGGCTTCGTCGTAGTCCTCGACGGCGCGGTCCCATTGCCCCTTGCCGCTGTGGGCCAGGCCGCGATTGTAGAAGTTCGCCGCGCTGGCCGGGCCGAGCCGCACCGCCTGGTCGTAGTCGTTGATGGCATGGTCGAACTCATCCTTGCGTAGGTAGAGGCCGGCGCGCCAGGCGAACGCCATCGCGTCCTTCGGATCGAGCTTGACCGCCTGATCGAAGTCCTGAATCGCCCGATCGAATTGCTTTTTTTCCTGGTAGGCGAGGCCGCGGCTGCGGAAGGCGGCCGCGTCGTCCGGATGATGCTTGATCGCCTGATCGTAGTCCTGGATGGCGCGATCCCATTCTCCTTTCCCGCCATAGGCGACGCCGCGATTGTAGTAGGCGGTGGCATCGCCCGGATCGAGCTTGATCGCCTGGTCGTAGTCCTGGATGGCGCGATCGGGTTCGCCTTTGCCCTGCCAGGCGGTCGCGCGGATGACGAGAACCGTGGCGAGATCGTGCCCGGCATACTTGCCCGACTGGACCAGGGCGGTGCAGCCGGCGATCACGGTCTCCGGCGGCACATTGCTCCTGCCCTGGCAGGCATCCACCTGCTGCCGGGTCTGGGCGTGCACGGAGCCGCCCAAACATGAGGCGGCCATCACCGCGGCCGCGGCCGCACGCATCGTCGATCCCATTCCTGCCTCCAAGCTCGGCCCGTTCGCTCTCCATCCAGCGCAGCGACCGTTCAGCCCTCAGCCTGAACTCCAAACCAGCATGGAAATGGGGCGACAAGCGTACCGAATTGGGAGCCCCGGATCATAACATCGGCCGGCGCGGCCCCAACTTTGCTACCACTCTCTCACAACTGGGCGGCTCGAGGGCGCGCTATGCATGGCGCCGGGCGCCTTCCTTCCCACCGGACCGGGTTGGCAGTGGACGAAGTCGTAGACCTTATGGCCCGCCGTCTGGCGCAGATCACCGAAGAACGGACGGCGCGGCTCCATACGGCGCTCTGCAGGGCGGCGTCCACGACCTATGCCCGAAACCTGAGCCGGGACGAGCGGTTCCGCCTCCTTCTCGAGGCGGTCCAGGCGGGACTTGGCCCGGACTGGTCGATCGTCCGCATGCCAAGGGCCTAGTCGCCAGGGCGGCAAGCCACGGAATACCGTCACGCCGCATTGGCCTCAGTTCGCGACAACGTCGATCAACCCGAAACCTTCCTTCCGCTGGCTGGGTTCGATCTCGTGCCGGCCGCTGACCCGCACTCGACCTCCGATCCCCACCACACAGCACGTCGGGGTCGCGCCTCGCATGGGCCTGCAATCGCCGTGTCGTGGGCGCAGCGGCCAGCAGCGGCATGATTGCCGAGGCGTCCCAGAATATCACCGCCCTTCCCGCCGCTCCTCGATGAGCGCAGCGACCGCGGAGGCTCCCGTCTTGGCGCGCGGCGGCCGATCGTTGAGGAGCGCCAGCGATGGGTCGCTGCGGCGCGGCCGTACGCCGTCGCGGAGAAGGCGCGACAGCCTTCCCTCTTGCCCGCTCTTTTCGTGACCGATGACCTGTTCCAGCCGGGTGACGAGACGCCCCCTATCGACGATCAGCAGCGGCGAGCCGCCCTTGAGGGCGCCGATCAACGCGCTCGGCCGGTTCTTGGCCTGGGTTATGCTGACTTTTTTCATTGGGCTAATAGCTCTGACGAACGTGCTACTAAGGCGGCAATGGGGCTACGGCAGGCCCGTGCCCAAGCCGCCAGGTGTCGCGCCGGCGCCGTGTCTCATGACGACCGTCGCCGCTTCCGGACATAGACGAATACGCCGACAACGATCGCGAGGGCGACAAGCCACAGGATTTCGGTCGAGCCGTCGCCGTTGTCGGGCGAGAGGCCGAAGAGCCGTTCGATGAAGTCCATGGTTGCCACCCTCGTTGATCAGACACCCGTCACATGACGCACGCGCGCCCTGGCCAGCGCGGCATTGAATTGGGCGACCTCGCGCGCAACGACCGCCTCGAACTTGGCCACCTCGCTGTCGACCTTCGCCATGACCTCGCGCGACACTTCCGTAGTCTGGCTGGTCGGCGGCCGGTCGGCGGTCGTCGCCATGGCGATCATGTCGAACAGCGTGTCGTTGAGGCCGGCGGGGTTGCGCAGGACGTCACGCACCGACTTGCGCTCGGGATCGACCATCACCCGCTCGATGGCCGCGAGCTTCTTGCCGATCGCCGCCGCCTGCGCCTTCAGCCCGCGCTCGCCCTTGCCGAGATGCCGTGCGGTTTCGTCGAGCTGGCGCTTCATGGTGCGCAGGCGATTGACCGCTCCCTTGAGCTTCGACAACGCCGCCACCAGCTCCCTGTGCAGGGCGAACTGCGTGGCGTATTCGGCGTCGGTGGTGGGCAGCCGCGGGTCCTTGACCACGGTGAAACTGGCGGCATGGCTCCCGGCTTTGGGCTTGCCGCCGACGCTCAGCTCCACGCGATAGATGCCGGGGACGACCGTCGGGCCGGGCGGGTTGTCAGGATCGGGAATCAATGGCTTGGGCCGCGGCGGCGCCAGCGCGTAGTCGAGCCTGGTGGGTCCCGGATACTTCATGTCCCACACGAAGCGGTTCAGCCCCTTCCTGGTGCCAGGCCGCCGCGGCGGCGGAAGCGACTCGTCGTCGCTTGCGCAGGCGACGATCTTGCGCCCCCGTGAATCGCGGAAGGTGAGCGTCACCGGTCCCGAGGCGTTCTCGGCCAGCCAGTAGTAGACGATCGCGCCGTTGGGTGGGTTCTCGCCGACATCGAGGTGTTCGCGCATCCGCGTGCCGTCGGGCCTTTCGACCATCACGGTGCTGCCGTCGATGCCGAAGGCGGGACCGTAGGCAATGCCGGTGCGCACGTTGGCGCCCGCGCTCCAGTGCAGCTTGGTGCGGATCGCCGTGCGCGGCGCGAAGAGCCGCGTCGACCGCTTGCCGTCGGCAAGCCCGCGCAGCGCCGTCACGTCGTCGAGGATCCAGAACGAGCGGCCGTGCGTCGCAGCGACGAGGTCCGTGTCCTTGAGCTTGAGGTCGTAGACCGGCACGACCGGCAGGCCGCTCATGCGCGTCCAGTGCGCGCCGTCGTCGAGGCTGAAGAAGATGCCCGTTTCGGTGCCGACATAGAGCAGGCCCCGGGCGACGGGGTCGGCGCGCACGACGCGCGTGATCTCACCGGGCGGCAGATCGCCCGCGATCGACTTCCAGCTTCGCCCGCCATCGCTGCTCTTGAACAGATAGGGCCTGTAGTCGGCGAGCTTGTAGCGCGTGGCGGCGAGGTAGACGGTGTCGGCGTCCTGCGCCGAGGGTTCGACCGTACCGACATAGGCGAGCTCCGGCATGGCCCTGGGCGTCACGTTCCTCCACGTCTTGCCGGCGTCGCGCGTGACATGGACCAGGCCATCGTCGGTCGAGGCCCAGATCTCGCCGCGGCGGTGGGGCGACTCGACCACGCAGGCACAGGTCGCATGGACCTCGGCGCCGGCGCTTTCGCGGGTGATCGGCCCGCCGGAAGCCCCCTGACGCTTGCGCTCGTTCAGGCTGAGGTCGGGCGAGATGCGCTGCCAGCTCATGCCCCCGTCGCGGGTCCGGAAAACGCAATTGCCGCCGACATAGAGCGTGCCGGGATCGTGCGGCGAGAAGACGATCGGAAAGGTCCAGGCGAAGCGATACTTGAGGTCCTCCGGCGCGATGCCGGTCGATTCCTCCGGCCATACATTGACAAGCTGGATCTGGCGCGTGCGGTGATCGTAGCGCTGCAGCGCGCCGGCGCCGCCCGGGCTCGAGCCGATGGCGCCGACATAGACGACGTTGTGGTCGCGCGGATCGACAGCGATGAAGCCGCTCTCGCCGGTGCCGGGATAGGAGCAGTCGGCCAGCGTGATGACGCCCCATTCCGAGGCGCTTGGCACGGAGATCGAGGTGTTGTCCTGCTGAGTGCCGTAGACGCGGTAGGGATACTGGTTGTCGATGTCGAGGCGGTAGAACTGCGCGGTCTTCTGGTTATAGATCGTCGACCACGAGCCACCGCCGTTGAACGACACGTGGGCACCGCCGTCATTGCCCTCGATCATCCGCTGCGGATCGCTGGGGTCGATCCAGAGGTCGTGGTTGTCGCCGTGACGGGTCGACACTTCGCTGAAGGTCGTGCCGCCGTCGGTCGATTTCCACATCTGCAGATTGGTGACATAGACGGTGTCGGCATGGCCGGGGTCGGCGAAGACGTGCGTGTAGTACCAGGGGCGATGCATCAGGTCGCGATTGGGCGACACCATGGACCAGCGCATGCCGTAGTCGTCGGAGCGGTAGAGCCCGGTCTTGTCGCCCTCGGCCTCGATCAGCGCCCAGACGCGGCCGGAGCGGACGGGAGAGATCGCGACGCCGATCTTGCCCAGCAGCCCGTCGGGCAGGCCGGGTTTGCGCGAGATCTCCTCCCACGTATCGCCGCCATCGGTGCTGCGGAAGAGCCCGCTGCCCGGCCCGCCGCTCGATATGTTCCAGAAGTTGCGCCGCGCCTCCCACATCGAGGCGAACAGGAGGCGCGGGTTGGCCGGATCCATGGTGAGGTCGATCGCGCCCGCGACATCGCTGCGATACAGGATCTTCTCCCAGGTCGAGCCGCAATCGCGGGAGCGATAGACGCCGCGCTCGGTGTTAGGGCCGAACACGTCGCCCAGCACCGCGGCATAGACGAGGTCGGAGTTCTGCGGATGGATGCAGAGGCGGCCGACGAATTTGCTGTTCCCGAGACCGACATGGCGCCAGGTGCGGCCGGCGTCGCTCGACTTGTAGATGCCGTCGCCGTATGAGACGTCGAGACGGATCGCGGTCTCGCCGGTACCGGCGTAGATCACGTTGCCGTCCGAGGGCGCCACCGCGATCGACCCGACCGCCGAGCTGCCCATGAAGCCGTCGGAGACGCAGCGCCAGAACACGCCGCCGTCCTCCGTCTTCCAGATGCCGCCCGCGCAGGCACCGAAGTAGAAGACCATCCTGTTCAGCGGGTCGCCCGAGACGGCGACGACCCGGCCGCCGCGCGGCGGCCCGATGCAACGCCATGTCAGGGCGTCGTAGTCCGGCGTGGCGGTTCGACGGGATTGCCGCGGCACGGGCGAGGGGGTCGATCTTTTCACGGGCGTATCGACGGCGACGGTAGGGCAAATGCGTACGCGAATGCAATCGCGACCGGCCTCTGTCAGGCCGCGGTCGCCTCGATCATCCAGGCCACCGCGCCGTCCAGCAACGCGGCCAGGACCTCCTCGTCGGTGCGTCCGCTCCTGGCAGGCACATGGAAGGCATGATCGGCGTCGGGGGCGAGAAGAAGTTGCGCCCGAGCGCCGAGTGCGCCGACCGTCCGCTCCAGCAACGCCAGCTCGGCCAGCGCATCCCGGGTACCCTGCAGGAACAGCATCGGGATTGCGACCCTGGCGAGGTGCTCGGCCCGGCCCACCGAGGGCGCGCCGGCGGGATGGAGCGGAAAGGCGAAGAACACGAGCCCGCGCACGCCCGCGAGCGGCGCGGCGGCTTCGGCCTGCGAGGTCATGCGCCCGCCGAACGACCTGCCTCCGGCAAAGAGCGGAAGTTCGCCCGCGAGCGCGGCCGCCCGGGTGCAGGCCGCGCGCACCGCGGCATGGGCGATTGTCGGCGGATCCGGACGCCTCGAGCCGCGCTCCATGTAGGGGAACTGGTAGCGCAGCGTGGCGACTTCGCGCTCGGCCAGTCCGTCCGCCAGTGCGGTCATCGATTCGTGCGCCATGCCGGCGCCGGCGCCATGGGCGAGCACCAGGCATGCGCGCGCCTTCGGCGGCCGCAGCCAAAGGCCGGAGACCTTCGCTCCGCTTTCGAGGTCGATGGCCACGTTCCTCGGTTTCATCGATCCCCCCGGAGTCGTCCCCGTCGCCGGCCATGTGCTAGGCTGACTGCAAAGCCCTGATCGAGGAGTGACATGCGATGAACGATACCACGACCCTGTCGCAGCGCGCCGACGCGCTGGAAGCCAGGATGGCGCGGGAGCTCGACTACATCGTCATCAAGTCGCGGCTTCACGCGCTGGCCGAGGGCGATATCGGCCCGGCGCCCAACGCAGGCCTGCTGCTGAAGGCCAACCCGAACGCGCACCTTCTGATGGGCGACGACCCGCGCCTGCCGGCGATGCCCGAGAGGCCGACCCTGATCGACTTCTTCAGGCACCGCTTCGGCCCCAGCATGCACCTCCTGCAGAGCGCGCGGCATGCGGTGACGGCGGGTCTGCCGGAGAAGATGGTGCTTGCCTGCCTGCTGCATGACATCGCGGTCATCGGCTTCATTCGCGGCGATCACGGCTACTGGGGCGCCCAGCTCGTCGAGCCCTATGTCGAGGAAGAAGTGAGCTGGGCGATCCGCGCCCATCAGGTTCTGCGGTTCTACCCCGACGAGTCGGTCGGCTATGAATATCCGCAGTCCTACGTCGCCATGTTCGGCGCCGATTATCGGCCCGACCCGTATGTCGAGGAGGACTACAGGCGGATGCGCAAGCACAAATGGTACATGTCCGGCCGGATGATCACCGTGCACGACATCTATTCGTTCGACCCCGACCTGCATGTCGAGCTCGACGAATTCACCGACGTGATTGGCCGCAACTTCCGCCAGCCCGCCGAGGGCCTCGGCTTCGACAACAGCCCGGTCGCGCATATGTGGCGGGCGATCATCCGCCCCGCGAAGTACCTGTAGCGAACCGCCTCGACGACTCCGCTGACCGCCGGCCCTGCTCTCGATCATCTTGCAGGCAAGGCAAAAGGGGCACCATCGGCCCCTTCGTCGTTCGGACCGCGAGCCTCCGGCTCGCTCATCCGGCGCATTCACATGCGTTTTGGCGAGCGAGGCGCGCGCGGTCCCTATGAATATGAGCGTCACCGGCACATTCCGGTGACATCCGTGGAACCAAGTTCTCTACATCCCCGCCTTCGCCAGGCCCTCGCGCAGGTGCTCGAGATCGGCCACGTCCGCATAGTGCATGGTGGCGAGGAACTTCTCCGCATCCAGCTCGGGCTCGAGCTCGCGAACCCTCGCGAGATGTGCCGCCGCGGCGGTGCGATCGCCCAGCCAGCCATAGCAGGCCGCGACGAAGGCGTGCTGCTGGACGTCCATGGTCGACAGATGCATGAACGATTCGATCGCCTGCGCGTACTGCCGGCCGACGAAATGCGCCTTGCCGAGATGGCTCCAGAATCGGGCCGGGTGATGCGGGTTCAATTTCATCGCCTTGCGGATCCACTCGATCCCCTCGTCCGCCCTGCCGAGCCAGGTGAACAGCTCACCCATCTGCACCACGACCAGATCGTAGTTCGGATTCAGCGCCAGCGCCCGGTCCTGGTGGTAGCGCGCGCGATTGAGGTCGCCCTGGACGACGGCGATGGCGGCGAGAATACGATGGACGTCGGCGTCGTTGTCGTCGAGCGCCAGCGCCTTGCTGAGCTCGAAGGCGACCTCGTTCATGGTCGCCTCCTTGTCCTTGCACCAGCCGTAGGTGAAGGCCTGGCCGAGGATGCAGCCACGCCAGGCATGGCCATGCGCGTAGTCGGGATCGAGCTGCAACGCCCGGTCGATGAGCTTCTGCGCCTCGGCGTTGTCCTCGCGCGTGCTGCGATGGTGGAGGACCTTGGCCGCGAGCACGCATTCGTAGGCGGCCATGTTCGAAGGCTTGAGCCGCGCCAGTTGATCGTGCTGCGCGGCCTCGAGCCGGCCCGGCAGGGTGGCGACGATGGCCGCCGTGATCTCGTCCTGGATCGCAAAGATGTCGTCGAGCTTGCGGTCGTAGCGCTCGGCCCAGATATGCGCATCGCTCGCCGTATCGATCAACTGCACCGTGACGCGCAGCCGGTCGCCCGCCTTGCGCACACTGCCTTCCACGAGATAGCGCGCGCCAAGCTTCTGCGCCACCTCGCGAAGGTTCGCTGCCTGCCCCTTGTAGACGAAGGTCGAGGTGCGCGAGATCACGAACAGCTCGCGGCGGCGGCTGAGTTCCGTCAGGATGTCCTCGGTCAGCCCGTCGACGAAGAACTCCTGCTCCGGGTCGCCGCTCATGTTGGCGAACGGCAATACCGCGACCGTGGGCTTCACCACCGCCGCCTTGGCTGCGGCCTGGCCGCCAGCGGCCGCCGGCGTAGTCTCCGGCGCGCCGGCGACGACACGATAGATCCGCACCGGGCGGCTGATGTTCTTCAGGAGCTTCTCGCCGAGATCCTCGAAGGCGATGTCGAGGCGGCCATCGACCTGATCATGCACCGCGGCGGTGACGCAGATGCCGCCCACCTCGGCGAGCTGCTCGACCCTTGCGGCGACGTTCACACCATCGCCGTAGATGTCGCCCTCGTCGAAGATGATGTCGCCGAGGTTGATGCCGATGCGAAAATCGATGCGGCGCTCATCGGCCACGTCCGAGTTCCGCCGGCGCATCCGATCCTGGATCTCGACCGCGCATCTCACCGCGTCGGCGACGCTCTGGAATTCGACCAGCATGCCGTCGCCGGTGGTCTTGATGATATGGCCCTGGTTCTTGGCGATGGCGGGGTCGATCAGCTCGATGCGATGGGTGCGCAGCCGCGCCAGCGTGCCGCGCTCGTCCACCTCCATCAGCCGGCTGTAACCGACCATGTCGGCCGCCAGAACCGCCGCCAGTTTGTGTTCCATCGGTTCGATCTTCCTCGAAAGCGCCGGCTCCGGTTGGGCCGCCGTTCAGGCGGCCTCGCGCCGGCACAGGCACGACGCCCTGACGGGCACCTCCGTACGGGCGAGCGCGAGATCCAGCCGTGATTTGATCAGGGGCGCCTCGACGGTGTCGCCGCGGCGCGTCAGGCACTCATGGAGGCCATGCAGGCTCCAGACGTTCTCGAAGTGCTGGCACGCCCGGCTCAGCTTGCCGTCGAAGCCGAGATCGGAACGATAGACCGCCTCCGCCTCCTCGACATGGCCCTGCTCCAGCAGCAGCGCGCCCAGCGCGTGACGCGCCGGCTGCATCCAGCCCCAGGGCTCGTCGTAAGGCAGCGCGTCGTCGAGCTCGACCGACCGGCGCAGGTGCCTGAAGGCGGCATCGAAGTTGCCGCGGCGATATTCGAGCTCGCCGTTCAGCATTTCCTCGGCAATCCCCAGCAGATCGCGCACGAGGTTGTTGTGGACGCGCCGGCTGTCGGGCACCCGCGCCTTGGCTGCGAGGAACGCCGCCCGCACCTTCTCCGCTTCGGCGATCTCGCCCAGCGTCGAATGCGCCACTCCCTTGGCGTAGAGCATCATCGCCGTGGTCGAACAGTAGAGGTCGCGATCCTTCGGCAGCTCCTGGGCGATGATCTCGCGCCACTTGCCGAAACGCACCAGCACGTGCTGCTTCATCGGAATATAGCCCTCGATGAAGTCGGCCATCGGCGGCGAGGGGATGCGCAGCAATTCCTCGGGCGTGGTGTCGATCAGCTCCTGCGCCGCCTGCATCGCGGGCGTGTACTGGCCCATGAACATCGCGCCGTAGATCGCGAAGTGATGGTTGTGGGTGCGGTAAAGCGCATAGACGTTCATCGCCCCTTCGCGCTCGAGGAACTTGCGATCGGCGACGATCGCCTTCTGGTTATAGACCACCACGTCGCGATAGTGGCCGCACAGCACGTCGATGTGGGTCGGCATGTGGATCAGGTGCCCGGCATCGGGAACCAGGTCGCGCAGCCGGTCGCCCGCCCTGAGTGCGCGCTGCGGGAACGGCGACATCTCCATCAGGTGAACGTAGAGATGCAGCAGGCCGGGATGATCCCACGACTTCGGCATATCCCTGAAAGCGGCCTCGAGCACCTCGACCGCCTCGAGCGTGCCGGCGCCTTCGGCGGGACCGCCGGTGGAAAGGTCCCACATCTGCCACGGCGTCTCGTTCATGATGGCTTCCGCGAATACCGTGCGTACGTCGAGATCGTCGCGGTACTTGTCGAACACCGCGCGCATGGCTTTGGTGTAGGCCTTGTCCCAGCCCGACTGGTCCTCGATCGGCTCGCGTTGCGGATAGCGCGCCGGCAAGGCATGGATCAGGGCCTGCTCTACCGGCGTCGCGAGATGAGCGCAGGCCAGCGCCCCTTTCATCGCGTCGTAGGCCGCCGCGAGCGCCTTGGCCTTTCCCGCCGGATCGTAGAGATGCCAGGGCAGGTTGTAGTTCGGGCCGGCGGCATAGGCGATGCCCCAGTGCGCCATCGCGCAGCCGGGATCGCGCTCGAGCGCCCTGGCGAAGCATTTGATCGCTTCCTCGTGGTTGAAGGCGAAGACCCAGTTCAGGCCGCGATCGAACCAGACTTGGGCCTCTGGGGACTTGGTCGTGATCGAACGGGTGTAGGCACCGAGATCGTAGTAGGTCATGTCTTCCCCCAGGGAACGGTGGCAGCAGGACCACACGACTTGCCGCGTGCAACACCTGACGCATGACCCGCGGTTCACACCAAGCCGCGCTACTCTGCCGTATCGAACTCTAGCGGGCGGCATCGGCGGCCACCAGCCAAGAATGACGCCGTCGGCCTACCTCAGCTTCTCGACCACGCGACCCAGCCGCTCCAGCGTACGCAGCGTCGTCTTCTGGCCGAGGCCCGGCCATTGCACGCGCAGCAGCATATGGTCGGTTCCCGTGCGGTCGCCGTAGCGGCCGATCTGATCCACCACCTCGCTCTCCGAACCGATGATGAAGCGGCTTCTGGCGAACTTGTCGAAGTCGCCACGGATGCCGTCGGCCGGAACGAAGCCCGAGTCGCCACTCCAACTCGCATAGGCCTCGTACTTGAACGACAGCGGCTCACGCACCTCGTCGAGGGCATTGCCTGAGCTGCCGACATGGCATTCGCGGATGACCGGGAACTCGGCGGCCGGCGGCAAGCCCGCCTCGGCGCGCGTCGCGCGGAACAGCGCGCCCAGTCGTCGCACCTCATCCTCCGTCACCATCGGCGAAGGCATCCAGGCATCGGCGAGCTTTGCCGCGCGCTTGACCGCGGCCTCGACATCGCCCGCCATCCAGATCGGCGGGCCGTCTGCGCGCTTGGGCTTGAGGCTGGCGCGCACGCCGCTCACCGTGTGGAAGCGGCCGCGATGCTCGACGACATCGTCGCGCCACAGCTTGCGGATCACCTCGACACCCTCGACGAAGCGCGGCACGCGTTCCCTGAAGGGCACGCCGATCGAGTCGAACTCCTCCTTTCGATAGCCGAGACCCAGCCCGATGATGGCATTGCCGCCAGTCAGCCAGTCGAGCGTCGCCGTTTCCTCGGCCACGACGACCGGATTGAGGAGCGGCAGGAGCAGCAGGCCGGGCCCAAGCCTCATGCCCCCGGCTTCGGCGGCGAGCCGGGCCAGGAGCGGCATGGCCTGGAACATCTGCAGCGGACTCGACAGGAAATGCTGACCGACCATGAGCGACGCGAGGCCGCTGGCCTTGGCGACGCGCGTCTGTTCGACGAGGTTCGCGAGCTCCGGTCCGAGATCGGCGCCCTCGCGCCACTGCGTCGCCATGTAAAGACCGAGCTTCATGCGTACGTCCTCCCGTCGGCAGGCCTTATCGCCCTTCCATGTATCGGACCGGATTGTCCGGATCGGCCTTGAAGATGCGCTCGATTTCGCCGAAGAGCGTCGATGCGGCTCCGGCTTCCAGATCGTCGAACTGGCAGAAACTGAAATTGTTGCCGCCACTCCGCTTCTCTCCCAGCCTGCCTGCATAGGCAGGCACGATCGGCGTATCGTCCTTCGTGACTGAAACATAGACGCTGATGTAGTTCTTCTGCAGCGCGACGCCGATCACGGGCCAGGACGTCGTCTTGCCGGACTTGATCGCGTAGCTGAACTTGCCATAGCCGATCATCTTCATGCGCATGCCCGCCTGACCTGCCGGCGTTCCCACGTGGAAATGACGCCTCAGCCCAGGCGCCGCCTTGCGGATCAGAGCATCGAGTTTCTCGAGATCGGCTTTCCGCCGCGGATCGAAGTCGAGATAGGCCTGCAGGCTGTCGGCAGTGACCGCAAACATCACGCCCCCCTCTAGACCCCGCGATAGGGCTCACCCCAGCGGTCCTGATAGACGATCTCGGCCAATGCGCCTCGCTTCACGGGTCCGAATTTGCCCATCGGGTAGCCGATCGGAAGGATCGCGTAGGAGTGCACGCCGCGCGGCAGGCCGAGCGCCATCTCGGCTTCCTTCTCGTAGAGCAGGTGCCGCGTGGTCAGCGTGGTGCCGAGGTCGAGCGCGCGCGCCGCCAGCACCATGTTCTGGATCGCAGGATAGATGGAAGCGCCGGCCGCCCGGCCGGGATTGGCGCCGTCCTCCAGGCAGGCGACGATCCACACCGGCGCCTCGTGGAAGTGGTCCGTCAGATATGACACCGCAGCATGCTGGCGCAGATAGCGCTCCCTGGTGACGCCGGGCGGCGGCTCGCTGGCGAGATAACGCGGGCCGATCGTCTCGTCGAAGGCGCGCTTGTAGAGGACCTGTACGGCCTCCTTGATCTTCCGGTCCTTGATCACCAGGAAGCGCCAGCGCTGGCTGTTGCCGCCGTTCGGTGCGCAGATACCGGCCTGCAGGATCTTCGAGATCAGCTCGTCGGGCACCGGATCGGGCTTCAGCCGCCGCATGGAGCGCGTCGTCTCGATGATCTCGAACAGGTCGGGCATTGCATCCTCCGCTAGTCGGCAAGCCAGCCACGCGGTCGAAAGAGGATGTCGCCCATGGCGCCTTACGAGCTCAGGACCTACACGCTCTATGTCGGGCAGTGGCCGAGGCCGTCAAACTCTACCAGCAGTTCGGCTTTCCGGCCCCGCAAAAGGGCGGCCACGACAAGAACCTCGTCCGCGACTTCCAGCGCGACACCGGAACGATCAACCAGATCGCGCCTCTCTGGAAATTCGAGGATGACGCGGGGCCGCGCACCGGGCCTCTGTTTACGCCAACGTCGATTTCACCGACGGTTTCGCGACCAGGCTCCGGCCGCTGGCGATGACGCAGGAGGTGAAGCTGCTTCACGCCGCAGCCTGCGGTCCGCATCCGTAGGTTCGCCGGAAATCCCCGGGCGTTCTCCGACCCCTTCGCCCGCTATCGCGGGGCGGGAGGGGTCAAACCCCTAGCCCCGCAGAACCTTGCCTGCCCTGGCGTCGGTGAGCTTGCCCTGTTCCCAGGTGATGGCACCGTTGACGAGCGTGTATTCGACGCCCTTCGACGGCATCACGATGCGCTTGGCGCCGCCGGGAAGATCGTAGCGGCGCTCGCCGTGGTTGGTCGAGCCGATGCGGGCCGGATCGAAGATCGCCACGTCGGCCGGCGCGCCCTTGGCGAGGCGCCCACGGTCTTTCAAACCGAACAGATCGGCAGGATCGGAAGTGAGTTTGCGCACGCCCTCCTCCAGGGTGATCGCCTCCTTCTCGCGCACCCAGGTGCCGAGCAGGTAGGTCGGGTAGCCGGCATCGCACAGCATGTCGACATGGGCCCCGCCGTCGCCCAGCGCCATCAGGATCGCCTTGTTGTTCAAGAGCTCGCGCATGCGATCCTCGCGCGTGTTCCACGAGGCCATGGTGAGCTCGCAGTCGAGATTGTCGGCGAGCACCGTGTCGAGGAAGGCATCGACGCCGTCCTTGCCCTGTTCCTGGCCGATCTGGGCGACCGACTTGTCCTCGAGATGCTTCAGTGCCGGATTCTTGACCGTATGCACGACGACGCGGCCCCAGTTGCTGAAGCCGGTCGGATTCCTGAGATCGTCGCGGAACTGGTTGCGGAAGCCCGGATCGGCATAGACCGTCTTCTGCGCGGCCTTCGACGTGTCGGCGAACACCCGCTTCCACGACGGGAAGGAGGCGAAGGAGAAGGGGTTGTCCATGTTGATCTCGCGCGTGAGCGGCAGCGGCGACGTCTGCGGCCGCGCCCCCTTGGCGATCATGGGCGCCGCAAGGCGCAGCGTGTTGCGCACCGCTTCGGGGATGTCGTCGCGGTCGAACAGGGCGATGAAGGTCACCGGCCGGCCGCTTTCGTCGAGCAGGAAGTCCAGCAGCTCGCACTGGTCCTCCTCCAGCACGCCGACCTGGCGGGTGAGCGCGATCTCGATCGCGCCCTTGCCTCGCGCCTTCAGAACGTTGGCATAGGCCTTCAGCTCCTCGCGGCTGGCATTGCGACAGGCCAGCGGCTTGCCCTCGAAGCCCATGTGCTGGTTGAGCGTGGTCGAGGAGAAACCGAGCGCCCCCGAGTCGACCGCCTCGGCGATCAAGGCCGCGATCTTCGCCGTTTCCTCGGTACTGGCCGCCCGCTCCATCGAGGCTTCGCCCATCACGTAGTGGCGGAACGGCGTCAGCGGCGCGATGAAGGCGAGGTTGAGCGACGGTCGCCGGGCCGCTGCCGCGTCCATGAATTGCGGGAAGGTCTCCCAGTCCCAGGTGATGCCCTTGTTCAGGACGTCGAAGGGAATGCCCTCGACGCTCACCAGATCACGCATCGCAATCTCGCGCGCGGCGGGCTTGCAGGGCGCAATGCCGACGCCGCAATTGCCCATCACCACGCTGGTGACGCCATGCCACGACGAGGGTGTCACCGCGCCGTCCCAGCAGATTTGCGCATCATAGTGGGTGTGCGGATCGACGAAGCCCGGTGCCACGACCAGTCCGTCGGCATCGATGGTGCGCCTGGCGCCCTCGGTGACCCTGCCGATGTCGGCCACCTTGCCTCCGGCAATCGCGACATCGGCGCGATAGCGTTTGGCACCGGTGCCGTCGACCACGATGCCGTTCCTGATCACGAGGTCGTAACTCATCGATTCCTCCCGGAGTCACGTTCAACGGTACTCCGGTCCGGCCATCTCGAATATGCGAAATCCATCGACCGGCCGTGCCGGATCGACAGGCGAGACGAGCCCAGCCAGCCAGGCATCCACAGTCGGACCGGGCGACATGGCGACGCTAGCCGGGTCGTATCAATCGACCACGTCAGCTCATTCGCCACCCACGTGGGTGCCTTTCTCGGCGACGGAGCGCTTCATCAGCGGCACCGCGAACACGAGCGCAAGCGTCACTATGGCGAAAATCCAGAAGCAATCGAAATACGCAAGAGCGGAGGCCTGCTGCTGGCGCAGGTTTTCGAGTGCCCGCCAGCCCAGTTGCTGCAAGGCGGTCGGGTCAGCGGTCACGAACTGGCTCTGCACCTGCCCTATAAAGGACGTCACAGCCGAGTTGAGGGGGTCCAGATTCTCGCCCAGCCGCAGGGTGTGGAACTGATCGCGGCGCTCGTGCAGCGTCTGCGCCAGCGACGTGCCGACGCTGCCTCCCTCGTTGCGCAACAGGCTCAGCAAGCCGACGGCCGCTCCCCGCAATTCTAACGGCGTGTAGAGGTAGGCGGCCACGTTCGCCGGCGCGAAACACATGGACAGACCGAGCACGACCAGGATGCGAGGCCAGACGACCTGGTCCGGGCTGATGTCGAGGTTCATCTGCGACATCCAGTAGTTCCCGGCCGCCATCACCATCAGCCCGGTCGCAAGCAACCAACGGGCATCCGTCCCTCGGCCAAGCAGGAGGCCTATGGCGGGCATCGCCAGGAGAGAAAACAGCCCGGCCGGCGACATGACCAGTCCGGCTCTCAAGGCATCGTATCCGAACAGAGACTGGAGCAAGCCGGGCAGCGACGTGCTTGCGCCATACAGCACAGCAAAAGCAAAGAAGACGATGATGCAGCAGGTGGCGAAGTTGCGTTCGCCAAGGGGACGGAAATTGACTACGGGACTGCGATGGCGCAGTTCCCAAAGGATCAGCCCGATCAATCCCACGCCGAACAGAATCACCAGTGTCTGCACGCGCCAGAAGGGATCGCTCAGCCAGTCCCATTCCTGTCCCTTGCTGAGCATCACCTCCCAGCAAACCACGACGATCACCAGCAGCGACAGGCCGACCAGGTCGAAGCGGATCGGTCGCTTGCGCAACTCCATACGCGCAGTGACGAGATAGTCCGGATCCTGAAGTTTGGTATAGCAGGCAGCAAGTGCCAGCAGGCCAACCGGAACGTTGATCAGGAAGACCCAGCGCCAGGAATACTGGTCGGTGATCCAGCCTCCGAGGGTCGGGCCGACGACCGGCGCCGTCAGGGCCGCCAGGCCGAACAGCGTCATCGCCATGCCCTGCTTTTCACGTGGAAAGGTATCGAGCAGCACGCCCTGGCTACAAGGCTGAAGACCGCCTCCGGCCAAACCTTGGATCACGCGGAAGAAGATCAGCTGGTTGAGGCTGGTAGCTATTCCACACAGCCCCGAGGCGAGGGTGAAGACGCCGATCGACAACAGGAAATAAGTGCGGCGACCGAGATGGGCCGACAACCAGCCGGTGATCGGCAGGATGATGGCATTGGCGGCAAGATAGCTGGTGAGAACCCATTCACCGTCGTCGACTGTTGCCGACAGGCCGCCAGCGATATAGCGCAGCGCTACGACCGCGATGGTGGTATCGAGCACCTCCATGAAGGTGGGCACCACCACGATGGCCGCCACTACCCAAGGGTTCGTGGCGCCATGGGGCCTCGAAACTGCAAGGACTGTCATTTCGGGGCACCGGGCACACCCGCAACCGAACCGGCGGCCGAGGGTCGTGGCACGTAGGCCTGGAGGAACTTGCCGGCATCAGGGCCCGTCGCCGGTTCATTGATATGGACGACCGGGACGACCGAGGTGCCGATGAACAGCGGGTACTTCTCCGCGTCGTAGTCCAGGAGGTCGATCCGAACCGGAAGTCGCTGCACCACCTTGACGAAGTTGCCCGTGGCGTTCTGCGCCGGCAGCAGCGCCAGCGTCGATCCGGTGCCCATGGTAAAGCCGGCGATGCGTCCCTTGAATGTCCGCTTGCTGCCATACATGTCGACGTACAGGTCGACCGGCTGGCCGATACGCAGGTAGTGCAGCTGCGTCTCCTTGAAATTGGCGTCGATCCAGATGTCATCAAGCGAGCGGATTGCCATGACACTTTGCCCGACTTGGATGTTATTGCCCGGATTGACATTTCGACGCGTAATGACGCCATCGATCTGCGCGACGATGTCGCAATAGCGGAGTTCCAGTTCGGCCTGGGCAAGGTCGCGTTTTGCGGCCTCAAGCTTCGCCTTGGCCTGGTTGACCGCGGGCGCCTCCACCGCCAGCCGGGCGAACGTGCGGTCGATGTCACCTGAACCAGATTTCTCGAACTCCTCGAGCATCTCCTTCGGCGTCTGATTGTAGGAGTGAAGGACACCCAACTGAGCTGCGCTCTGGATCAGCTCTGCTTGCGCTTCACGAACGGAGGAAAATGTCTGATCAAGATCAGGCGGCACCTTGCCAAGGTCTCCGCTCTCCAAAGGCAATGCCTTCAACCCGAGCGAGACACGGATCTGGTTCACGTCGGTCAGTGCCTGGACCAGATCCGCGCGCGCGGTCACCAGTGTCGCCTGCCGTCGGTCGAACTCGGACCGCGGCATATTGTTTGTCGCCACCAACTGCTTTGCGCGGTTGAATTCGAGGTCGGCCAATGCCAGCGCCGCCTTGGCTTTGTCGACGCCGGCGACCCGAGTGCGTAGCTCGGCTTCCCGGTTGGCGACGTCCTCCATGGCGTGCTGCAATTTCCAGCGCCGGCTCCTGGCTTCCGCTTCAATGCCACGCACGGTGGCGGTCGCGGCCTGCAGGTCCGCCTTGGCCGTCTCGACCGCCGCCTTCTTGATGGCGACAGCGGTCCGATACGGCTCCTTGTCCAGTTCGACGAGAAGGTCACCCCGGCGCACCCGGTTGTTGTCATCTACGAGAACGCGGGCGACTTGGCCGCGTACCCGGGCGGCAACGAAGGTCACGTGGCCGTTCACGTACGCGTCGTCGGTCGAAACCGTGTTGAGAGCTTCCAGGAACCATGGAATGCCTACCACAAGAACGGCGACCAGGACGAAGGCGCCCGCTGCCCCAAGCAGTTTTCGCCG
This sequence comes from Reyranella sp., assembly GCF_036558665.1. Taxonomy (GTDB): domain Bacteria; phylum Pseudomonadota; class Alphaproteobacteria; order Reyranellales; family Reyranellaceae; genus Reyranella. The sequence continues at coordinate 58,531 of NZ_DATBFE010000153.1, read as the reverse complement.
CCGCCCGGCCTTCTGCTTCTCTGGTGAGATGGCCCCCGAACCGGGAAGCGCCTGGGGACTTGGCGCTGAATCGGCGTTGCGGGGCGAAGTCGGTTCGTTCCCTTGGTCTGTTGTCTCACAGCTTTGCTCAGTCATGGCGGGAACCTTTCATTGAAAGGTTGATTGGCCTTCAGGACAAGGCCATCGCGGCAAGATCCTGCCGCGCGATCGAACTCACGTGTACAGGGTGGGCCGCTCGTTCATTCGGCCATTCCGGCCCGACGAAAGCCCTCGACGAATCGTTCAATATCCTCCGTTCGACGGAAGAAGGTCTTATTTCGGTAGCTTGACTGCGTCAGGCTCGGATCCAATCGGCACATCTGGCCGAGAATTCTCCGCGCTTCAGCCATATTGCCGGTGAGAGCATGGGCAGCGGTTGCGACTCGCATCGCTGGCAAGAAATTCGACTGCCGCGCTAGCGCCTTCGTCGCCCATTTCGAGGCTTCCGCGTACCTACCGAGACATAGGTGCGCGAACGCCAGGATGACCTCTGAACGATAGATTTCCGGATCGATCGGACTAAGGCGAAATACATGTGACACCTGTTCGATTGCGATGTCATGCTCGCCCAAAATCGTGCTGACGACTGCGCGATTTGCCCATCCTTGCGCGAGGTTTTGATTGATCGAAAGGGCTTGGTCGATCAAATCCGCACCCGTGTCGAACTCCCGGCACACATAAACCAGGGAAAATCCGGTCCAAGAAAGTGCGAGTGCGTCGTCACTGCCGATCGCCGCAACGTGAAATGCCAAGCGTCTGACTTCCGATTCGTCTGACGAACTGTCCACGACCCATCCTTGGGCCTTGCGGATCGTGTACAAAGCAGTTGCCAGTCCATAGGGCGTGGAGAAGTCGGGATCGATCTGAATCGCACGATACAGCAGGCGAGCAGCCTCTTCGTGGGTTTCCCTTGTCACGACATACGAATGGGCCAAGCCGCGCAAGAAACAATCATACGCATCGAACCGTTGTACCGATTTGCGTTTCACCCGTTGGATTTCGGCTTGATTGAGCTTGGGTGTGATCGCACCAACCACCTTGGTTGTAACTTGGTCCTGAAGCTCGAAGATATCCTCTAGTGCTCCGTCGAGTCGGTCAGCCCAGATGTGTGCGCCATTCTCGCAATCTATGAGCTGACTGGTAATGCGGACTTTGCTTGCGAATTTTCGTACGCTCCCCTCCAGGACGTAGCGTACACCGAGTTCGCGGCCGACCTGCCGGATATCCGGGGAGCGACCCTTATAGGCAAAGCTCGAATTGCGCGCGATCACGAGCAACGACTTGAAGTGCGATAGCGCGGTAATAATATCCTCGACCATGCCGTCGGCGAAGTACTCCTGGTCAGGGTCGACGCTCAGGTTTTGGAAGGGCAGAACGGCGATAGAGGGTTTGTCGGGTAAAGCGAACTGTTCGGCTGACGATGGCTTTCTTTTCTCGTACGAGCGTTCTGGGGCTAGGGATGACGGACATTGCCAGTCGGCCGGTTCCCACTTCACGCTAAACGCCTGAATTGGCCGTTCGATGTTCTTTAGCGAAAGACAGCCCAGATCGGCGAAAGTCGCCTTGAGCCGGCCTGTGACAGCCTCATGAACGGTGCGGGAAACCAAAATGCCTCCCGCCGGCGCTTGTGTTTCCAATCGCGCGGCTATGTTGACTCCATCGCCGTAGAGATCATCTCCCTCGATGATCATATCGCCGAGATGCAGGCCGATACGAAAGATGATCCGATCCGCTTCGGGACGTTCAGGGTCCATTTCATTGACGGCCTGCTGGAACTCGATCGCCGCCGACAACGCATCGCATGCGCTTGCAAATTCCACGAGCGCCCCATCGCCCATCAGCTTGATCAGCCGGCCCCCGTATCGCGCGAGCGTTGGTTCGAGGCGCTTCTTTCGATGCTCGCGCAGCCGCACCAATGTTCCGCTCTCGTCACGCCCCATCAGCCGGGAGTAGCCGACAACGTCGGCCGCGAGAACCGCCGCTAGTTTGCGCTGCATTGCGGGCCCCCTCACCAAAAGGTCGAATTCGTTCGCCTCACTTCGCCAATGGGATCGTCAGTTCGGTCTCGTTCGTCTCCACGACGAACACCGCGAGGACCTTGGCGGGCTGCGTCTCGCTGGCATTGGCGCTGATGCCGTGGCGGTCACCGGGCATCTCGGAGAAGCTCTGTCCGGCCTTGTAAACGGTCACCGGCCCGTCGTTCACCTGACTGCGGATCGCCCCCTCGAGCACGGTCGCGTAAATGAAGGCGGACTTGGCATGCGTGTGACCGGGCGAGTAGCCGCCCGGGCCGTACTCGACGAGCACGCCCTTGATGCTCTCGCCGGGGACGTTCGGCAGGTCGTGCTTATAGACGAGCGTCACCTTGGCATTCTTCTGCTTTGGAGAATCCGCCAGAGCACCGCCGAACGGCAGGGTGGCGACAACAGCGAACAGAAAATGCACCTCATGGTACCCTCGATGTACCGTCAATCGGCTGCGGGATGCGGATCAGGCTGCTGCCCGTGAGCGGCGAATCCATTCGTCGAAACCGATGCCGCCAAGGCGTGCTTCGCCCAACGGCACGAGCGAACGCTCCTCGACACGGCCGCCCCAGTATCGGGCCTCAGGGTCGCGCACGACCTCTCGGGGATCGCCGATCGCCTTCAGATAGCGGGCGATGATCTCATTGAACGGCGCTCGTTCCGGGCCGGCGATCTCAACGATGCCGTTTTGCGGGGCGCCGAGCGCCACATCGGCAACAATGGCGGCAACGTCGTCCGCGGCGATGGGCTGGAACAGGCCGGGCGAAAGCCTGACCAGATTTCCGTCCGCACTTGAAGCGGCGATCGTGCCAAGGAATTCCAGAAACTGGGTCGCGCGGATGATGGTATAGGGTATGCCCGAAGCTTTGATCAGTTTCTCCTGGGCGACCTTGGCGCGAAAGTAGCCGTTATCGACGGTTCGATCGATTCCGACAATCGAGAGTGCGACATGGTGGGGGACGCCCGCGGCGGTCTCGGCCGGCAGGAGGTTGCGGCCGGACGTCTCGAAGAATTGCAGCACCGCCTTGTCTTCAAATGAGGGCGAATTGGCGAGGTCGATCACCACCTGCGCACCCGCCACAGCCTCTTTGAGGCCCTCGCCGGTGATGGTGTTGACGCCGCTATTGGGCGAGGCCGCCACGACCTCGTGGCCACCCTGGCGCAGAATGGCGACGGTCTTCGACCCGATCAGGCCCGTGCCACCGATGACGACGATCTTCATGATCCACCCTCCCTTGTCAAAGCCACAAGCCCGACGCGTCGGTTCTTCGCGCGCCTGCAGCGTTGCTGTGATCGGCCCTTGCCGCCCCGGGATGTAGAGAATGCAGAATATCGTGGACCAGAGACCGCCACCTTGAGCCGCGATTGTTATCAAGAAACCAAGTGGCGCGCCGGTTTGGATACCTGAGATCCGCTGCTTGGCGAGAGTCGCAGGAACAGCCAGCCGTCGTGTGGAGTGGAATCATCCCCCACACTCCTCGGTCTGCTGGATCACGATGCTTCCCGGTTGCGCTGAAAAGTAGACGCCCGGGAATGCCATCGAACCATGCGATGCGGTGCCGCAGGCCGAAGAGCTGCGGGCGTCGACAAGATCAAGACGCCCCATACTCAGCACAGTTTGGACGGTAGGACTCGCCCCAGTCGGCCGGATGCAAGATATGCAGAACCTTGGCAGTCCACCTGAGCGCACGATCCGCGAGAAGGCCACACGCGTTCGCCTCGGTTCCTACGAATTCAAGAAGAAGGGTGTCCCGCGTTTCGATTTTCGCGACCCTTATCATTTTGCCGTCGCGCTGAGTTGGCCCCAATTCCTGTGGGCCCTGCTTGCACTCTATCTTGCCGTCAATCTTCTGTTTGCCGCTCTGTTCTGGCTCGCCCCTGGTTCGGTCGCGAATGCGCAACCCAACAGCTTCGCCGATGCTCTCTTCTTCAGCATCGAAACGCTGGGAACCGTGGGATATGGCGAGATGTATCCAGCGACGGCGTACGCGCGAGTTGTTGCGGCGGCCGAGATCCTCTCCGGGCTGGCAGTCACGGCCATCCTGACCGGACTGACTTTTGTCCGGTTCTCCCGCCCGCGGGCCAGGCTCGTTTTTGCGCCCCATCCGGTGGTGGCGATGCATCTCGCCAAGCCGACGCTGATGCTGCGAGTCGGCAACGGGCGAACCTCCATCCTGATGGATGCGACAGCCAAGCTGAACGTCCTCCTCACGGAAGAGAATGCTATGGGCAAGCCGATTCGCCGCGCCCGGGAGCTACGGCTTGAAAGGGCGCATCTGCCTCTCTTTCCTCTCACCTGGACGCTGATGCATGTGCTGGACGAGCGAAGCCCGTTGCGCGGCTATGACACAGCGCGCGCGATCGAGGCGCAGATGCACATTTTTGTGACGCTCGAGGCAAGGGACCCGACGCTCTCCACGATGGTACATGACATCCGCAGCTACGGACCGCAGGATTTTCGATTCGGCATGCGATATGCGAACGTGATCGCGGTGGAGGGGAGCACGGTGGCTGCGGACCTGGGCAGGATCGGCGAGATTGAGCCGGATGTCGGCGACAGTCAGGAGTCGGGCTGGTCCGAGCATGAGGAAAAGCCGCAATAGGCCGTTCCGCCATTGTCCGCGATCGACAGAGACCGATCGGCGGCGTGGAACTGACGGGCGTCTTGCAGCCGACGGCTTGTAGAGGCGATCGCTTCCAGCAACCCGGAGGTCACGGGCCGATCCCGGTGTCGAAACCACACTCTTTCCGAGCCGAAACTAATCGCGGTGTTAGGAAATTGTATGCTGGGCAAAATTGACAAGTGTTGAAAATACACTGACTTTGTTCCCGCAGGAGGAACGATGGCATCCAGACACGCGACGGCGGCAGTGATCGGCGCGGGCGATTTCATCGGCGCCGCGATCGCCAGGAAATTCGCGGCCGAGGGCTTCACGGTCTTCGCCGGCCGGCGCAACGGTGACAGGCTCGCGCCGCTGGTGGCCGACATCGAGAAGGCCGGCGGCAAGGTCTCGGCTCGAGGGCTCGATGCGCGCAAGGAAGAGGACATCTCGTCCTTCCTGCGGGAGGCGGACCGGCACGCCCCGCTCGAGGTCTGCATCTTCAATGTCGGCGCCAACGTGAATTTCCCCCTCCTCGACACGACCGAGCGCGTGTTCCGCAAGGTTTGGGAGATGGCCTGCTATTCCGGTTTCCTCGCCGGTCGTGAAGCCGCCCGCCTGATGCTGCCGCGCGGCAAGGGCAGCATCTTCTTCACCGGAGCGACCGCAAGCCTGCGCGGCGGTATCGGCTACGCCGCCTTCGCGTCGGCGAAGGCGGGCCTGCGCGCGGTGGCACAAGCCGCGGCACGCGAGCTCGGGCCACAAAACATCCATGTCGCCCATCTCGTGATCGACTCGGGCGTCGACACCGCGTGGGTGCGCGAGCGCATCAAGGAGCGCGAGGGCGCCGAGGCGCTGGCGAAGCTTCCCGCGGACCGGCTGATGCGTCCGGAGGCCGTGGCCGACGCCTACTGGTCGCTCCATCAGCAGCCGCGCGACGCATGGAGCTCGGAGCTCGAGATCCGTCCCTTCGGAGAGAAATGGTGAGCCCCCATGTCCAACGTGCCCCAGGTTGAATTCCAGTTCGATTTCGGCAGCCCGAATGCCTATCTCAGTCATCTCGTGATCCCGGAAATCGAGAAGCGGCAGAGCGTGAAGTTCGATTACGTGCCGGTGTTGCTGGGCGGCGTCTTCAAGCTCACCAACAACCGCTCGCCGGTCGAGAGCAATGCCGGCATCAGGAACAAGCCGGAGTACCAGCAGCTCGAAACCGAGCGCTTCATCCGCCAGCACAAGATCACGCGGTTCAAAATGAACCCGCACTTTCCCGTCAACACGCTGGCGATCATGCGCGGTGCCGTCGCCGCGAGAAAGCTCGACCTCTTCGAACGCTACGTCGACGAGGTCTATCGCCATATGTGGGCCGAGCCGAAGAAGCTCGACGATCCTGCCGTCCTGCGCGCGGCACTGATCGAATCGAAGCTGCCGGCGGATCACCTGTTCGAGCTGGTGCAGACGCAGGAGGTGAAGGACGAGTTGATGGCCGGAACGCAGCGCGCGGTCGAGCGCGGCACCTTCGGCTCGCCTACCTTCTTCGTCGACGGCGAGATCTATTTCGGCAAGGACCGGCTGCGCGACGTCGAGGAAGCCATCGCCGCCGCGAAGTGAAAGACGGTCGATGCGCTGGAGCAACCTCGAGGACGAAGCCTGCTCGGTGGCCCGCACGGTATCCGTGATCGGCGATCGCTGGACCCTGTTGATCCTGCGCGACTGCTTCCTGCGGGTACGGCGCTTCGAGGACTTCCAGGCGCGGCTCGGCATCACGCGACCGATCCTGGCGAGCCGCCTGCGCAAGCTCGTGAAGGATTTCGTGCTCACCAGGGTGCCCTACCAGCAGCGACCGCTGCGCTATGAGTATCGCCTGACCCAGAAGGGCCGCGATCTCTATCCCATCGTCATGGCGATCGTTCACTGGGGCGACGTCCACATGGCCGGCAGGAAAGGTCGCCCCCTGCTCCACCGGCACCTGAGCTGCGGCAAGACCTTCGATCCCGTGATGGTCTGCTCGGGCTGCGGCGAGCCGCTCGACCCGCGACAGGTCCACGTCCATCGCGGCCCCGGCGCGGCCGGCACGCGCAATCTGCCGCCCGACCTGCCGGCCGATGACAAGAAGCGACCGCGCCTGCCCCATCAACGCTAAAGGAGAATGACCGTGCCCGACGCAGCGTCCACCGGTTCGGTCCGGACGGAGATCGACGGCCGCATCTTCAAGATCACTGTCGACAATGTCGCGAAAAAGAACGCCTTCACCCCCGACATGATGCAGCAACTGTCGGAGGCCCTTACCGCCTTCGACGACAACGACGAGCAGTGGGTCGCCGTCCTCTGCTTTGCGGGAGACCACACGACGGCAGGCCTCGACATGCCGAAATTCTTCGGCCCCAACCGCGAGCGTCGCGACAGCCCGGCCGGCAATATCGATCCCTTTGCGCTCCGGCACCGGACGTTGAAGCCGGTTGTCGCGGCCGTGCAAGGCCTCTGTCTCACGGTCGGCATCGAGATGATGCTCGCGGCCGACATCGTGATCGCAGCGGACAGCTCGCGCTTCTGCCAGATGGAGTCCAGGCGCGGGATCGCGCCGCTGGGCGGCGCGCATTTCCGCTTCCTCACGCGCACCGGCTGGGGCAATGCGATGTATCACCTGATGCTGTGCGACGAGTTCGACGCCGCCCGCGCGCTGCAAATCGGGCTCGTGCAGGAAGTCGTGCCGGCGGGTCAGCAGATCGAGCGCGCGGTCGAGATCGCCCGGCGCATCGCGCGCAATGCACCTCTCGGCCTCCGCGCCATGAAGGAGGCGGCGCTGAAATACATCGAGTCAGGGGAAAGCATGGCGATTGCCGCAATCCCTGCCATCCACGCCAAGGTCATGGGTACGGAAGACGCAAAGGAAGGAATCCGGTCGTTTGTCGAGCGCCGGGAAGCACGGTTCCAGGGTCGCTGAGGCTGCCCTATAACGGAGATCAACGGAGGGGTGGCAGATGAAGACCAGGATCACGGAGCTGCTGGGGATCGAGCATCCGATCATCCAGGGCGGCATGCACTATGTCGGCTTTGCGGAGCTGGCGGCGGCGGTTTCCGATGCCGGCGGACTCGGCATCATCACGGGGCTCACGCAGCGTACGCCGGAGGCGCTGGCCAACGAGATCCGGCGATGCCGCGAGATGACTTCCAGGCCGTTCGGCGTGAACCTCACCTTCCTGCCGGCGGTCACGCCGCCCGACTACCCCGGCTACATCCGCGCCATCGTCGAAGGCGGCGTGAAGATCGTCGAGACCGCGGGCAACAATCCACAGAAGTGGCTGCCGGCGCTGAAGGAGGCCGGCATCAAGATCATCCACAAATGCACCTCGGTGCGGCACTCGCTAAAGGCCGAATCGATCGGCTGCGATGCGGTGAGCGTCGACGGCTTCGAATGCGGCGGCCATCCGGGCGAGGACGACGTGCCGAACTTCATTCTCCTGCCTCGGGCGGCGGAGGAGCTCAAGATCCCCTTCGTCGCCTCCGGGGGCATGGCCGACGGCCGCTCGCTGGTCGCGGCACTGTCGCTGGGCGCGGACGGCATGAACATGGGCACGCGATTCATGGCTACGAAGGAAGCGCCGATCCACGAACATGTGAAGCAGGCCCTCGTCGCGGCCAGCGAACTCGATACCCGTCTCGTCATGCGGCCATTGCGCAACACCGAGCGCGTGCTCAGGAACGCCGCCGTCGATCGGCTTCTCGAGAAGGAGAAGGCGCTGGGGCTCAAGATCAAGTTCGAGGACATCCTGCCGGAGGTCGCGGGCGTCTACCCCCGCATCATGAAGGAGGGCGACATGGACGCGGGTGCCTGGTCGTGCGGTATGGTCGCGGGCCTCATCCGCGACATCCCGACGGTCAAGGAACTGGTCGACCGCACGATGCGCGAGGCGGATGCCATCATCAATCAGCGGCTCGCCACATATTCCGGCCGCAAAGCCGCCTGACTCGTTCGCCGATGGGAAAAATCGCTCGATTGCGCCCGGGACGACACCGGTAAGGGTGTCGTCCCGAGGTGAGGCCGGGGGATTTTTTCCTCTGGACACAGCGCGGTGGCAATGATGGACAGATCAGACCACTGACCTTCAAGGCGCGCCAACGAAAGGGCGAGAAGCATGAAAATCGGATCGCAGGAACATCGCGATACCTTCTGCGGGCATTTCGTACAGACCTACACCGACTACGATCCGCACAGCCTGCCGTGGCCCGAGCTCGATGACGCGGCGCTGCATCGCCTGCGCTCCGTGCCCTTCTGGGAAGAGGTCTTCTACACCGAGCGGCGTGCCGGGGCGATCGTCGCCGCCTTCACGCAGACCGTCTCCGATCCGGTCCTGCGCGACGCACTCGCCTTGCAGGGCGAGGAGGAGACGCGGCATGCCAAGCTGATCCGCGTCATGATCGACAAGTACGGCCTCGATGCGCCGGAGCGTCCGCTCGAGGATGTCAGCGACAACATCGAGCGGCGCTTCAAGGATTTCGGCTTTGGCGAATGTCTCGATTCGTTTCTGGGCTTCGGCCTGTTCAAGATCGCCTCGCAGGCGGAATTCCTGCCCAAGGAGATGCTGCGGATCTTCGAAACCCTGATGTACGAGGAAACCCGCCACATCGTCTTCTTCGTCAACTGGATGGCTTATGCGGAGGCGCAGCGGGGGTGGTTCGCACGCAGGATGCTGCCGCTGACGAGCCTGCACTACTATCTGCGTGCTCTCGTGCGCATGCTCAGTCTGGCCAAGCGCGGCAAGGAACTGAACGACGGCCAGAATTTCGCCGCCACCCAGGTCAGCATGTTCCTCGACGGTTTCAATTTCCGGAAATTTCTCGAGGACTGCTATTCCGAGAACAGCCGGCGCATGGGCAGTTTCGAGCCGGAGCTGTTGCGGCCCGGCTTTCTGCCGCAACTGGCCGAAATGGCGTTGAGGGCGCTGAGGCTCTGGAATGCGCGGTCGAAGCTCGAGCCCAACCAGGCGCTCTCGCGCTAGCAGCGGTCACTCAGAACCAGAGCTTGCTGTACGGCGAGCGTGCCAGCAGGGCCGGCCGGAACAGCAGGGTGACGAGAAGCTCCCAGCCCAGCGAGATCATCAGCAGCCGGCCCATGCTCGCGGTCCCGGGATGGGTCGACAGCCAGAGCGCGCCGAATGCATTGGCGGTGGTCAAGGCGCTGAAGACGACGGCGCGCATCAGGCTCGATTTCAGCATCGCCGTTTCACCGGCGCGCCATGCCGCGACGAAGTAGATGTTGAAGGCAACACCCACGCCGAAAAGCAACGGCAGGGCGATGATGTTGGTAAAATTGAGCGGCAGATCGAGCGCGCCGCAGGTCGCGAACGTCAGCAGTCCGCTCAGCAGCACCGGCAGCATGGTGAGCACCACGTCACGGGCCCGCCGCAGCACCACGGCGAGCAGCAGGACGATGGCGACGATGGAATAGAGACCGGCCTGCATGAACGCTTCGACAACGCTGTCGCCCGAAGCGCTGGTCGAGATCGGTCGGCCGGTCGCATCCGGCGCAACGGTCTGGATCACCGTCGCGAAGCGTCTGAGCGACTCGTTGTCGTCGCGATCACCCTGCGGCAGCACTTGTATGCGGGCGCGCCCATCCTTCGTGATCCAGTCGGCGACGAGGTCGGACGGCAGGCTCTCGATCGTCACCGGTCTTGCCTTCAGCTCGGTGCTGACGTGCCCGAGCATGATGTGGAGTGGCACGGTGACGGCGGCAGCGGCCCTGGCGCGAACCTCCGGCGTCGCCGCCACCAGCCGGTCGATGGCCTCTGCCAGTCGCCGCGCCGAGGCCGATGCTGAATCGCCTTTCGCATCGGCCGCGGCGGTCCGCAATGCCGCCGCGGTGCTCGTCAGCTCCTGGATCAGCTCCGCGTCGGACGGCGGGGAGCGCGGGGTGGCTCCTTCGAGCGCCGGTTCGACGAGCGCCGCTGCCCCGCGAATGAGCGCGAGCTTCTCGTCCTGCTGCGCGGGAACGAAGCTTTGCAAGGTGACCGTGCGCGAAACTTCGGGCAGCGCTTCGAGAAGTTGCGCAAGTCCCTGCGATCTCGCCAGCGATGGCGCCAGCACGTTGATCGCGTTCGGCGTCCAATCGGGATCGGAGGCGAGGGCCTGCAGAGTTGTCATCGACTCGGCCTTCGGGCTCTTGAGGTTCAACGGATTGAAATCGAAGCGCACCAGCGGCAGCAGCGCCGCCGAGGCGACGGCCGCCACGAGCGCCAGGACAAGCACGCCGCGACGATGCCGGGTTACGAAGCCGTCCACGGGGGCCAGCATGGTGAAGCCGACCTCGGCCATTCGCGCGGGCGGAAACCGCAGCAGGGCCAGGAGCGCGGGCAGCAAGACGATGCTGAGGCCAAACGCCACGATCATGCCGAGGCCGGCAATGGTTCCGAGTTCGGCAACGCCGATATAGCTGGTCGGCAGGAAGGCGAAGAAGCCGACGCCGATCGCCGCGGCCGACAGCGCCAGTGCTCGTCCGATGCTCTCGCCCGCCTCGATCAATGCGGTCACGATGTCAGGTTGAACGAGCCGCTCGGCCAGGCTGCGCACGCTGAACTGGATGCTGAAATCGACGCCGAGGCCGACGAAGAGCGGAATGAAGGCGACTGAGATGAGATTGAAGCGGCCGGTAGCGAGCAGTCCGATGGCCGCCGTCATGACGAGGCCGACGATCGTGGTCACCACGATCGCGATGACGACGCGCACCGAGCGAACCGCCAGCCACAGGATGCCCAGCAAGGCCGCGACCATCGCTCCGAGGACGAGATGTGCATCCTCCGCCAGCGAGGCAAACTCCTCGTCTGCCAGCGGCACCGGGCCGGTCAGCCGGAGGGTCACGCCATGCGTGCCGTCGAGGCCGAGGGATTCGGCGGTCCGGCGGATGGCATCGCTTGCGGCCGCGCCCGGCTCCAGGGCGGTGTAATCCATTACCGGCTGCACCAGCACGATATGGCGTGTCTCCCGGGGCTCCGCCGGCGATCCGCGGATCACCGTTTGCCAGGAGAAGAAGGCGGGCTGTCCGGCCGCCGTCTTCTCGAACGTTTCGGCGAGTGCACTCGTCATCGGCTCGATGCCACGCAGCGAGCCCTGGCCATGTCTGATGCCCTCGAGCAAATTGGACAAAGTGGCGAGGACGCCGCGCAAACTCGGATCGGTTGCCAACGCGCCCAGAAGAGGCCTCGCCTGCACCAGCCCGGTCGTGACCGCCCGCACGTCGTCCAGCGGCAGGAGCAGCAGTCCGTTGTGGTCGAAGAAGGGTCCACCGTCGGGACGGCGCACGGTTCGGAAAAGGTCCGGCCTTTCGCGCAGGGCTGCCGCAAGACGCTTGGCTGCATCGTCGGCGAGTTCCGGCGTCGCTCCATCGACCACGACCATGGTCAGCTTGTCGAGTTGAGGAAATGCTGCCTCGAAGGCCAGCTCCCTTTGCCGCCACTTTAGCTTGGTCGAAATCAGTTGAGCGGTGTCGGCGGTCATGGCGAAGTGCTGGGCGGTGAAGACCAGCGCCGCCAGAGTGAGGCCGGCGGCAAGCAGCAGAACAAGCAACGGATATCGAGTGCTGATCGCGACGATGCGGCCGGTCAACGAAGGCCGAGTCGACATGGCGCCTCTCGATGCCAACAATGGTGCAAAGTCAAGCTCGGGCGCCCTTGTTCCCTATCGCGAATGAGGTTATTCGCGATTGCGGGCAGTAAATCGACACCTGGTCCCAGACTGTCAAGTTGTGTCGGTCGGCGCGCATCGACACGCTGCTTCCGGTCAAAGTGCGCGACATGTTGACGCCACGATGTCGGATAACGCACATTGCAAACCGCTTGAGCAGCGCTCGCCCCGCAGCTGAACGGCGATTCATGCGGTTGCGATTCTGGCAAAGCAGCCAGCAATTGCCAATTTATGGTTGCAGCAAGCCCCGCGATGGAGGAGTTGATCTGAATGCGCGTTCTACTCGCTCAACCACGGGGTTTTTGCGCAGGCGTCGTGCGCGCGATCGAGATCGTCGAACGGTCGCTCAAGAGGTTCGGCGCACCGGTCTATGTCCGCCATGAAATCGTGCACAACCGGCATGTGGTCGAGAAGCTCGAACGCATGGGAGCGGTTTTCGTCGAGACATTGGACGAGATTCCCGACGGCGCGATGACGATCTTCAGTGCCCACGGTGTCGCCCAGTCGATCATCGACGAGGCGAAGGCGCGCGGCCTTCCGGTTCTGGATGCGACCTGCCCGCTGGTCTCCAAGGTCCATCTCCAGGGCAAGCGATACGTCGCACGCGGCCGGGCCCTGGTCCTGATCGGCCATGCGGGGCATCCCGAGGTCGAGGGAACCATGGGTCAGGTCGACGCCCCGGTGCATCTCGTCTCGACGATCGAGGATGTCACGCGACTCGACCTGCCCGACGATTCGCCCGTCGCCTATGTCACCCAGACCACGCTCAGCGTCGACGATACCCGTGGAGTGATCTCGGCGCTGCGGGCCCGGTTCAGCGACCTCGAAGGGCCGGACGTGGCGGACATCTGCTACGCGACCCAGCACCGCCAGTCGGCGGTGCGCGAGTTGTGCGAGCTGGTCGATCTCCTGCTGGTGGTGGGCAGCCGCAACAGCTCCAACTCGAACCGGCTGCGCGAGATCGGAGTCGAAAAGGGTCTGCCGAGCTACCTGATCGCCGATGGCAGCGAGCTGGACCCGGCATGGCTGGCCGGCGTCAAGGCCGTCGGCCTGACAGCGGGGGCGTCGGCCCCGGAGGAGCTCGTCCTCGACGTCATCGAAGCCCTGCGCCGGCACGGCGATGTCGCGGTCGAGCAGATGACCGGGGTCCAGGAAGACATCGAGTTCCGCCTGCCCAATGAGCTGAGGGCGACACCGTCCGGCGGAACGACAGCCTCGTCGGTCGCATAGAGGAGCGCGTTTTGGGAATTCCCTTGCAGCAGGCGGCCCGGATCGGGACCTACATCCTCCGTCAGCATCTCGCCGGGCGCGAACGCTACCCGCTCGTGCTGATGCTGGAGCCTCTGTTCCGCTGCAACCTCGCCTGCGCGGGCTGCGGCAAGATCGATTATCCGGGCGAAATCCTCGACCAGCGGCTGTCGTACGACGACTGCATGACGGCGATCGACGAGTGCGGCGCGCCGGTCGTCTCGATCGCCGGCGGCGAGCCGCTCCTGCACCGCGCGATGCCGCGGATCGTCCAGGGCTTCCTGGCCAGGCGGAAGTTCGTGATCCTGTGCACCAACGCGCTACTGCTGGCCAAGAAGATCGACGACTACGAGCCGCATCCTTCCTTCACCTGGTCGATCCATCTCGATGGCAACCGTGCGATGCACGACAAGTCGGTATGCCAGCGCGGCACTTACGACAAAGCCGTCGACGCGATCAAGCTCGCCAAGGCAAAAGGCTTCCGGGTCAGCATCAACTGCACGCTGTTCAACGACGCCGATCCCGCCGCGGTCGCCGACTTTTTCGACGAGATGAAGGCACTGGGACTGGACGGCATCACCGTATCACCAGGCTACGCCTACGAACGTGCCCCCGACCAGCAGCACTTCCTCAACCGCACCAAGACGAAGGAGCTGTTCCGCGGGATCCTGTCGCGCGGCAACGGCGGCAAGAAATGGCCGTTCAGCCAATCGATCAACTTTCTCAACTTCCTTGCCGGTAACGAGAGCTATCGCTGCACGCCGTGGGGCAACCCGACGCGCACCGTGTTCGGCTGGCAGAAGCCCTGCTACCTGCTGGGCGAAGGCTACGCCAAGACGTTCCAGGAATTGATGGATGACACCGAATGGGACAAGTACGGCGTCGGCAACTACGAAAAGTGCGCCAACTGCATGGTCCATTCGGGCTTCGAGGCGTCGGCGGTCAAGGACATGATCCGTCGGCCCCTGAAGGCCGCGACGGTCGCGATGCGCGGCGTGCGTACCGACGGCCCGATGGCCGAGGATATTCCGCTCGATAAGCAGCGTCGTGCCGAGTACGTCTTCTCGGACCACGTCCAGCAGAAGCTAGGCGAGATCCGGACCGGCAAGACCGGCCAGAATCCGGTGCCCGCGGAGTAGCTTAAGGGCACGCTCCGCATCGAAGGCGGTGCGGATCAAGTCCGGCACTTGCCCCGGCGCCGAAACCAACGAACGCAACACGGCCGCCACGTCGACGCGGCCATCGGCACGCATGCCGACGCGCGCAGCCGGTGGCAGGGTGCGATGCGCCGGATCGCAGATCACGCGGGCGGCGGCGAAGGGTAGTCGATGGCGGGCCGCAACTCGCGCCGCCACATGCGATTCCATATCGACCGCGATCGCCTTGGTGGCGCGATGCAGGGCCGCCTTTTCGGCCGTCTCCGCGATCATCGCATCGGTGCCCAGGAACACACCTTCGATCGCGCCAGGGAGCTGTGCCTTCAGGCGCTGCATCCAGGCCGCGTCCGTCGGCAACGCATCGCCATGATCGAGGACAGCGTTCGCCACCACCCACTGGCCGGCTCGGAGACTGGGCGCGAGGCCGCCTGCGATACCCATGCTGATGATACCGGTCACGTCCGCGACACGTTCCTCGATCATCGCCTCGAGGTGCCGATGATCGCCGCCGCCGACAACGACCTCGATGCCGGGCCCGGCGAGCAGGCGCGCCTCGCGCCGCAGTCCGGTGACCGTGAGCGTCGTCACATGCCGTACGCCACGTGCCGGTCGTTGGCGCGTCGCAAGTTGCGGTAACGCGCCAGCGCCCAGAGCGGGAAGAACTTCGGGTAGCCGTGGTAGCGAAGGTAGAAGACGCGCGGGAAGCCGCCGCCGACATAGGCATCCTGCCGCCACAGTCCGGTCTCGTCCTGCGTTCGGCGCAAATAGGCGATCCCTCGCGCCACTGCCGGATGATCGACCTCGCCGGCGGCCATCAGGCCGAGCAGCGCCCACGCTGTCTGCGACGCGTTGGACGGCGCGGGATCGTGGCCGCGATAGTCGAGCCTGTAGCTCGTGCAATCCTCGCCCCATCCGCCATCCTTGTTCTGGATCGAAACCAGCCAGTCTGCCGCCTTTCGCACGCTCACTCGCGTCGCATCGAAGCCGGCTGCGTTCAGAGCGCAAAGGACCGACCAGGTGCCGTAGATGTAATTCACACCCCAGCGGCCGAACCAGCTTCCATCCGCCATCTGCTCGCGCTCGAGAAAGTCGAGCGCCCTGCGCACGGCCGCCGTTTCCGGGCCGTGCCCAAGCTGGGCGAGCATGCTGATGCAGCGCGCGCCGACGTCGGCGGTCGGCGGATCGAGCAGGGCGCCGTGGTCGGCGAAGGGAATGTTGTTGAGATAGTGATCGACATTGTCGGCATCGAAAGCGGCCCAGCCGCCGTTGCGGCTCTGCAGGCCGACGGTCCATTCGACGGCGCGCGCGATCGCCTGGTCGAAGGCATCGCCCGCCCCAAGCTCGCGCCGCGCGCGATGCATCGCCATCACGACGACGGCCGTGTCGTCGAGATCGGGATAGTGCGCGTTGCGATACTGGAAGGCCCAGCCGCCGGGCCGCACATCCGGCCGTCGCTCGGCCCAGTCGCCCTTCACCTCGAGTTCCTGCAGCGGCTGGAGCCATCCGAGCCCGAGTCGCGCTGCAGCGGCGGCCTCCTCGCCACCCGCCTCGATCATGGCGTGAACCGCAAGAGCCGTGTCCCAGATCGGTGATACGCAGGGCTGGCAGTAGGCCTCGTCCTCGCGGATCACCAGCAGCTTCTCGATCGAGCGCCGCGCGACCATCCGATCCGGGTGATCCGGCGGATAGCCCAGGGCATCGAACATCATCAGGCTGTTGGCCATGGCCGGATAGATCGCGCCCAGGCCATCCTCGCCATTCAGCCGCTCGGTCACGAAGGCGAGGCAGCGCTCGATGGCGCGTCGCCGCAGCGGCTCGGGCCACAGCGGCTCGACTGCCTTCAGTACCAGGTCGAGACCATTGAAGAACAACGCCCAGCCCGGATGCCGATGCGTCGGCGCCCGTTGCTTCCTTGTCTGCTTCGCGCGGAACAATTCCCGGATTCGCACTCCGCGCGGATTGCGCGCCCGACGGCGCAGAACGCCCAGCACCAGCAACGGCACGATCACCGTGCGCGCCCAGTAGGACATGCGTGAGAGATGAATCGGGAACCAGCGCGGCAGCAGGATCAACTCCACCGGCATGGTCGGCACACGGTGCCACGGCAGTTCGCCAAATTGGGCAAGCAGGATGCGCGTGAACACATTGGCCTGGCGCGCACCGCCGTGCGCCAGGATGGCCTCTCGTGCCCGTGTCATGTGAGGCGCCTCGCGATCGTCGCCGATCATCTTCAGGCAGAAATACGCCTTCACGGATGCGCTGATATCGAAGGTGCCACCGTGGAACAGCGGCCAGCCGCCATGGTCGCCCTGGATGCGGCGGAGATAGACACCGATCTTGCGCTCCAGCTCGAGATCGTCCGGCTCGCCGAGATAGTGACGCAGCAGGATGTACTCGGCCGGAATCGTCGCATCGGCCTCGAGCTCGAAGATCCAGTGCCCGTCGCTTCTCTGCAGACGTCGCAAAGCAACCGAGGCGCGCCCGATATCGGCGTCCAGCCCGGCCATGTCGCCCGCACCGACGTCGTTCATGACGATTCCGCCATCGCGAGCGCTGCCGCCTTTTCTCCCGACCGCAGCGCCCCCTCGATCGTCGCGGGCAGTCCAGTGTCGGTCCAGTCGCCCGCGAGAAAGGCATTGGTGAGACGCGTGCGCGCCGCAGGGCGGCGAGCATCCTGCGCCGGCGTAGCGGCGAAAGTGGCGCGCTTCTCCTTCACGATGCGGCAAGGAGGAACGGGAGCCGCAAGATCGTGAACCACAGCCACGTCATGCCACAGTATGTCGGTCAAGGTCGCGGTATCCATGTCGAGCAACCGGTCGGCAGCGCTGACGGTGACGGAGAGACGATCGCGAAAGGCGAACACCCATTCCGCCGTACCGCCGATCAGCCCGACCATCAATGGTGCGCCGGCCGGCGGCGCGACTCGAAAATGCGCGTTGACGATCGCGCGAAAATCGTCGGGCACCTTCAGGTCGGGAAGCAGGCTCGTGGCCGTCCAGGGCGGCACGGCAAGAATTACCTGGTCCAGCGGGCCCAGCCGCTGCTCGCCGTCGTCGAAAAGCAGGGCGCTCAGCCGGTCGCGCTCGGTCGTCACCGCGCGCAGCGGACGGCCGAGCCTGATCTGCGCTCCGTCCCGGCGCAGCCGGTCGAGCGCGGGATCGACGAGGGCCGCGGCCAGACTGGGCGTCGCAATGCGCGGCCAGCTCCGGCGCCCGCCCCTCGCCAGCGTCTCGCGAAAGACCGCGCCCGCGAGGTCGGCGGAGGCTTCTTCGGGTATGGTGTTGAGAATGGAGACCAGCAGAGGCCGCAGGAGCCTCTCCCAGGCGACGCCATGGCAGGAGACGACTTCATCGATGCGCCGTCCGGGATGCGGCCTCATCAAGGTGATCAGTGCAAGGTAGTCCGCGACGCGCGTTTCCGGCACGCGACGCCGGGACGACATGATCCACCATGGAACGGGGCCATCGTTGGGCCGGAGAATCCAGCGCCGGCGGCGCTGGAGATCGAAGAACGGAAATGCAGCTTCCTCCGGGCCGGTCAGCCGGTCCTGCGCACCGATCGCGCGCAGATAGCGAGCGACAGCCGGATTGCCCGAGAGCACGAGGTGGTTGCCGTTGTCGATCACCATGTCCAGCACGGCGTCATGATAGGACCGGCAGCGGCCACCCGCCTGCCTCGTCGCTTCCGACAGGACGACCGGCACGCCGCGACCCGCCAGGATCACGGCGGCATGCAACCCGGCGAGTCCCGCGCCGACGACGTGAACTCGCGCCACGGCAGGAGGCCGCGTCATCCCAGCACGGCGCAGCGCGCGACAAGGGCCAGCAATCGCAGCTTGCCGATCCGCACACGCCGACGAGGCGGTATCCATCCTTGAGCCAGCATGTCCTGAAGCAACGCCCGGTACACAGCCGCCATCAGGCGCGGTGCCAGGAGCTTGCCGCGCGGCCTGGAGCGCAGCAGGCGCTCGGCAGCGGCAAAGCGATCTTGCGCCTGCGTGGCCAGTTGGCGGCACGCGGCGTCGACGCGCGGATCGCCGATCGCAGCCGCGGGATCGATCGTCTCGATTCCTGCCCGAACGAGCAACTCGCGCGGCAGATAGAGCCGGCCCATGTCGGCATCCTCGTCGATGTCGCGCAGGATGTTCGTGAGTTGCAGCGCACGGCCGAGCTGGTGAGCGAGCTCCAGGCCGGATTTGTGCTCCATGCCGAAGATGCGGACCGAAAGCCGCCCGACGGCGGCCGCGACACGCTCGCAATAGAGATCGAGCGTCTTCTGATCGGGTGCCCGGAGATCGGCCGCAACATCCATTCCCATACCATCGATGACGGCGAGGAAATCCGCCTCCTGCAGGCCGAAATCGCGCACGGCGGAGTCGAGGAAGGCGGCTTGTCCCGAAGGCCGGCCGGCATAGAGCTCCGCGATATCGGCGCGCCATCGATCGAGCTCCTTGGCCCGCTCGGGGCGCGGCCTGCTGCCGTCGTCGGCGATGTCGTCGACCAGCCGGCAGAAGCGATAGACGGCAAACATGGCCGCCCGTTCCCGCTTGGGCATGAGGAGCATGGCGGCATAGAACGAGCTGCCGGAGATGCGCGCCTCGATCTCCGTCGAACCGGCCTCGGCCTGCGAAGGTCCGCTCATCCCCGGCTGCCGTGCAGATCGGGCTGCTTGCTGCCCCTCATCCGCCTGCGACGTCCCACCGCGACGCGAAGACCGCCGCGTACCGCCAGGCCGACCACCTCGAGCGGATGGTGATGGACGCGTTCCGAGAGCGGATCGCGACGCAGAAGTCGCGACGCAAGGCTTTCCGCCAGCGCTTGGATGACGCCGACCTCCAGTGCCAACCGACGATCCGCGATCCCGCTGGCAAAGACCCGCGACCGATCGAGCAGCGTACCGGTACGTCGGGCCAGCCCGGCAAGTACATTGCGCAGCGGCAATGAGGCCTGATCCTCGCCAAGCGCCTCGACCCCGATGCCCTGACTGGCAAGCGCATCGAGTGGAACGTAGACGCGGTCGAGCGCCCGATAGTCTTTCGCGCAGTCCTGCAGATGGTTGATCACCTGCAGGGCAGTGCAAAGTGCGTCATTGGCCGGCCAGATCGACTGCGACTCGCCGTGCAGATCGAGCACGAACCGCCCGACCGGCGACGCCGAATAGCGGCAGTAGTCCATGAGCTCGGCCCAGTCGGCATAGCGGTGCTTGGTGACATCACGACGAAAGGCTTCGAGCAGATCGAGCGCATGCTGGTCGGTGACGCCGCGTTCCCGCAGGACCGCGTTCAGCGCTTCTCCGTGGCAGCTCGCCCCTTGTTCGCCGCGCAGCCCCGCCTCCATGCGCGCGAGCTGCGCGAGCTTCTCCTCGGCGCTCGCCGTAGCATGGTCTGCCACATCGTCGGCGGCCCGCGCGAAGCGGTAGAAGGCGAGCATGGGCGCACGCAAGGCTGGCTTGATCAGCCGCGAGGCGACGGGGAAATTCTCGTCGCGATGGCCCTTGCCGGAGGCAAAGTGGGCCGCGTCGGTCACGTGCCGCCCGTCATTGCCTGGGCCCGTCCCTTCCACATGCCTCCCCGGCCGCGCCACATCTGCAGCGCAGAGTTGATCGTGAATGCCCCATAGGCCATGGCAATGGCCGGCATGGCGAGCCCCCAGAGCGGCGAGACCCGATAGAAGCGGAGCATCGGCTGCAACGCCAGTGCCATGGCAACCCAGGCACCCAACCCCATCCACCGGGCCGGGCCCGCCGCAATAATCGTCAGTATCGGCGGCACCAGATAGATCCATGCCAGGCCCGCGATCGTGCCGGCCAGCAGGAGCGGTGAATAGCCAAGCTGCGCATAGGCCGAACGCGAAATCATGCGGCCGATCTCCTGGAGCCCACCATAGGGCCGCAAGCTCCTGGCACGGCGTGTCAGACCAAGCCAGATTGGGCCCTGGGCTTTGAGACGGCGCGCCAAGGCACAGTCGTCGATGATCTCGGATTGGATCGAGGCGATGCCGCCGGCTCGTTGCAGCGCGGCGCGGTGGACCAACATGCAACCCCCGGCCGCAGCGGCAGCGGCACGCTCCTTTCGCGCAACCCACGCAAAGGGATAGAGCATCTGGAAAAAGAACACGAAGGCCGGGATCAGGAAGCGCTCTGCCAGGCTCGTGCAGGACAGTTCTGCCATCAACGAGACGAGCACGCGGCCCTCGACCTCGGCGCGCGTCACCAGCGACCGCACATTGTCGGGCGTATGCCCGATATCGGCGTCGGTCAGCAGGAGATAGTCGGGCTGCACGCTCGCCTGGGTCACGTGATGGACGCCTTGCTGAAGCGCCCAAAGCTTGCCTGTCCAACCCGCAGGCACCGCGCTTCCCATCACGACATCAAGACGATCGCGTACTCCCAGGGATTCGGCAGCCCGCGCCGCGCTCTCCGCCGTGCCGTCGGCACTGCCATCATCCACCAGCACGATGCGCAAGGCGCCCGTGTAGTCCTGCCGCAGCAGGCTCTGGATCGATTGGTCGATCACATCGGCTTCGTCGCGTGCCGGAACGATGGCCACGACACTTGGCCAACCGTCGGGCCGGAACATGGGTTCCCGGTCGTCACGCTGGCGCGCCAACCAGAATCGGCCGCGGCCGATCAGGAGATAGAGCCAGATCGCCAGGGCCGACGCACCAAGGACCGCATCCGGGGTCATGTCAGATAACCCGTCTCCCGAAACCAGGCCAGCGCATCGACAATACCTTCCACGCACGGGCGGCTGCGATAGCCAAGCTCGCGTTCGGCTTTCGCCGAGGTGAAGAACATCCGGTAGCGGGACATATGGAGCCCATCCACCGTGAGCAACGGTTCCCTCCCCGTGAGCCGCGCCACCGCTTCCGCGCCGAAAGCCAATGGAAAGAGCGGCCGGCGTGGAAGCTTGAGCCACGGCGCGCGACGGCCGCACACGCTCGCGACGGCGGTCAGCAGTTCCTGCAGCGACAGGTTCTGTCCACCCAGAATGTAACGTTCGCCGATGCGACCGCGCTCGAACGCTAGAAGATGTCCTTCGGCGATGTCGTCGACATGGGCGAAGTTCAGGCCGGTGTCCACGAACGCCGGAATCCGGCCGCGCGCTGCCTCTAGCACAATGCGGCCGGTCGGAGTCGGCCGGATGTCTCGCGGCCCGAGGGGCGTCGTGGGGTTGACGATGATCGCCGGCAGCCCCGCCTGCCGGATCATGTCCTCCACCGCTCGCTCGGCGAGGGTCTTGCTCCGCTTGTAGGCGCCGATCGCCTCGTGCGGTGCGAGCAGTGCCGTCTCGTCGACCGGAGCGGTTGCGCCGGCGACCCTGAGAGCGGCAACACTGCTCGTATAGACGATCCGCTCCACGCCGGCCTTCAGCGCCTCGCGCATCAGCCCGGTCGTGCCCTCGACATTGACGCGCAGAATGACCGACGGATCGCGTGCCCAGAAGCGATAGTCGGCGGCGACATGGAACAGGTATCGGACGTCCCGCAGCGCAGCCTTCAGGGAGTCGCGGTCGGTGAGGTCCCCGATGAAGACCTCACAGGCCAATCCCTCTACGTTGCAGCGCGGGCTGGTCGACCGGACGAGCGCGCGCACCCGCGCCCCTCGAGCGATCAAGGCACGTACCACCGCCGACCCGAGAAAGCCCGAGCCGCCGGTAACGAGAACCAGATCGCTCGATTGCAGGGATGCACTCATCGAAGACTCGAGTTCAGCCGCCGGTTCGAGTTCAATCCGCGGGCTGCAACTGACGCCCCACGCGTTTCCTTGCCCATCGCTTGGAGACGAACAGCGCAAGCCTGATCAGTGTCGGTATCGTCGTTGGCCGAAGCAGTCGAGCATCATATCCCGCGAAACGGCGATCGTTCTCCTGAAGGCAGAGTTGCATGAGATCACGAGCCCCGAACTCGACCGGACTGAGGGCGCTCGCGCCCTTCACGGTGAAGTTGCTATTGTCGTGGGGCGCGCTTCCTTTCGCTTCCAGGCCGCGTGCCATCCCGATCCGATCACGGACGATGGCCATCCAGACCGCCGCGACCCGGAACTCAAAAAGAAGGCGGCGCCACCACGGCAAGTTGGCGCGATGCCAGGCCAGCCAGTTGGCGAAGAGAAGGATGTGACGACACTCCTCCTGCATCACCGGCTCGAACGTCTCCACAAGCTCCTGCGGAAAGAAGCCCGACTGGTGTGCCAGTTTGAACAGCCCGAAGGCGAAGAAGCTGTCGATGCACTCCGAATAGCCGGTGAACAGATAGGCCCATTGGACATTGCGCGGCGCGTCATAGACGGGCTCGGGCGCCAACTCGATGCCATACGCCTCGACGAGTTTCGACAGGACCTCCTTGTGGCGGTTCTCCTCCCACGCGTTCAGCATGATAGCCTCGCGCATCTCCTCATCGGCGATCGACCGAGCGTAAGCGGCGAAACGAAGGCGTGCCCGGCCTTCCGTGTGCACGGCGATGTCCCAGATCGGGAGCGACGCAAGGCGGTGCCGCTCCTCCGGACTGAGCTTCGGCCAGCTGAGAACCGAGGGTCGATAGGGATTGAAGGTCTCGCGGAACATGCGGCAGACCTCACGCTTGTGCTCTTCGGAGCCAGGCCGAAGGCGGCCGGCATGGCGGCTGGTCCAGGAGCGTGAAATCCGATCGGCACTTTCGAGGAGGGCAGGTGTCACGGTGTCCGTCGCAGGGCCGGGAAGCGGGCAATCGGAGACAGGGGCATCGGTGGCAGCAAGATCGTCGCGTTCCATCATCGCCTTCGTTTTCCCTCCGCCGGGCGTGTCGACTTCGATCGCGCCCATACATAGCCCCTTTGCGGCAGTTTTGCGTCACCGAGCGTCTTCAACAAGACGATTGAAGCGGGATGGAATTCCTTACGCCCCGAGTGGCAATGTCTCCGCCCCAAATGGTATGCGAGAAGAAACCGAAGGGGCATCGTCGTGACTCTACCGCTCGAAGGAATACGGGTGATCGAGGTTGGGCAGGCGCTCGCAGGGCCGCTGGCCGGCGTGCTGCTCGCCGACATGGGTGCCGACGTGATCAAGGTGGAGAAGCCCGACGGCGGCGACGATGCCCGCATCTGGGGGCCGCCCTACGGACCAGATGGTGTGACTTCGCTCTATTTCTATGGCCAGAATCGCAACAAGCGCTCGGTCACGCTGGATCTCAAAGCGGCAAACGACGTCGAGACCCTGCACAGGCTTTGCGAGGCGGCGGACATCCTGATCCAGAATCTGCGGCCCGGGGTCGTCGAGGAGATCGGCATCGGTCCGGAGGCGATGCTCAAGCGCCATCCGCGCCTCATCTATTGTTCGATCTGGGCATTCGGCTACGAGGGCCCGCTCAGGATGAAGCCCGGCTTCGATCCGCTGCTGCAGGCCTACGGCGGGATGATGAGCGTCACCGGCCGTCCGGAGGATCCGCCGACCTTTTGCGGCGCCTCGATCAACGACAAGGCGACCGGCATGTTCTGCACCATCGGAGCGCTCGCAGCCCTGCGTATGCGCGACCGCACCGGCAAGGGCTGCCTGGTCGATACCTCGCTGTTCGACGCGGCGGTGCACTGGGTCGAGGGTCAGCTCAACGGCTATCTGGAGACGGGCACCCTGCCCAAGCGCCATGGCACCGGCGGTGCAGTGATCGTGCCGTACCAGACCTTCGACACGGCCGACCGACCGGTCTGCCTTGCGCCCGGCAACGATCGGCTGTGGGCGCGCTGCGCCGAGGTTCTTGGCCATCCGGAATGGGCCAACGAGCCGCGATTCGCCAAGAGCGCCGCGCGCGTGCAGAACAAGGCCGAGCTCATTCCTCTGATCGCGGCGGCCATGCGCGCCCGTCCCCGCGCCTACTGGCTCGATGCGTTCGACCAGGCGGGCGTGCCATGCAGCCCGGTGAACGATATCGGCGAGCTGGCCGCGACCGAGCAGCTCGCGGCATCAGGCCTGGTGCAGCAGCTGCCTCCCCGGCCAGGAGAGGACAGGGGACCGCGCGTGATCGGCCTGCCGATCTCGTTCGACCGCCGGCGGCCACGGTCGCCACGCTCGGCGCCCAGGCTCGGCGAACACAATGATGAGGTGCTGGGCAGACCCTCGCCGTCAGGTCGGCGTGCGACGGATCATTGACTCGTTCGCAAACCGCGCACGACCAAGGCATTCAGCCGTCGTGCGAAAGCGGCCGGGTCGGCCGGCACCTCGCCGTCGAGAATGTGTGCCTGGTCGAGCAGAAGGCTGGCGATGTCGGCCACCTCCTCCCGGCGTCCGCCGAGGCGTGCTGCGTCGAGCACCTTCACGAGCTCGTGCTGCATGTTCAGCTCCAGGATCGGCTTGGCGCTGCCCCCACGGTTCTGGCGGGCAAGCAGCCGCTCCAGCTCGCGGTCGCGGCCTTGCGCGCTCGCCACCAGACAAGCTGCGCTGTCAGTCAACCGTTGCGAGGCGCGCACCTCCGAGACCATATCGCCAAGCGCTTCCTTGACCGCCTTGACGATTGAGGCCTCGTCCGCGGAGCCGCTCTTTTCGCCGCCTTGCGCCTTGTCCAGGAGAGGGATGATGCCGAAATCGACGTCGCCCTGGCTCAGCGACTTGAGCGGCTTGCCCTCGAATTCCTGAGGCAACATGGTCCAGAACGCGTCGATCGGATCGGTGAGCAGCAGCACTTCGATGCCGCGCGCCCGGGCTGCCTCCAGCTTCGGGTTGGAGCGCAGCCGCTCGATGCTCTCGCCCACCAGGTAATAGATCTCGGTCTGGTTGGGCTTCAGGTCGCCCACATACTCCTTGAGCGAACGCGGCTTGTCGCCGGCCGTCGTGGCGAAACGAGCCAATCCCAGCAACTGGCCGCGGCGCTCTTGATCCTCGTAGATCCCCTCCTTCAGGACCGCGCCGAAGGCGTTCCAGAGTCTGAGATAGGTCTCGGGCTCCTTGCCGGCCGTGTTCTCGAGCTCGCCGATCACGCGACTGGCGAGCCCGTTGCGGATCTGCTTCACCTGCGGATTGTTCTGCAACATCTCGCGCGAGATGTTGAGCGGCAGATCCTCGCTGTCCACCACGCCGCGTACGAAGCGGAGATAAGCGGGCAGCAGATCGGCGTCGTCGGTGATAAAGACGCGGCGCACATAAAGCCTTACCCGTCCCTTGCGGCCGGGGTCGGCGAGATCGAACGGTGGTGTCGTGGGCACGAACAGCAGCACGGCGTAGGACTGCCGGCCTTCCACCTTGTAGTGCAGCGTGAGCGCGGGCTCGTCGAACGCCATCGCGATCGAGCGATAGGCTTGGGTATAGTCCTCGGCTTTCACTTCCGACTTCGCGCGTTGCCAGAGCGCACTGGCGGCGTTGACCTGCCGGGTCTCGCCCTTGTCGTCGACCAGCTCGATCGGAAACAGGATATGGTCGGAATAGGTGCGGACGACGCGTTCGAGCTCGAACGGCTGGAGGTACCGCGACGCCTCCCCCTTGAGGTGAAGCACGATCTCGGTGCCGCGGTGCACGCGGCTCGCCTGTTCATCGCTTGGCGGCGCGACTTCGAAACCGCCGCCGCCCGCCGAGCGCCAGACCCAGGTCTCGCCGGTGCCGGCGCGCCGGCTCGTCACCTCGATCCGGTCTGCCACCATGAAAGCGGAATAGAAGCCGACGCCGAACTGACCGATCAGGCCCAGGCCGTCCTTTGCCTCCTTCAGGCCCTTCAGGAAGGACTTGGTGCCCGAGCGCGCGAGGGTGCCGAGATTGTCGATCAGCTCCTGGCGGTCCATGCCGATCCCGTTGTCCGAGATCGTAAGCGTCCTGGCGGCACTGTCGGGCTTGATGCGGATGGCGAGCCTGTCGTCGCCGGCCAGCAGGTCGGGACGCGCGATCGCCTCGTAGCGCAGCTTGTCGCAGGCGTCGGAGCCGTTCGAGATCAGCTCGCGGAGAAAGACGTCGGTCTCGGAATAGACCGAGTGAACCATCAGGTTCAGGAGTTCGGCGACCTCCGCCTGGAAATGATGCGACTGCGTGCTCCCGGCTTCTCCGTTCATCGTCTTCCAGCCCATGTGAAATGCCGGCGGTGGATATAGGATATTCGCCGCAAGGGGCAAGTGGCTGCAGCGGTGTCTATTTCCGCCTGCGGCCGGCGCGCGGCGGACGTGCGAGTGCGCCCTGCAGGATGAGCCCGGTGATGTTCGCGGCGGCGGCAGCGAAGTCGCCTTCGGTCAGCCGGCGCCGCCCCAGCACGGCCCGTACCTGGACCTCGAAATCGGCGTAATGCTGGGTGACCGCCCAAAGCTGGAAGACGAAGTGCTTGGGGTCGAGCGGCCGCATCTTTCCCTGGCCGATCCAATGTCGGACGACCGCGGCCTTGTCCTCGACGCGCCGCCGCAGGTCGCGCGCGAGGTAGGACTTCACGAACGGCGCTCCATGCAGGATCTCGTTGGCGAAGACCTTGGATGCATTCGGACGAACCCGCGACCAATTCAGCTTCGCTGCAATGTACTCGGCGACCGCGTCCGAGGGATCGCGCTCCGGCGTGAAGCGGTCGAGCTCGTCCAGCCAGAGCTCGAGCACATTGGCCAGCACTGCGCGATAGAGCTCGGCCTTGGTCCGGAAATAGTAGTGCAGGTTGGCCTTCGGCAGCCTGGCGCGGGCCGCGATCTCGGCCGTAGTGGCGCCGCTGAAGCCGCGCTCGGCGAAGACCGTCTCCGCGGCCTGCAGGAGCCGCATCTCGTTGCTTTCTCGGATGTGACCGCGGCCGTTGGCAGCCAATTTGCGAAGGCTCGCCCGCCGCCGCGTCACCAATGCCTTGTCGCCGGAGGTGCTCTTTTTTTGGGCGTCGCGCTGCCTGGACATATGGCTTGATGCTACAGGATCGGCCGCCTTCTCTCCAGTGTGCGAACGCGACGCCGAACTTGACCATTTGGTCAGATCGTCGGTACCGTACCGGCACAGCAAGGGGGTCGCTCCCGGGCAACGGGCGTCGGCAAAATCGGAGGGGTTGCTGATGAGTGACGCAGGCAGAATTGCCGCTCGACGCCTGGGCGCCGAGGAGCTGGCCCGCAACTTCGCCGACATCCACGTGCCGCTCGACCGTGAGCGGGCGCTGATCGAAGCCAGCCGCTGCTACTTCTGCTACGACGCGCCCTGCATACAGGCCTGCCCGACCGGCATCGACATACCGGGCTTCATCCGCAAGATCGCGACCGACAACGTCAAGGGCGCCGCCGTCACCATCCTCGGCGAGAACATCATGGGCGGCGCCTGTGCCCGCGTTTGCCCGGTGGAAATCCTCTGCGAGTCGGCCTGCGTGCGCGAGACGCAGGAGAGCCGGCCGATCCAGATCGGCGCCCTGCAGCGCTACGCCACGGACTGGCTCTTCGAGCGCAAGCTCCAGCCCTTCATCCGCGCCCCCTCGACCGGCAAGCGCGTCGCCGTGGTGGGCGCCGGTCCGGCCGGCCTCGCCTGCGCTCATCGCCTCGCGCTGCGCGGCCACGAGGTCACGATCTTCGAAGCCAGGCCCAAGGCCGGCGGGCTGAACGAGTACGGTATCGCAGCCTATAAGGTGCCCGCCGATTTCGTGCAGGCGGAGGTCGCCTTCATCCTCGGCATCGGCGGCCTCAAGATCGAGTTCGGCAAGGCATTGGGCCGGGACATTTCGCTTTCAGACCTGCGCCGCGATTTCGACGCGGTGTTCCTGGGCATGGGTCTTGCCGGCACCAATGCACTCGCGCTCGAAGGCGAGCACTTGCCCGGCGTGATGGATGCAGTCGCCTATATCGAGCGGCTGCGGCAGGAACCGGACAAAGGCGCGCTCGAGATCGGCCGCCGCGTCGTCGTGATCGGAGGCGGCAACACGGCGATCGACATCGCGGTCCAGAGCAAGCGACTGGGCGCCGAGGACGTGACGATCGTCTATCGCCGCGGGCCGGACCATATGGGCGCGACATGGCATGAGCAGGAGCTGGCCCAGACCAATGGTGTCACCATCAAGCACTGGGCGCGGCCGCTGCGGCTCGTCGCCCATCAGGGCCGGCTGAAGGAGGTCGAGTTCGAATACACGCAGCTCGACGAGCGGGGCCGGCTGACTTCGACGGGTGATCGTTTCACCCTCTTGGCCGACATGCTGTTCAAGGCGATCGGCCAGAACTTTGTCTCCGCCCCGCTGGGCAACGGCGGCGCCGAGCCGCTCGAGTTCGTGGGCGGCCGCATCCAGGTGAATGCCGACCGCAAGACCTCGCTGACCGGTGTATGGGCCGGCGGCGATTGCGTACCGGGCGATGACCTGACGGTGAGCGCAGTGCAGGATGGCAAGCTCGCCGCCGAGGCCATCGACCGTACCTTGCGTTCCGCTTGAGGGAGGACGCCGTGGCCGATCTCCGCACCACCTTCGCCGGCATCAAGTCGCCCAACCCCTTCTGGCTCGCGTCGGCACCGCCGACCGACAAGGCCTACAACGTCGTCCGTGCTTTCAAGGCGGGCTGGGGTGGCGTGGTGTGGAAGACGCTGGGCGAGGATGGACCGCCGATCGTCAATACCGCCTCGCGCTATGGCGCACTCGAAGTCGGCGGCCAGCACATGGTGGGCTTCACCAACATAGAGCTGATCACCGACCGACCGCTGCAGGTCAATCTCGACGAGATCAAGGAAGTGAAACGCGACTGGCCCGACCGCGCGCTGGTCGTGTCGCTGATGGTGCCCTGCGTCGAGGAGAGCTGGAAACAGATCCTCAGACGCGTCGAGGAGACCAGCGCCGACGGCGTCGAGCTCAATTTCGGCTGTCCGCACGGCATGTCCGAGCGTGGCATGGGCGCCGCCGTCGGCCAGGTGCCGGACTATGTCGAGATGGTCACGCGCTGGTGCAAGCAGAACACGCGTATGCCAGTGCTGGTGAAGCTGACGCCCAATGTCACGAACATCCTGGGTTCGGCGCGCGCGGCCAAGCGCGGCGGCGCCGACGGCGTGTCGCTGATCAACACCGTCAATTCGATCATCGGTGTCGATCTCGACCGCATGGCGCCCTATCCGGTCGTCGGCGGCAAGGGCACGCACGGCGGCTATTGCGGGCCGGCGGTGAAGCCGATCGCGCTGCACATGATCTCGGAGATCGGCCGCGATCCGGAATGCACCGGGTTGCCGATCTCCGGCATCGGCGGCATCGCGACCTGGCGCGACGCGGCGGAGTTCCATTCGCTCGGCGCCGGCACGGTGCAGGTCTGCACGGCCGCCATGCACTACGGCTTCAAGATTATCGACGACATGGTGGACGGCCTCGGCAACTGGCTCGATGCCAAGGGCCACGGCCGGCTCGACGCGATCGTCGGCCGCGCGCTGCCCAACGTAACGGACTGGCAGCACCTCGACCTCAACTACAAGATCGTCGCCCGCATCGACCAGGATACCTGCATCAAGTGCGGCCTGTGCCATATCGCCTGCGAGGACACCTCTCACCAGTCGATCGCCGCTCTCAAGACCAATGGCGAGCGGCGCTACGAGGTGATCGACAAGGAGTGCGTGGGCTGCAACCTTTGCATGTACGCCTGCCCCGTGACGGGCTGCATCAGCATGATTGAGGTGCCCAACGGCCAGAAACCGATCACCTGGCTCGAGCATCCCAACAATCCGCTGCGGCAGGCTGCCGAATAGTCGGAACCTTCGAGAGGAATCATGAGCGACGCGACGACCGGCAAGAACCTGCGCATCAACGGCGAACGCCTGTGGCAAAGCCTGATGGAGATGGCGAAGATCGGCGCCACCGAGAAAGGCGGTGTCTGCCGGTTGGCGCTGACCGATCTCGATCGCGAGGGCCGCGACCTTTTCGTGGGATGGTGCAAGGAGGCAGGCTGCACGGTCTCGGTCGACCGCATGGGCAACATCTTCGCCCGTCGGCCGGGACGCGACAACTCATTGCCGCCGGTCGGCACCGGCAGCCACCTCGACAGCCAGCCGACGGGAGGAAAATTCGACGGTGTCTATGGCGTCCTGGCCGGCCTCGAGGTGATCCGCACGCTGAACGATCTCAACTATGAAACCACCGCCCCCATCGAAGTGGTGGTCTGGACCAACGAAGAGGGCTCGCGCTTCGCGCCGGCCATGGTCGCCTCCGGCGTGTTCGCGGGCGTGTTCGACGAGGAATACGGCCTTACCCGCAAGGACCTCGACGGCAAGACCATGGGCGAGGAGCTGAAGCGCATCGGCTATGCTGGCGATTTGCCCGTGGGCGGCCGCAAGTTCGGCGCTTTCTTCGAGACGCATATCGAGCAGGGCCCGATCCTCGAAGCCGAGAAGAAGACGATCGGCATCGTGCAGGGCGCACAGGGTCAGCGGTGGTACGAGATCACGCTGGTCGGTCAGGAGGCGCATGCCGGTCCCACGCCGATGCGTCGCCGCAAGGATGCCCTGCTCGGCGCCTCGCGGCTCGTGCACGAAGTCAATCGCATCGGCCTTGCCAACCAGCCCTATGCCTGCGCCACGGTCGGGCTGATGCAGGTGAGCCCCAACTCGCGCAACACCATCCCCGGCAAGGTCTTCTTCACCGTCGACTTCCGCCATCCCGACGATGCGACGCTTTCCAGGATGGATGCCGAACTGCGTACGACCGCACAGCGCATCGCGGGCGAGATCGGCCTGCAGCTTCAACTCGAGCAGATCTGGTATTCGCCACCGGTCGCTTTCGACAAGAAGTGCGTGGCCGCGGTGCAGGATGGCGCCCAAACACTGGGCTACGAGAACATGCCGATCATCTCCGGCGCCGGACACGATTCCTGCTACATCGCGCGCGTGGCGCCGACCGCGATGGTGTTCGTGCCTTGCGAGGACGGCATCTCCCACAACGAAGTGGAGAACGCCGCGCCCGGCGACATCGCCGCCGGCTGCAACGTGCTGTTGCAGGCGATGCTTTCCCGGGCCAACGCACCGTGATGCGGTTTGACAGATTGAAGGCGGTGCTGCGACCATCCGGTCGGGGGAGCCATTGACGTGCAAACGCTGCGCGCGGCGACGCCCATGAATGCCGAGACTCCGCGGCCGGCCGCCCAGCTCGGGACAGGGCCGGTCGCCATCGACATGCACGACCTGTCGCTCACTTTCGAGACGGCGGATGCGCCGGTCGCGGCGCTGTCGAAAGTCAATCTCCAGGTCAAGGCGGGCGAGTTCGTTTCGCTGATCGGGCCGTCGGGCTGCGGGAAGACCACGCTGATGCGGGTGATGGCCGACCTCGAGCGGCCGACCGCCGGCCGGATCACGGTGAACGGCATGTCGCCCGAGCAGGCGCGGCTCGCGCGCGCCTACGGCTACGTCTTCCAGGCGCCGGCGCTCTACCCTTGGCGCAGCGTGCGGCGCAATCTCATGCTGCCGCTCGAGATCATGGGTGTGCCGCGCGCCGAGCGCGAGGCACGGGCCACGCGCTATCTCGACATGGTCGGGCTCAACGACTTCGCCACCAAGTTCCCGTGGCAGCTTTCGGGCGGCATGCAGCAGCGTGTCTCGATCGCACGGGCGCTCAGCTTCGAGCCAAAGCTCCTGCTGATGGACGAGCCGTTCGGCGCACTCGACGAGATCACGCGCGATCACCTGAACGAGCAGCTTCTGCGGCTCTGGGAGCAGACCCGGAAGACAGTGATCTTCGTCACTCACTCGATTCCCGAAGCGGTGTTCCTGTCCAACCGCATCGTGGTGATGTCGCCGCGGCCTGGCCGCATCCTCGAGGTGATCGACTGCACCCTGCCGGCCGAGCGCACGCTCGACGTGCGCGAGACGCCGGCGTTCCTGGACATCGCCCACCGTGTCCGGCTCGCGCTGCGCGCCGGCCATTCCTATGACGACTGAGGCCCTCGCCCGGCCACTCGGCCTCTCGGCTGCCCTCGGCCGTCTGCGCGAAGGCACGGCGCTGCCGGTCACGGTCGTGCTCGGGATCATCGTTGTCGTGTGGTATCTCGGCGCCATCTGGCTCAATGCGGGACTGGTCGAGCAGCGGCTCGAGCAGGCCGAGAAGCCGGCGACGGCGGCCGAGTTCGTGTGTACCGCGTGGTCGCTCGACCGGCCCGTCCTGCCGGCGCCGCATCAGGTCGCGATCGAGTTCTGTGACAGCGTCTTTGCCCGCGACGTCACTTCGCCGCGCAGCCTCGTCTACCACGCCTACGTCACGGGCTCTGCCGCCTTCGTGGGCTTCGCCTTCGGCACGTTGCTCGGCATCCTGCTGGCCGTCGGCATCGTGAGCTGGCGCGCGCTCGACCGCAGCCTGCTGCCCTGGATCATCGCTTCGCAGACCGTCCCGATCCTGGCCATCGCCCCCATGATCATTGTCGTGCTGGGCAACGTGGGCCTGACCGGACTTATGCCGAAAGCGGTGATCTCGATGTATCTCTGCTTCTTCCCGGTGACCATCGGCATGGTGAAGGGGTTGCGCTCGCCCGACCCCCTGCAGCTCGACCTGATGCGCACCTATTCGGCGACGCCGCCACAGGTGTTCTGGAAGTTGCGCTGGCCGGCCTCGGTCGCGTTCCTGTTCACCTCGCTCAAGGTGGCGATCGCCATCAGCCTGGTCGGCGCCATCGTGGGCGAGCTGCCGACCGGCGCGCAGGAAGGTCTGGGCGCACGTCTCCTGAGCGGCTCCTACTATGGTCAGACGGTGCAGATCTGGTCGGCGCTCTTCATGGCCGCTCTGCTGGGCATGGTCTTCGTCGCGGCGATCGGCGCCGTTGAACGGCTGACGCTCCGCCGCATGGGCGGCACAACATGAAGACGGGGGTGCTCGCGATTGCGCTGGCGCTCGCGGGTGCAGTCGCATCGCTGCTCCTGCTCGAAAGCATGTCGCCAACGCTCGTCTTCTGGATGCTGGTCGGCGCTGTCGCCGTCGTCTCGTGGATCGGGTTGGAGCGCCTCGCGTGCATCGACAAGCCGCGCTGGATCGCGGCACTGCTCGTACCCGGCCTGTTCGGCCTGCTGCTGCTCTATCTCTGGCAGGTGCTGACCGTGGGCTTCGAGGTGCCGGCCATCCTGCTGCCGAGTCCGGCCCGCATCGGCCATCAGCTCGCCAACAACCTCGACCTCGAATGGCAGGACTTCCGCCAGACGTTCCTGAAGTCGGTGCTGGCAGGCTTCACGCTGGGTTCCGGCCTGGGCTTCCTCGTCGCCATCCTCGTCGACCGCAGCCCCTTCCTGCAGCGCGGTCTGCTGCCGCTCGGCGCTTTGGTCAGCGCGATTCCCGTCGTCGGCATCGCGCCGATCATGGTCATGTGGTTCGGCTTCGACTGGCAGTCGAAGGCCGCGGTGATCGTGGTGATGACCTTCTTCCCCATGCTGGTGAACACGCTGGCGGGACTCGCTGCGGCGTCCGCGATCGAGCGCGACCTGATGCACTCCTACGCCGCGGGGTATGGCCAGACGCTGGCCAAGCTCCGTCTGCCGATCGCGCTGCCGTTCGTGTTCAACGCGCTCAAGATCAACTCCACGCTGGCGCTGATCGGCGGCATCGTCGCCGAATTCTTCGGCACGCCGGTGGTCGGCATGGGCTTTCGCATTTCCGTCGAGATCGGCCGCATGAACGTCGACATGGTATGGGCGACGATCGCGGTGGCGGCCCTCGCCGGATCCGTCTTCTACGGCATCCTCGCGCTCATCGAGCGGGGGTTCACCTTCTGGCACCCGTCCTATCGCCAGGAGCGGAATTGAGCGGAGCAACGGACAGCGACAAACAAGGAGCAACGTATGAAGAGACTTCCCATCCTGGCTGGCGCCGCCGTCCTGGCGTTGTCCGGCCTGAGCGCGCAGGCGGCGGACAAGCTCACCCTGCAGCTCAAATGGGTCACCCAGGCCCAGTTCGCGGGGTACTACGTGGCCAAGGACAAGGGCTTCTACAAGGACGAGAACCTCGACGTCACCATCAAGGCCGGCGGCCCTGATGTCGCCCCGCCGCAAGTGATCGCCGGCGGCGGCGCCGACGTGGTCATCGACTGGATGCCCTCGGCGCTGGCGACGCGCGAGAAGGGCATCCCGCTCGTCAATATCGCCCAGGTGTTCAAGCGCTCGGGCATGGAGCTCACTTGCCGCAAGGATTCGGGCATCAAGACGCCGGCCGACTTCAAGGGCAAGACGCTGGGTGTCTGGTTCGGCGGCAACGAATATCCCTTCCTGTCCTGGATGGACAAGCTTCACTACAAGACCTCCGGCCCCAACGCCGACATCAAGGTCCTGAAGCAGGGCTTCAATGTCGATCCCCTCCTGCAGAAGCAGGCGGCCTGCATCTCGACCATGACCTACAACGAGTACTGGCAGGTGATCGACGCCGGCGTTAAGCCCGCCGACCTCGTCGTGTTCAAGTACGAGGATCAGGGCGTGGCTACCCTCGAGGACGGGCTCTACACCGTCGAGGCCAAGCTCAAGGATCCGGCGATGGTCGACAAGCTCGCCCGCTTCGTGCGCGCCTCGATGAAGGGCTGGGACTACGCGATCAAGAACCAGCCCGAGGCGGTCAAGATCGTGCTCAAGAACGACACGACGGGCGCCCAGACCGAACACCACCAGACCCAGATGATGGGCGAAATCGCCAAGCTCGTCGCCGATCAGCCCAAGGGCCTCGGCTATCTCGAGGAGGCCGACTACCAGCGCACGGTCGACGTGCTGCTGAAGGGCAGCTCCGATCCGGTCATCACCAAGAAGCCGGCCGGCGCCTGGACCCACGAGGTGTGGGACAAGGCAATGAAGAAGTAGGCGTAGACCACGCCGCTAACCGACAAGAGGGAGGCCGATGGCCTCTCTCTTTTTCCTTTGGACCGCGAGCGTCTCGCTCGCTCATGCATTTAGCGAGCCAGAGGCTCGCGGTCCGGAAGACTCTATTCTGCCGCCACGCGCGGCACGGCCCGCGGCGCCCTGAGTTCGGACTGCCGGCGAACCGCCTCGAAGACGGGGGCGAAGGTCGGGCGCGGGATATAGCGGCCGGCGCCTTTCTTCGCGTCGAGCTTGCCGTCGGCCCATACCACGTTGCCTTGGCTGATCGTGTGCGTCGCCACGCCCTGCACCGTAAGGCCCTCGAAGATGTTGTAGTCGACCTTCTGATGATGGGTCTTGGCCGAGATGGTACGCGTAGCCTTTGGATCCCACACCACGAGATCGGCATCGGCGCCCACGCTCACCGAACCCTTGCGCGGATAGATGTTGAAGATCTGCGCCGCGTTGGTGGAAGTGACGCGGACGAACTCGCTGGGCGTCAATCGCCCCGTGCCCACGCCGTAATGCCAGAGGATCGACATGCGATCCTCGACGCCGCCGGTGCCGTTGGGGATCCGCGTGAAGTCGGTGCGGCCCATCGCCTTCTGCGGCGCGCAGAAGCAGCAATGATCGGTCGCGGTGGTCTGCAGGTTGCCCGACTGCAAGCCGCGCCACAGCACCTCCTGATGTTCCCTGGGCCGGAACGGCGGGCTCATCACATGGGCGGCCGCCACGTTCCAGTCGGGATGGCGATAGACCGAATCGTCGACCACGAGATGGCCCGCGAGGACCTCGCCGAACACGCGCTGGCCCTCGTTGCGGGCTCGCGTGATCGCCTCGAGCGCCTCGCGGCAGGAGTTGTGCACAATGTAGAGTGGCACGCCGATCACCTGGGCGATGCGGATCGCGCGGTTGGCGGCCTCGCCCTCGACTTCCGGCGGCCGTGACAGCGGATGGGCCTCGGGACCGGTGATGCCGGCCTTGAGCAGCTCCTGCTGGAGATGGAAAACCAGTTCGCCATTCTCGGCGTGCACGGTGCAGATGGCACCAAGTTCGCGGGCACGGGTGAAGGAATTCACCATGACCTCGTCGTCTGCCATGATGGCGCCTTTGTAGGCCATGAAATGCTTGAAGGAGTTGACGCCGTGCTCCTTCGTGAGTGTGCCCATGTCGCGATGCACCGACTCGTCCCACCAGGTGACGGCGACATGGAAGGAATAGTCGCCCGCGGCCTTCTCCGCCCAGCCGCGCCACTTCTTGTAGGCGGCGAGCAGCGGCTCTTTCGGATCGGGAATGACGAAGTCGATGATCATCGTCGTGCCGCCGGCGAAGCCCGCCGCGGTGCCGGAGAAGAAGTCCTCCGAGGCGGTGGTGCCCATGAAGGGCAGCTCCATGTGGGTGTGCGGATCGATGCCGCCCGGGATGACCAGCTGACCACCGGCCTCGATCACCCGCGCCCCGGCAGGCGCTTCGATCCGGGGCGCGATCTCCCCGATCACGCCGCCCTCGCACAGAACGTCCGCGCGGTAGCTTTGGTCGGCGGTCACGACGGTACCGCCGCGGATCAACGTTGCCATGCCTGCCTCCAGAACCTGACCAATTGATCAGAAAACACTAGCCCAATCGTCCAGGACCCGCGACAGGCAAAAAGATCGGTCCCTCGCGCGGCCGCGACGGCCCGACCATTTTCAAAAAGTAACGCCCGCCTTCGGGGAAGAAGGCGGGCGTCGCCAACGCTCAAATTGTCGGTGCTCGTCCCGACCAGACAATCATAGGTTGATCAACTCCGGATATCAATCGGAATCAGAGCATGTGAAACTGCAAATCCTTGCCGGCAGAACGGCTGTTGCAGTTTCAACACAACCACATCGAAATGCACACGCAACAGGCTTAAAAGCGTGTCCGCCCGACCGGCTTTCGATTACACTATGGATGAAGCGCCAGGAAATGCAACCTGTCGTACTCCGTGTATTGGGAGATCAGAGTCAGATGAAGAAGATGTTGATCGCGGCCGCGCTTGTCGGTGCGCTTCCGCTCGCAGCTCAGGCGCAATCCCTCCAGTACCCCGGCTTCTATATCGGTGCCGAGGGCGGTCTGAACTGGCTGCTGAACAATTCCTTCACTGGGACCGGCAGCATTACCGGCTTGGGCACGCTCAGCGGGACAGCGAATGCCTCTTTCGATACCGGCTGGGCGGCCGGTGGCGTGATCGGCTACGACTTTGTCGGGCCGCGCGTCGAGTTGGAAGGGATCTATCGCGACAATACGGGTTCGCTGGCTGTCTCCGGTTTCACGGCGGGCGTAGACTGGCACCAGGCGTCGGTCATGGCCAATGTGTACTATGACTTCTTCGCCGGTCAGACCATTGTGCCCTACATCGGCGCAGGTCTGGGCGTCGCCTTCATCGATGCCTCGGCGCTCAACAGCACTGTCAGCAGCACCCAATTCGCCTATCAGGGCATCATCGGCATCGGCTGGAACATCAATGAGCAGTTCCGCCTGAACCTCGAGGGGCGGTACTACGGCACGACCAGCCCGACCTTGGGTTGGTTCAGCGGGCCCGTCAGCCTCAGTGGCACGCCGAGCGACAACAACTTCAACCTGATGGTCGGCCTGCAGTACAAGTTCGGCGCACCCGCGATGGCGGCGCCTCCTCCACCGCCGCCGCCGGTGGCTGCGCCGTCGTTCATGGTGTTCTTCGACTGGGATCGCTCGAACCTGTCGGCCCAGGCCCTGAACACGATCAAGCAGGCGGCCGACGCCTACAAGACCAAAGGCAGTGCGCGCATCACCGCGACCGGGCACACCGATACCTCCGGCCCGGCGAACTACAACATGGCGCTGTCGCTGCGTCGTGCCAACGCGGTCAAGGACGCGCTGGTGCGCGACGGTGTGCCGGCCACGGCGATCTCCGTCGTCGGCAAGGGCGAGGCCGACCTGCTCGTCCCGACCGGCGACGGCGTACGCGAGCCGCAGAATCGCCGCGTCGTGATCGTGCTCCAGTAGCCGACACTCGAAAGAATGAAAGAGAACGAAGGAGGCGGCCCATCGGCCGCCTCTTTTTTCGACTTCTTCAGTTTCAGTCCACGATCCGCGTCGAGACGAACACCGGCAGTCACTCGCAGCGCGCCTTGCGCGGTTCGTCAAGCCATGGCTCGGTTTTCCTCAGATGAATACAAATGTAACCAAATCGATCGCGATCATCCTTGCTGCTGTGAGTCAACGCGATCACATTGGACTGGCCTTTCAGGAGCGCACCGATCGTGACCAAAATGCTGCCGGCCGTCGTGGCTGCAGGAACCGCGCTGATCACCACGGCGATGGTCCAGGTGATCTACGGGCTCGTCTGGCTCGGGCAATACCTCCTTGATGCAATGGCGCCCTCCTATGACTGGGCAGGCGCGCTCACCGTCTCCTGCATCGTCACCTCGATGGTTCTCCTGGCCAGCATGATCGCACTGCGGCTTATGGCCGACCGGCCGGCGGACGATGTCTTCACGACCGGCGACCTGACGGGCTCCGGCGAGCAGGCGGCGGCTGCCTTCCGCATCGCCGGCACGCCGGAATAACCTCCATCCCGGCCGACGGACACCGTCCTCGGCACTCAGCGCTTCGACCGCGGTGGCCGCTCGACGCTTCTGGCATGCCGCGCCAGCCGGTCGGTCGAAAGCCGGCGCGGCTTGTCGACGATGGTCGGCAGGCCGAAGGCGCCGCAGGCGACGCAGCGGAAGCGGGCACCGGACACGCGCCGGGCGGCAAGGGCAGCGCTATCGCCATCAAGCGTCTCGAGATGACCGCAACGCTGACATTCGACCCGTACCGCCCGTCCGGCCCGATCGAGATCGGCAAACGTAGTGGTCGAGGAAGCCAGGCGCATGGCCGTCACTCGGCGGCCGACCACACCGCCGCCTGCCGCGCGCCCGCAAGGCGCAGCACGAGGAAGCCGACGACGGCAAGGTTCAGGAGATTGAAGACCACGCTCACGCCGAAAGCCGGAGCGTAGTAACCGAAGTGATCATACAGGGCGCCCGCGAACCAGCTCCCGAAGGCCATGCCGCTCATGGCGGTGAAGAGCGTAAGTGGAATGCGCCAGGAGGCCTCGGCGGCGGGAAAGAGGTCGCGGATCGCCACTGCATAGGAAGGGATGATGCCGCTGAAGCCCAGGCCGAAGGCGGCAGCGATGGCGAACAGCCCCGCCTCGTCTTGCGTCAGCAGAAAACACCCGATGGCGACGGCTTGGCAGGCCGAACCGGCCATCACCGTGCGCAAGCCGCCGATGCGGTCGGCCAGCGCACCCCAAGCTTGTCGGGCGAGGAAGGCCGCGCCCAGCATCACCGAAAGCATCGCCGCGCCGTGAGTCGGCTTGATGCCGATGTCGCCGCAGAAGGCCACGAGGTGTGAGGAGGGCAGCGACATCGGGATGCAGCAGAAGAAGCCGGCGAGGCACAGCAGCGCTTGCGCGACGTTGGGATGAAGGCCCCCGACACGACGCGTCCGAAGCCGCCCCTCCGCCTGTGTTCGCGCACCCGACGAAGGCCGGAGGGAAAGAGGTATGGGCTGACCCGGCGCAGGTTTCAGCATCAGCGTCGCAGGCAGAATGAGAACCAGCACGGCTGCGGAGAAAGCGAGCATCGCCATCTGCCAGCCGATGCCGTCGATCGCGCGCTCGAATAGCGACGGCCAGGCGACGCCCGCGACGTACTGGCCCGAGGAGATCAGCGCGATCGCCGCGCCGCGTCGCCGCTCGAACCAGCGACTGACA
This sequence comes from Reyranella sp., assembly GCF_036558665.1. GTDB lineage: Bacteria > Pseudomonadota > Alphaproteobacteria > Reyranellales > Reyranellaceae > Reyranella. Next base: position 18,365 of record NZ_DATBFE010000153.1, on the reverse strand, counting down.
TAGACCAGCAACGGCGGGTAGACGCCGCCATTGCCGAACAAGCCGATCATCAGGCCGTGCCCGACGTAAAGCGCCCAGATCGTGCCGGTAGAGGAAAGTGCGAGACCGCCGGCGATCATGCAGGCACCGATCGTGACGGTGCAGCGCACCCCGATGCGATCGGCCAGCCACCCCATCAGGATGCCGCCCGCGCCGGTGCCGACCCAGACCAGCGCGCCCGCGAGCGCCAGCACCGACCGCTCGGTCCCGAGCTCGGCCTGCATGGTCTTCATGCCGACCACGATCAAGAGCGGTGATCCGTAGGACACCGACAAGATGGCGAGCGTCAGCCAGGCAGCTTTCCAGGAGGCTCGGCTGTCGAGGCCACCGGAAACCGTCGCGCGAGCCTCGATGGCCGCCGCGCTCGTGCCGTCCTTCACCATGCCCACCCATTCCAGGACCCGGACAAGGGTCCCTCTCGGCGTCATTATGCCTGTCGATAGGGCAAGCGTGCGGTCTATTTCACATACAAGGCATGCAAATGCCCGGAGACGCGGTGACGCCTCGACGGTTTTTCAGTGGTCCCGTCAACGAAAGCGGCTTTGCACTCGCAAGGGTTCGCGCGGTGGCCAGCGAACGAGCGTCGCCTGGCGGCCTTCTTCGCGCAGCGCTACCGCATCGGCCCGGCGTTCGATCCATCCGGATTCGATGCCCAAAGCCAGCGCCGGCTCGAGTTCGCGCAGGCCCACCCGAAGCCGGCTCGCCAGGATGTCGAGCAACACGCTCGAACTGGCATTGCCCGTCAAGGCCTGCAGTTCGACGCAAAGCTGGCGCGACAGCGCGGCGGCTCTGGAATGGGAATGTGCCGAATTTTGTTCAACGCCTGCAGCGGCCTGCGGATACAGTCTTCGAGCACTGCCTGGCGAGATCGTCATCGAACCTCCTTGGAGCGCCGGAAAGGCGACCAACCCACAAAGGATCTGCGCGGTGCTCGCGTTGCTATCGGCCGCGAAAGTTGCGGACATGTGGCTTGGCTGCAACACGAACAATGTGACGGAGAGCTGGTCTGAGGTGGTCCCGCCTTTGGCAGCCTATGCGCCTTCGAGCCGGGAAATGGCGTTACCGGTGCGTACGCGGCCGGCCGAAGGTTCACCCAAGGCTTGTGCTTTCGCTTTTTCGGCGGGACCGGCTTCGCTGCCAAGGTCGGGCGAGACATTCTGCTTGAGGAACAAGCCTAGCGACGCCTTGCGACGCTGGACGGCGAGAAGCCGTAGCGTTTCCACCTCGGCATCGACGCCGTGCGCCAAGCCCCGGCCTGCGGTGACCTTCTGCATATAGACCTAACTCCGCCGCCCCGACGAAGGTTGCAGATTTGTCACTTCTCGCAGGGAACCTTTTCGTCGGACGGCCGAGCGAGAGGCCGCTCCGCCTGGGCGAAGCGGCGCGCCCAACTCAGTTGCGCATGTAACCTTCGAGCTCGCTTTCCGCCCAAGCCAGCGTCTTTTCCATCGCCTCGCCGCGGAAGTAGCGCACGGCCATCTGGGTTTGCGTCGCCTGGGTGTAGATCCGCTCGCCGATGCTGTGCGGTGCCGGCGCGCCGGCGGCCGCGAGAATCTGGTGGTGGTACGGATCGGGATAGTGGAAGAGCGTGCCCTTGGGCGGCTCCGCCTCGGCCCAGACCTTGAACTTGGTGAGATTCTCGAAGGAAGGCAGATCGTAGCCGCCGCTCGCCTCGACCATCTTTTCGGCCGACGAGGCCTGCGACAGATGCCTCAGCAGGCTCTTGGCCGCCGGCACGTTCTTGCTGAAGCTCCAGATGCCCCAGAAATACGGCGTGAAGGGAGCAAACCGGCCCTTGGGGCCCTTTGCGAAGCCGTGCGTCCAGCACTGCTCGGCCACCTTGGGCGCATCGCGCTTGGCCACCGCCCAGGCGCTCGGCGGGTTCATGATCATCGACGCTTGGCCCGACACCAGGAACTTGTTGTTCGAGGCGTCGTCCCAGGCGGGCACGTCGGGCGGCAGGAACGCCATCAGCTTCTTGTAGAAGTCGAGTGCCTGGCGGACGGCATCGCTCTTCACCGTAATGTTGCCCTTGTCGTCGACCAGCTCTGCCCCGAAGCCGTGGAAAATGGCCCCTGCGGTGTCGACGTTGTCGGCCGTGGTGCCGAGCCCGATGCCGAAGGGATGGCCGCCCTTGTGGCATGCTTCCGCAGCCTTCAGAAAGGCGTCGAACGTCCAGTCGTCGGCCTTGGGCGGCGCTCCCGCGGGATACATCGCCTGTACGTCGATGCCGGCATACTGCTTCATATAGTCGATGCGCGAGCACGGGCCCTTGATCTGGCTGCCCACCGTGGCCGGCACGGCGATCCACTTGCCCTTGATGTTGCCGAGATACTCGACGGTGGCATTCACCTTGCCGTTCGCCTTGATCAGATCGTCCATCACGTCGTTCACGGGCGCGAGCAGTTCGCTGTAGCGGGACGGCAGCCAGGTCGAGAGCGCCAGGATGTCGTGGCCGGACTTGGCCTGCGACTCGGCGGCGCCGGTGAGCAGCAGTTTGTTGCCCTGCGACGTGATGAAATCGATCTGGACCTCGACTTTCTCCTTCTCGGCCCACTCCTTGACCAGCTTCTCCGTCGCGCCGTTGGCGCCCGGTACCCAATGATCCCAAAAGCCCATGGACAGCTTGCCGGCCGCATGGGCGCCGCGCACGAAGGGAGCCGCGATGAGCGCGGTCGAGAGCGCGGCTGTGCCGGCGGCAAAACGACGACGACGAATCTTCATTGAAGCCATGTGTTTCCTCCTCTGTCTGGCCTTCAGGCGAGACCTTGCGCTGACGCTAGGCGTCCAGAGGCCAGGCGGCAACGAGATTCACACGGTGAGCAATGGCCGGCGCACCGGGCCTACGGCCCGGCGCTCATCCAAAATGGCGGTAAACGAAGGGCTCGGGCAGGCGCTCGGCGTCGCGTAGCGCTGCTTCGACCAGGCCGTGGTCGGGTGACAGCGCACAGACGGGATCGGTGCGGGCAGCATCGCCAGCCAGGTGGAACGCCTGGCAGCGACAACCACCCCAGTCGACAGTCCGCCGCTCGCAGCTCCGGCACGGTTCGGCCATCCAGTCGGTTCCGCGGAAGCGATTGAAGGCCTCGGACCGGTACCAGATCTCGGCCAGGCCAGCCTCCCGCACCGAAGGAAAGGCGAGACCGGGCAGGCTCTCGGCGGCATGGCAGGGCAATGCCCTGCCGGCCGGCGAAATGTTGATGAAGCGCCGGCCCCAGCCATTCATGCAGCTCTTTGGCCGCACGCCGTGATAGTCGGGCACGACATAGTCGATCGCAAGGATACCCTTGAGCCTCTCGCGCGCCGCCTCGACGGTCCGTGTCGCCTCGTCGAGTTGGGCGCGGCCCGGCAGGAGGGCGGCCCGATTGGCAAGCGCCCAGGCGTAGTATTGAACGTGCGCAATCTCGAGGCGCCGCGCGCCCAGGCGCAGCGCCATGTCGATCATCGCGGAAAGACGATCGAGATTCTGTCGATGGACCACCACGTTGAGTGTAAGCGGCAGGCCGGCCGTCCGGACGGCAGCGGCGAACCGGGTCTTCCTGTCATACGCGCCGGCGAGGCCGGCGATGCGATCGTTGTTCGCGGACTCGGCATCCTGGAAGCTCAGTTGCACGTGCTTCAGGCCCACGGCCGCAAAGGCCCGGAGTTCGGGTTCGCCACCCAGCGCACCGGACGTGATCAGATTGCTGTAGAGGCCGCGCCCGCTCGCTTCGGCGACCAGTGCCGCGAGGTCGCGCCGCGCCATCGGCTCGCCGCCGGAGAAATGCACCTGCAGGACCCCGAGTGCCGCCGCCTCGCCGAGCACGCGGCGCCATTCCGCTTCGGTCAGTTCGTCCGAGGCGCGCTCCAACTTCAGCGGATTGGAGCAATAGGGGCAGCGCAGCGGACAGCGATGCGTGAGCTCGGCGAGCAACGCCAGCGGCGGGTCGACACGAACGTCATTCAGCGGCGGCATCGGGCGAGCCATTGACGAGACAACCCTTGTCCGCCAGATCCTGCAGCATGGCGGTGACATCCTTGGCGATGACGTCGCGCGGCGCCTGCGTGTAGCGGGCGGCAAGCCCGTCGACGATGGCGCCGACCCTCGTCTTGCCGTCGACGAGCTGCAGGATCTCGACCGCCTGCTCGTCCGGAAGCATCAGCCGTTCGGGCGCCATCATGATCCAGCGCTGCCGCGTCTCGTCGAAGCGGAAGACGACGTGGGGCGCGAGGCACAGGACCGTGGCCGCCGACACGACGAGGCGATCCCTGGCCGGAGCCACCGGTCACTCCGGCACGAACGCGCCCGGCGCAATCATGCCGGGCTCGACATAGGCGAGATAGAGCGCATCGAGCTGCGCCCAAAGCACGTCGCACTTGAAGCGCAGAGCCGACATTACCGCTTCCTGCTCGGCCGGCGTACGCGCCTCGGCCTTGACATAGCCAAGCGCAAAGTTCACGTCCTGCGGCGCTTGCGTTAGCCGGGGCGTGAAATAGGCCAATGTCTCCTCGGTGACGAAGGAATAACCTTCCAGCATGCCGCGAACGCGATCAGCGATGATGCCGGGCGAAAACATCTCGGTCAGCGAAGAAGCGATGCCTTCGAGGACCGGCCGGTCGCGCACGAAGTTGACATAGGCTTCGACGGCGAAGCGCGTGCCCGGGAGGATACCCCTCGTCGACTGCACATAGGCGCGATCCAGGCCGACGCCCTCGGCGAGTTTCAGCCAGCGCTCGATGCCACCGGCTCCGGGTGCATCGCCATCATGATCGATGATCCGCCGGCGCCATTCGCGGCGCAGCTCCGAGGTCGGCAACTTGGACAGGGCATGCGCGTCCTTGATCGGGATCATCGCCTGATAGTAGTAGCGATTCAGCGCCCACGCCTGCACCTGCGCCCGCGTGAGCTTGCCGCCATGCAGCAGGCGGTGGAACGGATGCAGATGATGGTAACGTTCGGCACCGATGGCACGCAGTTTCTCCTCGAGCTCGTCCGGCGTCAGCAGACGATCGCGTGCGGCATCAACGACCTGAACGTTCATGGGTTCACCTCCATGCCGTCGTAGGCCACCTCCCAACCCTCTTCCTTGAGCTTCCTGCGCTCGATCGAATCGTCGAGCAGGATCGGATTTGAGTTGTTGATGTGGACCAGGATCTTGCGCCCCACAGGCACGTCGCGGAAGGCGTCGATGGTGCCGCCGGGACCACTGACGCTCATGTGCCCCATGCGTCGCCCGGTCTTGGGACCGAGGCCGAGCCGGATCATCTCGTCGTCCTGCCACAGCGTCCCGTCGAACAGCACGACAGAGGCGCCGGCAAGGCGTTGCTTCAGGCCATCGGTCATCCGCGCACAGCCGGGAATGTAGAGCAGCCGCCGGCCGCCCGCGCGCACCTCGACGCCGACCGTGTCGCCCGGTCGGCCTGCGAGCTCCCCCGGTGTGTCACCCGCTTCAAGATAGAGCGCGACCTTGCCCGGAACCTCGAACAGCTCGGCGTCGAGCCCGCTGCCGCTGCCATCGACATGGCGCAACTCGACCGGCAAGCCGAGCGGAACTGCCTGACGCCGCACGCAGCTCTCCGCGAGCACGCCGAAAATCGGATTGGCCTTCAGCACATCGAGCACCTGGGCGCTGGCATAGATGGTGAGAGCCTGCCGTTCCCGGAGATGGAGGAGTCCTGCGATCGCGTCGACGTCCGCGCCCGTCAGCAACACCCCTTCGATCGGCGACGAACGCAGGCCGCGACGAGGATGAAGGAACGGACGGGCCTCGATTTGCTGGCGAAGGTCGGGCGACGCATTGATCAGGAACCAACGCTCGCCATCGCCGCTAAGAGCGAGCGACGCCTGCGTTCTGGGCGACGCCTTGACGTCGCCAGCCCGAGCCCGACGGCAGGCTTCTGCGTTGGAGTTCCATTGGGGGAAGCCACCGCCGGCAGCTGCACCCAGAACGACGGCCTTCATGGCGACCGTCATTCATTATATCGCGGCGAGGATGCCGCGAAGGTTGCAGAAACTACAGATCGGCGCAGGCGTAGGAGTTGATTTCCATGCCGACGGCGATTTCGACAATGCGCGGCGTTTTCCAAGCCATGGATTCGCTCCCTTGAAATGGACGTGGGATGATGCGGAGGATTCAAACAGGGTGTCAAGGCTTGCTCGCCAGGTAGGCAGCGATCATCTGGATATCGGGGTCTTGCAGAGTCACTGAGACTTCCATCATGGTGCCCATGCCGCGGCCGCGCCTGACTCCGGCACGGAAATCCGACAGGGCCTTGATCAGATAGTCCGGCCGCTGTCCGGCAAGACGGGCGGTTTCACCTTGGCCCGAGAAATCCGATTTGTGACAGCTGTCGCAGTGACGCTGCGTGATGATCGCGGCGACCTTGGCGACATCGACCGCCGGCGCATCGGCCAGGGCGGGCGGCGGAGGCAGCGCCGAGTAGTAGGCGCCAAGATCGCGGATATTCTCGTCGGTCAGAGCCTTGGCCATCTCCTGCATGACCTCGACCTTGCGCGTGCCATCGCGGATGAAGACGAGCTGGTACTGGATGAAGATGTCGGGCTGGCCAGCCAGCGAAGGCGTGTTCACGATTGCCGATACGCCGTCCTGACCGTGACACGAGGCACAGGTCTCGACGATTTCCTTCAAAGCGGGCGGCGGCTCGCCGGCATGCCCTGTCGTGGCCGGAAGCATCAACAGCAAACCAATCGCCATCAGGACGGAAAGCGTGAAACTCGATTTCGCGGACATCGCCCCTCGGCAACCGGTCGCCTCGTCGGAAACAAAGAAGCGCCTCCCCGGCCGCCGGGTTGCGGACGGGGAGAACGGAGTCGGCCCAGCTACTTGTGATAGCTGATCTGATAGATGGCGCTGGTCTGATCGTCGGCGACCAGCAACGAACCATCGGGCGCCTGGAGGATATCGGCCGGACGGCCGAGGATCTTCTGGTCGTCCAGCCACGTGCCGGCGAAGACGGTTTCCTTGGGATTCTTGCCGTCGGCTCCGACCGAGATGAAGACGATCCGATAGCCGTTCTTCTTGTGCCGGTTCCACGAGCCGTGCTCGGCGATGAAGATGCCGTTCTTGTATTCGGCGGGGAACTGGTTGCCCGTGTAGAACTTCATGCCGAGCGGCGCCACATGCGGGCCGAGCTTCACGACGGGCGGCGTGAACTCGGAACACTTGTGGCCCATGCCGAACTTCGGATCGACCATGTCGCCTTCATGACAGTAGGGATAGCCGAAGTGCTGGCCGAGCCTGGACACATGATTGAGCTTGTCGCTCGGCTTGTCGTCGCTAATCCAGTCGCGGGCATTTTCGCTGAACCAGAGATCGCCGGTGCGCGGATCGACTGCGCCGCCGACGCTGTTGCGTATGCCGAGCGCCACCAGCTCCGCCGTGCCGTTCGCCGGATTGACGCGCCGATATTGCGACACGCTGGTCGGCGGCAGGCAGATGTTACAGGGCGGCCCGAAGGGAATGTAGAACCAGCCCTTGCCGTCCGGGACGAGGTACTTCCAGCCGTGCGGGATGTAAGGCGGCATGTCGTCGTAGACGACCTTGGGAGTCGGCGCCTTCTCGAGATCCGCTTCCGGATTGTCGTACTTGTAGAGCTTGTCGATGTCGATCACGTAGAGGGCGTGATCCATGAACGCGACCCCGGTGGGCATGCGCAGGCCGGTGATGAAGGGCTTGGCGACCCTCTTGCCGTTCACCTCGCTGACCGCGGACACCGTCCCCTTGTCGAAGGTTCCGACGAAGAGAGTGCCCTTGTCTCCCCACGCCATCTGTCGCGCCTGGGGAACGTTGCTCGCCCATACACTGATCTTGAATCCCTGAGGCAGCTTGATCTTCGCGAGGATCTTCTCGAGGTCGGCCTCGGGCGTCGGCAATGGCTGGCCGGCATTCGGCGTGAGCCCCTTCTGGTCCTTGGTCTCGTCGCCGAGGAACCAGTCATCGGGCGGATGGAGCCAGAAGTCCTTGCTGTTGGACTCATAGTGCTTCAGCCCACTCGACTCCGCAGTGGTCTGAGCCTGGACCGATAGGGCACCGCAGCCAAAAAAGGCCGCGACCGCACCGACAAGGCACACTTTGGACAAAGCTGTCTCTTGCCGTTTCATCTGGGTGTCTCCTCTCACTTGTTTGCGCAGGAGACGCGTCGGTTGAGCGAGAGAGTGGGCGTCTACTGGCAATCGGGAAGGCTATGCCCCCCTTTGCCGCCGTTCAAGCAGCCGCGCTTCAGGACGCCTATGCGGGTACGACGGACTCGTTGCCGACGATCGTTGTGCGGTGCATCACGCGACGTTCCTCCGGATCGTGCGGCGTGACCGCATGAACTGTGCAACGGTTGTCCCACATCAGAACGTCGTGCGGCTGCCACACATGACGGTACATGTATCTGGGTTGGGCCGAGAAGGTCGAGAGTTCCTCGATCAGGCGGCGCGCGGCGCTATCGTCCATGCCTTCGATCGCGTCGTTGTAGATCGAGCTGATATAGAGCGACTTCTTCCCGCTGACTGGATGGCGCCGCACCATCGGATGCCAGACCGGCGGCATCGCCGCCTGCTCCTGCGCCGTCGGCGGCGGCGCGCCGGTGAGTCGGTGCAGCATGCTGAAGTCGTGCCGCGCGCGCCGGCCTTCCACCTGGCGGCGCAGCGTCTCCGGCAGCTCGTCGTACACCATGTACATGTTTATGAACTGAGTGATGCCTCCGGTGCGGCTGATCTCGATGCCATGCAGCAACGAGCCGATACTGGGCATCGGCCGGTAGCTCGAGTCGGTGTGCCACTGGCGGGACGAGGAAAGCTGCTTCTGGGACGGCTCCGACGGCTGCATGAGCCGGTCATGCTCGTCGACGTTGGAGACCAGGAAGATCTCTTTCACCCGGTCCGAGCGCAGGCTGAGCGAGGTCTGATGGAAGATCTCCGGCTCGCCGAAATTGCGCGTGAAAGCAACATGCTCCGGGTCACTGATGCGCTGGTCGGGGAAGACGAGGACGAGATGCCTGGTCCAGGCGTCACGGATCGCCTGCACCGTTTGGGCTTCTACCGGATGGCGCATATCGACGCCGCGGACCTCGGCGCCCAAGGCAGGATGTCGTGGCGTGACGGTGATGGTCATGCCGGCTCCTCGCGACTGCAACGGCCCGGCGATGGTAGACTTCCCGTATCGTTGGGCAAGAGGGCACGCATCATGGATTTCACCGGCAAGGTCGCGCTGATCACCGGCGGCGGCAATGGCATCGGCCGCGCTGTCTCGATGGGCTTCGCCGAGCGCGGCGCGAAGGTCGTGGTCGTCGACCGCGACGGAGCGGCGGCAGAGGCGACCGCCGGCATCATCCGGCAGAAAGGCGGCGAGACGCTTGCTGTCACCGCCGATGTCGCAAGATCCGAGGACGTCCGCGCCTACGTGAACGCTGCCGTCGATCGATTCGGCCGGATCGACTGCTTCTTCAACAATGCCGGCATCGAAGGCAAGGTGATGCCGACGGCGGAGTACGACGAGGCGGTGTTCGACGCGGTGATCGGCGTGAACGTGAAAGGCGTGTTCCTGGGCTTGCGCCATGTGCTGCCGCAGATGATCCGCCAGAAGAGCGGGGCGATCGTCAACACGGCTTCGGTCGCGGGGCTGGTGGCAACACCGGGCATGCCGGCCTACGTCGCCTCCAAGCATGCCGTGATCGGGCTCACCAAGACGGCGGCCGGCGAGGTCGCGCGTCAGGGTATCCGCGTGAACGCGGTCTGCCCGGGTCCGGTCGACACGCGCATGATCCACGCGCTCGAGGAACAGCTCTCGCCGGGCAATCCGGCGACGATCAACGCGCGCTACCAAGCCGCCCAGCCGACCGGGCGCTACACCACGGCGGAAGAGATCGCCAACATGGTTCTCTTCCTCTGCTCGGACCTCGCCTCGAATACGACCGGCGGCCAGTTCGTAGTCGACGGCGGCCGGACCGCGACCGGTGGAGCGGTGACCAGCCTCGTCGCGCGCTGACCTCGCGTTCTACATCTTCTTCCAGTCTCCCGACTGCTCGAAGGCGAAGGCCGCCTTGTAGATCGCCGGCTCGTCGAAGTGCTTGCCGACCAGCATCAGCGAGACCGGCAAGCCGCCCGACATGCCGCACGGCACCGCCATGGCCGGGTGGTGCGTGATGTCGAACGGGGCGGTGTTGGAGATCATGTTCAGCGCCCGCTCTACATAGAGCTCGCGCGGCGCATCAGGCGGCGGCAGCGGCGTCGCCTTGATCGGCGTGGTCGGCATCATCAGGAGATCGTATTCGTCGAGCGCCGCATCGTAGGCCGCGGTGAGCAGCCGGGTCACGTTCATCGCCTTGCCGTAGTAGCGGCTGCCGTAATAGCGGCGGATATAGGTGCCGAACATGGTGAAGAGCTTGGTGGTCTCCGACATCTCGTTGGCGCGGCTGCGCCAGTTGCGATGGAAGTCCATCAGGCTGGTGACGTAGAGATCGGGCCGGCTGACGCCATAGCCGTCACCCCACATCATGGTCTGCGTCAGGCCCTCCGTGCCGATCGGCATCCAGAGCGCCGGCGCGGCAAGATGCATGGGAATGGAGACCTCGCCGACCGTGGCGCCCAGCGCCTGGAGCTTCTTGCCCGCCGCCTTGACCTTCTCGTTCACGTCCTTCTCGGCATTGGCCTGCGCGAAGCCTTCGGTCACGAGGCCGATCTTCATGCCCTTGATGTCGCCTTTGAGCGCATCGGTGTAGCGGTGCGTCTTGACGTTGATCTGGCGCGAGTCGTAGCCGTCGGGTCCCGCGAGCACCTCCAGCAGCAAGGCGTTGTCGCTGACATTTGCCGTCATCGGACCGGTATGATCGACATAGATCTCGATCGGCATGATGCCCGTGTAGGGCACCAGCCCGTGGGTCGGCTTCATGCCGTAGGTGCCGCAGAAGGACGACGGCATGCGGATCGAGCCGCCCTGGTCGCCGCCCAGCGCCATGTCGACTTCGCCGAGGGCGACGAGCACCGCGCTGCCCGACGAGGAGCCGCCGGCCGAGTAGCCGAGCTTGTAGGGATTGTGAACGGCGCCCGTCGCGTTGGTGTGGCTGCCGCCGGACAGGCAGAAATTCTCGCAATGCGCCTTGCCGACGATCGTGCCGCCGGCATCGAGGATGCGCGTCACCACCGTCGCGTCGATGTCGGGCACGTAGCCTTCGAGCGTGGCCGCGCCGTTCATCATCGGCACGCCCGCCAGCATGATGTTGTCCTTCAGAACCACGGTCTTGCCCTTGAGCTTGCCGCGCGACGCGCCTTCGACCTTGGTCCTGACGTACCATGCATTGTGCTTGTTCTCGCTGGCCGACGGCCGGTAGCCCGGTGTGCGCGGATATTTCACGCGCGGAAGGTTGTCGGGCATGGCGTCAACCACGTTGTAGGCGGCCACGCTCGGCCGCATGAGATCGATGAACGACTTCACGTCGGCGTCGGTCAGCGACAGGCCGACCTCGGCCGCCACCAGTCGCAATTGCTCTTCAGTCGGGACTTGAACGGCCATGGTCTCCTCCTCTTGCCGTGAATCGACATGTCAGGGCGCCAGATGGCGCATCAATTGCGGATCATTCTTCACCGACACGCTGGGCCCCTCGAGGGCGACTTGGCCGCGGTCGATCACATAGGCGTGCTGCGCCACCTCGAGCGCGAGCTCGATGTGCTGCTCGACCAGGATCAACGCCATTTCCTTCGACAGCTGCTTCAGGCGATCGGCGATCTCCTCGATCACGCCGACCCACACGCCCTCGGTCGGCTCGTCGAGCATGAGAAGCCGCGGACGGCCCAGCACGGCGCGGCCGATCGCCAGCATCTTGCGCTCGCCGCCGGACAGGGTACCCGCAGTTTGCGCCAGTCGCTGCGCCAGCTTGGGGAAGAAATCGAGCACGTAGTCCATGCCCGAGCGATCGGGCTGGCGCACGCAGCCCAGCAGCAGGTTTTCGCGCACCGTCAGCTTGGCGAAGATGGCGTGCTCCTGCGGCACGTAGCCGATTCCCCGGCGCACGCGCCGCTCGGCCGACTCGTTCTCGATCGCCGCCCCGTCGAGGCGGATGGTGCCGGACATTGGCGCCAGCTCGCCGAACACGGTCTTGAGCAGCGTCGACTTGCCGGCGCCGTTGCGACCCAGCACTGCGATCGCGCCACGCCGCGCGGCCTTCAGGGAAACGCCGAACAAGGCCTGGCTGTGCCCGTAGCCCGCGCACAGGCCGTCGACCTGCAGGAGGGCCGCGTCAGACACGGGTCGTGAACACCTGCTGGACCTTGGGCGAGCGCTGGATCGTCTCGACATCGCCCTGATCCAGCACCTTGCCCTGGTCGAGCACCGTCAGGTAGTCGCAGATATCGCGGATGAAATGCAGGTCGTGCTCGACGATGACGAGGGCGCAATGCGCCCGAAGCGGTTCGAGGAGCTTGCCCGTCACCTGCCGTTCCTCCGGACTCATACCGCCGGTTGGTTCATCGAGCAGCAGGAGCTTGGGCTTCAGCGCCAGGGCCATGGCGATTTCCAGCCACTGCTGCTGGCCATGGCTCAGCTCGCCCGCGAGATCGTCGGCGCGATCGATCAGCCGGAAACGCTTGAGCAGGCTGACTACGTCTTCGCCAAGCGCATGACGCGACGACGATCGCAAAAGCCTCGGCAGGCTCTCGGCCGATTGGGTCGCGAGCAGGACGTTGTCGTAGACCGACAGTTCCGGCAGCACGGCGGTGATCTGGAACTTGAGGCTGAGGCCGGCGCGGGCGCGCTCGTAGGGCGTGGCGCGGGTGATGTCGGTTCCGTCGAAGACGATAGTGCCCGAATCGGCAAAATGTGCGCCGGCGATCGCCTTCAAAAGCGTGCTTTTGCCCGAGCCGTTCGGCCCAATCAATCCATGGAACCGCCCGGCCTCGACATCGATATCGACACCATCCAGCGCCCGCAGAGTGCGGAAGCTCTTGCTAACGCCGCGAATTTCGAGGAGCGCCATGATGCGTCAGCTGCTTGAACGGCGTCGGCCATAGGAGCCGATGCGCTCGCGATCCGACACGAACAGCCCGACGATTCCGCGCGGCTGGAACATCACCACAAGCAAGAGCACCAGACCCAGCACGACCGGCCATATGTGTCTGATGGCGTCGATGTCGGACAGTGCGTAGGACAGCACCTCCACCGTCGCCGTCCCGAAGACCGGACCGATCAACGTGCCGGAGCCGCCGAGCAGGCAATAGATGACCGCAGTGGTCGAGAGGCCAGGTCCCATGTTGCCTGGACCGATGAAGCCCTGATGGTAGCTGTAGAGCGCCCCCCCAAGGCCCGCGACCAGGCCCGCGAAGGAGAACAACAGCGCCTTGAAGAGCTGCACGCGGTACCCGAGGAACGCCAGCCGCTCCTCGTTCTGGCGCATGCCGGCCAGAACCAGACCGAGTTGCGACCGCTTGAAGTAGCGCGCCGCCAGGTAGACCAGCAGCAACAAACCGAGCGCCAGGAAATAGAAGGTGTCGCCCTCGACGAATTCGTAGGCGCCAAGCTTCAGGAGCTTGACCGAGGAAAGACCGTTGCCGGCGCCGACATATTGCCACCCTGAGACGAGGCGCTCGGCAGCGTAGGATCCGGTCAGCGTGCCGAAGGCCACGAAGATGATGCTGGGCGTCGTGCGGCCAAGCAGCAGGAAGGCGGCGAACAAGCCAGACAGGCAAAGCCCGACCAGCATGGCCAACGGCAACGTGCCCCAGATGTCGCTGAAATCAAGGTCGCGCCCGACCAGTGCGATGGCATAGCCCGCAACTCCGAAGAACAGCGCCTGGCCGAAGCTCATGATGCCCGCCAAGCCCCAGCAGAGATCGAAGCTGATGGCGAGCATCGACAGGATCAGGACATTGGTCGCGAGCGTCACGAGATCGGTACGGTCACCGAGAACGAACGGCAGGACCAGCGCCACGACCAGCGCGCCGACCTCGATGTAGGGCAGGACGCGGCGGAACCGCCGCGCACGTCCCGCCGCTCCCCGCCGCTTTTTCTCCGACGGAGACGAGATGGCTAGCTCGGACTCAGCTTCGCTCAGCATTCCTTCGGATCGACCATGTCGGATTTGCCGATGATGTCATAACGGGGCTTGCCCGCATCGACCTTGCATTGCGCGATATACATATTCATCTTGCAGTGCATGTGGGCCGGCACCATCTCGGCGCCACCGCCCGGGCCTTGGTCGATCTTGGCCTTGTCATAGGCCGCCGACACCACTTCCCGTTTCAGATCGCCATTGGTCGCCTTGACCGCAACTTCGTAGAGCTTGATCCCCCGATACATGCCGGTCGCAGCGGAGCCCGCAGTGAACAGGTACTTGGTGTCGGGAAACCTTTTGGCGTAGTCGGCCTGGAGCTGCTTGCTGAACGGATCGGCCACCGATTGGAAGTAGTCGAGGCAGCTATAGAGGCCGTCCATCTCCTCCGCCGGCAGGTAGTTCAAGAGGTTCTCGTCGAAGTAGACGCAAGCCAACGCCCCGCCTCTCTTCTGGAAGCCCGACTCGTAGAGCTGCTTGAAGAACGGTTGCAAGCCCGGCGGGATGACGGTGTTGAACACGCAGTCGACCTTGCCGTCGCGGATCTTGCCGATGGTCGCCGAATACTCCGCCTGGTCGAGCGGGTAATATTCCTCGAACACGACCTCGCCGCCGTTGGCCTCGATGACCTTGCGGGCATACTTGTTGAGGAGTTGCGGCCAGACATAGTTGGCCGACGGCATGGCAAACCGCTTCTTGCCCACCGTCTTGATGAGATAGGGAATGAGCTTGTCGCACTGCTGCGCCGGCGTCGGGCCGGTGCAGTAGAGATGCTTGGTGCACTCCTGGCCTTCGTAGAGTTGCGGATAGATGTAGAGCGTGCGGCCGCGATTTACGATCGGGTCCTTGATGGCCTGGCGCATCGCCGATGTGATGCCACCCAGCACGACATCGACCTTGCGCTCCTGGATCAGCTTGCGCACGTTGCCCACCGCGATCTTTGGATCCGACGCGGTATCCTCGAGATAGAGCTCGATCGGCCGGCCGAGGACGCCGCCGCCCTTGTTGATCTGCTCGACAGTGAACTGCGCAACCTGCCAGTCGGCATTGCCCGAAGGGGCGATGGCGCCGGTGATGTCGGTCGCGATACCCATCTTGATGGCATCCGCCGCATAGGCTCCCTTGGGCGCCAGCAACCAGCCGCCTCCACCTGCGATCCAGCCGGCCGCGCCAAGTGCGCCCGCGCCCATCAGGCGCCGGCGGCCGAGCCCCTGGCGCGAAAGATCGTCGCGAAATCGTTTGTCGGTCATGATTTAGATTCTCCCTTGCGTGATGAATCCCTGCGGACGGAACTTGACGATCGCGAGCGCGATCACGAACACCAGCGGATCGGCGAGTACCGGGATGACGATCCACGGCAATCCGGCGGCCATGCCGCCGACGGCGGCAGCGCCCAGCACCGGCCCCTCGAAGGTGCCGACGCCCCCCAGCATGACCGAGAGGAAGGCCTGCACCAGGAAGCGCGTGCCGATATCGGCGGAGAGCTGGTAGAGCGGCACGATCAGCGCCCCGGCGAGACCGGCCAGCGCCGCGCCGAACGCGAAGGTCGCAGCATAGAGCTTGCCGGTCGAGATGCCGCAGGCTCGCGCGAGGTTGGGATTCTCCAGCGCGCCACGGACCTGGAGGCCGGTCGACGTCCGTGACAGGAAGAGCCAGGTGCCGGCGATGACAAGGATCGTCGTCAGCACAATCACGGTGCGCCAGACCGAGAAGTTGAGGCCAAACACGGTGAAGGCGCCGGACAACGGCTCATTGATCGACTTGTACTGGCCGCCCAGAAGAGCACGGATGGTCTCGCGGATCATGAGACCGATCGCATAGGTGCCGAGCATGGCGACGATCGGCGCCGCGTAGAACCGCCGGATCACCAGGCGTTCGAGCACCAGGCCGACGATCGCCAGCACGACAGGCGCGGCGAGAATGCCGGCCCAGGCCGACCAGCCACTGCTTTCGAACAGGTAGACCGTATAGGCGCCGAGGAGGACGAACTCGCCGTGGGCAAAATTGAAGATGCCCATCATACTGGCGATGATGCCGAGTCCCAGCACGATCAGCACCATGACAGAGATGAACGCCAGCAGGTCGAACGCGAGCTTAACTTCGTCGCCCATGACCACCACGCCAGATCCAAGCGACCGCCGTCATGCGCGACGGCAGCGTGGAATTGCTCCAAACCGGATACTTAAAACAGAAATGTTTTAGTCTTCAACCAATTTCTGGCGAGCGGCGCAGTCAGAATCTTTCCCGCAGCCGGAAGTCGAAGCCGTCGGCCTCGGCGAAATAGATCGGCATCTCGACGCACTGGCGATGCATACCAAGCGCGCCTCGCCCGCCGCGGTACACGGCACCCTCCGCGGCCGCGCAAAGGCTGCGAAGGTCGAGCGTGCCTGCACGACGGGCAATCGCTTCGAGAAAGTACAGTCCTTCGTAGTTCGACTGTGCCGTGGATCCCGGCAGCGGTGCGAATGCGCCGAATGCATCGTGGTAGGCGGCGCGAAAAGCCTCGCCGTGCGCCGTCGCGACGCTCGCGAAGTAGCCCGAGGCAGCAAACAGATTGGTCGTGTTGTCCGCGCCGATACCGAGCAAGACCGTCTCGTCCACGCAATTGGCCAGACGCAGGATCCTCGAACCGAGGCCATGCTCGCCGAAAGATCGGTTGAAGACGATGCCGTCGAGGCCGATGAGCGAGATGAACACGACGTCGGGCCGGGTCGTGCGGATGCGCTCGAGATAGCGGCTGTGGTCGTGCTCGCCCACTCTGACGAAATCCTCGCCGACGATCTGGCCGCCGGCATCTGCGATGTAGCGTTTGACTGCGCGGTGCGAGAGCCACGGCCAGACATAGTCGCTGCCGATCAGATACCAGCGGCAGGCATGCCTGTGCTCCGCCAGCCAGCGAACCGCGGGACGCGCCTGGCGGGGCGGCGTCTCGCCGATCGCCAGGACGCCCGGCGTGCATTCGCCGCCTTCGTAGATCGGCGTGTAGATATACGGGAGACGTCCCTTGAAGGTTTGTCGAAGCGATACGCGGACTGCACTCATGTGCGAACCCAGGATGACGTCCGCATCTTCGCCGGTGACGAGGTCCTGGGCGGTGCGCGCCAGATCCTCCGGCGCATCTCCGGCGTCATGGATCACAAGCTCGATCTCGCGACCGAGGATCCCGCCGCGCTTGTTGATCTCGCTCGCGGCAAGGACAGCGCTATTGACGGATGAAGGCCCCCAGATGCCGGCCGATCCGGTGAGCGTCGTGAAGTGGGCGATGCGCAGCTTGCGACGGTCCCGCCGGCGGCGCTCGCGCGGAACGCCACCGCGCATGCCGCGCGACACCCTGGGCGGCAGTTCGGAACTCCAGGCCGAAGACGGGCTGTCCGCTAGCATCGGCCACCGTCAACCGGGCCCCTAGGAATGCCTCCCATATCGACCTCCGCGTGCGCATCCTGCGTCCATCGCGGAGCAAGCGAAACGGCCCTCTCTGGGCCCGCTTCGCCGGCAGGAACATTGAATTTTCAACCGTTGAAGTACATATAGATCGCAAACGTGCAGCATCGTTCGCCTCTCTAGAACTTCGGGATCTGATCGTGTCCGATTCGCCCTCCGCCGATTCGCCCATTACGGTCCACCTGGCCTATCTGCTCGCCCAGGCGAATCGCGAGATCAATCGCCAGCTCGAGACGCGCTTGCGGGTCGAAGGCGTTCCCGTCGAGCAGTGGCGGATCCTGAAAGTTCTGGCGGACGGCAATGGGCGTTCGATGGGCGACCTCGCCGAAGCGGCGCTGCTCAACCATCCCACGCTCACCAAGACGATCGACCGCATGGTCGCCGATTCGCTGGTGTATCGGATCTCCGACCCTCGCGACCGCCGCAAGGTGCTCATTTTCTGTTCCGACCGCGGCAAGGCGCTGGTCCGCCGTCTAGTTCCCCTGGCTCTCGGCCAGGAGGCATTCATCGCCGAGAACTACGGCGGCAAGGCCATGGCTCAGCTGAAACGCCTGCTCGAAACCCTGATCGAGCGCTCCGGGTGACGGAGGCCGCTTCGCGCGGGGCTGAAATTCGGCTCCAGCCCTAACTCTGGCGAACCCGGCGAGGATCGGTGCGTTACCAAAGACGCGCCGAATGCCACGCGGACGGGCCGGGACTTCCGGCCACTCGCTCAAGGCGACGGGTTGCCGCGCTCTCATGTCCCCCGACCGGAGGCGATATTGGCCGAGACCTCGCGCACTCGCGACATCGTCGTCATCGGCGGATCCGCCGGCGGCCTGGAAGCCTTGCAGTACGTGCTGGGGGGCCTGCCGCCG
>NZ_DATBFE010000152.1:0-11721 GCF_036558665.1 Reyranella sp. | reverse complement strand
GAACTGCTCATGATCGGGCGATTGCCCCAGACCATCCTGGGCTCGACCTCTCCCGCGAGGGCACGGATCAGGGTCCGGCCGGCACGGCGGGCCGTGTCGGCCATGTCGATGTGCGGGTAGGTGCGATAGCCGGTGATGACGGTGGCGCCGTCGATCATCGCGTCGGTCATCTGGGTATGGAAGTCGAGCGCGACCGCAATCGGCACGTCGGGAGCCACCTTGCGGATGCGGTTCAGCAGCTCTCCCTCGCCGTCGTCGTGATGCTCGGCCACCATCGCGCCATGCAGCGCCAGAAGCACGGCATCGCAGCCCTTGCCGATCTCGTCGACGATGGCCGTCGTCATCTGTTCGTAGGCCGCCTTGGTCACCAGACCCGAGGGATGGGCCGATGCCGCCATCGGCACGGTGAACTCCGCATCCGCCTTGCGCGCCACTTCGATGAAACCGCCGAGGGAGGTATTGGTGCCTTCCGCCTCGTCGATCGCGGGCTGACCGCTGAGCGCGCCGGCGCGTGCGAAGGATTCGATCGGGGTGGGCAGGGGCGAGAACGTGTTCGTCTCGTGCATCATCATCGCAACGACGAATTTCTTCTTGCCCAAGACGTCCTCCTGATATTGCCAACGGGTTGGACGGCTTAGTTAAACTTGCCGCGGCGAGGCGTCATGCCTTGCATGACGGGCGAACCTGCCTCGCGAAACCATTGTGCGTTGCAGAAAAGCAACACCGGAAACCTTACTGAATGAACGGATAAACATGTGAATTAAAGGCCCTTTCCGGCTCTTGCATTCTCTTCGCAGGTGCACCATTGTTTGGGGGCAGCAAACGCCGCCTCGGCGGCCTCTATGTTTGCTGTATGCCCGTCTTGGGCGTTTCCTCCCTAAACTTGGGCCGTGCTTGTCACGGCCCTTTTTTTGCGCGCGTCGCGTTGCCTATTCGGCGGCGAGCGGTCGTGGCGCCACCATCTCGAGGGCCTGCCGGCCGACCTCGGCCAGAAGTTCCGTCATGAGGCGCTGCACGTTTGCCGCCGTGGGCAGCTTCTCGTGCCGCGTCTCGTCCATGTAGAGCGCGCGATTGATTTCGATCTGCAGAGCATGCCGGCCGAGTGCCGGTTGGCCGTAGCGCTGGGTCGTGAAGCCACCGGCATAGGGCTGGTTGCGCAGAACCCGCAGCCCCTGCGCCGTCAGCCAACCCTCCGCGCCATCGACCAGGCTCGACCCGCAGGCCTCGCCATGATTGTCGCCGAGAACGATGTCGACACGCGGGTCGCGGTCGCGAACTCCCATACCCGAGGCCGAGGACGGCATCGAATGGGCATCGATCAGAAGGACGGCGCCGAAGAGCCTGTGGGTCTGCTCCACCAGGCGCGACAAGGCCGCGTGGTAGGGCCGCCAGCAGGTCTCGAGTCGATGCTCGATCTCGTCGGCCGGCACCCGGCCGCGATAGATCGCCTCTCCGCTGGCCGCCACGCGGGGGATCATGCCGAGCCCCGCCGCCACCCTGGTCGTGCGATGGTTGAGCGGGCGCGGCAAGGGGCCCTCGAACATCCCGGGGTCGAGCTCGTAGGGCTCGCGATTGGCATCGACGTAGCAACGGGGAAAGCGGGCCGCGAGCAGCGGCGCCCCGAGGCCGGGCGCGCCGGCGAACAGTTCGTCGACAAAGGCGTCCTCCGCCCGCCGAAGGGCGGACAGGGGCACGGCGGCGAGATTCAGGAAACGGGCCGGATAGATGTCGCCACTGTGCGGCGAGGCGACGACCACAGGCAGGACCTGGCGGTCCGGCAGCCGACAGTCGAGTGACTCATGATCGGTCGAACGCGCCGACGATTCCATCCCCGTTCATAGCGCGCACCGCACGCAACGTCACCTGTCGCGCCCTTGCCAAGGGGATGAGGTCGATGTAGACGACCGCACCCTTCGTTGAGGGGTGCCGGCGACGGGCGCGTAGCTCAGCGGTAGAGCACTGTCTTGACATGGCAGGGGTCACAGGTTCAATCCCTGTCGCGCCCACCATCGCCGAACCACAATCCCTTGAGCAAAGATTTTTTCTCCCTCTATTCCCACGATTTCGTGCGCGTGGCCTGCTGCGTTCCGCGTACCCGCGTCGCCGATGCGACCTACAACGTCGCCGAGACGCTGAAGCTTGCAGCCCTTGGCGACAAGGCTCGCGCTGCAGTCATGGTTTTTCCCGAGCTTGGACTTTCCTCGTATGCCATCGAGGATCTGCTGCTGCAGGACGCGCTGCTCGACGAGGTCGAGGCGTCGGTAGGCAAGGTCGTCGAGGCGTCGAAGACGCTGTTTCCCGTGCTGATCGTCGGCGCGCCGTTGCGGCTCGCCGGACGTCTGCACAACACTGCCGTCGTCATTCATCGCGGCAAGGTCCTCGGCGTGGTGCCCAAGACCTATCTGCCGAATTACCGCGAGTTCTACGAAAAGCGCCACTTCGTGTCGGGCGCCAATCTGATCCGGCGGGAGATCGAGCTGGCCGGCCAGGTTGCGCCGTTCGGAACCGAGCTTCTGTTTCGCGCCACCGGCATCGATCTCACCTTTCATGTCGAAATCTGCGAGGACATCTGGGTGCCGGTGCCGCCGTCGAGCCATGCGGCGCTCGCCGGTGCCGAGCTACTGGTGAACCTGTCGGCCAGCAACATCACCATCGGCAAGGCGGAGGCGCGCCAGCTCCTGTGCGGCAGCCAGTCCATGCGCGCCATCGCGGCCTATGCCTACTCCGCCGCCGGGCCCGGCGAGTCGACGACCGACCTCGCCTGGGACGGGCAGGCGGCGATCTACGAGCTCGGCGACCTGCTTGCCGAGTCGTCGCGCTTCGAGAAGGAGTCGACGATCGTCCGCGCCGACGTCGATCTCGGCCGGATCCGCCAGGAGCGTTTGCGCAACAACGGCTTCGCCGACTGCGCGCTGCAGGAGCGTGATCGCGTCTCGCCCTTCCGCTGCATCGCATTTCCTTTCGAACCACCGGCGGACAGCGTCGCGCTCGAACGCGCGATCGAGCGCTTTCCGTACGTGCCGTCCGATCCGGCCAAGCTGCGCGACAATTGCTACGAGGCCTACAACATCCAGATCCAGGGGCTGGCGCAGCGCCTGCGCTCGAGCGGCGTACAGAACGCCGTCATCGGCGTTTCCGGCGGCCTCGACTCCACGCATGCCCTGATCGTGACCTGCCGGGCGATGGATCAGCTCGGGCTCGGCCGCAGGAACGTGAAGGCCTTCACGATGCCGGGCTTCGGCACCTCCGACAAGACCTACGCCAATGCCTGGCGGTTGATGAAGGCGCTGGGGGTCACGGCGGAGGAGATCGACATCAAGCCGGCCGCCCGGCAGATGCTGGGCGACATCGGCCATCCCTTCGCCAAGGGCGAGAAGCTCTACGACGTCACCTTCGAGAACGTGCAGGCGGGTTTGCGCACCGACTACCTGTTCCGCCTGGCCAACCAGCAGCGCGGCCTTGTGGTCGGTACGGGCGACTTGTCCGAACTCGGCCTCGGCTGGTGCACCTACGGCGTGGGCGATCACATGTCCCACTACAATCCCAACGGTTCCGTCTCCAAGACGCTGATCCAGCATCTGATCCGCTTCGTCGCCGCGTCGGGCGACGTCGACAAGGAAACGGCCGCCGTCCTTCACGACATCCTCGATACCGAGATCTCGCCGGAGCTCGTGCCCGCCGGCGATGGCGGTGCCATCCAGTCGACCGAAAGCTTCGTCGGCCCCTACGCCCTGCAGGACTTCAACCTGTTCTACCTGACGCGGCTGGGATACCGACCATCGAAGATCGCCTTCCTGGCCTGGAACGCCTGGCACGATGCGGAGAAAGGGGCGTGGCCGGCCAACCTTCCGGAGGGGACGCGGCGCGCCTACAGCCTCGCGGAAATCCGGCGCTGGCTGGAGCTTTTCCTGCGGCGCTTCTTCAGCAACCAGTTCAAGCGTTCGGCGTTGCCCAATGGACCGAAGATTTCGTCGGGAGGGTCGCTCTCGCCGCGGGGTGATTGGCGGGCGCCCTCGGATGGCAGCCCCGACCTCTGGCTCGCGGAACTGAACGCCGGCGTTCCCGAGGGCTGACCGTCGGCCGCCAGTCCTCCCGACCTTCGGGCCCGCAAGGAGGAGGAGCGAGGCGATGCCGAACCTTTCCATTTCGTCAGAACAGGTCTGCTACCTGATCGTCAAGACGCGTGAATTCGATGCCCAGGACGTGAACACCGATCCCGGCGATTCGTCGAACCCGTCCGACGACAAGATGATTTCCGTCCTCGAGGACCATGCCGACAACCCCGTCGTCCAGGAGGTCCAGGCCTTCATCGACGCCTTGTCGGATGACGAGCAGGCCGACCTCATCGCGCTGATGCAGCTCGGCCGCGGCGATCGCGACATCGATGAATGGGAGGCGCTGCACAACGAGGCGGTCCGCGAATACGTCGACCGGACCGCGGCGTACCTGCTCGGCCAGCCTCTGGTGAGCGACTATCTCGAGGAAGGCCTGGCGCAGTTCGGGTTTTCGTGTGCGGAATTCGAAAGCGATCATCTCTGACTCGCTCGCGGCCAGGCCGAAGGACTTCCGCGCCTGCTGTTCTGAAAGTACAAATGGGCATCGGGTCGGGAGGACAGCCCATGCCGCTCAAGATCAGGAAGACCGTGCAGCAGATGGTCGACGAGGCCAACCGCGACATCGAGACGATTCCGGTCGCCGACGCGATCAAGCTGGTGGGACAGGCCGGCATCACCTTCATCGACATCCGCGATCCGCGCGAGCTGTGGCGCGAGGGCACGATCCCAGGCGCCATCAACGTGACGCGTGGCATGCTGGAGATGTGGATCGATCCGCAGAGCCCGTACGCCAAGGATTATTTCCAGACCGGGAACAAGTTCGTCTTTTTCTGCGCCGGCGCCTGGCGGTCGGCGCTCGCGACCAAGACGGCGCAGGACATGGGGCTGACACCGGTCGCCCATCTCGAGGGCGGCCTCGGCGCCTGGAAGAAAGCGGGCGGTCCGGTGCAGAAGGTCGAGCCCAAGCGATAGGCGGGCCATGAGTCCGGATCAGCCAGCCGCGCCCGATCTGCTCGTCCCGCAGCCGACGGAGGAGGAATTTCCGGAGTTCGTGTCGATCCCCGTCCGGGTGGCACGGAATGCCGAACTCTTTCCCGCGAAGCCGGCCGTGAAGTGCGGCGCGGCGGTGCGGAGCTGGCACGACTTCGACCGACGCATCAACAAGGTGGCGCGCACGCTCGCCGGCATGGGCCTCGGCAAGGGCGACAAGATCGCCATCCTGGCTGCCAACTCGATCGATTATCTCGAGACCTTCATGGGCGGCCTGCGCGCCGGCGCCTGCGTCGTGCCGTTGTCGACCATGGCGGCGGCCGACGCCCTCGAGAAGATGCTCGACGATTGCGACGCCAGGGTCCTGTTCCTGTCCGACCGGTATCGCGCGCTGGTCGAGCCCTACGAGGAGAAACTCGGCAAGCTCGTGCCGGGCGGCCGCATCGCCTACGATTTCGCGCGACCGGGCTGGCACGACTTCGAGCACTGGCTTGCGCCGGCCAGCGAGGTCGCCTTCGATCTGCCGCTCCATCCGCTGGACGACTTCAACATCATCTACAGCTCGGGCACGACCGGCCTGCCGAAGGGAATCCTGCACAGCCATGCGATGCGGGACATTCTTGCCGTGCGTTTCCAGGCTTTCGACTACGGTCCCGACACGATCTCGCTCGCCTCGACGCCGCTCTACTCCAACACGACGCTGGTGGCGGTGCTGGCCACGATCGGCGTGGGCGGGACCACGATCCTGATGCCGAAGTTCGACGTGGTGCAGTTCCTGGAGATCGCCGGGCGCGAGCGCGTGACGCATGCCATGCTGGTGCCGGTGCAATACCAGCGCATTCTCGCCCATCCGGAGTTCGAGAAGTACGATCTCGGCTCGTTCAAGACCAAGCTCTCGACCAGTGCGCCGTTGCGCGCGGCGGTGAAAGCCGACTGTCTCGAGCGCTGGCCGGGCCGGCTGATCGAGATCTACGGCCTCACCGAAGGCGGCGGAAGCTGCACGCTCGAGGCCAACCTTTATCCGGACAAGCTGCACACCGTGGGCAAGCCGGGCCTCGGCAGCGAGATCGTGGTGCTCGACGAGCGGGGAAGGGTGCTGCCGCAAGGCGAGGTGGGCGAGCTGGCGGGACGCGCCCAGCTCATGATGAAGGGCTACTACAAGCAGGCCGACAAGACTCGCGATCTCTTCTGGTACGACAAGGACGGCCGCCTGTTCTTCAAGTCGGGCGACATGGGCAGGATCGACGAGGACGGCTTCGTCGTCCTGCTCGACCGCAAGAAGGACATGATCATTTCCGGCGGCTTCAACGTCTATGCCGCCGACATCGAGGTCCTGCTGCTCAGGCACCCCGATATCGTCGATGCGGCGGTGATCGGCATTCCGAGCGAGCAGTGGGGCGAGTCGCCGATGGCGCTCTGCGTGCGTCGCCACGGCGCCGCGGTCTCGGAAGACGAGGTGAAAGGCTGGGCCAACGGCCAGCTCAGCAAGACACAGCGCCTGGCCGGCGTCGAGTTCCGTCAGTCGCTGCCGCGCAACACCATCGGCAAGATCATGAAGCGCGAACTGCGCGACCCCTACTGGGCCGGCCGCAACGCGAGGATCTGAGCGCCATGGCCGAACCGACGCTTCGCTCGTCCCACCTCTTCACGCTCGCCCTCGATGTCGATCCCGAAGTTGCGGATCTCGGCGAGACGCCCTACGGCCGGCGGCGGATCGCGACGGTGAAGGGCGGGACCTTCGAGGGCGAGGAACTCAAGGGAACGGTGCTGCCCTCGCCCGGCGGTGACTGGCTGCTGCAGCGGCACGACGGCATCCTGATGCTCGACGTGCGGCTCACGCTCAGGACGCACGACGATCATCTGGTCTACATGCACTATCGAGGGATGCGGCACGGGCCGGCCTGGGTGATCGAGCAGCTCAACAAGGGCGAGAAGGTCGATCCCGGCCAGTACTACTTCCGCACCACGCCGTGGTTCGAGACGTCGTCGGAGAAGTATCGTTTCCTCAACCGCATCGTCTGCGTCGCCACCGGCCGACGCGAGCCGACCGGACCGATCTACGAGGTCTTCCAGATTCTTTAGATCAACGTCCGTGACCTTCGCTCCTCCCCATCGCGGAGGCGCACGTGAATCCAACGGATGAGCGAGCCGGAGGCTCGCGGTGCGGAAGATCGCGCCATCACTATCCGGGCGCGCATGCTCATGCGGACCGCGAGTGTCTCGCTCGCTATGGCGCGATGCGCTGCCCGAATCATTTCTTCCCATCGCGGGCTCCGCGATGGGGAGAAGCGGCCATGTCAACTTCGCGAACGTCAGCCCCCCGCCGCCGCCGAAAGCGGGGCGCGCTGTAGCTCGAAGTGATAGGAGCAGGCGCGGGCGGTCCGCGTGTGCAGGTCGAGCGACAGCGCGTTGTTCTTCACGGTGCCTTCGGCGGAGCCGCCGAAGTAGTCGCCGCCGGTGGACTTGAACTCGAGGCCCGCCACACCGTTGCTCGCGAGTGTGCCGGTGACCGTGCTTGTCGGCGCACCACTGGCAAGTTCCGAAAGCTCGCCTTCGAACGCGTTACCCCTGAGCGTGAGGTTGATGGACGGGGTCTGGCACCAGGAATCGGTCTTCCCCTTGCCCCTGTAGAGCCCGTCGCTTGCCGCCGTGGTCGCAAGCGCCTCGGACGCAGGGGGCGGCGCAGACGGCATGGCGGGTGCCGCGGACGGCACTGAGGGCGCCGGCACGCTCGGCATCCCCGGGGCGGGCATGGTGCATTGCCGGCCCCTGATCGACAGATCGACGGCGTCGTATTCGCCTTTGAGCTGCCCGAGCTCGTCCTTCCTGTCCTTGGTGGCGGCCAGGCCGAAGAGCACCGGCCACAGGAGGACGAGGCCGACGGCCATCATGGCGGCGTCCGCATTGGCGTTCTCGCGCTGCAGGCCGGAGACCCGTTGCACTTCCTTGCTGAGCCGTGTCCGCTCGCCAACGAGCTGGTCGCACGTCCAGTTCTGGTAGGTGTTGGGGCTGACGTAGCGCGCCTCGATCGAGTCGGGGCTGGCGGCACAGCCCGCCTGGATGACACAGGCTGCCACGGCAAGCGGCCGTCCCAGCCAGGTCCTCCAACCGGTCCAGGCGCCGCGGCGATCCTCCGGGCAAGAACCTTCCTCGACGCGCGTTTTCTCAAGTCCATACATGACTTCTTCCCCCTCTGTTGCCGTTGGAAAATTGTCCGATGCCGATCACTGATAGGCAGCGGACCAGACACCGAGATGAATCATCGAGTCGCCATCGATCAGGGCGCCGCCCACGAGGCCGCTGCCCTTGAGGCGCAGGTCCTGGCCGCGCCCGATGGCGGGATGCGTCTCCATGTTCATCCGCCCGACCGCGCCGATCGCCCGCTGCACGGACTGGACTGCCGCCGTCGGCGAGCTGCCTGTCGAGGCAGTGGCCTCCTCGTCCATCGCATCGAGCGCGTAGCTGCGGACCAGTTTCGGCAGCAGCCGGGCCAGGAGATCCGGGCCGGCCAGAACGTCGAGGCCGGCGAACCGGCCATTGACCAGGAATGCCGCGCCGACCTGGCCCGGCACGGGCTTCAGCTCCGCCACGAACTCGTCGAGATCCTGTTGGTACCGCTCGAACAGGGCACTGGCGGCGCCGGTGTCGGAATGAACCGACATCCGCTGCGCCTTGTCCGAGACGTACTTCCAGACCCCGCGCTGGTCGCTCGTCCGGCTGTTCTGTTCGGCGAGATGGACCGAGACGGACTCGGCGTTCTTGCGGCGCAGCTTGGCGAAGATCACCCGGTCGGAGCCGCCGAAGCCACGGCCGCGCCACGACCACCGCCCCTGTTCGACGCAGGAGACCGGGATTTCCAGCTCGCTGTGGCCGGGGACGAGGATGCTGAGATTGAGGATGCGGTTCTGCTTGGCGCCGACCAGCTCCTCGCCGTCGAGCAGGAACACCTCGTACGGACCCCGATTGCGCAGCTTGAGCTGCGGAACGCTTCCGGCGTCGGAGACCTCGGTGATCTCGGTTTGTCCCCGCCGCAAAGCCTCGTCGAGCGCGAGGTAGCCTGCCGCTCCCTTCGATGGATCGAGCAGCGGCACGACGGCAAGATTTCGGAACGCCTGGGTCTTGCCGAGCGAGATCGTTGACGTGAGGTTGCTGAGTTCGGCGACGGGCAATACTTCCTCCGGGTTGCGGGCGTGCGGACCATGCCGATATGCAACCCGCGGGTGTCACAAGCGGACATCCTCGCGTATGCTTCCCCGGTACCTCGACCGGAGGCCCGATGCGTTACGAAGTCACCGACCGTGTCCTGCAGCTTGCCCTGGCGATGCAGGGTTCCCGGATCGGCCTCAGCCTCACCGACATCGAGCGCGATTTCCGGGTCAGCCGGCGCACCGCGCAGCGCATGCGCGACGCCGTGCTGCGGAACTACCCCCAGGCCGAGCACCAGGTCGACGAGGAACGCCGGCCGCGCTGGCGCATCCCGGTATCGGGCGCCGTCACGCCGGGCGCCTTGTCGGCCGAGGACATCGTCGATCTCGAAACGGCGGCGAAGCTCTTGCGCCAGCGCAATCTGCGCACCCGGGCAGCGGCGCTCGAAAACCTGGCACGCAAGCTTCGGGCGACGCTGCCGCCGACCGCCCAGGTCCGCCTCGAACCGGACATCGAGGCGCTGCTCGAGGCCGAGGGCCTCGCGATGCGGCCGGGCCCGCGGCCGGTGATCCGCAGCGAGGTGATCGACACCATCCGGATGGCCGTGAAGCAGGCGCGCGAACTGTACGTGGCCTATCGCAGCCGCCACACCAGGCGGTCATCGGGCCGGCGGCTGCACCCCTACGGCTTCCTGCTCGGCAAGCAGCACTATCTCGTCGGCATGTCGCCGGACCGGCATCCTCACGAGGCGCGGCTGTTTGCGCTGGCGCAAATCCAGCGCGTCAGCGTCCTCGACGATACATTCGTGCGCGACAAGAGTTTCTCCCTGCACAAGTTCGCCGAGCGTTCCTTCGGCGTCTTCCAGGAGCCGCCGCAGGACATCGTCTGGAAATTCTCGCCGGCGGTGGCCGACGCGGTGGTCGACTATGTCTTCCATCCGACGCAATCCATGGAGAAGCAGGCCGACGGCTCGATCATCGTCCGCTTCCATGCCGGCGGGCTGATGGAAATGTGCTGGCACCTCTACACCTGGGGCGCCGACGTCGAGGTGCTGGAGCCGGCAGAACTCAAGACTCTTATGGGACGCGCCGCCAGGCACCGCGGCTTCCGGTTCGCCGAGGCGCTATCGAGCTGATTTCAAGGCGGCCTCAGCTGCCCGACCGTGTCCGATAATGACATCCCCCGCATGCATATCTTCGGCATTGCGATGGGGGGACCACAATGGCTCGGGAGACAAGAGAACGCGCTTCGCCGGCGGAGATCCTGCCGGCGCTGACCGTCGCCATCTCGCGGTTCAGGCCGCGGTTGGCGTCGACCTCGACGCCCTGGGACCGGGCGATCGCCGAGACGCTGCGTGTCCTTGCCGAGTTGATCGCGCGCGAGGCCGATTCCGCCGGCTGAGCCGGCGCGATATTGCGTGTCGATCGAGCCTAACCGGCGATCTTCGCCAGCACCGGCAGGATGTACTCGCGGAAGCGGGCCGGGTTCTCGCTCATCGGGAAGTGGCCGACCTCCTTCATGATCTGCACCTCGACGCCCGCGATCTGTCGCGCCGTGCGCCGTGTGTCGTCGGGCGTGCAGGAGAAATCGTACTCGCCGGTCAGCAGGTAAAGCGGGCAGGTCTTCGTGTCGATGGACTTCACCTTCTCGCGCAGGTCGCCGTCGACGCGATAGAAATGGAGATCGCCCTTGAACACGCCCGGCCCGCCTTGCATGTACATCCACAGCGTCTCATGGCGATGAACCGGCGGGCTGTGCGGCGCGATCAGGCCCGAGACCAGCGCGGCGCAGACCTCGCCGCCGTGGACGTCCGGCCGATGCAGCCATGACGTGTCGTACCAGGGCTGCTGGAAGTCCGCCGCTTCGAGGGCGATCAAGGCCCGGAACTCGGCGGCGTGCGCGATCGCGAGGTTGAGCACGATGCGGCCGCCGATCGAGCAGCCCATCACCACCGGCCGGTCGAGCTCCATCGCCCGGCAGAAGGCGCGGATGGCGGCGGTGTAGCTTTCGGTCGTCAGCCGATATTGCTCGTGCTCCCAGCCGTCCGGCGGCGTCGATTTGCCGTGCCACGGCATGTCGAAGGCGAGCACGCGGAAGCGCCGCGTGATCTCGGGATCGGCCAGCAGATGCCGATACTGGCGGCCGTCGGCGCCGGCGGTGTGCAGGCAGACGAGCGGAATGCCCTGGCCGGCCTCCTCGAAGTAGAGGCGGTGGGCAACGCCCTCGATCTCGGTGCGCAGATAGCGACCGACCATGGGATCGAGCTTCGGCGCCACAGTCAGTCCGTCTCCGCCGCGCGGCGCGGCAGCGCCAGCAGGTCCTCGATGAGGAACGCCATGGGGACACTTGGTAGATGCCGTTCAGAACTCGACATTAAAAGGAGGCGGTTGACGGTATTGTCCTGGATGCCACCGGCCGGGAAAGCGCACGAAATTCGGCACTCCCTTGCGACCATGCGTGCCTTCTTGATCATAGCTTGAGCCGGCGAGTGCGCTCGGGCAAACCGGGCGTTCAGATTTGCCTCCACGTT
>NZ_DATBFE010000151.1:0-50435 GCF_036558665.1 Reyranella sp. | reverse complement strand
GTGATCAGGATCACGGCGGTGCCGAGCTTGCGCTGCAGGTCGCCGATCAATTCGAGGATCTGCGCCTGGATGGTCACGTCGAGCGCGGTGGTCGGCTCGTCCGCCAGCAGCACTTTTGGATTGCAGGTCAGCGCCATCGCGATCATCGTCTGCTGCTGCATGCCGCCGGAAAGCTGATGCGGATACTCCTTCGCCCGCTGCGCGGGCTCCGGAATCTTCACCAGCGCCAGCATCTCGATGACCTTCTTGTCCAGCGCCTCGCGCGACATCTTCTGGTGCATCGTCAGCACCTCGCCGATCTGCCGGCCGATGGTCATCACCGGATTGAGCGAGGTCATCGGCTCCTGGAAGATCATCGAGATCTCGTTGCCGCGCACCTTGCGCATCTGTTCTTCGCTGAGCGTCAGCAGGTCGCGGCCGCCGAGCCTGATCGAGCCCGATACGATGCGGCCGGGCGGATCGGGAACCAGCCGCATCAGCGACAGCGCCGTCATGCTCTTGCCGCAGCCCGACTCGCCGACGATCGCCAGCGTTTCGCCCGAGGCGACCCGGAAGTCGACGCTGTCCACCGCCTTCACGATGCCTTGACGCGTGTAGAACCAGGTACCGAGATTCTCGACTTCGAGCTGGGTCGTCATGAACGCTGCCGCGGATCGAGCAGGTCGCGCAGCGCATCACCCAGCAAATTGGTGCCAAAGACGGTGAGGCTGATGGCGACGCCCGGCCAGATCACCAGCCATGGGGCGGTTCGAACGTATTCGGCCGCCGATTCCGACAGCATGCGTCCCCACGACGGATGCGGCTCCGGCACGCCCAGGCCCAGGAAGGAGAGCGACGCCTCGACCAGAATCGCCGAGCCGAGTT
Source organism: Reyranella sp. (assembly GCF_036558665.1). Classification (GTDB taxonomy): domain Bacteria; phylum Pseudomonadota; class Alphaproteobacteria; order Reyranellales; family Reyranellaceae; genus Reyranella. Next base: position 49,571 of record NZ_DATBFE010000151.1, on the reverse strand, counting down.
GCGCGGTCGCCAGCACGATCAGGGGCGCCAGCGTGTTCGGCAGCACATGGCGCACGGCGATGCGCAGCTCACCCATGCCGACGGCATGCGCCGCCTCGACGAACGGCTGCTCACGCAGCGACAACGTGCTCGACCGAACCACGCGCGCCACATTCGGCACCAGCGGGATGGCGATGGCGATGATGGTGTTGCGCAGCGACGGCCCCAACGAGGCGGCCATGATGATGGCCATGACCAGGAGCGGCAGCGCCTGCATGATGTCCGTCAGGCGCTGCAGCGCAAGATCGACCCAACCGCCGAGATAGCCGCTGGTGAGACCGACCGCGATGCCGATGAGCACGCCCAGTCCCATCGCCCCAACTCCCACCGCGAGCGAGATGCGGGCGCCGTGGATGATGCGGCTGAACATGTCGCGGCCCATGAAGTCGGCGCCGAGCAGAAACATGGCGCCTGGCCGGGCGAGCGAGAACTTGGCGTTGGTGGCCGTAGGGTCGACCGGCGCGATGAAGTCGGCGAACACCGCCGTCAACACGAAGACGATGACGATCACCGCCCCGACCGCGCCCAGCGGGTAGCGGCGCGCGAAGAAAAGCGTCCTGCTCCACCAGCCCGTGACATTGGCACCGGCCCGGGCCAGCGCAGCTTCGTGGTCGATCAGCGCCATGGCGTCAGCCTGCGAACTTGATGCGCGGGTCGAGGGCCACGTAGGCCATGTCGACCAGGAAGTTCATCGTCACAACGATGATGGCGATCAGCATGGTGAGGTTCTGCACGATCGGATAGTCGCGCCAGCGGATCGCCTCGACCAGGAAGCGGGCGACGCCCGGAATGTTGAAGACCGTCTCGGTAACGATCAGCCCGCCGACCAGGAATGCCGCCTCGATGCCGATCACGGTCACGACCGGCAACAGGGCGTTGCGCAGGGCATGGTCGTAGTTCACCGAGGCGTTGGACGCGCCCTTCGACCGCGCCGTCCGGACATAGTCCTGGCGCAGCACCTCGAGCATGGACGAACGCGTGAGCCGCATGATGAGCGCGGAGCTGCGGAAGCCCACCGTGATCGCCGGCAGGATCAGCATCTTGACCTGCGCGACGAAGCCGTGGGCATCGGAATCGTAGATCGGGATCTTGCCGAACCACTGCACCGCCGCCATCAGCACCAGCAGACCGAGCCAGAACGAGGGAAAGGAAAGCCCGCTCAGGCTCACCACGCGCAAAATGTAGTCGAGCTTGGTGTTCTGGCGCACGGCACTGATAACGCCCAGGGGCACGCCGAACAGCACGGCGAAGAAGATGGCGAGCCCGGCAAGCTTGGCGCTGATCGGGATGCGCGGCGCGATCTCCTCGATGGCCGGGCGCTCGGAGACATAGGCGTAGCCCAGATCGCCGTGCGCCAGCCCGTCGATCCACTGCCAGTACTGCTCGGCGATGGGCCGATCGAGCCCGAGCTCGTGGACGATCCTCGCCTTCTCCTTGGGATCGTCGTTACCGGTCGCGTCGACCAGGATATCGGCCACATTGCCCGGCACCAGTCGCAGCAGGACGAAGATCAGGATCGACATCCCGACCAACGTCACCGCCATCAATGACAGGCGCCGGACAAGGTAGGCTCCCATCCCCGCTCCTTACTTGTCGAGCCAGTAGTCTTCGAAGCGCCAGCTATTGTAGATGCTGTTGACCTGCAGCTTCACGCCCTTGAGCTTCGGCGACCAGCAGGTGTTGGCGACATTATGGCCGATCACGGGGCGAGCCACGTCCTCGGCCAGCTTCTTCTCGATCTCCCACACGAGCTTGCGGCGCTTCTCCAGGTCGGGTTCGGCCGACTGCTGGTCGATCAGCTTGTCGACATCCGGATTGTTGTAGCCCGTGTAGTTGCGCTCCGACTTGGAGTAGAAGTTCTCGTAGAAGTTCACGTCCGGATCATCGACCGACACCCCGGTCAGGTTCATGCCGATCTGGTAGTCCTTCTTGGCAATCTTGTTGTACCAGACCGACGAATCGATCGGGTCGAGCTCGGCGTCGATATGGACCTTCTTCAGCTGATCGATCAGGATGACCGCTGGATCCCGATAGATCGCGATGTTGCGGGTCGCGACCTTGATCTTGAGTGGCTTGTCTGCGCTGTAGCCCAGCTTCTCCATGATCTTGCGGCCTTCGGCCCGGCTCTTCTCGATGTCGGTCGAATGGCCGGGCAACGAGGCCAGCATCTCCTTGGGCATGCCCCATTTGCCGTAGGGCGGCGGCAGCATCGCCGCGCCGTCGAGATCGTGACCCTGACTCAGGATCTCGGAGAAGGCGTGGATATCGATGGCGTCGACCAGGGCGCGGCGCAGCTCCGGATTGTTGAACGGCGGCGAGTCGCGGTTGATCAGGATGTTCGAATTGACGTTGGTCGGCCGCGCCTCGCAAACCGCATCCGGACTCTGGGCCTTGACGTCCTTCAAGAGCGGGAAGGTGACGTCGGAATCGAACGTCATGTCGAACTCGTTCGACTGAAAACCGAGCATGCGCGTCGCGCGGTTCGGGACAATCTTCCACTCGATGGCGTCGAGATAGGGGTGGCCCTTCTTCCAGTAGTCGGGGTTGCGCACGAGCTTGATCGCCTCGTTGCGCTTGAACTCGGTCACCTTGAACGGGCCGGTGCCGATCGGCTTGGTGCGCATCTGACGCCCCGCCACATGGCATGAATAGATCGGCGAGTAGCCGGAGGCGAGCATGGACAGGAACGACGCCTGCGGGCGGCCGAGGGTAAAGGTGACCTCGTAGTCGCCGTTGGTCGAGACCTCCTTGAGGTTGATGTACCAGATCTTGCGTGGGCTCTTGCGCAGCAGCTCCGACTTCTCGTCGAGGCCGGCGACCGCGTCGAAGGTACATTTCACGTCCTTCGCGGTGAACGGCTGGCCGTCGTGCCACTTCACGCCCTGTCGCAGCTTGAAGGTGAGCTTGGTCTTGTCGTCGCTCCACGACCAGGTCTCGGCCAGGTCGGGCACGATGTGATCAGGGCTGTTGGCCTTCTCGTTCGGGTCGAACACCACGAGGTTGTTGAAAACCGACATGAAGGGCTGGACCACGGAGATGGTCGACTCTTCGAGGATCGATGCGCTGGGCGGATTCTCGCGGTGAGGCATGCGCAACGTGCCGCCCTGCTTTTGTGCAAACGACGGCGCGGCAGCCGCCACAACGCCGACCATGCTCGCGGCCAACAATCCGAGGCGAAGACGCATAAATTTCCCCTCCCACAACAACGCAATGGCTTCTTGATGGCCTGCAAGCTAGCACATCGTGTGCAGTCGCCAAACGCTATTGCGCCGCGCCCTTGAGCTCGATCTGGTTACCCTCGGGGTCGTTGAAATAAACCGACGGCCCGGTGCCTTCCGCGCCATAGCGCTCGACGGTTTCGCCCACCGCAATGCCGAGCGGCGAAAGCCGGGCGGTGATCGCCTCGCGGTCGAACGGTTCGACGCGAAAACAGAGATGGTCCATGTTGCCGCCCAAGGCCGGCCGCTCGGCCTGGACAAGATCGAGCATCGATGCGCCCGCCCGCATCTGCACGAGATGAAGCCTGTCCAACGTGCGCTCCACCTTGAAGCCCAGCGCCTGCTCGTAGAACCGCACCATGCCCGGAAGATCGTGCACCCTCAGCACGACATGGTCGATCCGTTCGACATGGAAAGTCATGGCGTCTAGCTTAGCCAAGCCGGGAACAAGGCGAAAGCCATGGAGGAGACGATGGGCATTGCGGTCAATGCGGCCAAGGCGCGGCTGAAAAGGAACGAGCTTGCCGTCGGGATCGGCGTGCGACTGGTACGCAATGTCGACATCATCAAGGTCATGAAGGCGGCGGGGTACGATTGGCTGTTCCTCGATCTGGAGCACGGCGCGATGTCGATCGAAACGGCCTGCGAGATCGCCGTCGCTGCCCAGGATTCGGGCATCGCGCCGATCGTGCGCGTGCCCTACGGAGAGCTCACGATGGCCACGCGTGTGCTCGATGGCGGCGCACTCGGCATCGTGATCCCGCACGTCGATACGGCGGAGGAGGCCAAGGAGATCGCGGACAAGCTGCGCTATCCGCCGCGCGGTCATCGCTCGGTGGGCGGCGGCCAAGCGCAATTCGACTATGCACCGATGCCTCTCGGCGAGATGACCAGGCAGAGCGACGAGAACACACTGATCACGGTCATGATCGAGACGCCCAAGGCCGTCGAGAATGCCGAGGCGATCGCCGCGGTGCCCGGCATCGACTGCCTGCTGATCGGTTCGAGCGATCTTTCGATGGAGCTCGGCATTCCCGGCGAGAATGGCCACGCCAAGGTGCAGGCGGCGGTCGACAAGGTCGTGGCTGCCTGCAGGACGCACGGCAAGTGGCCGGGTATGGGTGGCGCCTACAGCGAGGAGCTGCTGAAGCTCTACGCCGGCAAGGGCATGAAGCTGCTACTCGCCGGCAACGATCTTCCCATGCTCACCGCCGCCGCGCGGGCACACCACGCGAAGGTGCGGGCGTTTCAGTAGACGCGAGCGCGCGACTTCCGGTGCCTTCTCTTCGGGGCCGCGAGTCGCGCGGAGTAGTCTCCGCGCTTTGGTCCCCGCGGTCCGGATGCCCATGAGTGACGCCAGGGAGCGCCTTCATCCTATCGCTTCCCCTCGATCTCGATTTCCAAGAGGTGCGGCTTGCCCGACCTGAAGGCGGCTTCGACGGCAGCCTTGATGTCTTCTGCCTTGGTCACATGCGTGCCGGCCACGCCCATGCCCCTGGCAAGATCGACGAAGCCGAGCGCGGGACTTGTCAGGTCCATGTGCATATAGGGCTTGTTGGACTTCACCTGAAAGCGGGCCCGATAGGCGTCGATATTGTGCTTCAGCACACGGTACTCGCGATTGGCCAGGATCACGAACACGATCGGGAGGTCGTGATGCGCTGCCGTCCACAGGGCCTGGATGGAGTACATGGACGAGCCGTCGCCCGACAGGCAAAGGATCGGCCGCTTCGTGTCGGCGACCGCTACGCCCAGCGCACCCGCGACACCCTGGCCGATGCCTCCGCCGCGGCCGCTGTAATAGTCGCCCGGTCCCTTGAAGGTGAAGGTCTTGAAGAGGTCGAGATTGGCGGTGATCGTCTCGTCGACCACCACGACATCTCCGGGCGAGCCCGCCCGGATTTCCGCCATGGCGCGCGCCATTGATGTCGGCGACCGCAACCACGCCTTCTCGACACGCGCCTCTTGCGCGCCCTCGTCGGCATCCTTTTGCGCCTTGAGCGCTACGTTCCGCTTCTTGGCGGCAATCGCGTCAACCTTGATCGCCGCCTCGAGCGCCGCCAGCGCCGCGCCGACATCGGCGATCACGCCGGCGTCGAGCGTGAAATTATAGGCAAGCCGTGACGGCGCCGCCTCGATCTGAAGGACCTTGGTGCCTGCCGCGAACGGCCGGTCCGGCGCGTACCACACCTCCTCGAAGAACGGGCCGCCCACCATCAGCACGAGATCGTTCGCTGCGAGCTGCCTCGCCACACCCGTCGTGTCGAAAGCGAGAGTGCCGCGCCAGGCGGGATGATCGGTCGGGAAGGAATTGCGCCCGTGCAATCCCTCGAACCACACCGCTGCGCCGAGTTTCTCGACCAGCTTCACGAGCGTGTCGACAGCGCCGGCGCGGGCAATGTCGTCGCCGGCCACGATCACCGGTGACCTGGCGTCGGTGATGAACCCGGCCATGGCGGCGATGCCCGCAGGATCGGGGCGGCATGCCGGAAACAGCGTCGCCGGCTGTCCAGCAGCGATCTCCGTCTCCTGCTCCATGACATCGATCGGCAGCGCCACGAACACCGGTCCGGCCGGCGCCTCGTTGGCGATCTTGAAGGCGCGCTGCAGGATCGGGCCCAGTTCGTCGGCGCGCTCGACCTGCACGCTCCACTTGGTGACCGGCGCGGCCATCGCCGCAAGGTCGTGGCCGAGGACGGGATCGCGCAGCCGCAGCCGCGTATCCTGCTGGCCTGCCGTCACCACCATCGGCGAGTTGTATTTGAGGGCGCCGTAGATCATGCCGATTGCATTGCCGAGGCCCGGCGCCACATGCAGGTTCACGAATGCCGTCTTGCCACTCGCCTGCGCATAGAAGCTCGCGGCCCCGACGGCCACGCCTTCGTGCAGGTGCACGATGTACCGGATCTGGGGATAGTCGAGCAGCGAGTCGAGCAGCGGGCTTTCGGTCGTGCCGGGATTGCCGAAGATGCGATCGACCCCATGGTTGAGCAGGGTCTGCAAGAGAACCTGGCGACCGCGCATATTCCGCTCCCTCAAATTCCTTGCTTGGTATGGGAAAGCGATGGAGCTTGTCGAGCGATATCGGGAGGATGCGCCATGCAGGCCGACTATGTGGTGGTAGGCGCCGGCTCGGCCGGATGCGTGGTCGCGTCTCGTCTGTCGGAAAGCGGCGCGTCGGTCATCCTGCTGGAAGCGGGGCCGAGCGACTGGCATCCGATGATCCACATTCCCGCCGGAATGCGCTCCCTGATCCGCAACCCGCTGGTGAACTGGAACTTCACGACCGAGCCGGAGAAGGGCTCCGGCGATCGCCGCATCGAATGGCCGCGCGGTCGAACGCTCGGCGGCTCGAGCTCGATCAACGGCATGCTCTATGTGCGCGGCGCGCCAGCCGACTTCGACGGTTGGGCGCAGATGGGCTGCCGCGGCTGGAGCTATGACGACGTGCTGCCCTGGTTCAGGAAATCCGAGCACTATGTGCAGACCGGCGATCCCGAGCTGCGTGGCCAGGACGGTCCCCTCAAGGTCGAGGACTACCGGACCATCCTCCCGCTCACTCATCGCTTCGTCGAGGCGGCCCAGCAGGCAGGCTTTCCGTTCAATCCCGACCTCAACGGCAAGCAGCGCTACGGCGTCGGCTATTCACAGATGACGCGGCGCGGCCGGTTTCGCGGTTCGACCGCGCAGACATTCCTGCGCGAGGCCCGGCGCCGGCCGAACCTGCGCATCGAGACCGACGCGCAGGGCGGCAGGCTCAGCTTCGAAGGCAAGCGATGCACCGGCGTCACCTTCCGGCGTGGCGGCAATCTCACCCGGGTGCATGCCAACCGCGAGGTGATCGTCGCGGGCGGGACGATCAACTCGCCGCACATTCTGCAGGTCTCCGGAATCGGGCCCGGCGCACACTTGCAATCGCTCGACATCCCCGTCGTGCACGATCTGCCCGGCGTCGGCGCCAACCTGATCGACCACTACGTGATCCGGGTCGTCCATCGCGTGCACGGCACGCCGACCGTGAACGAGATCGCCCGCTTCCCGCGCGTCCTGCCGGAAGTCTTGCGTTTCGCCATCACCGGGCGCGGTGCCCTGACCTTCGGCGTCACGACGGCGCAAGTCTTTTGCGACAGCCGAGAGGGGCTGGTCTCGCCCGACCTGCAGCTCCTGTTCACGCCGGGCAGCACCCATCCGCTGAAGTTCGGCCAGCTCGACGAGCAGCCCGGCATGAGCTGCGTCGTCTGCGTCGTGAAGCCCGACAGCCGCGGCACGATCATGGCGACGTCGGCCGATCCGTTCGCGCGGCCGGCGATCCGGCCGAACTATCTTTCCAGCCGCACGGACGAGCTGGCTTTGCTGGGCGGCACGCGCCATGTTCGGCGCATCTTCGCCGCTCCGGCGCTCGGCCGGCACAGCCGTGGCGAGATCCAGCCGGGCCCCGACATGCAAAAGGACGAAGACCTGTTGGCCTACGCGCGACGCGCCGGCAACACGCTCTATCACCCGGTCGGCACCTGCAGGATGGGCGAGGATCCGCGCGCCGTCGTGGACTCCCGGCTCAAGGTGCACGGGATCGAGCGCCTGCGCGTGATCGACGCATCGGTCATGCCCACGCTCACGACAGGCAACACGAACGCGCCCACCATAATGATCGCCGAGAAGGGCGCGGCGATGATTCGCGAGGATGCGACGGCGTAGGCTCGAGAAAGAGGAGAAGCGATGGGCTACATGACCGACGAGCGCCGCCTGATCCAGGAGACGGCGCGCGCCTTCGCCATGAAGGAGGTGCTGCCGATCGCCAACAAGCTCGATCCCGAGAAGGGCGACATCCCGCGCGAGTTGATGCGCAAGCTCGCCGACATGGGCTATTTCGGCATCGTCATCCCGGAGCAATATGGTGGCATGGGGCTCGGCGTCTTCGAATACTGCCTGATCACCGAGGAACTGGCACGCGCCTGGATGAGCGTGGCCTCCGTCATCGCCCGCGGCAACGGCTTGAGCGCCGGCCGCGGTATGACGGAAGAACAACGGGCGGTGTTCCTGCCGCGCGCCGCCCGCGGCGAGTTTCTGGGGGCGGCGGCGATGTCGGAGCCGGATGTCGGGTCAGACCTCGGCAACATTTCCTGCCGGGCCCGGCGCGACGGCGACGGCTGGGTGGTCAACGGCAACAAGTACTGGTGCACCTTTGCGGACGGCGCGGATTACATCATGCTGGTTGCGCGCACGTCGGATCCACCGGATCCAAGGCGCAGGCATGTCGGCCTCTCCTCGTTCCTGATCGAGAAGAAGCGCGGCACGCTGCCCGACGGCGTGCGCGGCGCCCCGATCCCCAAGATCGGCTATTTCGGCTGGAAGACCTGGGAGCTTGCCTTCGACAATTGCCGCCTGCCCGCGCCGGCGCTGATCGGCGAGGAAGGCCGCGCCTTCTATTACATATCGGCCGGCCTCGAACGCGCGCGCGCCCACACGGCGGCACGTGCGATCGGCCTGGCCCGCGGAGCGCTGGAGGATGCGACCGCCTATGCGCAGGAGCGGCGTCAGTTCGGCCAGGCGATCGGCGAATTCCAGAACACGCGTTTCAGACTCGCGCGCATGGCGACCGAGATCGAGGCCTCGCGCCAGCTCATGTATTATGTCTGCGACGAGATCGACCAGAAGCGCCGCTGCGACAAGGAGGCGGCGATGGCGAAGTTCCACGCGTCGGAGATGGCCGAGCGTGTGACCTCGGAGGCGTTGCAAATTTTCGGCGGCGCGGGCTATACGACGCTCCATGCCGTCGAGCGCCACTGGCGCGACGCGCGTCTCACCAAGATCTTCGAGGGCACGTCGGAGATCCAGCAGCGCATCATCTCCGACCACCTGCTCGGCAAGCCGAAGGCGGCATGATGGACGAGATCGAGCGCTTCCTCACGACTCCACCGGCGCTTCGCTTCACTTTCGCGGTCAGGGTGAAGGTCGGGCCGATCCAGGACCTCGGCCAGACGGCGCGCGGCCATCGCCGCATCATCGATATCCTCGGCGGCGAGGCGCACGGGCCGCGCTTCGAGGGCGAGATTCTGCCCGGCGGCGCCGACTGGCAGGTCGTCCGGCCCGACGGCACCATCGAGGTGGTCGCGCGCTACACCATCCGCAGCAAGTCAGGCGCACTCGTCTATGTGCAGAACGACGGACTGCGTGTCGCCAGTCCGGAGGTGTTGGCGCGGATGTCGAGGGGCGAGTCGGTGCCCTTCGACAGCTATCATTTTCGCACGGCGCCGCGCTTCGAGACGGCCGAGCCGTCGCTCAAATGGATGGAGCACGCGACCTTCATTGGCGTCGCCGCCCGCACGCCCGACCGCGTCGCGATCGGGTTCCACGAGGTTCTTTAGTCGCGGAAGCTCGGATCGAGTCGGTCGAGTTTGCGCAGGAGCGCCGGCCAGTCGAGCAGACCGAACGGACGGCGGACATGCGGCTGGTAGTTCTGGTAGGTCGCCTCGACCACATCGGCCGGGACGTCGATCAGCCTGGTATTGCACGACATGGCCGCGATCTGGGTCTTGCAGGAAAGCTCCAGCCGATGCATGGCGTTGAATGCCTCGGGGATCGTGGCACCGGTGGTGAGCAGGCCGTGATTGCGCAGGATCATGGCGTTGTTGTCGCCGAGATCCGTCACCAGCCCCCCGCGCGCGGCGAGATCGAGCACGACGCCGTCGAAGTCGTGGTAGCTGATATGGGCGAAGCGCATCGAGGTCTGGGTGTTGGCAAGCAGCCCGCATTCCATAGTCGAGACCGCCATGCCGGCCCAGGTATGGGTGTGGATCACGCAGCTGACGTCGGGTTTGGCCATGTGGATCGCGCTATGAATCACGAAGCCCGCGCGATTGACGCCGTAGTCGAGGCCGGGCCCGAAGTCGGGCTTGGCAAGAATTTTGCCCTCATGGTCGATCTTGAGCAGGCTCGAGGCGGTGATCTCCTCGTACAACAGCCCATAGGCGTTGATGAGGAACGCGTCCGGCTCACCGGGCACACGCACCGAGATGTGGTTGGCGATCAGGTCGGACATGCCATAAAGATCCATCAGGCGGTAGCAGGCGGCGAGGTCGACGCGCATCTGCCACTCCTCCGCCGACACCTTCGAGCGAAGGTTGGCAACTTTCGACGTCTTCAGCGCATGCACGCTCATTGGGCGCTCTCCGGCATTGTCCGCGACGTCGAACCGTAGCGCTCGGCGCACCTGCGCGTCCACCGTCGCGATCAGCCCTTCTTCCTTCCCTCGCGCGGATTTCGCGGCTCGGCCGGCAGGGGGTAGGCCGTCGTCGACTTGATGCGCTCCATGGCGAAGCGCGAAGTGACGTTCTTGAGCGGCATGGTGTCGATCAGCCGTTTGTAGAAGGCGTCGTAGGCCTGCATGTTGGGCACGGCGACGCGCAGCATGTAGTCGATATCGCCGGCCATGCGGTGAAATTCCATCACCTCGGGCATGGCGGTGACGGTCTGGGCGAACTTCGACAGCCAGGCGGTCGAATGGTCGCCGCTCTCGATCGACACGAATACCGTGAGGCCGACACCCACCGCTTCCGGCGAGACGAGCGCGACGCGCTTCAGGATCACGCCGGCCTTCTCCAGCCGCTGGATGCGCTTCCAGCACGGGCTTTGCGACAGGCCGACGCGATGGGCGATCTGGGCCAGCGAGAGGTTGGCATTCTCCTGCAGGAGAGCCACTATCTTTCGGTCGATCGCATCCATGACGGGTTCCTATAGGGCGCGACGGCCTGCACTGTCGAGCCCGCGAGGCCGATCTCGATCTCGGTTCAGCCCGCAAGCGGATCCAATCGCACCGGCGCACCAAGCCTCAGGGTGAGCGCATGGGCCAAGGCCTCGACATCGCCATCGACCGCGCCGGCATAACCGGCGAGCCGTGGATCTGCGTCCTCGAACCAGCATAGCCGCCAATCGCCTTCCGCCGAAACGAGCGACCCTACGATGCGGCCGCGCGTGGAGATGACCCAGAGTCCGGCCTCGGCATAGGACGCGGCAAGAAAGCGAACGACGCCCGCGAAAAGATCTGCGGCGAGGGACGACATGCCCGGACTCTAGAGCGCGCTCCTTGCCGGCCTCAATGAAACCGGATGTCGAATGCGCATCCGGGAGGAGGAAGAAAATTCCCAGACAGGCGATCGCGCGGCATGTTCTGCCGGCGGCAGGCTATCTCATGGCCGGACAGCCGGCGCATCGATTGCCATCCCTTTTGCCCGGTCCATCAAATAGAGCTCGAGATCGAGATATTCCGGCGAATCGTAGTCGAAGGGCTCGGCACGCATGCCGATCATGCAGTTGCGCAACCGCCGCTCGAGGGAGCCCAACGCCTGCCACTGGAGACGATAGATCGGATAGCCGGTAGGATGGGCTTGGGGAATCGTCGCGCCGCCCAGCTTCTTCCCTGCATTGTCGTCGTGACAGTTGGCGCAGGAGAGATTGAGCTGGCCCAGCCGGCTGTCGAAGAGCTGTTCACCGCGCGCCCGAAATTCCACGAGACGCGGATCCTTCGGCGGTGTGATCGGCATGCCGCGTGATTGCAATGCCAGATAGGCTGCCAGATCGAGAAGCTCGTCGCTCTCGGCAGCGAGCGGCGTCGCCTTCTGGTGCTCGATACGACAGAGATTGATCCGCCCTTCGAGATCCACCGGCTTGTCGGCGTTGGGCGGAATCGCCGGATAGCGGGCCGCTACACCTTTCATGCTGCCCGGACCATGGCAGTCAGCGCAGGCCTTGTCGGCGGCGCCGGCTCTCCGCTTCCAGAGCGATTCGCCCGCCTGCACGTACAGCATGGCCGGGTTTGCCGCGTCATCGTCCTGCATCTTCTGCAGGGCCGGTCCCATATCCTGGTAGCCCGACCGGCGCTGGTCCTTGCCGTCCTGCGCCACCGCCGGCGTCGCCAGGAGCACCATCACTAAGCCGAGCGCTACTGAAGGCGTCCTCATGTCATGCCGATGCGCGGCGTCCGGAAGTACCGACATTTTACTGCTTCAAGCTCGCGAGATAGGCCACGACGTCTTCGATCTGCCGCGCGTCGAGGACGGGCTTGCCGGCGAAGGTCCGCGCTACCCGCTGCAGGTCGTCGAGCCGGTAGTAGGATGGCATGATCGTGTCCGCCTTCAGGCGCGAGGCATCGACCAGACGCAGACGGAGCTGACCTGCGGTCCACCGCGTCCCGGCGCCGGCAAGATCGGACGCGAGATTGCCTTGGAATCGCTCGTCGGGAATGGGCGCGCTGTGACAGAGCAGGCAGAGTCCTCTGCTTCGATCGGCGACGATGGCCCGCCCGCGCGCGGCGTCGCCGGCCTTTCCCGTCAGCGAATCCGGAATGGCGTCGCCCACGATGACATAAGACCGCAGCCCCTCCTGGGCGCCAACGCCGGAGGCGCAAAGGGTCAAGAGGACGGCAAGGACGGTCGTAGCGCGCATGCCTTGGGCTGGTAGTCACATCGCACCGCGATCCTCTATCGCCTCGAGCGAGCTCCGCAAGAGCCGCGCCTGCGGCGCTTTGAAACGCCGCGCGGACGCTCAGGCGAGGCTCGCCGCGAATACGCGCCGGTAGTTGCCACCCAGGAGCTTGGCCGTTTCCTCCACGCTGAAACGGGCAGCGCCGCCGCGAGTTGCGGTAGATCGGAATAGCTCGGCATCGTGCTGGGGCCCACCAGGCCGAGCTGGTCGGTGCCGAGACCGACATGGTCGATGCCGGCGACATCGACCATTCTCGCGAAGCCTTCGGCGTAGGAGCGGTAGGTGCCGAATAGGCCGCCACCGGCCAAAGACCGATCACGCCGCCAGTCGCCGCGATGGCGCGCGCGTGGTCGGGCGTGATCTGACGCGTCCATGGCGCCGGCCGCTCGGTGAGCGACGTGTGCGACAGCACCAGCGGCTTGGTCGCGACATCGGCCGCCTTCTTCACCAACGCATAGGTGCCATGCGCCACGTCGACCACGACGCCGATCCTGTTGCAACGACGAATGACCTCGGCGCCGGCCGGCGGCAGACCGTCATGGATCGAGGGTTCGGTCTGGATGTCGCCCAGCTCGTTCGGCCGATAGTGCGTGAGCTGCAGGTGACGCAGCTGCCATTTCTCGTACGCCTCGTCGAGCCGCTCCGGCTGGCCTTCGAGAAAGTCACCGCCTTCGGATGCGACGATGACCGACGGGCGTTCGGCGGAGGCACTTGCCAATGCCGCGGCCTCTCGAATGACGCCGAGCCCCTGTTCACGCACCAGTTTGTGCAGACGAGCGAAGGCCAGTTGCGTGTGGGCGTAGAGTTCGCCCGGCTTGGGATCGCGGAACGGACGCAAGCGGCCCTGCGTGAGCTGGGTGGTCGGCGAATCGGAGACGACCGCGAGACAGATCACGGCCATTCCGCCCTGACGCATGGGCTCGGCAACCGGCGTAAAGGGATGATTGCCGTTCTCGCTGTGCACATGGAGAAGCTGGCCGGCATGGGAATGAATGTCGATGCTGAGGCTGGTCACCGGTTCGGCCGCGGCGGGCACGGCCAGGGCGGTCAGCGGACTGGCCACCAGCAGCGCCCGACGCGTCAGGCCGATCCGCCGTGCACCGCGAAGCCGATAGCGCCAGCCCAGCGGATCGTCCCGCAGCACCTGCCAGGTGCCGGACAGATGCAGCCCGCTGCCGGCGAACTCGATTTCCTCGTCGGCGAAGACCTCGACGACGGCCAGCGGATTGGCGGGCACGCAGCCGGCACAGCAATTGGGTTCGCCGGTCAGCAGGAAGTGGCGGGCGGCGCGTGGCACCGGGGCGGCGTCAGGCCAGCCGACAAGCTCGACCTTTCTACCTTCGGCGTCGTCGGCTCGCGGCGTTCCAAGATCATGCCAGGAAAGCCGCATCGGCCCGCTTACAGTTTGGGCGGCGGATAATAGGGCCGATCGCCCAGGGCCTGCACGCGTTGCCAGAATTCCGGACCGGACGCCTTGCCGACCTCGTCGAGATCGGCCGCTTGCCGCCACATGCTCCAGGAGTCGGGGTGCAATCGGCTCGCTTCGGCGAACTGCCGAGCGGCTTCAGCGGTGCGGCCTTGCGTGCGCAACCAGACGCCGAGGCGGAAGCGGGCGTGCGCCTCGGCGATTTCCGGCGTGACCTTCGGCAGGGCTTTGCGCGCCGCATCGGCCGACAGCGCATGCTTGCCGGCGGTCACCCAGGCGCGCACGGCATCGAGATAGGCCTGACGCGCCGCCAGCCGCGCAGCCTGGTCCTCGGGCGACATGGTCCTGGTCTTGAGATCCATACGCCGGAAATGATCGGTCGATCCCGCCGTCTCCGGCGGCCGGGCGATGCGGCCCTGCTCGTCGATCCAGATCGCCTGCGGCACGTTCACGAGATTGTACAGGTCGCTCAGCCGATGCTCGGTGTCGATAAGCTGCCAGTAGCTCGACTTTGCCTGCTCGATCCAGGGCCGGGCGTGCTCGGCGCCGCGGCTTTCCTCCGCCACGGCCACCACCATGAAGTCCTTGTCCTTCAGTTCATCGTAGAGTTGCTGCCACACGGGCAAGTCGAAACGACATCCTCACCAACTGGCCCAAGTGGCGAGAAATACCTTTTTGCCGCGGAGCGTCGAGAGCGTGCGCGGGACACCGTCAAGGTCGGGCAGGGTGAAGTCGGGCGCCTCGAGGCCTTCCAGACGGGCATTGCGCTCGTCGGCTGGAGCGCCCAGCGTCCAGACATCATGACTGTCGCTTGCGACGACAGGGCCGGCGAGCTTCTTCCAGAAGGCAATGATGTCGAGCTCGCCCGCGCCGACGGCGGAGGCCGGCATCGGCACGCAGACATCGCCGCGGCACATGCCCTCGGCCTTCAGTGTCCAGCCAGTGACCTTCTCGGCGTCGGTCGCGCTCATCCAGAGGCCATCGTGGACGGCGACCTCGTGCTCGGCGAGCGGTGTAAGGATCTTTGTCATGGGCGAAGCGAAGCACCTTTCCGCGACGCTGCAAAGGTCCTGTGCTCCATCCCCGATGACAACTGTTCGTTACTTGGGGACGGAGATCGACACTTCCTTCGAGGTGATGAATTCCAGCAGGACCGGCACGCCCTTGCGGGTCTGCTCGATGCCGCGCTGGATCGCGGGCACGATGTCCTCGGGCTTGGTCACGCGCTCGCCGTAGCCACCGAAGGCACGCGCCATCGCGGCATAGTCGCCGGAGATGTCGGTCGAGCGGTATTTCTCGGTCGAAACCTGCATGATGTGCAGCTCGATCGCCATCGAGAAATTGTTGAGCAGAACCGACATGATCGGAATACGCTCGCGCACGGCCGTTTCGAAATCCATGCCGGTGAAGCCGATCGCGGCATCGCCCCAGACGTTGATGCAGAGCTTGTCCGGACAGGCGAGCTTGGCGCCCATTGCGAGCCCGAGACCATAGCCCAGCTGCGTGGTCTTGCCCCAGCCGATGTAGGTATGCGGCGCCTTCGCCTTCCAGAACGGCGAGAGCTGGTCGCGCGGACTGCCGGCATCGTGGGTGATGATGGTATTGGCCACATCCACCGTGTGCTGCAGGTCCCACAACACGCGATAGGGGTTGAGCGGTGCGTCGTTGCTCTTGAGCCGGGGCAACCATTCCTTCAGCCAGTCGCCCTCGATCTGCTTGATCTCGGCGGTGACCGCCGAAGCATCGCGCCGGGTGGCGCCGGCCGCCTTGCAGGTGGCGACGAGGGCCGCGAGCGTGAGCTTCGCATCGCCCACCAGCCCATGCTTGATCTTCACGTCCTTGTTGAGATGCGCCGGATCGAGCGTGGCGTGGATGATGGTCTTGCCCTGCGGCATGGAGATGCCGAAGTTGGTCTCGGTGAACGAGCAGCCCACGCCCAGGATCACGTCGGATCGGTCGAGGAAGCTTCGCACCGCCTTGGGATAGGCCCGCCCGCCCGAGCCCAGCGCCAGCGGATGGGTTTCATCGAAGCTGCTCTTGCCTTCGAGACTGGTGCAGACCGGGATCGCCAGAAGTTCGGCCAGCTCCTTCAGCTCGGCATAGGCTTCCGCCCAGTGCACGCCCTGCCCCGCGTAGATCACGGGCCGTTTGGCCGTCATCAGCACTTGCGCCGCTTGCGTCACCGCCGCCGGATCGGGGCCGTATTTCGTGACGACGACCGGCTCGTAGGGCAGCGGGTCGGGGGCCTCCTCGGCATAGACGTCCGACGGCAACTCGACAATAACGGGCGAGCCGCGGCCGTTGCGCAGCAGACTGAAGGCGCGGCGCATGATGTTGGCGACTTCCTTGCCCGATGTCACCGGCTCGCAGTGCTTGGCGACGTGCGCCATCGCCAGCGTCGAGTTGAAGTTCGGCGGCACATGCGCGATGCGTCGCGGATAACCCTGCGGGATCACCAGCAGCGGAATGGATTCGCCGAAGGCCTGGGCCACGCCACCATAGGCGTTCTCCGAACCGGGGCCGCTCTGCATGCAGAACACACCCATCTTGCGGCCCTTGGTGAGCCGCGACATGGCGTCGGCCATGTGCAAGCCGATGCGCTCCTGACGCACGATGATGGGGCGGATGTCGACCGCCGCACAGGCCTCGATCAGATGATTGACCGGGTAGGCAAAGAGATATTCCACGCCCTCTTTCTTCAGGATGTCGGCGATCGCCGGCCCGGTTTTCATCTGCGCTCCTCCTGTGGCGGGACGCTGCCCGCTACTTGTTGAGTTCCTTCATCGCGCTGTCGAGGCCGCCCAGGGTGAGCGGGAACATGCGGCTGCTGGAGAGCTGCTGCAGGAGCTGGATGGAGGGCGTGTAGCTCCAGTGCCGTTCCGGCACGGGATTGAGCCATACCAGGCTGCGATAGGTGTCGGCCATGCGCTGCATCCAGACCTGGCCCGCTTCCTCGTTCCAGTGCTCGACCGAGCCGCCGGGATAGGCGATCTCGTAGGGGCTCATCGAAGCATCGCCGACGAAGATCACCTTGTAGTCGGGCGGATAGGTGTGCAGGAGCTGCGCCGTCGGGAAGGTGTCGACGTGGCGCCGGCGATTGTCCTTCCACAGCTTCTCGTAGAGGCAGTTGTGGAAGTAGAAGAACTCGAGGTGCTTGAACTCCGAGCGCGCCGCCGAGAAAAGTTCCTCGCAGACCCGTATGTGCGCATCCATCGAGCCGCCGATGTCGAACAGCAGCAGCAGCTTCACCTTGTTGCGCCGTTCGGGAATCATCTTGATGTCGAGATAGCCGGCGTTGCGCGCCGTCGAGCGGATCGTGTCGGGCATGTCGAGCTCGACCTCGGCGCCCTCGCGCGCGAACTTGCGCAGCCGGCGCAGGGCGATCTTGATATTGCGCGTGCCGATCTCGACCGTGTCGTCGAGGTTCTTGTACTCGCGCTTGTCCCACACCTTGACGGCGCGGCCCTCGCGGTTCTTGTCCTGTCCGATGCGCACGCCCTCGGGATTGAAGCCGTAAGCGCCGAACGGCGAGGTGCCGGCCGTGCCGATCCACTTGCTGCCGCCCTGGTGACGCTTCTGCTGTTCTTCGAGACGCTTCTTCAGCGTCTCCATCAGCTTCTCCCAGCCGCCCAGCGCCTCGATCTGCTTCTTCTCCTCATCGGTCAGAAGCTTCTCGGCGAGCTTGCGCAGCCATTCCTCGGGGATCTCGGCCGTGCTCCCCTCGCCCGCCGGCGCCTCGAGCCCCTTGAAGACATGGCCGAATACGCGGTCGAACTTGTCGAGATTGCGCTCGTCCTTCACCAGCACCGAGCGCGACAGGTAGTAGAAGTCGTCGACATTGTATTCCGCGACGCCTTTGTCCATCGCTTCCATCAGCGCCAGATACTCCTTGATGGAGACCGGCACCTTGGCCTGGCGCAGCTCGAGGAAGAAGTTCACGAACATGGGCCGAGCCCTTTCGTGCTACTGGCGTTGCTCGCGCCGCGCCATGAAGGCCAGACGCTCGAACAGATGGACATCCTGCTCGTTCTTGAGCAGCGCGCCATGCAGGGGCGGAATGAGCTGCTTGGAATCCTTCGAGCGCAAGGCCTCGGGCGACATGTCCTCGACCATCAGGAGCTTCAGCCAGTCGAGCAGCTCCGAGGTCGATGGCTTCTTCTTGAGGCCCGGCACTTCGCGGATGTCGTAGAAGATGTTCAGCGCCTCGCGCAGCAGGTTGCGCTGCAGGCCGGGGAAGTGGACATCCACGATCTGGGTCATGATCTCGCGATCGGGGAAGCGGATATAGTGAAAGAAGCAGCGACGAAGGAAGGCGTCGGGCAGCTCCTTCTCGTTGTTCGACGTGATCATCACCACCGGCCGCTGTGCCGCCTTCACGACCTCCTGCGTCTCGTAGACGTAGAACTCCATGCGGTCGAGCTCGAGCAGCAGATCGTTGGGAAACTCGATGTCGGCCTTGTCGATCTCGTCGATCAGCAGGACCGGCCGCTCGGCGGAGGTGAACGCGTCCCACAGCTTGCCGCGCTTGATGTAGTTGCGGATGTCCTTCACACGCTCGTCGCCGAGCTGGCTGTCGCGCAGTCGCGAAACCGCATCGTATTCGTACAGGCCCTGCTGTGCCTTCGTCGTCGACTTGATGTGCCACTCGATCAGCGGCGCGCCGATCGCCTTGGCGACTTCGTGAGCCAGCACGGTCTTGCCGGTGCCGGGCTCGCCTTTGATCAGCAACGGTCGCTGCAGCGAGATGGACGCATTCACCGCCACGCGCAGATCGTCGCTGGCGACGTAGGAGTCGGTACCGGCAAATTTCATGGTGCAAAATCCAGGTTCATTCGAGTGTGCCGAACCACCCTAAAGGTCGCCCCAACAGCCAGCAAGGCCGCGAAGGGACGCCATGCCTGCGAGTTCGGTCGGGCCCTCCGGGCAATGAAATTCAATGGGCTTTGTTGGTGCGCGGTGGCGCCTTGCCCGGGCGTGGCGGCAACGACTTGATGTAGGTGGCGATCGCCAGTCGGTCGTCCGGCGACAGCTTGCTCGTGTTCTTCACGACGTCGGCCATGCTGGAGCCGACCGAATCGAAGCCGGGCGTGAACCCGGTCTCGAGCAGGTAGGCGATGTCCTTCACCGAATAGTCCGGGATGCCGTCCGGGTGAGGCGTGATGTTGGGAACCCAGCCCTTGCCTTCCGCATCCCGTCCACCGGCGAAGCGGCGATCGGCGTCGATGCCGCCGATCAGGTTGCGAGGACTGTGGCATTCGGCGCAATGCCCAGGCCCTTCGACAAGATAGGCGCCGCGATTCCAGACAGCATCCCTGGAACTGTCCGGCGCGAGCGCCTTGCCGTCGACATAAAGAAGCTGCCAGAGACCGAGCCCGCGGCGCACGTTGAACGGGAAAGGCAGGTCGTGGGGCCGCGACGGCGTCGCAACGGATGGCAAAGTCCTGAGGTAAGCATAGAGATCGCGCACGTCGTCGAGACGCATGCGCTGATAGGACGTATAGGGAAAGGCCGGATAGAGGTGCTCGCCATTGCGCCCGATTCCCCGTTTCATGGCGTTGACGAAGTCCTCCTCGGACCAGGCTCCGAGTCCATAGGTCGGATCCGGTGAGATGTTCGGCACATTGAAGATGCCGAACGGCGTGGCCAAAGACAGGCCGCCGCCAAGCCGCGTGCGATCCTCCTGATGAGGCGTGGCATGGCAGGAGGAGCATCCGCCGATAGTGAACATGGTCGCGCCGTTGGCGAGATCGGCGGTTCGCGACGTCAGAGAGTTCGCTGGAATCCGCGACGGCATGGTGAGAAAGAAACCGGCGATAGCGACGCCCATCGCGACAAGCGCAATCACCTTGAGCCAGACCGGGAACCGCATGTCGTCTCCTTGTTCGAGCGGTCATGCGGCTTTATCGGGCGCGCTCCGAACGCTTGCAATCGCGAGAATGCTCATTGAAAAATAAACTCGAACACACGCAGTCGTGATGGAAGAAATCGAACGCGCCTATTCGTATTGGCGAACGCCTCTGCGACAAATGTCGGGTCGCTGAGGTTCATCAGTCGGCGAGGAACAAACCGGGAGGAATGAAATGAGAAAGAAGAGCCTGATTGCGGCGGTGATGATCGCCTTCGCGGCGAGCTATGTCGCGGCAGGAGTGGCGTCGGCCGACACCGATGTCATCAAGCAGCGCGAGGAAAACCGCAAGCAGGCCGCCGCAGCCATGCGCGCCATCAAGGGGGTTATGGACAGCAAAGGCGACGCCAAGGTAGTGGTGGAGCAGGCGGCCAAGCTCAAGGAGCTCCAGACCGCCTTTGACAAGATGTTCCCCGCCGGCTCCGACAAGGGCAAG
This sequence comes from Reyranella sp., assembly GCF_036558665.1. Lineage (GTDB taxonomy): Bacteria > Pseudomonadota > Alphaproteobacteria > Reyranellales > Reyranellaceae > Reyranella. Next base: position 29,067 of record NZ_DATBFE010000151.1, on the reverse strand, counting down.
ACCGAGGCCCTTCCTGTCGTGTGGACCGACTGGAATGGATTCCTGGCTGCCAGCAAGAATGCCGACGCGGCCTACGACAAGCTCGCCGTCGCCGGCGGCTCCGGAGATTTCACCGCAATTGCCGCTGCCTTCACGGAGACGGGCAAAGCCTGTGGGGCTTGCCACCAGAAATATCGCGTCAAGAAGGAAAACTGAGGCGCGCAAATGATAAAGGCCGGTCGCTTGGGAACGACCGGCCGTCTGTGATGCCCATGGCTGGGATGGCTGGGTGAAGCGACGAAGCGCTGGTGGGAAGGAATACGCTTCGTCCCGGTGGCTTGTCAGGCCACCGCCACGGGCTGCGCGGGGAAGGCAAGAGCCTGCAAGACGATCGCCTCGGCAGTGAACCGCCAGGTGCGGGAGGCATGAATCGGCGAGAGACGAAGCTGCTCGCGCATGTTCATCCAGCTATCCAGACCGAAGGCGAGGTCGAGTGAATCGAGCACGAGGTCGCGCGCGGTCGGGTCGAGACTGCCGAGCTCGGTGGCAAACCACGCCGCGAGGCGTTCGCGCAGAAGTTTGCGCAACTGGGCGACGCCCAGTCCGACCGCGGGAGCGACGCTGCGGACACGCTCGGCAAAATGCCACACCGGCAGCCATTCCTCGAACAGCGCCGAGCGATCCGACACCAGAAGCTCGATGCGGTTGGCGAGCGATGCTCCGATATCGACCGGCCGATGGGCTTCGAAGGCGCGACTGACCGCAAGGTCGAACGCCGCCGCATAGAGATCCGCGAGGCTGGCAAAATGCTGGAACAGCGCTCTGCTGGAAACGCCGGCAATGGTGGCAATTGCCGCCGAGGTCGGCTCCACGTCGCCGGCCTGGATTAGGTCAAGGGTGGCCTGAATGAGCGATTGCCGCGTACGCAGACCGCGAACGATGCGACCATCTTGCGATCGCGACACGTCGACTGGAAATCCGATAATTTTCATATTGAAACCAATAAAATAAAAATGTCTTTAATGACGAAACATTAACACGAGGCAGGATGCCTGTAACTTGCAAAAGTGCATATCTTCAACGTTTCGATGCCTGATTTTGCTGCATTGTTTTTCTCGAGATAGACACTTTTGGGGTATCTGGGCCTTTCGATGGCTGGCAAAAAGCCAAGCGCCACAAGGCCTTTTCAAATCTTCTTGCGAGGATTGACCGGCCGCCTGTGCATCATCAAGTCCGAAAATACGAAAGGCCGGTCGCTTGGGGAACGACCGGCCTTCCTTAGGAGCCCGCCTGGGTGTGGGGTTACCGAAGCCTTAGGGTGTGTGGGAAGGGGGCTTCGATGAGCGGCCTGGGGAGCCGCCGGCGGGCTATGGGAAACTTGGGCTGGATCGCGCTCGAAAAAAGCGCGGTACTGTCTGTCTCAAACGCCTTTCTGATATGACTTAAAACCAGATAACGATGTTCTCTAATGAAAAGACCTTAACAAAACACCCCACCCGCCGTCACTTGCAAAATTGCATATCTGGATTTGGAGGGTACCTCTTTTTGCTCGGGATTATCGGGCCTTGTCCTGACGAGATAGTCAAAAAAGTGAATGCAAGTATCTCGCGGAGACAAACTTATCGCGATTTTATTTCGTAAAATCAGTCCCTTATTCGCAATACGCTGCATTTGGCTTGAATATTTTGATGCAAATTGTGCGGTGGCACGCGCCATTTCCACCTCCCGTAGGTGTCAGGCCGCATGGGCGACCAGGTGTTGGCGTCCTCGTTCCGTGGTAGACGGACCCGGTTCCGAGATGATCCGGAGTTTGGCTGTGCGCTTTTTCCCCGCTGTTCGCTTCCTGTCCGGTTTCTGCGGTGCCGTCCTGATGGTCGGCGGACTGGTACAACCGGCGGCCGCAGGTATCGAGGATGGCCTCAAGGCACTGCAGACGGGAGACATGCCGGGAGCGGAGAAGGCGCTTCAGCTTCTCGTTAAGGAACGCGATCCCCGCGCCCAGTTCCTGCTCGGCTTCTATGTCTACGGCAATCCTGATTCCAAGCTGTTCGATATGAACAAGGCCGTGCCGCTGCTGCTCGACGCAGCCGAGCGGGGCTACACGACCGCCATACCTCCGCTCGCCAGCGCCTATGCCGATGGCAAAGGCGTGCCCAAGAGCTATTCGGAAGCCTACAAGTGGCTGAGCATCGATCAGCTCTGGAATGGACCGAACGTCGATGCGCTGCTTGGCCAGATCGGAGCCGAACTGAAGCCCGACGAAATCGAGAAGGCCAAGGCGGCGGCGGCGGCCTTCAAGTTCAAGACGAGATGAAGTCGACGTGGGCGGCGCTGCTTGCGGCGCTGCTCGCTGCGAGCGCGCCCGCCCTCGCCCAATCCGGTGACCGCGAACTTCCGCCGGCGCTGTTGACCGCGGTCACTGCCTATCGCGCGGGCGACCTCGCAGGCGCCGAGGCGAAGCTACGGAAACTGGCGCAGAATAATGCTGATGCGGAAGCCTGGCTCGGCGCCGTGCTGCTCGACCGCGGCCATGGCCGCGAGGGATTGCAGGCGTTACAGCATGCCCTGGCGGCAGGCTCGCCCGAGGCTGCCCACCAGCTCGGTCTGGTCTACGCGCATGGCCTCGCCGGCATCGAGCGTGACGATGCACGCGCGGCGCAGCTCTTCGAAAGGGCCGCCACCGCGGGCCTGTATCGGGCGCAACTCAATCTCGGCATCCTCTACCTGCGCGGCCAAGGCGTCCCTCGCGACCTCGTGCGCGCGCGCGGCTGGCTCGAGAAGGCTGCCACATCGAACGATCCCTATGCGCTCTATGCGCTCGCCCGCGCCCTGGAACGAGGCGAACGGGCCGCCCAGCCCGATCCCGTGCGCGCCGCCGATCTCTACCGGCGCGCGGCGGAAAAAGGTCATCCTCTGGCGGCGTTGCGCTATGGCCTTGCCCTCGCTGACGGCGAGGGCGTGAAGCAGGATGCTGCCGGCGCTCAACGGTGGCTGCTGGCGGCCCAGAAGGACGGCGTGCCCGAAGCGGCGCTGGCCTTGGGGGATCTGACTGCACGCAGGCTCGCTCCGCGGGACAAGGCGGCCAATCAGAAGATCATGGAGAACGCCGCAACCTGGTACAGGCTGGCCGCCGATGCCGGAGTTCCGTCGGCACAATTCAAGCTCGCCAACGCCTACACCGCCGGGTCGGGTGTCGGGCGCGACCTCGTCCAGGCGGCGGCATGGTATGGCCGCGCTGCACGCCAGGGCCTGCCCCAGGCGCAGCTCGCCCTCGGGATCCTGCTGCTGGGAGGTGCTGGCGGAGCGGCCGAGCCGGTCGAGGGCTACAAGTGGCTGTTGCTCGCCGAGCGCGGCGGCAACGCCGAGTCGCATATGGTGCGAGAGAAGGCCTCGGGACAGATTGCTCCAGCGGACCGCGCCCGCGCCGAGACGCTCGCCGCGGCCTTCGTCCCCAAGCTGGAGCGGCCACTGGGCGATGGACCGCCTGCTCTCGCACGGCCGCAGCCCTGACCGCCGACCGATGGCCACGCCTTCGCCCGCACGACAGACGCGCCCCGACACCACGATGGCGGTCTGCCGGGGTGCCTGCCGGCTGATGCGACAAAGCGGCCGCTCCGTCCTGCTCGAGATGCCGCTGCCCGACGGCCGGCGCGCCGACATCTTCGTTGTCGGGGCGGACGGCGAACTCATCATCGTCGAGGTGAAATCCTCGATCGAGGATTGGCGAGTCGATGTGAAATGGCCCGACTATCTCGACTGGTGCGACCTGCTGTACTTCGCCGTGCCGGTCGATTTCCCTCAGGACCTCATCCCGCAGGAGATCGGCCTGATCGTGGCCGACGCCTATGGTGGAGAGATCCTGCGCCGACCGGCGCGGCGGCCGGTTACCGCCGCGCGTCGCAAGTCGCTGCTGATCGATTGTGCACGGCTCGCCTCGGAGCGGCTGGCCCGCCTGGAAGATCCGGACTTCTTCGAGCTCGGCTAGACTGCATCAAAAAGCTGGGCGCGCCTCAGCGTGCGCCGAAGGCGCGCTTCAGTTCCGGCACGAGATCGAGCCGCTCCCAGGAGAAGCCGCCGTCACGGTCGGGCCGGCGGCCGAAATGGCCGTAGGCGGCCGTGCGCCGATAAATCGGCTTGTTGAGCTGCAGGCCGCGCCGGATGCTCGTCGGCCGCAACGGGAAGATGTCGGACAGCACACTCTCTAGCTTGCGCTCGTCCACCTTGCCCGTGCCCTCCGTGTTGACGTAGAGCGACATCGGGTCGGCGACGCCGATGGCATAGGCCACCTGGATCAGGCAGCGGTCGGCGAGGCCAGCCGCAACAACGTTCTTGGCGAGATAGCGGGCAGCATAGGCGGCCGAGCGATCGACCTTGGTCGGGTCCTTGCCGGAAAAGGCGCCGCCGCCATGGGGGGCGTAGCCGCCATAGGTATCGACGATGATCTTGCGTCCGGTCAGGCCGCAATCGCCATCGGGGCCGCCGACGACGAAGTTGCCGGTGGGATTCACGAAGAAGTCGGACGATTTCTTCGGCATCCATCCCTTGGGCAGCGACTTCTCGACATAGGGTGCGATCATCTCGCGGACGGCGCGTGAGTCGTACTTCCTGCCCTTGGCGGTCGTCTCCTTGTGCTGCGTGGAGACCACGACCTTGACGGCGCCGACCGCCTTGCCGTCGACATAGCGTACCGTGACCTGGCTCTTGGCGTCCGGTTGCAGGTCGGGCAGCTCGCGCGAACGGCGGGCCTGGCTCAGTACTTCCAAGATCTTGTGCGAGAAGTAGATCGGCGCCGGCATGAAGGAGTTCTTCTCGTACTCCTCGCTGTCGCGGCAGGCGAAGCCGAACATCAGCCCCTGGTCGCCCGCGCCTTCCTGCTCGCCCAAGTTGCCGCCCTTCTTCTTGGCGTCGACGCCCATGGCAATATCCGGTGACTGACCGTGCAGCAGCACTTCGACGTCGGCACCGTGGAAGCTGAACCCGTCCTGGTCGTAGCCGATGTCGCGCACGACATCGCGCGCGATCTGGGCGAGGGCCTCGCGATTGACGATGGTGTGCTTGCCGTACTTCCTCATGTACGGCTCGCAGGCACGGCCTTCGCCCGCAATGACGATCTTGTTCGTGGTGGCAAGCGTCTCGCAGCCAAGCCGCGTGTTGGCGTGGCTGTCGTCGGCGTGGCCAAGCTTCACATCATTGGCGATGAAAGCATCGAGGATCGCGTCCGAGATCTGGTCGCAGACCTTGTCCGGATGGCCTTCGGAAACCGATTCGCTGGTAAAGATGTAGTTTTTGAGCGCCAAGGCAGCCCTCCACAGATGTCACTGGACCTCCGGGCAGGGCGGATGGGCCGCCGTCCGGCTTAGCCTTTATTTGCGCGGTGGCAAGTCGTCCAAATCCGTCCGCGGCGGCGTCGACCATCGAAGCCGCGCCGCTAAGAACTCTAATTGAGGCGAGAAATCAAGAGGCCGCTCTCCAGCCCGTCAGCGGCCCTTGCGCCCGCCCAGGACCTCGGCATGGCTCGCCGCGCCCACGGCCTTCACCATCTCGAAAATGCGCTTGCGCACCCGTGACTCGCGGATCTTGTAGTAGGCGCGCACCAACTCGAGCGTCTCGCGCTTGATGAGCGGATCCTTCTCCTGCTCGAACGGTGTTGCGGCTTCGCCGAAGCCGCCCTTGCGGCCGCGGCCCGACATCGGCCGGCCGGCAAGCGCGTTCGAGGGCATCTCGTCGAAGAAATAGGACACCGGCACATCCAACACCTTGGCGAACTCGAACAGCCGGCTCGAGCCGATCCGGTTGGACCCGCGCTCGTACTTCTGGATTTGCTGGAAGGTAAGCCCGACTGCCGTTCCAAGTTTCTCCTGGCTCATTCCGAGCAGAGTCCGACGCTGCCGCATGCGCGCTCCCACGTGAACATCGACAGGGTGCGATCTCGCCATAGCTCCTAATCCTTTTTGGTCTTGGTTTTCCTGAACGTGATGCCGTTGCACAGAGGAGGCCCAAAACGCGTTAAAATTGTGCCGGCTCCACCCGTCCATCAGTGCAAAAATGCATATCTACACGTCAGGAGTGCATATGACATTACGCGCTCTTGCGGATAATGCAAGCTGAACCTTGGTCAGTCCATCCAGCGCAAAGCCGGAAGTTGTGATCAGTGTGTGCGCACTCGCAAAGCCGTCGACAGGCCGAGACTCGCGAGCAGCACGAGAAGAGTCCAGTCGTGCCATCTGCCGTACGGCGTCACGGAGCGGGCAGAGGGAATCGCATGGTCGATGATTCCTTCGCGCTCCATCCCTAGCGAGTCGAGCACACGACCATAGGCATCGATAACCGCCGACACGCCGGTATTGGCGACGCGCAACATGGGCAGCCCTTCCTCCACCGTGCGCATCCTGGCACTCGCGAGGTGCTGGTATGGACCGCTCGAGACGCCGAACCAGGCATCGTTGGTAATGTTCAGGATCCAGCGCGGCCGTGGTCCCGGCCCGACGATTTCCCCGGGAAAGATGGCCTCGTAGCAAATCACGGGCGCGAAGGCGGGAAGTCCAGGCAGATCGAGCGCGATATGGCCCGCCCCTTCCTCGAAGGAACCGCGTCCGACGAGACCGCTGAGCGGGGCAAAATCCTTGTGAAAGGGGATGTATTCCCCCAGCGGCACGAGATGGACCTTGTCGTAGTGGGCGCGAACCATCCCGGCGCCATCGATGGCCAGCAGGGAGTTCCACACCCCGTCGCTGATCCGCGAGCCCGCCCGCTCCGCTCCCGCCAGCAGATATCCGCCCGGAGGGACGGCGACGGCGAGGATGGACAATATCGGCGAGCCCGGCTGCACCGTGAACGGTATCGCGGTCTCGGGCCAGATCACGGCGGCGAGATGGTCGAAGCCCGGACGACGGCTCAGCTCGATCAGGCGGCGCAGATGCTGCTCGGCGCGGTCGCGCTGCCATTTCTCCAGTTGTGCGATATCGGGCTGGACGATGCGGAGGACGGCGCCATCCTCATGCTGATGCACCGGCGCCATGATCGCCAATCCTGCCGCGCCAGCTCCACCGACCGCCGCGAGAGCTGCAACCGAGGCGCGCCAACCGGCGGCGGGTGCGGCCAGGATCATGAAGGTCAGGGTGCCCAGGCCATAGACACCGAACAAGGCGGCGCCCTGCAGGAGAGGCGTCGCGAATGTCCAGACGTGGGCAAGCGGATTCCAGGGAAAACCGGTGAAAACGTGGCCGCGCAGCCATTCGGCGATTGTCCAGGCAACCGCGAGGAGCACCAGCCGGCGGTAGCGGCCAGCGAGATAGGGCAAGCGCAAGGCCAGCCACCGCGTTGCCGCCGCGGCCAGCGCCGGAAAGAAACCCAGCACGATCGAAAGGCCCAGCACGATCGGCGGGCCCAGCAGCTCGAAATCGGCCGGCGGCACGAAAAACGCCTCGACGATCCAGTAGGAGCCGACCGCGAAATGGCCGAGGCCCCACGCCCACCCTCGGAGGAGGGCGACCTTCCATGTCGGCGCGCCATCCCAAAGCCAGACGAAGACCACGATGCCCAGCACCGCAAGCGGCAACCAGTCGAGCGGCGGCATGGCGAGGCCGGCCAGCGCGCCCGTCAGCAGCCCGACAGCCAGGGCTCGTTTTCCTTCAAGCCTCATTGCAGCAGAATGTCGGATCAGGCGGCCGTTTGCGGCGTGGCGGCCGGCCGCACGCGCAGGCGGCGGATGCGGCGCGGATCGACGTCGAGAATCTCGAATTCGATGCCGGACGGATGGCGCACCACTTCGCCCCGTTCGGGAATGCGGCCGAGCAGGGAAAAGATCAGGCCGCCCACGGTATCGATCTCGCGCCGTTCATCTTCCGACAGCACGTTGCCGATCTCCTGCTCGAGCAGTTCGACCGGCGTGCGGCCGTTGACGTCAATCGTGCCGTCGACGCGGCGCGCGAGTGTCGGCGCCTGGGCGACGTCGTGCTCGTCTTCGATCTCGCCCACGATCTCCTCGACGAGATCTTCGATGGTCAGCAAGCCGTCCGTGCCGCCGAATTCGTCGACCACCAGCGCCATGTGCGTGCGCGACCGGCGCATGTCCAACAGCATGTCGAGCACCGGCAGAGTCGGCGCTACGAAGACCACACGGCGCAGAATGTCGCGCAGATTGAACTTCTTCGACGTACCCCAATAGGCCAGCACGTCCTTGATGTGGACCATGCCGATGACGTCGTCGAGGGAATCGCGGTAGATGGGATAGCGCGAATGAGCCTCGGCCTGGATCAGCCGGACCACTTCGTCGAGCGGTGTGTCGGCTGCGATACCCACGATATCGACGCGCGGCACCATCACGTCGGCAACGGTCTTGTCGCGCAACTTCAGGATATTGCCCAACAGCTCCCGCTGATCGTCGCTGATCGGCGTATCGCTTTCGGGCGTGCCCTCGATCAGCTCCTCGATGGCTTCGCGGACGGCCTCGTTCCTGTCGCGGCGGCGCAGGCGCCGCCAGAGGGTCCGCAGCCAGCTACTGTGCGCAGAGGATTCGGCCGCCAAAGGAAGCAGGGAACGCGACGACTCTCCCGGCGACGCCGGGAGGGAAGGGCCCGGCTGCGATCCGCGCGCTGTGGAGTCCGGCATGATGTGTTTAAGATAGGCTAAAGGGCTTGCGTTGCAATTGGAAGTTCTCGATGCGTTCCTTCCAGCTTCCCTCCGGCACGCGCTTGCCGGTCTTCGGTATCGGCACCTGGCGCATGGGCGAAAGCGCCCGGCAGCGGCGCCACGAGCTCGAGGCCGTACGCTGTGCCCTCGATCTTGGTTATCCCCTGATCGATACGGCGGAGATGTATGGCGAAGGTGTCGCGGAGGAAATCGTGGGCAAGGCGCTGGCCGGCCGCCGCCGGCGGCCTTTCCTCGTCAGCAAGGTCTATCCGCACAATGCCACCCGCGGCGGCACGGTCGCAGCCTGCGAACGCAGCCTCAAGCGGATGGGGATCGAACGTATCGACCTCTACCTGCTGCATTGGCGCGGCGGCGTGAGGCTTGCAGAGACTTTCGAGGCGTTTCTCCGCCTGCGCGAGGCAGGAAAAATCGGCGACTTCGGCGTCAGCAACTTCGATCTCGGCGACATGGAAGAGGCGGCGCGCCTCGACAAGGGGCTGACCGCCTCCAACCAGGTCCTCTACTGTCTGTCGCGTCGCGGCCCTGAATTCGATCTGTTGCCGTGGATGCGCCAGCGCTCGATGCCACTCATGGCGTACTCGCCGCTCGATCAGGGCCGGTTGCTGGGAAAGAGCGCGCTCAAGAAGCTTGCAGCCGAGGTCGGATGCACGCCAGCGCAGCTCGCGCTCGCTTGGCTGCTGACCCAGCCGGGCGTGGTCACGATCCCCAAATCATCGACCCGCGAGCGCGTGAAGGAGAACCTGGGAGCGCTGGAGGTGACACTGTCACGCGACATCCTGGCCGAGCTCGACCGCGCCTTCCCTCGACCTGCAACCAAGCAGTCACTCGCGATGCTTTGAGCCTTTGGAGAGCACGCTCCTACGAATACGGATCGGCAATCCCGAGCTTCGCCAGCACGCGACGTTCGAGCGCCTCCATGCGCGCGGCATCGGTCTCCGTCTCGTGGTCGTAGCCCAGAAGGTGCAAAATCCCATGCACCACCAGATGCGAGAGATGATCTGCCGGAGCCTTCTTCTGCTGCCGAGCTTCGCACTGCACGGTCTGGCGCGCCAATACGATGTCGCCCAGGAAGGCTTTCTCGCCCGAACGATAGGACAGAACATTGGTGGGTTTGTCCTTGCCGCGATCGCGCGCATTGAGGCTCCGCACCAGCCCGTCGTCGGCGAGGGCGACATTCAGCGAGTATCGTCCTGTCCGTCGCGCGCCAGCCAAGGTCGCACGGGCCGCCTTCCGCACGATGCGCTCGGCGCCGGGAGTCGAACGACTCCAGGCGCGGTCGAGCAGGATGACGGTACAACTAACCCTTGCGTTGCCTGTCGCGCGCGTCATAGGCCTCGACGATCCGCGTCACGAGGTCATGGCGCACGACATCCTGCGCGCCCAGCCGGACAAAACGCACCCCCTCGACGTTGTCGAGCGTTTCGACCGCGTCGGCGAGACCCGATCGCTGACCGCCCGGCAGGTCGGTCTGACTCGGGTCTCCGGTGACCACCATGCGCGATCCTTCGCCGAGTCGCGTCACGAACATGCGCATCTGCATGGGCGTCGTATTCTGTGCCTCATCCAGGATCACGTAGCAGTGCGACAGGGTCCGGCCGCGCATGAAAGCGAGCGGCGCGATCTCGATCTCGCCCGATTCCAGGCGATTGGCGATCTGTTCGGCGGGCAGCATGTCGTGCAGCGCATCGTAGAGCGGACGCAGATAGGGATCGATCTTTTCCCTCATGTCGCCCGGCAGAAAGCCCAGCCGCTCCCCCGCCTCGACCGCCGGCCGCGAGAGCACGATGCGCTCCACCTTGCCGGCAAGCAGCAGCGACACCCCCATGGCGACCGCGAGATAGGTCTTGCCGCTGCCGGCCGGACCCAGCGCGAATACCATGTCGCGTTCGCGCAACGCCGCCAGGTAGCTGCGCTGACCAGGCGAGCGCGCCTGCACGGCGCGGCGCCGGGTGCGGATGCCCTCTTCGTCGCTGCCGTCGCCGCCGCTGCGTGCGAAACGCACGGCGGCGTCGATATCGGCCGGTTCGATCGAAAGGCCGCGCTTCAGCCGCTCGTAGAGACCGGTGATCGCCTTGTGCGCCACGCCGGTATCGTCGGCGCTGCCGGAGATCGCGAGCTGGTTGCCACGCGCGCTGATCTGCACGTTGGCGAGTTGCTCGATACGCACCAGATTGCGGTCGTGATTGCCGTAGAGCACGGCAAGCAGGGCATTATCGTCGAACTTCATGCGGCGCAGATCGGCCGACCGGCCGGCACTGGCGGTCGACTCACTCACGCAGCAGCCTCGAAGGAAGACGTCAACCTGCCGGCCAGGCTTACTGCGTGCGCCTCGGTCAACTCCACCTCTGCGATGCGGCCAAGCAATGCCGACGGCCCTTCGACATAGACGGATTGCAGCCACGGGCTCTTGCCCAGCATCTGCCCCGGCTTGCGTCCTGGCTCGCCGAACAGGACGGGGACCGTGGAGCCGACCCTCGTCCGGTTGAACTCGCGCTGCTGGCGCGCGAGCAACGCCTGCAGCGCGGCGAGTCGCGCGGCCTTCACCGTTTCGGGGATCTGATCCGGGAGCGCCGCACCAGGCGTGCCGGGCCGGCGGCTGTATTTGAAGGAAAAGGCCGATGCGAATCCGATCTCCTCGACCAGCCGCATCGTGTCGTCGAAGTCGGCGTCGCTTTCGCCCGGAAAGCCGACGATGAAGTCGGAAGACACGGCGAGATCAGGCCGCCTGCCGCGCAGCCGGTCGACAAGGCGGCGGAAGAGATCGCGGCCATGACCACGGTTCATTGCTTCGAGGATGCGGTCGGATCCCGACTGCACCGGCAAATGAAGGTAGGGCATGAGCTGCGGCACCTCGCCATGCGCGGCGACAAGTGCGTCGTCCATGTCGCGCGGATGGGAGGTGGTATAGCGGATACGTACCAGGCCCTCGATTTCGGCAAGCGCGCCAATGAGGCGGGCGAGCGACCAGGTCGAGCCATCGGCCGCTTCGCCATGATAGGCATTGACGTTCTGGCCCAGCAGGGTGAGTTCGACGGCTCCCGTCGCGGTCAGGGCACGGGCCTCCCGCAGGATCGATTCGACAGGGCGGGAATATTCGGCGCCGCGGGTGTAGGGCACCACGCAGAACGTGCAGAACTTGTCGCAGCCTTCCTGGATCGAGAGGAAGGCCGAGCCTGCCCGCACGCCGCCCGGCATCGGCAGATGGTCGAACTTGCTCTCGGCCGGAAACTCCGTGTCGAGCACGCCGGCTCCCGGCAGGCGCCTTCCGCTACGACGAAGGGACGCTCTGCGCTCGGCCTCGGCGAGAAGCTGCGGCAGGCGGTGATAGGCCTGCGGCCCGACGACGATATCGACGGCAGGCTGGCGCCTCGCGATCTCCTCGCCTTCGGCCTGCGCCACGCAGCCCGCCACCGCGATGGTGAGATCGCCTCCCTCGCGGCGTCGCTCGGTTTTGACGTCGCGCAGGCGGCCAAGCTCCGAATAGACCTTCTCCGACGCCTTCTCGCGGATATGGCAGGTGTTGAGCACCACCAGGTCGGCCTGCTCCGGATTTTCCGTCAAGGCATAGCCGAGCGGCCGCAGGACGTCAGCCATGCGGTCCGAATCGTAAACGTTCATCTGGCACCCGTAAGTGCGGATGAACACGCGCCTGCGCTTCCCGTCGATCGGGACGAAAGTCATTGGTCTTTCGTTGCTGGAACGAGCGCGTTCTATCATCGTCTCAAGGCCGGCGCCAGACGGGCGGGCGCTTGGCCAGGAAAGCCTCGACGCCCTCGGCGAAGTCCGGGCTGTCGGCGAGTTCCACCACCGTCTCGAGCTCCAGCGCCTGACCATCCGCGAACGTCATGCCGCCACCCAGCGTGACGGTGCGCCGGATGGCGGCAAGGGCGGCCGGCGGCTTGGATGCCAGCTCATTGCCGTAGGCCTGCACCCGCTGGCGCAGGTCCGCCGGCTCGGCGAGTTCGTCGACCAATCCCCACTGCAGCGCCCGGGTGGCCGGCAGCAGACCCCCGTCGTAGAGATAGCGCATGGCACGCGGCCGGCCGATCAGCCGGGCCAGCGCCTGGGTCGTGGCGATCGGCGGGATGAAGCCGATGCGGATTTCCGGCTGGCCGAGTTGCGCGTCGGTCGCGGCAAAGCGCAGATCGCAATGAAGGGCCATCTCCAATCCGCCGCCAACGGCCGTGCCGTTGATCGCCGCCAGCAGGGGTTTGGGCGATTCCCTCAGGAGGCGCACGATGGCGTGGCAGCGCTCGGCCCAGCCACGCATGCCCGACCCGGTCATGCCCCTGAACACATTGAGATCGGCGCCGGCGCTGAAGTAGCGTTGCAGCGAACTGGCGAGAACCAGCACGCGTACCGCAGGATCGGCGAGCGCGGCAGCGATGCCGTCGTGCGTGGCATCCACCATCTCACGGGTGAATGCATTGACCGGTGGGCGATTGAATTCCAGCCAGCCCACATGGGCCTCAACGGTGAAGCGGACCGTCATGCCGCCTCGGCGGAAGGCGGCAGCAGCTCGTATCGACCGGTGTTGGCGGCCTGGACGCCCGACGACACCTGGCGGAAGCAGAATTCGGCGAGCTTCTTGCGATCGCCGAGCTGGTCGATATCGACCGGAGGGAAGAAGCTCACCACAGCCTCGGTCTCGCCGAGGCACACCATTTGCCAAAGATGGGGCACGAGATCGAGGTCGCCGAACCAGGCGAAGAGGGGCCGCCAGTAGCGGCCGAGCGGAATGCCGTCGAGGCGCGTATAGGAGATCGCCACCGGTTGTACCACGATCGGCTTGCCGTCGCGCCTGAGCTGCGCCACCCCGAACAAGGCCGTGCGGAATGGCAGGACGCGCGTGCCGTCGCTGCTGGTCCCTTCGGGGAACAGCATGAGATTGTCGCCGGTGTCGAGGCGTTTCATCATCTCGTCGCGGCTGGAAGTCGTCTTGCTGGAGATCCGTTCGACAAAGATGGTGCGCTGCGCCTTGGCCAGCGTCTTGAAGAACGGCCAGGTCGCGACCTCGGCCTTGGCGACGAAGCTCCCCGGCACGAGGCCGCCCAGCACCTCGATGTCGAGGTAGGAGACGTGATTGCAGACGAACAGCGTCGGCGTCACATCCGAACGCTTGCCGTGCACGCGCACGCGGACGCCGAGAATGACGCAGACCATGCGATGATAGAGGACCGGCAGGCGGTTCACGATCCGGCGCAGGCCGAGCGTCAGGGCGAGCAGGTGAATGGGCAGCAGCGTCAGGGTGAGCAGCAGGTAACTCGTCAACCTGAACGCGCCACGCAAAGGGGAGCCGAGCCACATTGCCGCGTCGAAGCGCCAGCTCTAGTCGCGCATCCCGCGTTCGTAGTGGCGGATGTACTTCTCCGTCACCAGCTCGGTCTTGACGATGATGAAGACGTCGGTCGTGTTGAATTCGGGGTCGATGACGGCGCCGTCGCCCACGAAGCCGCCCAGCCTGAGATAGCCCTTGATCAGCGGCGGGACACGCGCCAGCGCCTTGCGCGGCTCGTAGCTGCCAGGCTCGAGCATGTCCATCTTGATGTAGCGGCTCTCCAGTGCACGAACACGAATCTCGGGCGGTGCGAGATGGTGATGGTAGAGATAGCTCAGCGCCAGCGCGTCGTGCGCGGGCTCGGTGCCCGGCAGACTGGCGCAACCAAACATCACCTGGATGTTGTAGTGGAAGGAATAGAGCGCGATGCCGCGCCACAGCATCTGCATAGTTGCAGTGTTTCGCGCATCCTTGGCGATGCAGGAGCGGCCGAGTTCCAGCACCTCGCCCGGATAGTTCACCATCGGGGTAACGTCGTATTCGGCAGCCGAGTAGAAGCGGCCAAGCTTGGCCGCCGCCGAGCGGCGGATCAGGCGGTACGTGCCGACGATGCCCTCGGGCCCCTCACCGCGCCGCCGGTCGAGCACCAGCAGATGATCACAGACGTCGTCGTAGGCATCGAAGTCGCGCTTCAAACGCGCCATGTCGGGCGTCGGGTTGGCCTTCATCTCCTCGTAGAAGATGCGGAAACGCAATGCCTGGGCGGCATCGACCTCCGCCACCGTCTGGGCGAGTCGAACCTCGAAATCGCCCGCGACGACCTTGACGATCTCCGCATTCGAGATGGGAGGGCCAAGGAGTTCGGCTTCGCTGTCAGCGCGGTCAATGCGCATGCGTCATCCGCAAGGGGGCCGCCCCGATCATGAGCCCATTATCGGGGTGGCAAACGTTGCGTCCACTCATTTTTGAGGGTCGGATTTGGCGTCCAGGGGAACACCGAACAACTCCAGACGGTGCCCGACAAGCCGATATCCGGCTTTTTCCGCGATTCGTCGCTGCAGCTCCTCGATCTCGTCGTTGTGGAACTCCACAACCTTGCCGCTTTGAACGTCTATGAGGTGATCATGGTGCTCGCTCGGCGTCTCCTCATAGCGCGCGCGTCCGTCGCCGAAGTCGTGCTTGGCCAATATGCCCGCTTCCTCGAACAGCCGTACGGTTCGATACACCGTGGCGATGGAGATGTTCGGATCGACCGCGGTTGCGCGCTTGTGCAGCGACTCGACGTCCGGATGATCCGACGACTCGGAGAGCACGCGCGCGATGACGCGGCGCTGGTCCGTCATCTTGAGCCCGCGCTCGGCGCACAACGCTTCGAGTTTCGACTTCTGGTCAGGCATCTCGGGATAGCCTACACCGGGCAACAGGCGCGGTATAGTTTGGCAGCATGTCCAATCCCCCGATGTCCGACACGGGCGGCCAGGTGATCGACATCACCGGCGAAGTCTGTCCCATGACCTTCGTGCGCACCAAATTGCGGCTGGAGCGCATGCGGCCGGGCGAGGTGCTGAGCGTACGCCTGCGGGGAGAGGAGCCGCTGCGCAACGTTCCTCGCGCGGCGCGTGAGGAAGGTCACATCATTTTGGGGATCGTACCCGAGGGGGATGACCATATCGTGACTATTCGCCGTAGCTGATCAATCGAGACCGAGGCGCATAACGATCGCATCGGCGGCCGGCCGGTCGACCCGGCGGTAGTAGGCGCAACGGTGTCCGACCTGCCGGAATCCCATCGCACGATAGAGGGCGAGGGCCGCCGCATTGTCGGCGCCGACCTCCAGAAACAGGCTGCCCGCTGCGCGCTCGCGCGCGAGCGCGACAACCAGTTCCACCAAGGCGCGACCCGCCCCGCGACGCCGACAATCCGGCCGTATGGCGACGGTCAGCAGCTCGGCCTCGTCGGCCGCGACGCGCCAGAGCGCAAGGCCGACCTCCTTTCGGCCGCTCTGGAGCACGAGACCGGCGACCCCGGGCGCGGCAAGGAGCTCGGCCATCTCCCGCCGCGTCCAGCCGCGCTCTCCCAGTGGCGCGAACGCCTCGGCGTGAAGGGCGGAAGCGAGGTCGAGATCGAGCGCTCCCAGCGGCCGGTGCGAGTAGGCAGCAGTCAATCGACGGTCCGCCGTTGGCCGTCCGGCAGCGTGACGTTGACGCCGCGCAGATAGAGCGGACGCGGCAGTCCCTCGTCGCGGTTGCGCGCCCGCCAGCTTTCGACGCCCCGCTCGCCCGCCAGGCGCCCCAGCACGACCGGATCGGGCAAGACGACCTCGGCCTTCGCATCGATGCCTGACGCGACGAGTTCGGCCGCAAGGCGGGCCGCCGGTGGGCCGATGACGACACACGGCCGACCCCGCAGCCTCTCGACGAGCTTCGATGTCGTTGCAAGGAACGGCGTCTTGTCCTTCTCGCCCAAGGCACAGAACCAGTCGCCGAGCCGGCTGTCGACCGCCGCCACGGCGAGGCGCGAACTCTTTGGCAGCTGATTAAGCAACGTCGTGGTCGTGGAAATCCCTGCAAGCGGGACGTCGAGGGCGAGGGCAAGCCCGCGCGCGACGGCGAGACCCACGCGCACGCCGGTGAAGCTGCCCGGCCCGATGGTGACGGCGATCATGGACACGTCGCGGCGATCGGCTTGCGCGGTGTCGAAGATCCCAGCGATCACCGGCAAGAGGCGCGCCGCCTGCTCGCGATCCTGGTCGCGATGAACAGCCAGGACGTCGCCCCCTCGTAGGAGAGCCACGCCGAGACCGATCACGGCACAGTCGAACGAGAGCACAAGGGTCATCTCAGGCAGTCCGCCGATCGCTGGCGCTCGACAGCGCGGCTGGGCATTGTGCAGTCATGAAGCTCGATCTGGTTGCAATCGCCCCGCCCGACTTCGATGTCGATGTGACGCTGGCCTATTCGACCGACGCCAATCTAACGGGCCGCCCGGTGTACCGGAATGCCGAATGCTGGTTGCACCCCGTCGCGGCCGAAAGGCTCGCGGCGGCGGTCGCACTCGCACGGCCGCTCGGCTATCGCCTGCGCATCTTCGACGCGCTGCGGCCGGTGGAGGCGCAGTGGGTTTTGTGGAACGCGAGGCCCGACCCGGAATTCCTTGCCGATCCCCGGCGCGGCTCGCCGCATTCGCGCGGCGTCGCGGTCGATCTCACGCTGCTCGACGCCGACGGCCGGGAGCTCGACATGGGTACGGGCTTCGACGCCTTCACGCCGCTGTCGCATCACGGCCGGACCGACATCACGCCCGAGGCGCAGCGCAATCGGCTCATGCTCATCGGCCTCATGACCACCGCCGGATGGGACTTCTACCGCAACGAATGGTGGCACTATCAGCTGTTCGATGCACGACGCTATCCGCTGATCGCCGATGCCGACCTGCCGCGGTCCATGATGCAGGCGCGCTGAAGAATTCAGAAGCTCGAGAGCTTTGCCTTGTCGAAGTCGCCGAGATCGTTTTCGCGCATGATCTCGCGCACGAACTCGACATAACTCTGACCAAGCTCCGAATAGCGCGCGAGCTGGCCGATCAGATTGTAGCCGCTGAGGGTCTGCCCGCGCGCGCGCATCGCCGCCCGTTCGGCGCGGAACGCGCCATACGCCGGATGGCAATTGAGGTTCGCCACATAGGCCTCGGTCGCTTCGCCGATGTTGGCGAAGGGCTGCGGCATGCCGCTTCCCGGCCGCCAGGAGACGGTCACGGCATGCTGGCCCGAGGCTTGGATCTGGCCGAACAGGGCATTGCCCTCGCGAGCGGCAAACGACGTACCCCAGCCGGATTCGACGCCACTCTGCGCGATCGCCATCGACGGTGGCACGATGTCGACCCGCCGCACGAGCTGATCGAGATCGGCCGAGGTGGTGCCGTAGCGTTCGGCCAGCCCATCGAGCCAGATGCCTTCGTCCGGCGAGAGGCCGAGGCCCGATTGGATCTTCTTGCGCAAGTAGAGAAGCTGGTCGCGCTCCGCCAGCACGCGCTGATTGACCTCGAGGATCACCGGCAGGAGCGCGGTGATGAAGAGCACCTTGCGCAGGGCGCCGTCCTTGGTACCGAGGTCGTCCGGAACCTTCTCGACCTTGATCGGCGGAACCGCTTCACCCTGCCGCACGTCGGTCAAGGTGTAGGAAACCTCGCGGAAGGCACCGGCCAATTCGTCGGCGGTGCGCGCATTGATCGAACGCAACTGGACCTGGCGACGCACGGCGTTGCCGGGCGCGGCAAAGCGGCCATGGCCGCCGGGAAAGGAATCGCGCGCCGCGGTCTGCATGACCTGCTCGGCATCGGATGGCGCCGGCACAACGAAGGCCAGCTGCTTCGGGAAGGGCGTGTCGGTGAGGAAGCTCGGCGGATCGGCGGGATCCGCCGGCGGACCAATTCGGGCGGACAGAAGGGCCATTGCATCAGCGGGCGGTACCGGGTGGTGCAGGCTCACTCCCGTGGCGAACACGGCGACCCAGACGGCCGGGAATGCATAATGGCGGATCGACGACTGCATGGTTCGCTCTTCGGTAGTTGTTCGAGACAACGAGCTACCGTCCGCCGTCCCGGCTGCGGGACGGCGACCCTTCTACGCTGTACGCTTTGCGCTTGGGCTTGGGCCGGCCTACAGGGCCGCCTGAACCTCGACCACTTCCGGCACGTAGTGCTTCAGAAGGTTCTCGATGCCCATCTTGAGCGTGGCCGTCGAGCTGGGGCAGCCCGAGCAGGATCCCTGCATGTGCAGGTAGACCACGCCATCCCGGAAATCCTGGAACACGATATCGCCGCCGTCCTGGGCCACGGCTGGACGCACGCGCGTTTCGAGAAGTTCCTTGATCTGGGCGACGACTTCGTCGTCCTCGTCGGTCGCGCCATGGGCAGCGGAGCCCGACTCACCGGCGATCACGGGCTCGCCGGAGGTGTAGTGTTCCATGATGCCGCCCAGGATGGAGGGCTTCAGCATCTGCCAGTCCTTATCCGAAGCCTTGCTGACGGTCACGAAATCGGCGCCGAGGAACACACGCTCTACACCCTCGACTGCGAAAAGCCGCTTGGCCAACGGCGATGACTGAGCTGCATCGGCATCGGCGAAATCCACCGTGCCCTTCTCCATGACCACACGGCCGGGAAGGAACTTCAGGGTCGACGGATTCGGCGTCTGCTCGGTCTGGATAAACAAACCTACCTCCTTGTCGAACGCGTAGGGCGGCAGGTCCGCTCGGCGTCGTTCAGGTTGGGGATAGGACGTCTCCATCCCCTGTTCGTTCGCTGGACGTAAGAACGCAAAATGCCATGATCAAGTTCATTCTTGGGTGTCTATGTATAAATATTATGGAACTATCTATTATTTGATAGTTATTACAATTGCGTAAGACGTATTTGCCTCCTCATCGTCAAATCCGCGGTGCGCATTGCAAACCAAGGTTCCAAGGCGTCAGCTGGAAAAACGTCGCACAACTTTCTGCACGATAAGCGCGCCAATGGACAGGGTTATTTCTGCAAGATGCCACTGATCTCCCGAAGCTGTGTGCGGGCGCGCAGCAGATAGAAGCCTTGGGCGGCCAGATGATTGGGGACCAGCAAGGCGTCGGGATAACCGTTCCAAACGATCCATGGATGAAGCTCGGCAGCCACGCGGAAGGTCTCAACCATCTGGTTCCAGGGGTTGGTGAGGTCGCGGTCGCGAACCACGTTCTGAAAGTCGGTGCCGAGCTCGCGCAGCAGGAGATAGTTGGCGTAGAGGCGGCCCTTGTTGAAATAGAAGATGTCATCGCACTGGAGGTCGAACAGGTTGCCGGCTTGCTCGATGACATGCCGGTCGATCACCGCCGAGTCCGAGCCGATATCGTTGGCGATGCGGTCGATCAGCGCCTGCAGATTGTCGGACCGGCGCTCGAACACGGCTTGTCCCGCCGCCAGCCGTTTGTTGTAGGCGATCAGCTTTTCCCGGCCGGCGCGGAATTTCTGTGCCGAGGTGGCGGACGGCATCAGCGAGACGCTGGGCTGCCAGATCCAGACGTTTGGCTGCTCGTTCAGGAAACCACGCGCCTGCTCGAGATCACGGTCGACCTGACTCGAACCTCGCGTGCGACCGACCTGATCCATCATCTCCGTGGCGAACCGGCCCAGCGCCGCCATGATGCCCCGCTGGAAGTTCGGCATGTTGTCGAGGATGCCGGCCGGCAGGAAGAAAGGCTGCATCGGCGCCCAAGTGTGGACATCGACCTCACGCGTGACGAGATCGGCCGCCAGCGCCACGGCGCGGCTCTCGCCGGCCGCCACGTTCTGGGGACCGAACTGCGGATCGTCGTCGATGTTCTCGACGAACAGCGCGCCGACCGGGAAGTAGAGCACCAGCAGGATGACGATGGTCCAGGCCGCCCATTTCCAGACCGATCGCCGGCCTGGCGCGGCGCCGACGTGCGGTCGTCGCAAGCGAAAGCTCCGCAATCCGTCCCACGTCCGCCGCCAGCGCGATGCCGGCGCCGGCGCCGCCCCTTGATCCGGTTCGAAGGTCATGGCGCACCTTAACATTCACCCGATGACGAAACAGTCCCGCCTCGCCGGCGAGCCCCTTCTGCAAGTCGAGCTGGCGCGATTTCCCGTGCAGCAGAGACTGTCTACAGTAGCTTCGTGACGCGACTGCAATGAACGGAGTCGGAAGGAAATGGCGCTCGATCCTGAATCCCAGCAGCTGCTCGACCTGATGGCGGCGGCCAACCGGCCCGCCTGGCACACGCTCTCCCCCGAGGCAGCGCGCGAGCAGTATCTGGCGCTCAGACCCAACGCGCAGGGGCCACGTCCTGACGGCGTCATGGTCGCCGACCGGTCGATCCCGGGTCCAGCCGGGAAGCTCCCCCTCCGCCTCTATCGCCCCGAGCAGGCAGCAAGCGACACGCATCTGCCGGCGCTGGTCTATGCTCACGGCGGGGGCTGGGTGTTCGGCAATCTCGACAGCCACGACGTGCTCTGCGCCCAGCTTGCGCTCGATGCCGGCATCACCGTGGTCGCCGTCGACTATCGCCTTGCACCCGAGGCGCGCTTTCCAGGGGCCTTCGACGATGTCGCGGCGGCGCTGAAGTGGGTTGCCGGCAATGGAGCTGCCCTTGGCATCGACGTCAGCCGTCTGGCGATCGGCGGTGATTCCGCTGGCGGCAATCTGGCCGCCGCAGTTTCGATCTGGGCGCGCGACAACGGCGGGCCCAAGCTCAGAATGCAGCTTCTCGCCTATCCCGTCACCGATGCCGCAGCGCGTTCGGAGTCCTATCGGCTCTTCCATCAAGGTTACGGTCTCGACGCGCCAGCCATGGAATGGTTTTTCGATCACTACACCCCCGACAAGGCGGCGCGCGCGGACTGGCGTGTCTCGCCTCTGCGCGCGCCATCGCTGGCCGGCCTGCCGCCAGCGCTGGTGATCACCTCCGGCTACGACCCGCTGCGCGACGAAGGCCGCGCCTATGCGTGGCGGCTGCAGAAGGACGGCACGGTGGCCGACCTGGTCGAGTTCGGCGGCATGCTGCACGGCTTCCTCTCCTCGCCCATGCTGCTGCACGGCGCGCGGCGCGGGGCGGCGATTTGCGCCGGCGCGCTGCGCGAGGCGCTGGTGCTGCGCGGCCAGGCGTGAACGACCGCCGCCCATGACGACGACGGCGCCGTCGCGCGACGTTCCCGTCGGCATGGCGCTGCCGGGCCTGGTGATCGCCTTCGGGATGATCGGCGATGGCCTGCTCTACGCCGTACTTCCGCTCTACCATCAAGACTTCGGCTTGAGCCTCGGCATGGTGGGAGTACTGCTGTCGCTCAACCGCTGGATCCGCCTGTTCGCCAATTCCGCCGTCGCTCATCTCGGCGAGCGGCTGGGCCCGCATGCGCTGATGATTGCCGCCGCCATCGGCTCGGTGATCTCGACGGCCCTCTACGGGTTGGCTGCGAGCACCGGCGTGCAGATCGCGGCGCGTATGCTGTGGGGCATCTCCTTCGCCGGGCTCAATCTCGCCACGCTCGCCTACGCCGTGAGCGACCGGGCCAATGCCGGCAAGCGGGTGGGCTTGAGCCGCGCCGCCATCGGCGTCGTGCAGGCGCTGTCGCTGGTAGGCGGGGCCTGGATGGTGCTGCAGGTGGGCGCCCGCTCGACCTTCGTGATCCTGGGGGGCGTCACCCTCGTCGCGTTCGCAGCGGCCCTCGCCCTGCCGCGCCTGCCGCCCGAGCCGGCCAGCACCAGGGGCTTCCGACTGCCGGTCCCGCATCGCCTCGAAGTATGGGGCTTCATGCTCGGCTTTGCGGGCGACGGCGTCTTCCTGCTGACGCTCGCCTTCCTGATGAAGGATTCCATCACCTCCGTCGAGCCCGTGCTGGCGACGGCCATGCTGCTGGCACTGCGCTGGCTGGTCGAGATCACGACCGGCCCGGTCGGCGGCTGGGTCGGCGATCGCTTCGGCGCGCGGCGTGCGGCGATCGTGAACGGCGTCGTGCTGGTCGCGGGCTTTGGCATGATCGCGGCCGGTTACGAGGTGGCCGGCGCACTGCTCACCGTCATGACGCGCGGCATGTTCAACACGCTCGTTCCAGTGCTGGTGATTGCGCGTGGAAAGGGTGGCGTGCTCTCGTCACAGGCGAGCTATTCCACCTGGCGTGACTTCGGCGCGGCTGTCGGACCTCTCACCGCGCCGTGGCTTTTCCTGCACATCCCCCAGACCCCGCTCTACGCCGCCCTCGCCCTGGCATTGGGTGTGAGCGCCTGGGCATGTCTGGTGCGGAGGTAGATGCCGGGGTTCGTCCTCAATCGGCGAAGAACCAGTCGGGATCGCGCAGGCCGATCCAGTGACCGGCGGCGGGATCGAAACGCCAGCCAAAGCGGCTGACATGCGGATTACCGGGTGCATCGGTGTATTCGACGCGCACCGTGAAGAACAGGTTCTCGTCCTCAAAGGCGGGAACCATGTGCGGCCCTTCCTGGCGGAGCCGGCTGCGCAGTTCCTCGTCGAGAGTGGCGACACAATCCTTCCATTCCCGGCCTTCGCCGAGTGCGGTGCCGCTGAGATGGTCGTAGTCACGCAGCCTCACCGCCGGGCGCAGGCCGGTGCTGAAAGCGGCATCCATCAACTGGACGATGGCGGGCGCCCGTCCGTAGTTGATGACCGTGAAGCGCACGTGCGGAACGCTGTAGTGACCGTCGGACGCATGGATCCACGGCGACATATCGACGAACACCCAGGGCCGTTCCAGTTCACCGAGGGCACGGCTCGTGATCGTCACCTGTTCCTTGGACACCGACCACAATTTGTCGGTCGCTGCGCGCAAGGCCTCGGCCGTACGCAGCAGTGCGAAGGCGAAACAGGCGACGAAAATGGCGGCGATGGCCGCGATCGCCGGACCGAAATCGTTGACCGATTTCATCGCGTTCCAGATCACCACGAGGGCGATCGGGTAGGAGCCGCACGTCGCCTGGCCGGTGAATTCGTTCCGGGTGCAGATCATTCCCCGCATCGGAACCAGGACCGAGAACAGCACGACGGCCGCCACGACGAGCGTCAAAGCGAGAACAACCGTCAAATACTTGTATCTAGCCGCACCCATCGCCTCGAAATCGCGGCCCGGAAAGGGCACGATCATTTTTTACACGTTCCCGGCCCACGATCTCGCAAAGTCCGCCACCTGCGGCGTCATTGACTCACTTTTGTCACCGTACGTTCCCGGCTTGTACTCGCAGGGAGGGGCGAGACTAGCGAAACACGTCCTTGCGATGGCGGACCTCCGCGAAGACCTGGACGGGGTCGGCGCCCGGCAGTCCGACAGCCTTCTGGACCGACGGGATGTCGGCGCGCAGAAACGGGTTGGTCTGCTTCTCCTCGCCAAGCAGCGAGGGCACGGTGGCTTCGCCGCGCGCACGGGCGGCATCGATGCTGGCCGATCGGGCCACGAGCTGCTGGTTGCCGGTTTCGACGGTCAAGGCGAAGCGGGCATTGGACTGGGTGTATTCGTGAGCACAATAGACCCGCATGTCGTCGGGCAGGGCACGCAACCGGCTGAGCGATGTCCAGAACTGCTGGGGGGTGCCCTCGAACATCTTGCCGCAGCCCAGAGCGAACAGCGTGTCGCCGCAGAAGAGCGCGCGCTGGTCGCGGAACGCGTAGGCGATATGACCGCTGGTATGGCCTGGCACGAAGAAGATCTCGGCCTCGGCCTCGCCGAACGGGTAACGATCGCCGTCGTCCACCTCGACGTCGATCCCGGGAATGCGGGCCCGATCGCGGCGGGGCCCCACGATCGTGCAGCCGGTCGCCGCCTTGATTTCGCGATTTCCACCGACATGGTCGCCATGATGGTGGGTGTTCAGGATATGGGTGATCTGCCAGCGCCGTTTCTCGGCCTCGGCCAGGACGGGCCCGGTGACGGCGGGATCGACCACGCCCACGCAACCAGACTGCGGTTCGCGCATTAGCCAGACGTAGTTGTCGCTGAGGACCGGAATTCGGACGATTTCCAGGATAGTGGTCACGGGACGCTCGCTGTGAGGGTGCGGTTTTGGGGTGCAACGCTAGCAAAGCTCCCTTGCGCCGGCCACGGCCTCTCCATGGCCCTCCAAGGCGAGGTTTCTGCTAGGATACCGATATGTGGACGGACGTCCTCGATCTCAACGAATTCTACGCCACTACGCTCGGCCAGATGACGGTCCGCCTGTTGCGCGGCCGGCTGCGCGAGGTGTGGCCGACCGTGCGCGGCGAGACGGTGCTGGGGCTCGGCTACGCCGCTCCGTTCCTCCGACCGTTCATGGACGAGGCAATGCGGGTGATGGCTTTCATGCCCGCACAACAAGGCGTGACGCGCTGGCCGCGCGAGGGCCACAACCATACCGCGTTGATCGACGAGATGGATCTGCCGTTGCCCGACCGCTCGGTCGATCGCGTCCTTCTGGTCCATGCCATCGAATGCACCGAGCAGGTACGGCCAATGCTGCGCGAGATCTGGCGTGTGATGGCCGACGGCGGGCGGCTGGTCACCGTGGCTCCGACACGTGCAGGTCTCTGGTCGCAGATCGACCGTACGCCGTTCTACCAGGGCCACCCCTATTCGGCCGGTCAGGTCGCAGGTCTCCTGCGTGCCAACATGTTCGCGCCCTTGCGCCAGACACGGGCGCTCTACATGCCGCCCACCCATTCGCGGCTTGCCTTGCGCATGGCGCCCACGGTCGAGCGCTTCGGCCGGCGCTGGCTCGGCCGCTTCGCGGGCGTCAACGTGATCGAGGCCGGCAAGCAGCTTTATGCCGGCATCGCCGAGCGGCATACGCCGGCGCTTGCCGTAGTCCGGCCCAAGCTGCGCATCGCCTCGCAACGCGATGGCCATGCCGCGCGCAACGCCCACAACAAGGACGGCGAGGCGCCCGCCTCCTGATGCCGATCTCGCCTCGCGTCATCGCCCTGCTCGGCTTCGGCGAGGCAGGTTCGGCCATCGCGCGCGGCCTCGCCGCCGAGGGTGGCTGGCGCGGAGGGGCGAAGGCCGGTGACAACGAACCGCGCCGTCTGATCGCGATCGATACCGCCCTCGATCAGGATGCGCGCGGCGCAGCGCTTGGCAAGGAAGCGCGACGGCTCGAGGTCGCGATTGCTGGTATTTATACTGAGGCGCTGCGTGAAGCCGATCTCGTCATTTGCGCCGTGCCGGGCGAGCATGCTCTGGAAGCCGCGACGGCGGCCGCGCCCCTCCTCAAGAATGGTGCCCATTATCTCGACCTCTGCACCGTGACGGGCCGCATGTCGGACGAGGATCGCGCTCCGATCGAGCAAGCCGGCGGCTCCTATGTCGACGTTGCCGTCATGGGCGGTTTTTTCAAGCAGGGCATCAAGGCACCCATGCTGGTCGCAGGCGAGGATGCAGCGCCGATGGTCGAATGGATGAATGCCAGCGGCTTCGATGCCAGGCTGCTCGGCGCCAGGCCCGGCAGCGCCTCCTCGGTGAAGATGCTGCGCAGCACGCTGGTGAAGGGGCTGGAAGCGCTCGGCGTGGAGGCGTTGGTCGCCGCGCAACGCCAGGGCCTTCTCGAGGAGGTGCTGGGCTGCCTGTCCGATGCCGACTCGATGCCCTTGCGCGACTTCATCGCCATGCTGGTGCAGACGCACGTCGTGCATGCCCATCGGCGCTGGGAGGAGATGGGCCTGGTGGCGAGAACACTGCGCGAGACCGGAGTCGCGCCTCTGATGACCGAGACGATAGAGCGAAGCCATCGCCGCACCGTCGATGCCGGTGTCGCGCCCGCCGACGGCAAGGTGCCGGGCCTCGAGGAGGCGCTCGCGATCCTGTCGGAAAAGGTCGTCCGTGGCCGGTGACGTGCCAAGCGGCGACGTCTTCGACCGGCTCGTCGCACTGCTGACCGAGGCGAAGGCGGAATTCCGCGTGATCGAGCACGAAGCGGAAGGTCGCTCGGGGAAGATAAGCGCGATCCGCGGCAATCGGCCGGAACAGGCCGCGAAGGCGATGGTGCTCGACTTGCGCGGCGGCGGCGGCGGCCGGCGCCATGCGCTCGCCGTCCTGCCCGGCAATCGCAAGCTCGATTTCAACGCCGTGGCCTCGCTGTTCGAGGCGCGCAAGTGCGGCTTCGCCTCACCGGACACGGCGCAGGCGTTGACTGGATGCGCCATGGGCGCGGTGCCGCCCTTCGTGCTCACTTCTGACCTCGCCATCGTCGTCGAGGAGGATCTCCTGGCGAACGGGACGCTGTTCTTCAATGCCGGTCGACTCGATCGCTCGATGGAACTCGACACGAAACAATGGCTCGCCATCGCCAGGCCGCTCGTGGCGAGGATTTCGGACCGTGCCTGAGTGGTGCTTCGGCCCGATCACCGAGGCCGACTTCGAGCCGCTGCTGGCGCTTCGCGTCGCGGTGATGCGCGAACATCTCGAGCGGGTCGGCCGCTTCACTTCCGAGCGTTCGCGGCGCATCTTCCGCGGCCATTTCGATCAGCCCGGCCTTCGCCTGATCCTGGTGGAAGGCAAGCGCGCCGGCTGCGTCGCCTTCCGCGTCGGGCCCGCGTTCGTGACCATCGATTCGTTCTACCTGGCTGCGCCTTTGCAGAAGGCGGGCCTTGGTTCACAAATCTTCGGGGCGCTCCTCGCCGAAGCGGATGCACTCGGCAAGCCGGTGCGCCTCGAGGTGCTGAAGCAAAGCCCGGCCGACCGCTTCTACCTGCGCCACGGCTTCCTCCCGATCGGCGAGGGTGAGCACGATGTTCTGTTCGAGAGACCGCCGGCGCCCTGACTTTGGAGCGCATCCCACTGGAGTGGCCGCTCCGAAGGTCAATCCCGTCGCAACATGAACACTGCCTGCTCGCCGAACAGGTTGGCGAGCAACGGCGGCATATGGATGGGCCGGCTCTTGCTGTTGAGCACGATGGCGCGCTCTACATGCACACCCATGTCGCGGCAGAGCGCACGGAAATCGTCGATGCTGCAGAGATGAATGTTGGGCGTGTCGTACCATTTGTAGGGTAGCGAGACGGTTTCGGGCATGCGGCCGCCGAACACCAGGCGCAGCCGCACCTGCCAATGGGCGAAATTGGGAAAGGAGACGATCGCCCGCTTGCCAACGCGCAACATCTGGCGAAGCACCTCGCGCGGCTCGCGCGTCGCCTGCAGCGTCTGGCTCAGGATCACGTAGTCGAAGGCGTCGTCGGGATAGTCCCTGAGGTCGGTGTCAGCGTCGCCCTGGATCACCGACAACCCATTGGCGACGCAAGCGTTGACGCCGGCCTGGCTGAGCTCCATGCCGCGCGCATCGACCCGCTTGAAGTTCATGAGATAGGCCAGCAACGCGCCGTCGCCGCAGCCGACATCGAGCGCCCGCCCGCCGGGCTGGACCATGTCGGCGATCAGCTGCAGGTCGACGCGAATCGGCGCGGTGCTCATTTCAACCCCCGCGCGGAACCGGCGCCCTGCAGGAAGCCCTGCAGCGTGCGGAACATCTCGGGCTCGTCGAGCAGGAAGGCGTCATGGCCCTTGTCGGTCTCGACCTCGACGAACGAGACGTTGGCGGCCACGGCGTTCAGCGCATGCACGATCGCGCGGTTCTCGCGCGTCGGGAACAGCCAGTCCGAGGTGAAGGAGATCGAGCAGAAGCGTGTCGCCGTGCCCTTGAAGGCATTGGCCAGCACGCCGCCATGCTGGCCCGCGAGGTCGAAGTAATCCATTGCGCGGGTGATGTAGAGGTAGCTGTTGGCGTCGAACCGGTCGACGAAGGTCGAGCCCTGGTGGCGCAGATAGCTCTCGACCTGAAAGTCGGCGTCGAAACCGAAGCCCAGCGCATTGCGGTCCTGCAGGTTGCGGCCGAACTTGCGCTGCAGCGCCAGCTCCGAGAGGTAGGTGATGTGCGCGGTCATACGCGCGACCGCGAGCCCGCGCTCCGGCGCCGTACCATGGAGGCGATAGTCGCCCGCCTTCCATTCGGGATCGGCCATGATCGCCTGGCGGCCGACTTCGTGGAACGCGATGTTCTGCGCCGAATGGCGCGCGGCGCAGGCGATCGGCACGGCAGAGAAGACCCGCTTGGGGAAGCTCGCCGCCCATTGCAGCACCTGCATGCCGCCCATCGAGCCGCCGATCACGCAGAACAGGTCAGGGATGCCGAGATGGTCGAGCAGGGCGGCCTGCGCCCGCACCATGTCGCCGATCGTCACCACCGGGAAGCGCAGGTTCCACGGCTGGCCGGTGCCGGGATCCTTGGCCAGCGGGCCCGTGGTGCCCATGCAGCCGCCCAGCACGTTGCTGCAAACAATATAGTAGCGTGCGGGATCCAGCACCTTGCCCGGCCCGACCAGGCTCTCCCACCAGCCGTCGCGGCGGGTCACCGGATGCTGCTCGGCGACGAACTGGTCGCCCGTGAGGGCGTGGCAGATCAGGATCGCATTGGACTTGTCTGTATTGAGCGTCCCGTAGGTCTGGTACGCCACGCGATACGGGCCGAGTTCGACTCCGCAATCGAGCAGCAGGGGTCGGTCGCTTCCCAGAACCGCGTGGCGGCACTGGGCGAGCGCCTTGCGTTCAGCTTCGGTCAGGTCCTCGAGCACGTTCCGCTCCAACGAAAAGCCCCCGACCTGAAGGGCGGGGGCTTTTTCGAGCACTCCGACCTTTTAGCG
>NZ_DATBFE010000150.1:0-5271 GCF_036558665.1 Reyranella sp. | reverse complement strand
CGGGTTGATCGCCGCGCCGACACGTTTGCCCGACGCCCTGATCCGTCGCACGGTACGCGACAGGTCGTTGTTGCCCTCCCAGTGGATGAGAAACGAATCTGCGCCGGCCTCGCAAAACTCGTCGATGAAGAGGTCGGGATTGGAGATCATCATGTGCGTCTCGAGCGGCAAGCGCGTCGCTCGCCGCAAGGCCTGGACGATCGGCGCTCCCATCGAAAGATTGGGCACGAAGTGTCCATCCATCACGTCGACATGGATTCGGTCGGCCCCGGCGCCGACGGCCTCGGCGACCTGCTCGCCCAAGCGGACAAAGTCGGCGGCGAGGATCGATGGAGCGAGCTTCACCGCGTCGACGCCGGCGCGCTCGTCTCCGTCAGGCTGTTCAAGCGGCATGGCCTTGCTCCAACGTGCGGTCCGCCATCACGAGGCGTCTTTGAGCCCGCGGTAGCGGCGGATCAGGCTGTTCGTCGAGCTGTCGTGGCGCAGCTCGGGCTCCGCCGCGCTCGCGAGCTCCGGAATGATGCGCTGGGCGAGCACCTTGCCGAGCTCGACGCCCCATTGGTCGAACGAGTCGATGTCCCAGATGACGCCCTGGGTGAAGACGCTGTGCTCGTAGAGCGCGACCAGCTTGCCGAGCGCCGCAGGCGTCAAGCGGTCCATCAGGACGAGGTTGGACGGCCGATTGCCATCGCATACGCGGTGCGGCACGAGCCAGTCCGGCGTGCCTTCCGCCTGCACCTGCTCGGCCGTCTTTCCGAACGCCAACGCCTCGGTCTGGGCGAAAACATTGGCCATGAGCATATCGTGGTGCCGGCCCAGCACGTTGACCGCCCGCGTGAAGGCGATGAAGTCGCAGGGAATGAGCCGGGTGCCCTGATGGATCAGCTGGTAGAAGGAGTGCTGGCCGTTGGTGCCGGGCTCGCCCCAGTAGATCGGGCCGGTCCGGCATTCGACCGGCGTCCCCTCGCGCGTCACGTGCTTGCCGTTGCTCTCCATCGTCAGCTGCTGGAGATAGGCCGGGAAGCGCTTCAGATACTGGTCGTAGGGCAATACCGCGGCGGTCTGCGCGCCGAAGAAATCGTTGTACCAGACCGCCAGCAGGCCCATGAGCGCCGGCAGGTTGCGCTCGAACGGTGCGGCTCTGAAATGCTCGTCGATCTCGTGGAAACCGTTCAACATGGCGCGGAAATTGTCCGCACCGATCGACAGCATGGTGGAGAGGCCGATCGCCGAGTCCATCGAGTAGCGGCCCCCGACCCAGTCCCAGAACTCGAACATGTTGGCGGTGTCGATGCCGAACTTGGAGACCTCCGCGGCATTCGTCGACACCGCGACGAAATGCCTGGCCACGGCTTTGACGTCTCCGCCCAGCCCCTGGAGCAGCCAATCGCGCGCGCTGTGCGCGTTGGTCATAGTCTCCAGCGTCGTGAATGTCTTGGATGATACGATGAACAGCGTCTCCGCCGGATCGAGATCGCGCGTCGCCTCGACGAAATCGGTGCCGTCGATGTTGGAAACGAAGCGAAACGTGAGGGCGCGGTCGCTGTAGTGCTTCAGCGCCTCGTATGCCATCACCGGCCCCAGGTCGGAGCCGCCGATCCCGATATTCAGGACGTTGCGTAGCGGTTTTCCGGTGTGGCCCCTCCATTGCCCGTTACGGACCCGGTTGGAGAAGTCCGCCATCTTGTCCAGCACGGCGTGCACCTCGGGCACGACGTTCTTGCCGTCCACCGTGATGGATGCTCCTCTCGGCGCCCGCAACGCGACGTGCAAGACGGCCCGATCTTCCGTGCTGTTGATCTTCTCGCCTCGAAACATCGCGTCGATACGTCCGCGCAAGCCGGAGTCGTCGGCGAGCCGGATCAGCAGCTCGAGCGTTTGGTCGGTGATGCGATTTTTCGAATAGTCCAGGTATACGCCGGCGGCCTCCGCCGCCATCCGCGTCCCGCGCGCGGGATCGTTGGCGAACAGGTCTCGCAGATGCAGGCCGCTGACCTCGCGATAGTGACTTTCGAGCGCCTCCCATGCCGCACGTTTGCGCGATGTCGACTTTGCGAGCGGCTTCGGGCGTGACGTCATCGCGGGCCTCCTTTCATCTCGTGCGAGCGGCTGCGCCGCGTCGGGAAGCCCGCCCGCCCGCCTTCGCTTTCTCCCACAGGCGAAACCCGCCGCGGAAGGCATTGGCGTTTTCCCCGGCGCGGGTCTTCGGCGGCAATTTCGCGAGCTTCTTGACGTTGCCGCCGCCGATGACGGTATCGCCGGGCTCGAGCGCGGCGATCAGGCGGGCCACCACGTCCGCAACATGGCGCCGCCATTTCTTCTTGCCGTGCCGCAGCAGTCCGCGCCGCCCGACGTAATCCTCGTAGGTGGCCTTCTTGTAAGGAAGATGGCCGAGCTCCATGGGTTCCACGATCCCGTCGACGATCATGGCGGATCCGAGCCCCGTTCCCAGGCCCAGAAACAGCATCTTGCCGCCCCTGTAGCTCCCCAGGGCCTGCATGGCGGCGTCATTGACCATCTTCACGGGACGCCGGAACGCGGCTGCGAAATCGAACTTGACCCAG
This sequence comes from Reyranella sp., assembly GCF_036558665.1. Classification (GTDB taxonomy): domain Bacteria; phylum Pseudomonadota; class Alphaproteobacteria; order Reyranellales; family Reyranellaceae; genus Reyranella. The sequence continues at coordinate 2,707 of NZ_DATBFE010000150.1, read as the reverse complement.
CCGCGGCCGAGATTGGGCGGTTCCGCGATCGGCCGCCCGTGAAGAACGGGGCCGGGATAGCCGATTGAGACCGCGTCATATCGCCAATCCGCGGCGGCCTTCTTGACTTCCGCGACCATGCGTTTGGCCGTCAGCCTGGGACCCGAGGGAAACGCCCGATGCTCCCTCTGCCCGGTGGCGATGATCTTGACCGAGGTCCCGCCCACGTCGACCACCAGCACCTTCTTGGCGGCGTTCTTCATCGCGAAACCAACCTGCGCCGTGCAATGTTCCAATGCCGAGCGCTTGTGTCCCGGACTGTAACGGTCCCGGGTCTACAGCGCACCACTTCGCTGCGCTTCGTGCTGCGCTGCGCCCGGGACACGCACGACGCAAGCATTAGAGTCACAACCTTAGCCAGTCCGCTCGAGCATGGCGGACTTTGACGCGATCACCTCCATCAGGTCGTTCCAGGACTTGACGAACGACCTGGCTCCTTCGTCCTGCAGCTCGGCCGCCAGCCCATCGATATCGATGCCGGCCTCGGCGAACTGCGCCAGCACCTGCTCGCAGTCGCCGCCGTCGGCAGGCAGCACCGCGCCGACGTCGCCGTGATCGGCAAGAGCGTTCAAGGTCGCCTCCGGCATGGTGTTGACGGTGAACGGCGCCGCCAGGGCTTTGACATACAGGACGTCGGACGCCTTCGGGTCCTTGGTCCCCGTGCTGGCCCACAGCAGCCGTTGCGGGCGGGCGCCGGCATTGCAGGCGCGCAGCCAGCGCGGCCAATTGAGCAGGTCGCGATACGCCTTGTAGGTGCGCTTGGCGACGGCGATGCCGAGCCGGTCGTTGAGAGCGGCGGGCACCTTGCCCATGGCAGCGACGTCCCAGCGGCTGATGAAGACCGAGGCCACCGAGCCGACGGCGGGCGGCAGCCCGGCATCGATGCGTCGCTCGACGCCGCGCAGGAAGGCTTCGGCGGCGGCCAGGTAGTGCTCACGGGAGAACAAGAGCGTGACGTTGACGGGTACCCCGGCGAAGATCGCCTCTTCGATCGCGGGCAGGCCTTCCCTGGTTCCGGGAATCTTGATCAGTACGTTGGGGCGTCCCGCGCGGGCGTGCAGGTCCTTGGCCTCGGCGATGGTGGTCTTGGTGTCGTGAGCCAGCAAGGGCGAGACTTCCAGCGACACCCAACCATCGACGCCGCAGGTCCGCTCGTGGATCGGGCGGAACAGGTCGGCGGCACGGGTGATGTCGTCCAGCGCCAGCTCGAAGAACAGGTCCTCGCCGGACCTGCCCTTCCCGAGCTGCGTGCGGATGCCGGCGTCGTAGTCGCCGCTGTTCTTGATCGCGTGGTCGAAGATGGTCGGGTTCGACGTCAGTCCGGTCACCGACAACTCGTCGATGTAGCGGCGGAGCGTGCCGGAGCTCAACAGGTTGCGCGTGATGTTGTCGAGCCAGAGGCTCTGACCCAGGTCGTGGAGGGCTCGCGTCGCCTTCATGCCGTCACCTCGAACTCGTTGGCGCCTTCGCCGGCGGAGCGTCGCGGCGCCGCATCACGCGCCATGCCTTCTGCGCGCGCCGTCGGCCCCGATCGGCAACCAGGCACATCGATCGCGCGCGAGCAGATCGTCGGCGGCGGCCGGACCGGCGGTGCCGGCGACGTATTGCGGAATCTCGCGGGCAGGATCGCTCGCCCAGGACTCGAGCACGCCCTGCACGGCGCGCCAGGCCGCCTCGACGGTGTCCGCCCGCTGGAACAGCGTGGCATCGCCGATGAGGCAGTCGTAGATCAGCGTCTCGTAGCCGACCGTAGCCAGCGGCGCGAAATAGTCGCGATACGAGAAGTTCATCGCGACGCCGTCGATCTCGATCTCGGAGCCGGGCCGTTTGGCACTGAAACTGATCGACAGTCCCTCGTCCGGCTGAATGCGGAGCGTCAGGATATTGGCGGGCAGGCGCTCGGCGGGCGTCTCGCGGAACAGCGCGTAGGGCGCCTGGCGGAACTGGATCGCGATCTCGGTCGTGCGGGCCGACAGGTGCTTGCCGGTACGCAGGTAGAACGGCACGCCCGCCCAACGCCAATTGTCGACGCCGAGCTTGAGCGCGACATAGGTTTCCGTCACGGAATCCGGCGCGACATCGGGCTCGTGCCGATAGTCCCCAACCGGCTGGCCGAGCACCTCGCCCGCGCCGTACTGCGCCCGTACCACGTCGGCCGGCGGCACCTGGTGGATCGCCTGGAAGAGCTCGGTCTTCTTGGCGCGCACGGCGTCGGCATCGAACGAGATCGGCGGCTCCATCGCGATCATGGCGAGGAGCTGGAAAAGGTGGTTCGGCACCATGTCTCGCAACGCGCCGGTTCGCTCGTAGAACCGACCCCGGCGCTCGACCCCGACCGTCTCCGCGGCGGTGATCTGGACATGCTCGACGTGGTCACGGTTCCACAGCGGCTCGAAGATGCCGTTGGCGAAGCGCAGCACCAGAATGTTCTGGACCGTCTCCTTGCCGAGGAAATGATCGATCCGATAGATCTGGTCCTCGGACAGCACCTTGAGGATGCGCGCGTTGAGCGCCTCGGCCGATGGGAGGTCGTGCCCGAACGGCTTCTCGACGATGACCCGACGCCACGCCCCGTGCGATTGTCGAACAAGCCCGGCGCGGCCGAGCTCTTCGATCACCGGCGCGAAGAACCGATCGGCCACCGCCAGATAGAACACCGCATTGGCGC
>NZ_DATBFE010000149.1:0-62825 GCF_036558665.1 Reyranella sp. | reverse complement strand
GCGCATCTCCTCTGACGGAGGCGGTCATGGACTCTCACGCCGACAAGGTTCGTCGTCCGCTCGACAGCAAGCCGGTGTCGCCCTCGCTGTTCGCGCACTTCGTGCTGCGCACCGCCAACCGCGAGCCGCTGAAGAAGTGGTACCAGACGGTGCTCAATGCCCGCCTGGTGTTCGAGAACGAGTACATCGCCTTCATCACCTACGACGACGAGCATCACCGTGTCGCCTTCGTGCAGGTCCCGGGGCTCAAGAAGGCGCCGGACGACAGCTGGGGACTCGCCCATGTGGCCTACACGCTGGCCGACCTCGGCCAATTGCTGTCGACCTATCGCCGGCTGAAGGGCGAAGGCATCCTGCCGGTCCGCACCATCAATCACGGTCCGACCGTCTCGATGTACTACAGGGATCCCGACGGCAATCAGGTCGAGCTGCAGGTCGACGCCTTCCGCACCAAGCAAGAAGCAGCGGGCTACTTCGACACCGAGCGCTTCGCGCAAAATCCGATCGGCGTGCTGTTCGACGCCGACAGGATGCTCGCCGACTACGAGGCCGGAGCGTCCGAGGACGATCTGCTGCGTCGGGCGTGACTCGGAGGAGCGCGCTATTCCGATGGCGCGCTCTGATGATCTTTGGAAAATTCCGATGACTTCGCTCGTGCTCTATTTCGCGCCTGGCAGCAGCTCGATGGCGGTGCATATCGCGCTCAACGAGATCGGTGTGCCGTTCGAGGCGCGACCTCTCTCCTTCGCGCGCGGCGAGACGCGGACGCCGGCCTTCCTCGCGATCAATCCGGCGGGCAAGGTGCCGACGCTCCTGATCGACGGCCGGCCGCTCACCGAGGTCGCAGGCTGTCTCTTCTATCTTGCGCGGCGCTATCCCGAGGCGAGGCTCCTGCCCGACGACGACGAAACGCAGGCCCAGGCCGTATCGTGGATGTCGTTCATCGCCTCGACGCTTCATCCGGCGCGACGCATGGGGCTCGCGCACGCCAGCGAGGTCTGGCAGATCGCCGAGCGCAGGCTCGGCACGAACGAGTGGGCGTTGGGCGCCTTCTCGATCGTCGATATCCACCTGTTCCGGCTGTTCTGGCGCATGGCGAGATCGCTTGGCCCGGCGGCCGGAAAGTTCGGAATTCTTTTCGCGCACCATGATCGAATGAGCGCACGCCCTGCCGTGCAACGCACGATCGAGGTCGAAGCGGCTATCGGGTACGAACTTCCGTCATAGTAGCTGAAAGAAACCGTGACCGACACTTAGGCGAAATTGTGTCAAGTATGCCCCCTGTGCGCAGGATGGCAGAACCCGTGGCCTTTTTGTGATAGCGTTACCTTTGTCAGCTAAGGTGTTGCCGCAGCGCAACATTGAGACAAAACTTCGGGGACCAGGAACCCGACATCGGCCTGCGGCGTGTTGGCTCGCCCTCGTGCGAGTGAGCAACCGCATTGCCTTTGGCAGCGTTCCCTGGAATGGCCGGTATGCGGGGAAAGAGCAATTGGATGAGAAGAAAGAGTCTGTGTGTGCAGACCCTGGTCGTTGGCTTGCTGCTTTTGTCGGGCTGCGACGTCGCCCGCAGCGCACGCAACGACCTCAACCGCCTCGTCTCGTCCGATCCGCTGAAGCCGCATCCCCAACGCACGGTGGCGCGTCCGGCGCCCGCGAAGCCTGCGCCGGCCCCGGCGGCGCAAACTGCCTCGCAGGCTCAACCGGCATCGCCGCCGTCCAACGCAAGCCCTTCGACGGACAACAAGATCGAGCCGTCGACGGAGACTGCCAATCTGCCGCCAGTGAACCTGATCGGCAAAAGCGAGGGCGAGGTTCGCGCCCTGTTCGGCCCCCCGACGACAGTAGAAGAACGCGCGCCGGGCAAAACCTGGCGATATCGCGATGGGAAGTGCACGCTCGACGTCCAGCTCTACCCGGACGTTCAGACGCGTCAGTTCGGAACTCTTGCTTACGAGGTTAAGAGCGATGACAACACCGATGAAGGAAATCGCGCCTGCCTGGCCCAGCTCAGGGCCCACGGCCAGTCCGGCGGATAGCGCCGCGGCCGAGGAGCGCGTTCGCCTCATCCTTGTCGACGACGACGACGATTTTCGCGAAGCAGCTTCAGCCGAGTTGATGGATCTCGGCTTCGACGTCACGAGCTTCGCCGACGGGACGGCCATGCTGGCCTCGATCGTGGAGGGCGACATGGCCGCCGACGTCATCGTCCTCGACTGGGGATTGCCGTCGCTCGCCGGCATCGACCTGCTGCCCCGCCTCAGGCGCGAGGGCGTCCTGCTGCCTGTCGTGTTCCTGACCGGGCGCACGTCACCGACGCACGAGAATCTCGCCTTCGACCGCGGCGCCCTCGACTTCGTCGACAAGGCACGGGGCGTGCCAATTCTCGCCAAGCGCCTGCGTCTTATAGTAGAATCCGCCAAACGGCCGCGCGAACTGGCGGTCGACGAGACTCTTCACTGCGGCCGTTTGATGCTGAAGCCACGCGTCAGCCGCGCATTTTGGGATGATAACGACGTCAATTTAACCCTTACCGAATTTAACATCGTGCGGCTGCTCGCGTCGAATATCGGCAGCCACGTGACCTACCGTGCGGTCTACGACTGCATGCATCACGTGGGCTTTATCGCTGGGAGCGGCGAACATGGCTATAGAACCAATGTCCGTTCATCGATCAAGCGAATACGAAACAAGTTCCGACTCGTCGATCCCAACTTCGACGCCATCGAGAACTACCCCTCATTCGGTTACCGCTGGGGAGGCTCCTCGGCTTCCTCGTCGTAACTGGCGCGATACTGCGCGCCAATTCGGTGCCTCGCTCACCCTCAAGCTCGTCGCCCTCGTCGGCATCTTCATCGCACTTCCCATCGTCCTCTATGGCCAGTTCGAAAGCGCCGACCGGCAGATGCGCGACCTCGTCACCCGCGCCATACAGGATCGCAGCAAACTGATTGGGTATGCGCTGGCGCCCGTCCTGCGCAAGACGGAAACGGGCGCCAGCGCGGCCCTGAACGAAGAGCTGGCCAAATACACCAGCGACGGCACCGTCCTGAAGCTCATGCTTCAGCCGCAGGCTCAGCCGGGGCAGGAACAGGGCGCGGTCGGCTTCTACTTCGTCGCCTCCTCGCCCGCGATCCGGCCGGACGAGGTGGCGCCCGAGCTCGAGGAGCTCGCCCATCGCGGCATCCTGAAGCGGCTCGGCGAGGCGTGCATGTGGGAGACCTCGGACGAGATCCGCTACACCCAGCCCAACGGCAAGGTCGAGCTGCTCACCTCGATCATTCCCATCAAGGCCAAGAACGGCTGCTGGGTCCTCACCTCGACGCACACCACGTCGGAGTTCCTCAACACCTCGATCGGCCGGCCCTACTGGGAAACGCGCGCGGTGCGCGTGGCTGCGATCATCTATCTCGTGCTCGCGGTGCTCGCCGTGCTGGCCGCCGTCAGCATCTGGCTGAGCCTGCGCCGCTTCCGCGACGTCGCCAACGAGATCGGCCAGGGCCGCATCGGCGACTACGCCTTCACCCAGCGCAACGTCGTGCCCGAGCTCGCCAGCGTGGCGCGCGGTTTCGACAAGCTGGTGCTCGACCTGAAGCGCCTGTCGCAGCAGATCCGCCAGTCCGCGGAGGACAACGCCCATTCGTTCAAGACGCCGATCGCCGCCATCCAGTCGTCGCTGAGCCCGGTGCGCCGTGCCGTCTCGCAGGAGGACCAGCGGGCGCGGCGCGCGCTCGAGATCATCGATTCGTCGCTTGCCCGGCTCCTCGGCCTGGTGGTCGCGGCGCAGCGCTTCGACAACAACACCGCCGACCTGATCGAGGCGCCGCGCGTTCCCACCAACCTCACCCAGATCGTCGGCGAGGCGACGCTGAACTTTCGCGAGATCATGGCGGCCAACGACATCCGCCTGATCCGCCGGCTCGATGACGACGTTTGGGTGCAGGCCGGCAAGGGCATGCTCGAGATCGTGCTCCAGAACGTGCTGGAGAACGCGACCAGCTTCTCGCCGCGCGGCGGCACCATCGTGCTCACCCTGACGCAGGGCCACCGTTGGGTCGAGCTGCAGGTCGACGACGAAGGGCCGGGCATTCCCGACGACAAGATCGAACGCATCTTCGAACGCTACTTTTCGTCCCGTCCCAACCGTATCGACGGCGAGCGGCAGCCACATTCCGGCCTTGGTCTCTGGATGGTGAGAAGGAACATCGAAGCGCTTGGCGGGCAAGTGCGCGCGACCAATCGCATCGGCGGCGGTCTGGCCATCGCCATCGTGTTGCCACGTAATGACGAATGATGCGGGAAAATCCTTAAGGCAAAGCACAATTTGATCACTGGCCGCGATGCGCGCCGCTCCATAGCTTCGCGTCATGGACGCACTTACAGATACCGGTCTCGCGAAATTTCAGCAGCAAGGGTCGGCGCAGATCCATCCCGTGATCCTGTCGGGCGGCGCCGGCACGCGGCTGTGGCCACTCTCGCGCGCCGCCTATCCCAAGCAGCTCCTCCCGCTCGTCAGCGAGCACACGCTGCTGCAGGAGACTGCGGCGCGCAACCTGACCGATGTCGGCTTCGCCGCCCCGCTTCTGATCTGCAATGAGGAGCATCGCTTCCTGGTCGACGACCAGCTTCGCGAGGTCAGCGTCGCACCCCAGGCCATCCTGCTCGAGCCGCACGCCCGCAACACCGGCCCGGCGATCGCGGCCGCCGCGCTCTGGCTGCTGGCGCGCGATCCCGACGCACTGATGCTGGTGCAGCCGTCCGACCACGTCATCGCCGAGCCTGCCGCCTTCCACAGCGCGGTCATGCGGGGACTGGCCGCCGCGCAGGCCGGTCGCCTCGTCACCTTCGGCGTCAAGCCGACCCGGCCGGACACCGGCTACGGCTACATCCATGCCGGCCAGCCGCTCGCCAATGCGGCCGGCGTGCTGGAGGTCGACCGCTTCGTCGAGAAGCCCGACCGCGCCACCGCCGAACGCTTCCTCGCGAGCGGCGCCTTCTACTGGAACAGCGGCATCTTCCTGCTCTCCGCCCGCTCCTATCTCGACGAGCTTGCCCGCATCAATCCGGCAATGCTCGACTGCTGCGAACGCGCCGTGCGGGCCGGCCGGGAGGACCTCACCTTCTTCCGCCTGGGCAGTGCGCCGTTCGCCGACGCGCCGGCCCTGTCGATCGACCATGCCGTCATGGAACACACGGCGCGCGCCGCGGTCGTTCCGGTCGACATGGCGTGGAACGACGTCGGCTCCTGGCACGCGCTGCGCGGCATCGGCCGCAGCGACGCCGACGGCAACGTCCTGCATGGCGATGTGCTCGCCCAGGACGTGAAGAACTCCTACATCCGCTCCGAGGGCCGCCTGGTAGCCGCGGTCGGCCTCGACAACGTGGTCGTGGTGGCGACCGACGATGCGGTCCTGGTGGCGGATGCCGACTCCGCGACCAGGGTCTCGGGGCTGGTCACCACCCTGCGCAAGCGCAACCGCACCGAGCCCGACCAGCACACGACCGGCTATCGCCCCTGGGGCAACTACCGGACGGTCGACGCCGGGGCACGCTTCCAGGTCAAACGCATCACCGTGAAGCCGGGGGCCAAGCTCAGCCTGCAAAAGCACTACCACCGGGCGGAGCACTGGGTCGTGGTCCACGGCACCGCGATGGTGCAGCGCGGCGAGGAGCGCATGCTCGTGCGCGAGAACGAATCTGTCTACATCCCGATTGGCACCGAGCACCGGCTCGAAAATCCGGGTAAGGTGCCGCTGCAGCTCATCGAGGTGCAATCGGGTCCATATCTCGGCGAGGACGACATCGTGCGTATCGAAGATACCTACGGCCGCGTCTGATCGAGTGTCCCGGATTGGTCACAGCGATTCATGCAGCGTGCGTCTTAGGGTTTCGAGTATCCCGTCCGTTCTCCTGGAGGTAACGACTATGTCGTCAGGTTCGATTTCCACCACCTTACTGCTGCGATGCTGCGCCATCGCGGCCACGCTGGCGCTCGGTGCCTGCGGCTACAACGATCCCACGCCGATCGTGCCGGACAATTCCGCCGCGGCCGGCAGCTTGAACCTCGCGCCGAATGCCAGCGGCGGCACGCAGGCCAATTCGGCCGACTATCGCCTTGGCCCGAACGACCGCACCCGCATCATCGTGTTCGGCCAGCCCAACCTCACCGGCGAGTTCCAGCTCGACGGCAACGGCGTCCTGGCCTTTCCGTTGATCGGCAACGTCGATGCCAACGGCATGACCCCGCGCGAGCTGCAGCAGGCGATCGCCAACAAGCTCGATCCGCAATACATGCACAATCCGAGCGTCAGCGTCGAGGTGTCGACCCGTCGGCCCTTCTACGTTGTCGGCGAGGTGCAGAAGCCCGGCAGCTACCCGTTCGTCACCGACCTGACCTTGCTTCAGGCGATCTCGACGGCGGGCGGTGAGACCTATCGCGCCAATATGTCGAGCTTCTATATCAAGCGGCGCGTCAACGGCCAGATCGTGCGCGTTGCCGCCACCCAAGAGAGTGAAATCCAGCCTGGCGATACGGTCATCGTACGCGAGCGCTACTTCTGATGGTTGCCCACATGCCCGACGATTATCCCCGTCTCCCGCAGCGGCGTCCTTCGCTGCGGGCGGTTCCCAGCACCGAGCGTTTCGTCGCCGCCCCCGTACCCGCGCCTGCGCCGATCCTTCGGCCGCAGGTCGCGCCCGACGAGGGCCTGCTCGAAACGATGCGCAAGCTGTGGCGCCATCGGCGGATGATCGCGGCATGTACGGTCATCCTGGGCGGCATCGCGGGTGTGGTCGCGTGGTCGCTGCCGTCCTACTACGTCGCCGAGGCGCGCGTGCAGGTGGGCGTGCAGAACCCGCGCGTCTTCAGCGCCGAGGCGATCATCACCGACACCAATCCGGACGCCGAGCGGGTGCAGAACGAGGGATTCGTCCTGCAGTCGCGCACGCTGGCCAAGGAGGTGATCGACAAGCTGCACCTCGCGACCGACCCGAACTTCAATCCGGAGCTGCAGAAGCCGTCCTTCTGGGCGCGCAACTTCAGCCTGAGCGCCTGGCTGCCCGAGGGCTTCAAGGACTGGCTGAGCGGCCTGCATGCCAAGCCGGCCGCCGGCACCCCGCCCCCCGACCAGGCGCTCAGCAAGCGCGACAACCGGCTGATCGATATCCTGCTGTCGCATATCGACGTGTCGTTGCTCGGCCGGTCGTACGTGCTCAGCATCAAGGCCGATTCGCAGGATCCCAACATGGCCGCGGCGATCGCCAACACGCTCGCCAAGACCTACCTCGACTACCAGCGCGCCGAGAAGATCGCGACGATGGACAAGGTCGACAAATTCCTGCTGAACCGCATCAACGAGCTGCGCGAGCAGGTCCGCAAGTCCGACCAGGCAGTCGAGGACTATCGCCGCAGCCACGGCCTGTACAAGAGCTCGAGCAGCAACGTTACCGCCCAGCAGCTGACCGAGCTCAACAGCCAGCTCATCGCCGCGCAGACCGCGAAGGCGGAAGCCGATTCGCGCCTGAACGAGGCGCAGTCGCTCAGCAAGAGCGGCCTCGGCAACGAAAGCGTGCCCGACGTGCTGAAGTCGCCACTGATCGCGTCGCTGAAGCAGCAGGAAGCGGATGCCGAGCGCCGGATGGCCGAGATGGGGGCGATGTATGGCCCGCGCTATCCCGCGATGATCAACGCGCGCGCCGAGGTCGCCAACGCGCGCGCCAAGATCGCGGCGGAGATCGCCAAGACCGTCGACGGCCTCGCGCGCGAGGCGCGCACTGCCGATGCCCGCTACGAGGCGGTCCGCCAGGACTTCGAGCGGCTCAAGAACAAGATGGGCACGGTCAACGACGCCTCGATCCAGCTCGATGCGCTCGAGCGCGACTCGACCGTCAACCGCAACCTGCTCGAGGCGATGCTCAATCGCGCCAAGCAGAGCAACGGCGCCGAGGCCATCCTCCAGGCCGACGCCAAGCTCGTGTCGCCGGCGGCGCCGCCGGAGGCGCCGGGCTTCCCGCCGAAGTCGTTGATCGCCTTCCTCGGGCTGGTTGGCGGCTTCCTGATCGGCGCAGCCATCGCGCTGTTGCGTGAGAGCGGCGACCACACCTTCCGCCGTGCCGACCAGGTCGAAGCACTGACCGGACTGCCGGTGCTGGCCATGGTGCCACAGCTGTCCGGCCGCGTGCCGCCCGCCATGCAGGTCCTGCGCCACCCGACTTCGCCCTACAGCGAGTCGCTGCGTCGCGTGCAGATCGGAATCGAGCTCTCCCAGGCCGCCTCGTCGCCCCGCACCATGCTGTTCAGCTCGGCGACGCCTGCGGAGGGCAAGTCGGTGATGGTGGCCTCGCTCGGCCGGCTCCTCGCCAGCAACGGGCGGCGCGTCCTGCTGATCGACTGCGACTGGCGCAGCCCCCGGCTGCATCAGATCTTCCGCTGCTCCAACCGCGACGGCCTGGCGAGCCTGCTCGGCGACAAGTCGGTGGTGCTGGACGATCTCATCCATCACGATGCGCTGTCGGGTGTGGACGTCTTGCCGTCCGGCAACTGGAGCCCGGCCCAGGCCCATCTGCTGAGCTCGGATCGCATGCGCCAGTTGCTCGACGCGCTGACGCCGCACTACGACTTCGTCATTCTGGACACCGCACCCGCGCTGGTCACGGCCGACGTGCTGGCGCTGTCGCGGCTCGTCGAGAAGGTCGCGTTCGTGGTCCGCTGGGGCCACACGCGGCAGGACGCCGTGGTCGAGGCGCTGAAGCAGATCATCGATGCCCAGGGCGACGTGGCCGGCGTGGTGCTCTCGCGCGTGGTGTCCAAGGAGTACCGCCGCTATGGCCATCGCGATCCGTTCTACGAATATTCGCGGCCGATCAAGGCGACCTACGGCTGAGGCCATGAGCCGGGCGTCGCGCACCCTGCTCGTCACCCGTCGGGACGAGCGGGGGCTGATCGGCCCCGCGCCCGTCGCCGGCGACCCGGCCGGTGGGCTGGGCCGCCATGGCCGGGCCGTCGGGGGACACCTCGCCGAGCGGTTGATCCGAGGGAGCTTCGCGAGACGACTCGATGCCCTGGTCGCCCGATAACCTGCCGGTCGCGCAACAGAAGCCGCGCGAGATCCTGATCTTCGAGCCCGAGGCCGAAGGCCATACGCTCGAATGGCTGGACGCCATCGTTCGCCTGGCCGCTACCGAGCGCGCCGACCTCCGCCTCTGGCTGGTCGTGGCCGAGGGACTGTGCACGCCGCTGGCGCACCTGCTTCCGGCCGACGCGCGCGATCGCATCCGGATCGTGGCCCTGCCGGCGAACGAGTCGCGGCGCTGCATTGGACGTCCGCTGGCGCGGGCCGGCTTCTGGCGCTGGTGGACGATGCGCAAGTATCTGCGCCAGACCGGCGCCGAACATGGGCTCTTCCTGACGATCGATCTCCTGTCGCTGCCCCTGGCCCTTGGTCTCGGCGCCGGTGGCAAGGGCCTGTCGGGCGTCCTTTTCAGGCCGTCGGTGCACTACCGCGAGATCGGACCCTATCGCCCGAGCCTCGGTGATCGGGTGCGCGACCTCCAGAAGTCGGTGCTCTACCCTCTGATGTTGCGCAATCCCGCCGTCGAGCGCGTCCTGACCCTCGACCCGTTCTTTCCCGTCCATGCCCGAACCTACTATCGCGGGGGCGAGAAAGTCGCGCCTCTCCCCGAGCCCTGCCCGCCCCGCATGGCCCCGGCGGTAAACGACAATTCAGGCGATTTCGTCCCGGCCGGCCGGGTTGGCTTCCTGTTGTTCGGCTATCTCGCCGAGCGCAAGGGACCGCTCGCGGTGCTGGATGCGCTGCTGCTGCTGCCGCCAGAGATAACGTCGCGCATCGCCGTGCTGTTTGCCGGCAAGGTCGACCCGCCGTTGCGCGAGCGCCTCGAGCGCCGCCGGGAGGCCCTCGCCCGGGAGCGTCCCGATCTCTGGCTGCGCATCGATGATCGTCGCCTGGACAGGAGCGAGCTCGCAGCCCTTGTGCGACGAAGCGATGTCATCCTCGCCCCGTATCAGAAGTTCGTCGGATCGAGCGGCGTGCTGATGTGGGCTGCGGTCAACGGCCGACCCGTGCTGGCGCAGGATTACGGCCTGGTCGGCCGCCTGACCCGCGAGCATCGCCTGGGGGTGTCCGTCGATTCGTGCGACCCCGCGCAAGTCGCCTACGAGATCGCCCGCATGGTCCAGCGCGGACCGGCCACGTTCATCGACCTTCCGGCGGCGGCCCGCTTCGTCGCCACACAAACGCCACATCATTTCGCGTCGGCTGTGCTTTCTGTGTGACCAAAGTGCCAGTCGCACTTTGATCACAACACGATGGCGTTTGAATTGCGAGAATCGTCTCAAAAGGAGCGGTCTTCCTCATGATCCGTAACGGTACCCCCACCGTTTCTGAAGCCATTGTGAAGCGTACGGTGGGCGCCTTCGACGTCCTCGCCATCGCCGGCGCAGGCGCGGCGGCGATGCATTGGGACGCGTCGGGCGTCGATTGGCACCTCGCGGGTCTGGTGGTTCTGCTCGGCACTATCCTCGGCATCAACTTCCTGCACCTCGCCGGCGCCTACAAGTTCTCGCTGTTCGGCCGTTTCGAGAGCGCGGTGGGCCGTCTGCTGATCGGCTGGATCGGCACCGTCGCCGCGCTGTTCCTCGCGACCCGCTATTTCGAGCCGGTGACGGCGGTCGAGGGACCGTGGGCCATGGCGTGGCTCGCGGGCGCTCTGGCCCTGATGGGCATCAACCGCTTCGTGCTCTGGCAGTTCATGCGCGCGTGGCGTCGCGCTGGCCGTCTCGGCGAGATCGTGGCGGTCGTCGGCGCGGGCCCGATCGCGCAACGCCTGCTGCGCGATCTCGCGACCCGGCACAGCGGCCTGCGTGTGATCGGCGTCTACGACGACGGCGCGAGCCGTCTGGCCAAGCAATGCATGGGCCACCCGATCCGCGGCACCGTCGACGATCTCGTGAAGGACGCGCGCGAACATCACATCGACACGGTGATCGTGGCCCTTCCGCTGTCGGCCGACCGCCAGCTCGTCGATACGCTGAACCGGCTGTGCCTGGTACCGGTCAACGTGCGGCTCTGCCCGGATGCGTTCGGCCTGCGCCTCGGCGCGGTGGCGACGAGCCATATCGCCGGACACACCTTCCTCAACGTGATCGACCGGCCGCTGAACGACTGGCGCTGGATCGTCAAGGGGATCGAGGACCGCCTGCTCGGCGCCCTGATCCTGACCGCGATCGCGCCGCTCCTGCTGGCGATCGCGCTCCTGATCAAGCTCGACAGCCCCGGGCCGGTCCTGTTCCGGCAAAAGCGGTACGGTTTCAACAACACGCTGATCGACGTGCTGAAGTTCCGCACCATGTACACCGACCAGACGGACGCCAACGCCGAACAGCTCACGCGGCGCAACGATCCGCGTGTCACGCGGGTCGGCGCCTTCCTGCGCCGCACCAGCCTCGACGAGCTGCCGCAGTTCCTGAACGTGGTGCGCGGCGAGATGTCGATCGTGGGTCCGCGTCCGCACGCGCTTTCCGCCAAGGCCGGCACCCTTCTCTACCAGGACGCCGTCAAGTACTACGACGCCCGTCATCGCGTGAAACCGGGCATCACCGGCTGGGCCCAGGTCAACGGGTGGCGAGGCGAAACCGACACCGTCGAGCAGATCAAGAAGCGCGTCGAATATGACCTCTACTACATCGAACACTGGTCGATCCTTCTCGACCTCAAGATCATCGCCCGCACGATCGTCGGCGGCTTCACCGGTCAGCACGCCTTCTGACCGCACGAAGGACCGGCCGATGCGTTGCCTGTGGCTGACGCTCGCCGACCCCGAACCGCAGCACAACGGACAGTACGTCTATTCCGGCGGGCTAATCGATTCGGTGGCGGCGACGGGCAGCGAGATCGAGGTGCTGGGGCTGCGCCGGCCGGAATCGGCGCGCTGCAACGGCACGCGCGACGAGCATGTCGTGTGGTGGCTGCCGAGCGATCCGTTCCAGCCCACGCAGTCGCGCTGGGGCAGCCTGGTCTCGCCGTTGCCGCACATCGCCTATCGCGGCAGCACCCTGCAGATGCGGCGCACGCTGCGCGACTTGCTCAACCGCCCCGGATGGGACGGCATCGTGTTCGACGGCATCTCGGTCGGCTGGGCGCTTCGGCTGGTGCGCCGCCATTACGCCGGACGTGCCGACCGGCCACGGCTGATCTATGTCTCGCATAACCACGAGGAAAGTGTTCGCGCGCAGGTCGCCGAAAGCCAGCGCGCCTTTCTGCGCCGCCAGGCGGTGCGGCTGGACGCCGTCAAGGTGTCGCGGCTCGAGCGCGAGCTCGTCGATTCGGTCGACTTCGTGACCGCCATCACGCCCGAGGATCTTCAGCTCTACCGGCGCCGCCGCAACGACAAGCCGATGGGCGTCATCACGCCCGGCTATCACGGCCGCCGCCTTGCCGAGCGACGGATCTCGCCCGACCTGCCGCGGCGCGCCATCATCGTCGGCTCGTTCGACTGGATCGCCAAGCGCATGAACCTCGAGGAATTCGTCGACGTCGCCGATCCCCTGTTCGCCGAGCAGCGTATCGAGCTGCAGGCGGTCGGCAGCGCCGACGAGCGGTTCCTGCAGCAGCTCCGGCGCCGGACGACGGCAACCCGCTTCACCGGGACCGTTCCCGACCTCAACCGCTACCTCGACGAGGCGCGCATCGCCATCGTGCCGGAGCGCAACGGTGGCGGCTTCAAGCTCAAGGTGCTGGAATATGTCTTCAACCGCATCCCGGTGTTCGCGCTTTCCGGCTCGTTCGCCGGCGTGCCGTTGATCCACAACGACAGCGTCATGCTTTTTCCCAACCATGCGGCGCTCGCGCACGGCGTCATGGAGGCGATCGACGACGTCGAGCGGCTGAACCGGCTGCAGGAGCGAGCCTTCGCGGCCTGCCGCGATCGGTTCGACTGGGCAAGTCGCGGCCGGCAGATCCTGTCCGCCATCGCCGCGTCATGAGACCGGCCTACGCACTTGCGGCCGGCCAGCGGCGAATGGATGGCTTCGATGCCTTCCTTTTCGTGATCTACCTGCTGGGCCTCTATCTCGGCGTGGCACTGCAGATCACGTCCAAGATACCGCTCACCTGTGCACCGTCGGGCTTTGCCGGCCTGATCATGCTGTGGCGCCGGCGCAACGACATGCGGTCGCGCGAGCTCGCCGGACTGTTGCTGGTAGTGGTGCTTTTCCTCGGCTCCATCCTGTCGGCCTCCGACATCAGCTTCCTCGACAAGCGCTTCACGGGTCTTCTCCAGCTCGTCTATTCGCTGGTGATCGGCTACGCGGTCTTCCTCACCATGACCCATGGCGATCGCGATCAGCTCGCCACCATCCTGCTCGCCTTCTGCCTCACCATCATCGTCGGCTGCCTGCTGGAGGAGTATGGCGGCCTGCGCGCGATCAGCGACAAGGTGCGCGGCTATCTCTACAACCCGGGCGTCGTCTATGACGCCGACCTGCGCGACGAGATCCTGTATGGCCGTATCAGGCCCAAGCTCTTCACCTCCGAGCCCTCCGCCGTCACCTTCGCCTATACGCACTTCTCCTCGATCTGGCTGGTCCTGAGCCGCTCGCGCTTCAAGTATCTGACCTTCGCCTGCCTCCTCGGCCTTGCGCTGGTCGTACTGCCGGGGCCGACGCTCATGCTGATGCTGCTGCTCGCCATCCCCTACGTCGTCCTTCTCGCGGGCGGCGCGCGGCGCGCCTCGCCGACCCGGTTGATGGGGGCGGCGGTGGCATCGGCGATCGTGCTCGTGGTGGCGGTCGTCCTCGGCCAGACCATCTTCGCCGCCCGCCTCCAGCAGCTCCAGGCCGGCCAGGATGCGAGCTTCTTCTATCGCTTCACCGGCCCGATGCTGGTGGCCTTCGACATGTTCCGTGTCCATCCGTGGGCAGGCTCGGGCCTGACCGGCGAGCCCTATATCGCGGATCGGGTGCTGACCGTCTTCAACAACTCGGCCCAGTTCCAGTCGGCGTGGCGGATTCCCAAGGTCTCGGACGTGCTGACCAACTATTTCTGGACCCACTGGATCTATCTCGGCGCGATATGGGGCACGATCACCGTGATCGGCCTCAGCTGGTGGCTTCGCGTGCTCGGCGCGACGAGTGTTCTCTATTGCTGGGCCGTATGGGCGATCCTTGGGCAGGCCTCCGGATCCTATGTCGGACCCAAGACCTGGGCCGTGCTGTTGATCGCCGCCGCCTGCTCGGTGCTGGTCGCGCAGCCGGAAAAGGGGGAGGAGCGACCCTACGCCGCCCCACAGCCCCAACCCCTGTTCACCCGTCGCTCGTACCCGCGGCTGGCAGGGCCGACATGACGATTCGGAGTCGCGAGTAATGCGCAGCGAAAGCATCCACGGATCTGCGGTCCGGTCGCACGTTCACGGGACGGGGTCCGGCCTTCGCCGCCGGGAGCATCTGGTCGAGGTCGGGGCACGCCCAGGCCAAAGGGCGCGCCTTCTGCGCCGGATCGCGCTTCATGACTATTGCGGTCACCCGTTTCAGTTCGAGCTGTCGCGCGAGCTGGCGCGGCGCGGACATGAGGTGCGCCATTTCTTCTTCGCCGAGGATATGGGACCAAAGGGCAATACCGGGCGGTTGTCGGATGATCCGGCCAATTTTTCGATCGAGCCTATTTCGATCGGGCGAGCCTATTCCAAGCAAAACCTCATTCGCAGACGGGAAGCGGACATCCTCTACGGCGAGCTTGCCAGCCGCCGGATTGCCTCGTTTGCGCCCGATGTGACGATCTCGGGCAACACGCCGCTCGAGGCCCAGGCATCGATTCTCAAGAGTGTTCACCGTGCGGGCTCGGCGTTCGTCTTCTGGATGCAGGATTTCTACAGCCTGGCGGCGGCGAAAATCCTCAGCCGCAAGATTCCCGTCCTCGGCCACATGATCGGCGCCTACTACAGGCACCTCGAAGCCAGCATGTTGCGCCGAAGCGATGGCATCGTTCTCGCCAGCGAGGATTTCAAGCCGGCGCTCAGAGGCTTCGGCGTCGAGGAAGTCGTCATCGACGTCATCCCGAACTGGGGCGCGCTCGATACGTTGCCGTTGCGTCCGAAGGACAATCCGTGGGCAGTGCGGCACGGGCTTTCGGACAAGTTCGTGTTCCTGTACTCCGGCACACTCGCGTTGAAGCACAATCCGGATCTGCTTTGGGCGCTCGCCGAGCACTTCGAAAAGGACCCGTCGGTCGTCATCGCCGTCGCTGCGTCCGGCGTCAGCTACGACGCCTTGAAGGCCCGCAATGCCTCGGAGCCGAAGTCGAATCTGCTGTTTCTCCCCTTGCAGCCCATGGACGTCTTTCCGGATGTTCTCGGGGCGGCCGATGTTCTGGTCGCGCTGCTCGAAGACGATGCGGGACCGTTCTCCGTTCCCTCGAAAGTCCTGAGCTATCTCTGCGGGGGCCGCCCGATCCTCCTGTCGGCGCCGCCCAGCAACCTGTCGGTGCGGCTGGTCGAGAAGGCTGCTGCCGGACTTTGCGTGCCCGCCGGACAGCAACAGGCTTTCGTGGCGGCGGCCGACCGCCTGCGGACCGAGCCGCAGACCTGCGCCGGTTTCCGCGCCGCCGGTCGTGCCTACGCGGAAGGTGCCTTCAACATTTCGCGTGTCGCCGATCGTTTTGAAGCGATGTTCGCCCAGGCAGCGGCCAGGGCGGCGTAGGAAGCCCCGCACGCCAGCGCCCCGGTGCCGCGCGTCAGGTCACGCCGTTCTACGTGGCCGTCACCTGCCTGATGACCGGCAAGCGGTCGTTGCGCTCGGTGCGCCTGATCGACGTCTTGTCCATCCAGGGCTCGAGCCAGACATTCGACGAGCCGGAGGCCTGCCTTACGCGGGCGAGATATCCGGTTCCGCTCCCGTAGGGCGTGACCTTGCATTCGCCGGTGAGCTTCAGGTCGTTCGAATATTGATTGAACGCATAATAGTCCACGAGCGCCTCGGTCGGCACACCGGCCGGCTTTCCGGTGACGTTGTCGTGCTGGATGGTCTGTCCGTCGGTCGACACTTCGCAATTGTGCAGGTTGGCAAAGCCGCCCACGCGGATGACGAACTGCCCGGTGTTCTCGCCGTTGATGAACGCGACCGTGCGGATGCCGACCGGGGCATTGATGCCGGAGTCGCCGTTGTTCACGAACGAGCCCTGCACGACATCGACCGAATTCGACGAGGTATAGAGGCCGGCCCCGGTGTTGCGGCTGCTGTTCAGGGCGTGAACCATGCAATTGGAAACGATGGCCTGACCCTCGTGCTCGATGGCGACGCCATGCTGCCTGTTGTTCTCCGAGACGTGTCCTGCGACGAGGAGCTCGAACACCGCACCCTTGATGTGGAGCGCGCCAAGCCCGGCCGAGCACGACGTTGCGTTGTCGCGCACGATCGCGCGGTAGATCGCGCCCCTGCTCGAGGGCGCATGCAGCATCAGTCCGGGGCCGTCCTTGAGCGATCCGATGATGTCGAGGGTCTGGATCATCAGGCCGCGGCAGGACGTGCCGTTCGGCTGGTCGGTGGCGAGCACCGTGTACTTGATGACCGGCTTCTGGTCGCGGATGGCGGAGCGGATCTTGGCGCCGTTGCCGATGACGCCCCACACCTGGCTGGTGGAGACGCGCTGCACGATCTCGACCGTCTTTTCCACGGTGACGTCGGTCGCCGGATCGAGCACGGCAACGGTCTGCGAGTCCGCCGCCGCCTGCAGGATGGCCAGAAGTTCGGCGCGCGAGGTCGGCTTTGCCATTCCCGATCTTGCCTGCGGGGCCGGCTGGGCGCCCGCGAGCTCCTTCTGCTGTGCCAGTGCGCCGACCGAGCCTGCGATCAGCGCGACAGCCGATGCTCCGCCCACAAAACCGCGTCTGTTCCGGTCCACTAGACTCTCCCTGGCTGCCTTCGATCTACGTGACAGGCGGACCAACCGCCGAACCTGTCCATCGGCAGCAGGCTCGACAGGACAGGATCCTGGAGGCCGCTGGTAGCCTTCTTCGCCCATGCCGCCAAGGCGGGAAACAGCCCTGTCGTGACATTATTATGTGATTTGATCTTTCACGGATCGTGTCGACGCGCCGATGGCCGGAAGCGCGCCATTCCGGTCGGCCTCAGACGATGTCGAAAGCACGCATGGATTGCGACAGCGATCAAATGCGCGAGTGAGTAGAGCCAGCTTCCGGCTTCCTGCGAACATTGCAGCAGTTGATGACGACGTGTATAGGATGAGCAGCAGCCAGGGGGTAGCAATCGGCATTGAAAGACTGGAGACCATTCAGGGTCTGAGAGCGATAGCGGCGCTGAGCGTACTTTTTTTTCATATTCGGCTGATAGGTGTCGGCTACTTCGGTGTCGACATATTCTTCGTAATCAGTGGATTCATAGTCTGCTACGTTTCTCAGCGGCAGCCTGATCATTTCCTGGCAAAGCGGCTCATCAGGATCGTGCCACTTTATTGGGTGGCGACGGCCGTGATGATCGGAATGGCAGTCACCTTCCCTGCTCTCCTGCAAACCACGGATGTGAATGCAGTGGCGGCGATAAAGTCGTTCCTGTTCATCCCCTACGAGCGTCCCACCGGAATGGTTCAGCCCATCCTCTTTCTGGGATGGACGCTGAACTACGAGATGTTCTTCTACGTCCTGTTTGCGCTGTGCCTCATCCTTTGGCCGAAACACGGGCCGTTGGCCTGTTCCGCAATATTGATCGCCCTCTCTTTGCTGGGCCGGATCGCCACACTCGATTTGCCGTGGAGCTTCTGGTGCAATGCCAGAATTCTGGAATTCGTGGCCGGCATTGTCGTCTTCCACCTCTTCTCCAGGAAGCGCGCATGGCTGAAGGCCGTGCCGGGCGGGTTGGCGTTTGGTCTTGCAATAGCATCCGTCGTCCTGATGTCTATTCAAACGACGGTGGGCTCGAAGCATTATGACGTCGCTGTTTGCGCCCCGCTCTCGTTTGTCCTCGTCCTGTCCGCCCTGTCGTTGGAAGGGCGCGTGAGGATCGCGCCTGCCGTGATCCTGGTCGGCGATGCCAGCTATTCGCTCTACCTGCTGCATCCCTACGTCGTGCGCGCCGTCGAGGAAGCGCTCGTACCGCTGACGACCTATTCGGTTCAGGCGATCGTCGCATCGATCGTCACGATCGTGGCGTGCCTCGCCGTCGCGATCTTCAGCTATCTGACGCTCGAAAAGCCGACCAACAACTGGCTGCGCCGCTATATTCCGCGCACCGTGACCCGCGCTGCATAGGCCCGCCCGCACATCCGCCGTCTCCCCGGGCCGATGCGCCATGGCGCGGATGCATCGGTGCAGCAGGCGTGAATCTTGATCACTGCATGATCACCGCGAAATGCGGCCCCTTCCAACGGCGGCGCGCCTACAATGGAGCATTGACGCGCAGGGCGGTTGGAGATTGGGCAATGGTGGCTGTCGAGGCCGACGGTGGTGTCCTCCAGAGCAAGACCAAACAGGCCGTGCGCTCGCTGCTCCCACAGGCGGTGCTGAACTGGCGCGAGGCGCGCTACTTCGAGAAATACGGCGAGGTCGAGATGCATCTCGTCGATCTCCTGTGTCGCCGCGATCAGGATGCCATCGACATCGGCGCCAACTGCGGCGGCTACGTGCTTTTCATGCAGCGCCACGCCAGGCGCGTCATCGCCTTCGAGCCGATGCCGGACTTCGCGCGCCTGCTGCGGGGCAAGTTCGCGAAAAACGTCGTCGTCCATTCGATCGCGCTCTCCGACAGCGCCGGCGAGGTCAAGCTCTATGTTCCCTTGATCGATGGCGTGAAGGTCGGTGGTTGCTCGACCATTTCGTCGGGAGCGTCGGCCACCTACGCCGCGCACGACGTCATCGAGGCGCGCATGGACCGTCTCGACGACGTGTACAAGGGGACCGTCGGCTTCATCAAGATCGACGTCGAGGGTCATGAGCAGGCGGTCTTGGAAGGCGCCGTCGCCACGATCCGCCGCTGTCGGCCGCGCATGCTGGTCGAAATCGAGGAGCGCATGTCGGCCGGCGGCGTGGCCCGTGCCGCGGCGTTCTTCGCCAGGCTCGGTTACCGGGGCTACTACGTCCATGCCGGCCGGCTCCGGGACATCGAAAGCTTCTCCGCCGGGGAGCTGCAGCAGCGCAGCGATGTTCCCGACATGACGGTCCCGCTGCGCGCGCGCTCCAAGCTCGACAATTACATCTACAATTTCCTGTTCCTGCCGCCCGGCGAACCGGACGCGACCGTACGCCGGATCCGCGAGCGTCTCGCCGGGCATTGATCCCGGCCGGCGATCAGCTCGAGGCCGAGGGTGGCGCGAACCTGCCCGACGACAGCAATGCGTGGATCTCGCGCCGCGTCTCGGGCCAGGCCAGCAAGGCGAGCAGCGTGACCGACAGGGCGACGGCGGCCGTCGTCGCAAGCGCTGCCACGGTCGGCGCCTGCAGGAACTCGCGCAGATAGCCCACCGACAGGGCGACCGCCACGGCCGCCGAGGCAGGCGGGGCGACGGCGCGCCAGATGGCACCGACCGTTACCGGACCGCGGCGCGTCGCCAGCCAGAAGGTGAGCGGCATGCGAACGAACACGCCGACCGCGGCCAATGCCGCCGCGACACCGGTCACGCCCCAATGCAGACCGACCAGGATCGAGATGACGCAGATCGAGGCGTCGATCAGATTTGCGCGCAACATCTCGGCGGTTCGCGCCTGGGTGAGGTAGAGAAGCCCGGCCGACTGGGCCACCGGCAGCGACGTGGCGGCGATGCTGAACAGGGTGACCAGCGGCACCGCCCGCTGCCACGACGGCCCGAACAGGATGCCGACGACCCAGTCGGCGGTGACGGCGGAGAGGGCGAAGGCCGGCATCGTGAGAAGCGCGATCTTCTGCATGACCTGCCCGAACAGCGACCGGTAGCGCGCCGGCTGGTCGACCAGGCGGCTGAGCGCCGGCATCGCCGCGGCATAGACCGGAGCACCGATGGCGTTGACCGGCATCATCAGGAGCCGCGTCGTGCGTTCGTACAGACCGAGCAGCGCGGGACCCCACAGCCAGCCGATCAGGATCTGATCGATGCTGCGCGCGAAAGCGACCGCGAGCTGGCTGCCCGTGAACGAGGCGCCGTAGGCGAGCAGCGCCCGCACACCGGCCGTCGGACGCGGCGCATCCGGGCGCCAGTGGCACAGAAGCCAGCTTCCCGCCAGCTGGAGCAGCGGCCCGCACAGGCGCTGGGCGACCAGCGCCCAGTAACCCGCACCCCAGAGCGCGAGGCCGATGCCGGCGGCGAAGCCCACGAAGTCGCTCGTCGTCTCGAGGCTGGCGATGGTGACGAACCGCATCTGGCGGCGAAGCAGTGCCCAGTGCTGCACTGCAAGTCCGCTGGCAACGAAGGCGAGCGACATCCAGCGCGCCACCTCGGTGAGCTCGGGCTGGTCGTAGAAATGGGCAAGTATCGGCGCGCACAGGAACAAGGCTGCGCCGAGAACGGCGCCGACGACCGAATTGATCCAGAACAGCGCCGACACCTGGGCCTGCGTGATGTCGCGCTTCTGGATGGTGGCGGCTGAGAGCCCGAACTCCTTGACGAGGTCGAGGATGACGCTGATCGCACCCACCATCGCCAGCAGGCCGAACGCCGAGGGCGGAAGCAGCCGGGCGAGCACGACGAGCGTGCCGATCTGGCCCAGCACGCGGACCGCCTGCGCCGAGAGGAGGATGGCCCCGCCGCGTCGCGAGCGACGTCCGGCGTCCTCGACCAGATGACCGACGTCAAGCTCCGCGTCAGGCGACGCGGCGCTTTTCCGAAGCGACATTCTCGAGGAACCAGCGATATGTAAGCGCCAGCCCATCCTTCAAGGCGGTTCTGGCGGTCCATCCCAGCGCATTGACGCGGCTGACATCGACGACCTTGCGCGGCGTGCCGTCGGGCCGCGAAGAGTCGAAGCGCGGTGTGCCCTGGTAGCCCACGGCCTTGCAGACCAGCCCGACGAGATCGATGATCGGCACGTCGCGGCCGGTCCCGATGTTGACGATGCCCTCGTCCGAATAGTTCTTCATCAGGAAGACCATGCCGTCGGCGGCATCGTCGACATAGAGGAATTCGCGTCGCACCGCGCCGGTGCCCCACACCTCGATGTTGGGCGCCCGGGCAAGCTTTGCCTCATGCGCCTTCAGGATCAGGGCCGGCACGACATGGCTCTGCATGCGGTCGAAATTGTCACCGATGCCGTAGAGGTTGGTCGGCATGACGGAGATGACATCGCAGCCGTACTGGCGGCGATAGGCCTGGCCGAGCTTGATACCGGCGATCTTGGCCACGGCGTACCACTCGTTGGTCGGCTCGAGCGGACCGGTCAGCAGCGCCGATTCGGGAATCGGCTGAGGCGCGAGCCGGGGATAGATGCAAGAGGAGCCCATGAGCAGGAGCTTCTCGACATTGGTCTTCCGGCACGCCTCGACTACCGTCGTCTGGATGGCGAGGTTGTCGTAGATGAATTCGGCGGGGCGCGTGCTGTTGGCGTGGATGCCGCCGACCCGCGCGGCGGCGAGGAACACCGCCTGCGGGCGCACGTCGCGCATCCACTTTTCGAGCTGGTCGGGCCGCCGCAGATCCACCGACTCGCGCGGCGCAGTCACGATCTCGCAGTCCTCGCTCTGCAGGCGCCTCATCAGGGCGCTGCCGACGAGACCGCGATGACCGGCGACCCAGACCTTCTTATTGCGCAGCGTGAAGGATGGGTTCATGGCGGGCTCCGATGGAACGCAGGATCGCACGATCGGCCTCGACCATCTCGGCGACCAGCTCCGGGAACGTGGTGCGGTGCTTCCAGCCGAGCTTGGCCGCGGCCTTGGCCGGGTCGCCCAGCAGCATGTCGACCTCGGTCGGCCGAATATAGGCCGGATCGAGCGCCACCAGAACATCGCCGGTGCGTTTGCACACGCCGGTTTCGTCGGCCCCGCTGCCGCGCCATTCGATGTGGCGGTCGATGCGACGGAACGCCAGCTCGACGAACTCGCGCACCGTATGCGTCTCGCCGGTCGCGAGCACATAGTCGTCGGGCTCGTCCTGCTGCAGGATGCGCCACATCCCTTCGACATAGTCGCGGGCATGACCCCAGTCGCGCTTGGCGTCGAGGTTGCCGAGATAGAGCCGGTCCTGGGTGCCGCGCTCGATCGCCGCGACGGCGCGCGTGATCTTGCGCGTGACGAAGGTCTCGCCGCGGATCGGCGATTCGTGATTGAACAGGATGCCGTTCGAGGCGTGCATGTTGTAGGCCTCACGGTAGTTCACCGTGATCCAGTAGGCGTAAAGCTTCGCCACCGCATAGGGACTTCGCGGATAGAACGGCGTCAGCTCGCGCTGCGGCGTCTCGCGGACCTTGCCGAACAGCTCGGAAGTCGAGGCCTGGTAGAAGCGGATCCGGTCCTCCATGCGCAGAATGCGGATCGCCTCCAGCATGCGCAGCGTGCCGAGCGCGTCGGTGTTGGCGGTGTATTCCGGCGTCTCGAAGCTCACCTGCACGTGGCTCTGCGCCGCCAGGTTGTAGATCTCGGTCGGCCGGATGTCGCCGATCAGCCGCAGAATATTGGTCGAGTCCGTCATGTCGCCGTAGTGCAGGAACAGGCGCACGCCCGCGTCGTGCCGGTCGCGATAGAGGTAGTCGATGCGCTCGGTATTGAGCGACGAGGACCGGCGCTTGATGCCATGGACGATGTAGCCCTGGCTCAGCAGCAGATCGGCGAGGTAGGCGCCGTCCTGGCCGGTGATGCCGCTGATCAGAGCGACCTTGTCCGCTTGCTTGAACATGTAACTCAGCCTTCCTGTTTCAGGAGAAGAGGATTCGCTCGGCGACGCGGTCCCACGAGTAGGTCTCGATCGCATGGTGCTGCGCGACCGCTGCCATGCGCTGCAGCCGATCGGGATCGGCAAGGGCACTCACGATGGCGTCCGCCAGCGCATCAGGATCGGCACGGTCGACGAGGAAGCCATGCCGGCCGCCGTCCACCAGTTCCGGCAGACCGTTGCGGGCGAGGCCCATCACCGGCGTGCGCGACACCATCGCCTCGAGGTAGACCTGACCCCACGGATCGTTGAGCATCGGCTGAACGAGCAGCGTCGAGTCGCGGTAGAGCTGCTGCAGTTCCGCCCATGGCAGGTGGTCCCGCAGCTCGATGCCGGGGCAGTTTTCCACATGGGCGCGGCTGCGCTGGTCGCCCACGATCGTGAGCCCGAGGTCGGGCCGGCGCTGGCGTGCGCGACGGAAAGCCTCCACCAGCAGCACCCCGCCCTTGGCCTGGAACAGGTGCTTGGCGACGAACAGCAGCTTCGGCCGGGAATAGTCCTTGGCGCCGTGCCACGGCTCGATCGCGCCCATGCCCGACCCCACCGCCGTCACGCGGTCGGGCGCGAGCCCGTAGTGGGCGATCAGGTTGTCGCGCACATAGCGGCCAAAGGTGAAGACATGGGCGACGCCGTCGAGCGACCGGCGCTCGGCCTCATCGAAGGCCTCAAGTGCGCGACGGGTGAAGTAGGGCGCATGCACATGGTGCAGCGCGGCGAGCGCCCACGTGTGGTCGCAGTAGAGATAGTGCCGGATGTCGGACCCCGCATCGATCCGCGGCAGCAGGTCGAGAGTTCCGCAGTGGAGCACATGGCGCACACCCATCTGCCGCGCCGCCTCCGAGACGCGTGCGGCAAGCCGGCGCCGCGTCGTCAGGCTGCGCAGCACCTGCTCGCTGCTCCTGGGCCGGCCGCGGCCGGCCAGCAGGTCGCCGGCGGCGATGCCGATCTTGGTAAGCTTGCTGATGCGCGGATGGATGCCCTTGATGTCCACTCCGAGCTTCGCGAGCCCTGCAGCAACATTGGCGGGCGCGCCCGACCATGTCCGCCGATCGAGCGGATTGCCGAAGACCGAAGTGATCGCGACTTGCTCGAAACGGGGCTTGCGGGAGGTCCTCACGGCGTCGAAGGAGAGCGTCGTGTCCATGTGCGCGTCCATGTAAGCAGAAGACATTGAGCCTGCCATTTGGGCCAGTGATCAACCTGTGACGCCCTTTTCGCAAGTGCGAACGCCACAGATTGGTCACATCGGGTCTGAAAGCTTAACGTCGATACTCGCTCGCATGTTCGGAACAGCCCACGAATTGCTGCGTGAGGATGTGCCGGGTCGCGCCGTCGCATCTGCGGTACGCTTCAAGAAGAAGCTGTTCTACTTCTGCTCCGAAGTGAGCGATGCGACGACGTTGAAGCGCATTCAGCAGTTCATCGATCACGGCTTTGACATCACCGTCTTCGGCTTCCGTCGCACCCGTTACAATACCGGCTACGAGCCGGCGTGGCCTTACGTGCCGCTCGGCCTCACCGTCGACGGAAGGTACTGGCATCGGCTTCGCGCGATGGCCGGCGCCCTGCCCGCGATCATCGCCAACCGGCGGCGCCTGAAGAACGCCGCGCTCTTCTACGCGCGCAATCTCGATCAGCTCATGCTGGCGCTGTTCGCGCGTCTGATTGCGATGAGCCGCGCGCCGATCGTCTACGAGGTGCTCGACATTCCGCCGTTCCTCGCCGGCCGCGGTCCGGGCTCCATGGTGCTGCGCTGGATCGAGCGGCTGTGCCTGCGCGGCGTGCGGCTCCTCGTGCTCTCCTCGCCGGCGTTCCATCGCCAGTACTATGCGGCGACGCAGAAGTACCGCGGGCCGTGGTTCCTGCTCGAGAACAAGCTGCATCCGTCGATCGCCGCGGTCGGTCGCCCGGCCGCCGGGAGCGAGTCGCGCGAAAAGGGACGTCCGTGGGTCGTCGGCTACTTCGGCCTGATCCGCGGCCAGGGGACATTCGATCTCATGACCCGGCTCGCCGAACGCCTGCAGGGTCGTGTCGTCTTCAGGTTCCGCGGCGCCCTCACCACGGTCGATCCGGCCAAGTTCGACATCGCCATCGCGCGCCTGCCCAACATGGAATTCGGTGGCCCCTACCTGCCACACCAGGATCTCGAGGCCCTGTACCGTGACGTCGACTTCGCCTGGGCGCTCGACCTCGAGCATACCGACCACAATTCGCGCTGGCTGATGCCCTGCCGGTTCTACGAGTCGGGCTATTTCGGCGTGCCGTGCCTCGCCGTGCGCAGCTTCGAGGTCGGCTCGGTGCTGGAACGTCACCATATCGGCTTCACCTTCGAGCGGCCGCTCGAGGATCAGCTCGTGCACTTCTTTGAGACGCTGACGGTGAGCGACTACGAGCACATCCGCGCGCGGCTGCGCGCCGTGCCGCAGGAGATGTTCGTCGCCAGCGACGACGCGACCCGGCTCTGCACTCTGATGGAAGGCTTTACGCGGCCGCAGCGCGGTTGATCATCACGCAGTCGAACTCGACCAGGCGCAGCGAGGCGTCGCGGCTCACGGGATAGAACCCGGTGATATCGAAGCCCCGCCCGTCGAGGTAGCGGATCGTGTCCATGTAGCCCGGCATGTCCTTGTAGATCCCGATCACCGAGGCTTCGGTCTGCAGCGCGCGCATCTCGGACAGGCTGTCGCGCGCACCATGCAGGACCTCCATGTCGAAGCCCTGCGTGTCGAGCTTGAGATAGGGCCGCTCGAAGCCCAGCCGTTCGTGCAGCACCGGCATCACCACGTCGAGCGTTCGCACGGCGACGTTCTCCACATGGCAGGGCACGTTCAGCCCGTCATAGTCGTGCACCCGGCTGTGATCCGGCTGCAGGAAGGAACTGAACTGATCGGCGACCATGACGTTGATCGGCAGGTTGCCGTCGCGGGCGCCAAGCGCATAGCCTTCGATGTGCCAGCCCCCGTCGGCGCGGGCGCGTTCGCGCAGCAAGTCGACTTGGCGGCCGACCGGTTCGAACGACACGATCGGCCCCGTGTACAGGACCTTGTCGCGCAGGAAGTCGTGATACTGGCCGGCATTGGCACCGACATCGAGGACGCAGTCGACCTTCAGGTAATCGAGCAGGGCACGGAGATGGAGGGCGAGGTCGCGCTCCTTCATCTCGCGCAGGGGAACGATGTCATAGCCGAACGCGCGGCTGACCTTCAGCACGGAGTCCTTGACGATCTTCAGCATCACGCGAGCATTCGCCAGCGCCCCGTGCTTTTACAGTGATCATTCGGTGGCTAACCGGTCACGCCACCAGCATGTGGCCGAGGCGTATCACATCGAGCATGAGGTGCCGCAAGTCGGCAAACAGCAAGGCGAGCTCGAACGTGAGCACGAAGGCAATCGCATAGAAGACCGGATGGACCGCCGCGAAATCGACCACCCGATCGGGCAGGCGCATGCGGCCGATCAGGCGACAGAGAACGATCATCAGCACGACACCCAGTATGGCACCCGCAACGAAGTCACTCGGAAAGTGATAACCGAGATAGACGCGGGGCACGCAGATGATCAACACCGTCCACACCATAGCCGCGGCCCCAAGCCAGCGCGAGCGCCACCAGATCGGCACGCTGAGCGCGAAGAACAACATTGCGTGATCGCTGGGAAAGGAGCTGAAGGTGTTGAGCATCTCGCGGTCGACGCCGTAGGGCATGTGCATGCCGATCGCCGGTGTGTGGATGGGCCGCGGATGGAACGGCAGAGCGACCTGCAGGCCGCGCGAGAGGATGGCGGTGATGATCGCGGCGCTGAGCGTCACCACGACCTCGCGCCGCTTGATCCCGTCGCGGTAGAACCACAACCACCAATAGAAGGCCAGGAAGATGCCGCCCTTCAGGAGATTGGAATCGGTGATATCGAAAACGAACTTGTCGATGACGCCGTTCTGGCCGGCCGGATAGTTGATCCACAGCAGCAGCGAACGGTCCCAATCCAAAAGCTTGTCCATGACTTGCCCACGATTCACACCCCACGTAAGTCAACCGTAGCGTGAAAGGAGCAGGGTCGCACTGTGACATTCGTGTGAACGTCGGTCGTCCGATGCTACCTTCGCCGTCTCGCCTTCGCCCAAGGACTCCAAAGCATGCGGTTCGGTTGGCTTACCCTGGCGCTGTCGCCGTCGCCCGACGAGGACGCCGTGCGCATCGGCCAGCAGATCGAGCAGGTCTGTCTCGCCGAGCGCCTGGGCTTCAGCGACGTGTGGCTCACCGAGCACTATTTCACCGGCGAGAGCGTCTACAACGACTCGCTGCTGTTCGCGGCGGCCCTTGCGATGAAGACCGAACGCGTACGCATCGGCTTCGCCGTCGTCCAGGCGCCGTTTCATCATCCGGTGCGGCTCGCCACGCAGCTTGCGCTGCTCGACAACCTTTCAGCGGGGCGCATCGATGTCGGCCTCGGCAAGGGCACCGTGTACAACGAGTACGAGTTCGTGGGCCACGGGCTCAGCAGCGCCGACAGCCGCGAGCGGATGGCGGAAACCGTCGAAATCCTGGAAAGGGCATGGGACGGCGAGCCCTTCCGCTATGACGGCAAGTTCCATCGCGTGCAGGTCCCGGCGCTGCGGCCCCGGCCGGTGCAGCGGCCAGGACCGCCGCTGTGGCGCAGCGTGATCTCACCCACGTCATTCGAGGAATGCGGGCGGCTCGGCTTGCCGATCCTGACGGCGCGGCTGCCGGTGGCGAAGGTCCGCGAACGCTGGGGGCTCTATGACAAGGGCCTGCAGGCGGGTGGCCACGCGGCGGCAATGCGCCGCCGGCTGCTGGACAAGAGCGCCCTCTGGCGCAATGTCTATGTCGCGGAATCCGACGCGCAGGCGGAGGACGAGCTCGCCGCCCTCCTGGTCGAGACGCGCGCCCACATGATGCATGTGCGCGAAGCCTACAACCCGCCCCACTTCTCTCCGGCACCCGAGACGTTGAACCCGTGGACCGATCCTGCGGTGAAGGACGACGTCGCCATCCCCTATGTGCTCGAGACCGGCTCGCTCTACGGCACGCCGAAGCGCGTGGCCGAGCAGGTCGCCGAGTTACAGGAAGCCGGCGTGCGGCACCTGCTCTGCCAGACCGGTTTCGGTGCCATGAGCCATGACCGCAACGTCGCCTCGATGCGTCGTTTCGGCGAGCAAGTGATGTCGCGGTTCGGGGACAAAACTGCCCGCTGAAACAGTTGCGCCACCGGCCTGATGCTATAGATAGGTCGACCCTTCGGAGGTCCTTCGGCCAAGCGAGTAAGAATTGCCGCTATTGCACATAGTTGATGGCAAGACCGTCGACGCAGGAAAGCGAACGATTCTTGCGCGCTTTGCCTCCTTCCTTTGCGATCCTTTCGTATCGGCTTGGCGGCACCGCGACCTCATCGACGCCATTCTGCGACGGGAACTCGCCGAGCGCTTCAAAGGCTCGGTCGCGGGCTGGGTCTGGGCCATCACGGCGCCCCTGCTGTCGCTGATCGTCTATACGGTGGCCTTCAGCGGCGGCCCGGTGCAGCTTCCCGGCGGCAGCGCCTCCGGCTCGAACTTCGACTATGCCCTGTTCATCTTCGGCGGGCTGATCGCGTTCAACTTCTTCACCGAGATGGCCTATCGCGCGCCGTCGCTGCTGCACGAATACGCCCACTTCATCAAGCAGACCATGTTCCCGGCCGAGATGCTGCCGATCATATCGACGCTGCGCGCGACGGCCTACGCCACGATCGGCCTGATACTGATGCTGCTGGCCCAGTTGGTGCTGACCGGTACGCTGCATCTCACCGTGCTGCTGCTGCCGCTGTGGTACGTGCCGTTCGTGGCCTTCCTGATCGGGTTGACCTGGACGCTTTCGGCGGCGGGCGCCTTCACTCGCGACACTGCCTATCTGATGATGACCGTGGCGCCACTCCTGATGTTCGCCACGCCGGTATTCTTCTCCACCGACAGCTTCTCGCCGACGCTGAAGCTCGTCTTCTACCTCAACCTGCTGACGGGCTTCATCGAGGTGCTGCGCGACATCGTGGTCTTCGGGCGGCTGCCCGATCCGCTGGTCTGCCTGTGGGTGATGTTCTGCTCGCTCGCGACCTTCTATTTCGGCTTCTGGTTCTTCGGCAAGCAACGGGACAGCATCGCCGATGTCATCTGAGCCAGACGTCATCATCCGCGCCCGCCATCTCAGCAAGGCCTATCGCCTCTACGGCAACGAGCAGCAGTGGATGAAGCAGGTCCTGTTCGGATCGTGGCACACCTACTACCGATCGTTCTGGGCGCTGAAGGACATCAGCTTCGAGGTTCGGCGCGGCCAGTCGCTCGGCATTCTCGGCCGCAATGGCTGCGGCAAGTCGACCCTGCTCCAGATCGTATGCGGCATGATCCGCCCGACACGCGGCGAGATCTGGGTCAGCGGCCGCATCGCACCGGTGCTGGCGCTGGGCGGTACCTTCGATTCCGAATCCACGGGACGCCAGAACGTGCTGATCGGCGGGGCCGTGCTGGGCCTCAAGCGGCCGGAGATCCTTGCGCGCCTGGACTCGATCGCCGAGTTCGCCGGCATTGGCGATTTCATGAATCAGCCGGTCAAGCTCTACTCGACCGGAATGCGCATGCGGCTGGCCTTCGCCATCTGCGCCCATATCGATCCGGAGATCCTCGTGGTCGACGAGGCGCTGGCGGTCGGCGACGCCGCTTTCCAGCGCAAGTGCATGGACTGGATCGACGCCTTCCGCAAACGCGGCACGCTCCTCTTCGTCAGCCATTCCACGGCGGAGGTCCTGCGACTCTGCAAGCAGGCGCTGTGGATCGACGACGGCCGCGTGCGCGCGCACGGCGACACGCTCGACGTCATCCGCGCCTACAGCAAGGCCTCGCGCGTCGAGCACGACGACATGAAGCGTTTCTCGGCGGTGTGACGGCGCTGGAACACGCACCGCCTGGCCGGGCGCTGCAACCCGATCGTCGAACGTGTCGTTGAGAAAGGGCGGGTCGTGCCCCTCCCTGTGACGGCCTGTTGTTTCTTCCCCAAAACCTCGCCGCCTGCCTGCGCAGGCGGCCTTCTTTCGCTCGCTCGCCGTTGGCGGCGCCCGGGGAGAACCCACACCGATCCTCGCCGGCGCCGCGCCGCGCTTGCAACGGTCAAGGAAGGCTCGCGGCGCGAGCAGCCTCCCGCGCCCCGCCGGAGCGCACCAGTGACCTTGTTGGGCCCGCCGCGTGACCGCATTCGCTTGTGCTCATCTTCCGCCGCATGGCCAGGAGAGGCGTAAGATGGGAGGCTGCATCGTCGTTTCGAAGCGGAGAGCTCTTTGAGAACCTTTTACAGCGTCACCTTGTCCATGCTGATGGGCGCGGCCCTCGGCGCCGCCACGGTAGGGATGCTCCATGCCGAAGCGCGGCCTCCGGCCTACGTCGTGAACGAGGCCGACGTGATGGATGTCGCGTCGTTCGACAAGGACTATTTGCCATCGGCTGCCAAGGCGCTGATCGCCGCCGGCGGCACCTTCGTCGCCCGCAACGGCAAGGCCGAGTCGCTTTATGGCGTGCCGCCCAAGCGCATCACCATCGTACGCTTCGACAGTCTTGCCAAGGCCGAGGCGGCCTACAATTCCGAAGCATACAAACGGGCCAAGGAGGCCGGTGACCGCAACGCCGATCTTCGCATCTACGCGGTCGAGGGTCTGCGCGACTGACGCGGCGCGCCCGCGCTATGGCGACAACGTCCCCTTCCCCGCGGGCACGCCGGTCGGCTGGTGCGCGCCCGGTTCGTCGACGGACCGCCGCACCCATTTCCGCGGGGCCAACGCGGCGCCGACGATGGGCGGCGCCACTGCCCGGGCGATCATCCCGCTACGATGCCACCGCTTCGCTGAGCGGCGCCGGCTCTTTCAGGAAGATCCATCGCAGATCGGGCATCCGGCTCGTGGCGGAAGCGCAGAAGCGCAGGCCTTCCGCATCGAGCGTCTCGGTCGCCGACACCACCGCATCGATCGACATTCCCTGAGCCATGAGATGATCGAACACGGCAGCCGCCTCGCCGACCGAGGCACAGCCGACCACATCGTCGCCGCGCAGGCGCAGATCGTCCTCGATGGCGATGCGTTGCGCACGATCGGCCTCGATCAGGAGCACATTGAGCGTTCGCGCTTCCAGGGCATTCCGGGCCACGAACCGCGCCGACACGCCGGCCTCTGCCAGCATCGCGACCAATGACTCGGGCTCGCATCGCCGCGGCAGGCGGATCACCTTGGTGTCGCAGAACCGATCGATCAGCGCCCGCTCGAACCGGGCCGCAGCGCGGTTGCCGAGCCTGTTGCCGAACAGCACCGTATCGGGCGCCGCCTCGTCGCAATCGACGTAGCGCAGGACTTCGTCAGCTTCTTCCAGGGAACTGCACACCGTGACGCGGTAGGCTTCCTTCAACAGGGCCTGCACCAGGGCGACGCGCTGCCCGTCGTCGCTCTCAATCAGCAAAATATCGCGCTTCATGAAAAATAACCTTCCGATGAATCAATTTGATCGACAGAGGCGAAAACCCGCCTGAGCTTGAAATTCACGAGACTTGGAAAAATTCGTGGGTCGCGAAACTACCAATAAAGGTCACAGAAAAATCATACCAGATCGCCCCGATTCAGGCAATGATGCCTTAACTTGGGCCAGAATCTGCGGCCATCTGTATCATATCGCAAGAAGAATGCAATCTGTCTCGCTTTGCATCGCGATATTGCATTCGATGTGAATAGACGCTCCCATGGAGATCAACCCTCTGACGAAGCCCGGGGCCTGCCACCGCACGGGGGTCGAGGTGTCCGGCGTCAAGCTCTCGCAGCCGATGGGCGCCGAGGACAAAGCCCGCCTCAACCGGGTATTCGTCGAGCATGGCGTGCTCGTGATCCGCGATCAGAAGCTCGCGCCCCGGGAAATGCTCGAGGCCGTCAAGATCTTCGGGTCGGTGTTCCAGCAACACAATACGCGCTTCGCCCTGCCCGACTGTCCGCAGATCCACTACCTCTCCAACCAGGACCGCTTCCCCGACGGACGGCGCTACGTTCCCGGCGAGGGCTGGCACACCGATCACTCCAACGACAGCCGCCCGCCGAAGGCGACGGCGCTCCATGCCGTTGCCCTGCCCGAGCGCGGCGGCGACACCCAATTCGCCAACATGGCGGCGGCCTACGAGGCGCTGCCGCAACAAACCAAGCGGCGGATCGCCGGGCTTGTGGCGATCCACGTCTACCAGAGCAGCCACAGCGCGCGGAAACTCATGGCGCTGCCGCAGGCCGGCATGGAGCGCGTGCCGAACGCGGTGTTGCATCCGATCACGCGCACTCATCCCGAGAGCGGGAAGAAGTCGATCTACATCAACCCGATCCGCATCGAAGGCATCCTGGGCCTCGATCACAGGGAGGCCCTGCCGCTGCTCGACGAATTGCTCGAGCACGCGACCGCGGAGCGCTTCCAGTACCGCCATGTCTGGCGGCCCGGCGACCTCGTGATCTGGGATAATCGCTGCCTGTTGCACAAAGCCAACGGCGACTACGACATGAGCGAGACGCGCTATCTCTACCGCGTCATGCTGCAAGGCGACGTGCCATGCTGATGCCCGGGGACCGATCCGGGCAGGGCGAGGCCCATCAGCTCCCGACAGATGTTCGGCATATGGCCGAGGTCGATCCGATATATTGGAACAACCTCGCGAGCCGGCGCATTATGGCGGGCGACCGCGACCGGAGGCTGCTATGGCCGACACCCTCACACCGCTGATCCGCGACCTGCTCGAATGGATCGCCAAGCAACCGCGCACGCACGCCGAGGTCATCGACGGCTGGCGCACCTCCTGCCCGCGCCTGCCGGTGTGGGAGGAGGCGACCGACCACGGCCTCGTCGCACGCAAGGGACGGATGGTGGAACTGACGGCGCGCGGCCGGGCCTTCCTCGAGGATCATGGCGCCAGCAACGCGTAAAGGTCACCGACCTCGACGAACTTTCGACACGCTGCGCACGCTTCCCGGCTTCGCCGGGCTGGCAGCTCGTGACATGACGGTCCGGCACCAGCACCGTCAGGACGTTCACCACCACGCGCCACTTTCGACAGCGTGACGGTTGATCGCCCGAGGCTTCCACACGCGATCCGTGATACTCTGGCCGCATCG
Organism: Reyranella sp.; assembly: GCF_036558665.1. Taxonomy (GTDB): domain Bacteria; phylum Pseudomonadota; class Alphaproteobacteria; order Reyranellales; family Reyranellaceae; genus Reyranella. The sequence continues at coordinate 29,808 of NZ_DATBFE010000149.1, read as the reverse complement.
ACATCGTTGAAGCATGGTGGAGGGCGTGACCGTCCGATATGCGGAATCCTCGGCTCTACCGATGACGACTGCCGTCCCCTTGTCGACGATCGCAGCGGCGATGCGCGCGTCCAATGCCCTGTTGCTCGACCTGCTCGCCGAGATCACCTCGGGCGAGGATCCGCTCGACCGCATCATCCTGGCCGCGGTGGCCCAGGCCAACGTCGAGGCGTTGGCCACGGACGCCGGCCTGCTCTGCCGCTACGGCACGCTCGAAGCCTTGCCGCCCGATGAGCTGCGCCGTCCCGTGAGCATCAGCGCCGTAGCGGCCAGGACAGGCGTGGCCTTCGAAACGGTGCGCCGCCGCATCCGGCGTCTCGTGGCCGAAGGATTGTGCGAGCTCAGCGACGAGGGCATCCGCATCCCGTCACGCGTGATCGCCCGCGCCGAACACGAGGCCGTGGTCAAGCGGACCTACGAGCTGACGCGCACGCTCTATCGGCGGCTCAAGGCGAACGGTTGCCTCGGAGAGCTCGCGCACAGGCATGTTCCCGCCGCCAGCGGCGCGCCACCTGTCCGGGCCGTGACCCGCCTCGCCTTCAGCCACTTCCTGCGGATGGTCGCGGGCCTCGTGCGCGCCATTGGCGACCTCACCACCGCCTTGATCCTGCTGGCGACGCTGCGCGAGAATTCCGAGCACACGGCCGACCTGCCGTCCGTCGTCGTGAGCAACGGATTGATGCCGGACGAACTCAAGGTTCCGACCAACGCTGCCACGATCGCGGCGGTTCTGGGTCTGGGTGAATCGACGGTCAGCCGCCGGCTGACCCGCCTGGTACGCGAAGGCCGCTGCCTCAAGCGCAGGGGTGGCGTGATCGTCGCCACCGCCTACGTCCAGCAGCCGGAGATCATGACCCTGCTGGAGTTCAACTATACGAGCCTGCTGCGCCTGTTCGAGCCATTGCAGCAGCTCGGCGTGCTGAACACGTGGGATGACGAGAGCGAAGCCGGGTCGGCTGCATAGAGGGACTTGATCACGCAACACCGCCCGGCCGGAGGAGCCGGATTGCCGCACGCCGCGACCCTTTAGCACGGCAATTCAGCACGTTTCGACCGATGGACCCAACTTTGTCACGGGATATCGGGCAACGCCACTGGTACCCCGGCGCTCGGTAACTACACTCGCGCCAGCAATGACTCCTCCAGATGAGATGGGGCCGGGCCCGCGCGACGCCGACGTCGTGCTGCGGCCGGGGCAGGCGATTGGCCGTTACAGGATCGAGGCGCTCCTCGCGGGAGGGGCCGTCGGCTTGACCTATCGCGCCCGCGACATGCGGCTGGGGCGCGAGGTCATGATCAAGGAATTCCTGCCGCCGGCGCTGGCAATGCGCGAGGCGAACGCGACCGTGGTGCCGCGCTCCAACAAGACGGCTGACGAATTCGTCCGCGGCCGCCGGCATTTCCTGAACGAGGGCCGCATGCTGGCCTCGCTTCAGCTCGCTCCCTGCGTGGTGCGGGTGCTCGACTGCATCGAGGCCAACGAGACCGCCTATATCGTCATGGAGCAGGTCCAGGGCGTCACGCTCGAGCGCCGGCTGAGAGAAGGCAATCGCCTGTCGCCCGCCGAGCTCGATCGCTTGCTGTGGCCGCTGCTCGAGAGCCTGGAGCGGGTTCACAGCCGTGGCTTTTTTCATGGCGACATCAATCCGGCCAACATCGTGCTCGACGCGGTCGGCAAGCCGACGCTGATCGACGTCGGCACTGCCCGCACGCCGTCGGCTGCTGCCGTCACGCCGGGTTACGCCGCGCCGGAGCAGATGGGCGGCGGCAAGCAGGGGCCGTGGACCGACATCTATGGCCTTGCAGCGACCTTCTATCACGCGCTGATCGGTCATCCGCCTCCCAGCGTGCGCGATCGCTTGCCGGAGGACAGCTGCCAGCCCCTGAGTGTGCTCAAGCCGGCAGGTTTTTCGCCGGCGATGCTCGAGGGAATCGACACGGGACTTGCGTTGCGCATGGCCGACCGGCCGCAATCGATTGCCCAGTGGCGATCAATCCTCTGGCGGACCGGAAAATTCGGCGCATCAGCCGCTGCGTCGCAGACCGACACGACGACGACGGCACCGGCGCAGGCGTTCCGGGCGCCGCGCACACGGCCCCCGGCCGAGACTGCCGACTCGGACATCCCGCACCACGCGACGCGGACCCACAGACGCGCCGGTTGGCTCGGCGTCGCGGCAGCGTCAGCGCTCGCACTGGGCGGCCTGACCTACTTCCTTTTCGCCATTCCCTCGGCTGTGCCCACCGAGGCGACGGCGCCCGTCAACGGCCAGCATGCGGTCGATCTCGAGCACCGTCGCGCCGAGCAGGCTGCCGCGCAGGCGAAGGCCATCGCCGAAGCCACGGCCGCAGCCAAGCGCCAACAGGAAGAAGCGGAGCGGCAGCGGATCGAGGCCGAGAAGGCCGCCCTCCGCCGGGAAATCGAAGCCGAATTCCACAGAAAGCAGGAGGCGGCGGCCGAGGCGAGGCGCAAGGCCGAGGCGGCCGATCCCAAGGTCGCCCAGGCGGCAGAGGCGGCGCTCAAGCTCACGCAACTCGATCGCCAGCACGTCCAGGCGGCCCTGAGCGGGCTCGGCTTCGACACGCGCGGCATCGACGGCGCGTTCGGTCCGCGCACCCGTCAGGCGATCGCGGCATGGCAGAAGAACCGCAACGACCCGCCGACCACCTTCCTGACCGCACGAGAGAAGGATGCCCTGTTCAAGGAGGGCGCCAAGACGATCGCCGCGTTCGACGATCAGCAGAAGAAGGCAGCCGAGGCAGCCGCCAAGGAGAACAACCCGTTTGACGGCGACTACGCCGGCGCCGTCAACGTGTCGACCGGCGACCAGCCCGTTTCCCTGCGCGTGGTTGGCGGCAAGGGTTCGGGCCGGTGGAAGGTCAGCGGTTGCGGGACGGCAACATTCACGCTTTCGATTACGCCCGACGGCGCTGTCGGACTGGACCTCAAGGGCTACAACCTGCAGTGCGAGCCGCTCAGCCAGCACTACGATGGCCAGATGGCGAGCAACACGGTTCAGTTCACGTTCGGCGGCAATGGTGACCCGGCGGGCGGGCTGACGCTGACGCGGCAGGAATAGGACCAATCCCGCGACGCGACGGCCGGCCACCGCGCGGCCTTAGCTTTGTCACGGACGGGTTGCTGGAACGGCGCAACGCCGTATCCCTACACTTGCGTCGCCATGCCGCTTTCCGACGACTTATCGATGCCGGGCGCCAGCCCGTCCGGCGACGACGGGCATCCACAGCCCGAACCGGCCATGGTGCATGCAGTCGCCGAGGCGGAATGTGCGCCCCTGTCGCCCGGCGAGACGGTCGGTCGTTACGAGATCGTGGCCCTCCTGGGTCAAGGCTCGCTCGGTCCGTCCTATCGCGGACGCGACCGCGAGCTGGGCCGCGAGGTCATGATCAAGGAGTTCCTGCCGCCGGCACTGGCGACGCGATCCGCGGGCGCCAGGATGACCCCGCGCTCGCCCGAACTTGCTGCCGACCTCGACCGTGCCCGCGAGCGGTTCATCGAGGAGGCGCGCAATCTCTCGACGCTGCAGGGCGCACCCTTCCTCGCCCGCGTGGTCGATCTGGTCGACGCCAACGACACCTTCTACGTGGTCCTCGATCTCGTCGCCGGGATATCGCTCGAGGACCGGCTGCATGGCGGCAAGTGTCTGCGTCCCGGGGAAGTCGACCGCTTGCTGCGCGCACTGCTCGAGGCGCTGCTGCAGCTGCACGACGCCGGTCTCCTGCACGGCGACATCAACCCGGCCAACATCATGCTCGACATGTCGGGCCGGCCGACCCTGGTCAACGTCGGTGGCGCGCGGCTCGCGAGCGCCGTCCGGATGCCGGCCCTGGCGGCGCTTTCGCGCGCAGAGTATGCGGCGCCGGAGCAAGTCGACGACGACACGCCCGGGCCATGGACCGACATCTACAGCCTTGCCGCCACCTTCCATTGCGCAATCGCCGGACACCCTCCGCCCGGCCCTGCAGCACGTGCACATTCGGACAGCTATCGGCGGCTGACGACGCTGGCGCCGAGCGGCTTCGCGCCCGCCCTGCTGGCCGGCATCGACAGAGGCCTCGAGCTCGCTCACGACGACCGGCCGCAATCGGTGGCCGAATGGCAGGCCATGCTATGGCCCGCCAGCGGGCCGCGTGCGGTGATGGCGGCGCTGCCCTCGCAGGTGGGGGTGCTCCCTCCCGAGCCACGACGCGTGTCGAGTGGCCGCCGCCCCGCCTTCTGGATCGCCGCGGCGGCCGCCGTCTCGATCGGTGTCGCCGCAGCGGGCGGATTTCACGAGCTCGGAGGAACGCAACTTCTCCTCGATGCCTTCTCGCCGCCACCGAAGTCGGTCCGCCCTGCCGGCACGGACGAACGCACCAGGCTTGCCCTGGAGCATACCGAAGCGATGGCGCACCAGGCGGCGCTCGACGAGATTCGCCGCAATCGGGCGGCCGAAAGGGCGGCTCTCGACGCCGTCGAGGCGGAGATGCGCCAGCAGGAGGCTGCACGCAAGCAGGCCGAGGCCGACGCCACGGCCGCCGCTCTGCGCCGCCGACAGGAAGAAGAGCAGGCCATCCTGAAGAAGCTCGAGGCCGAGGCGGAGGCCAAGCGGCAGGCCGACGCCGCGGCGGAAGCCAAGCGCCGCGCCGACACGGAAGCCGAAGCCAAGCGCCTCGCCGAGGCGGAAGCCAAACAGCAGGCCGACACCCTCGACCTCAAGGCAGCCGAGGCCAGGGAGAGTGCGCTCCGCCTGTCGAGGCTCGACCGTCAGCATGTTCAGGTGGCGCTCAACGCCCTCGGCTTCGATGTAGGCAATCTCGACGGCTCGTTCAGTACGCAGATGCGGCGGACGATCGCCGACTGGCAGCGCCGCCACAAGGAGCCGCCGACCGGCTTCCTGACCTCGGCACAGATCGAGACCATGCTGAGGGACGCGCCTCAGGAAGCCATCGCCGATTTCGACGCCCTGCAGGATCCCCGCCGCGCCGAAGCGAACGAGGTGGCGCTACGTCTCAGCCCGCTCGACCGCCAGCACGTGCAGGTCGCGCTCGCGTCGCTCGGCTTCGACCCGGGCGACATCGACAGCATCTTCGGGCCGCGCACGCGGCAGATGATCGCGACCTGGCAAATCACCCGTAACGACGCGCCGACCGGCTTTCTTACCTCGATCCAATTGCAGGCGCTGGCGAAGGACGGCGCGGCGGCGATCGCCACCTACGACGACACGCTGGAGCCGACGCGCGCCGAGGCGCGCGAGGTCGCGCTCAACCTGTCGCCGCTCGACCGTCAGCGTCTGCAGGTCGCGCTGACCGCGCAGGGCTTCGATACCCTGGGCACCGACAGCCGGTTCGGGCCGCGCACGCGGCAGATGATCGCGGCCTGGCAGAAGGCGCACGACGAGCCGGCGAGCGGCTTCCTGACTCAGCGCCAGGTGCGGACGCTTCTCGACGAGGCGGCCGCGGCGCTTGCCAGGTTCGACAGCGCCAGGAAGACGGCGACCGCCAAAGGGCGCGATGACGGCCCGCCGGCCGATGCCTCCCTCGCTCAACCCGACACCACGCGCTGACCGACGCCGCCAGCACGCGGCTGGCGCGTGATGCTCACGCCATCGGGGTCGCGTCTTGCTGTGCAGGATCACAAGGATGACAGCCTGCCGCCACCTCGAGATCACGCACGCCAGCGCTGTCGCGGTGGTAGACGAGTGATATGGGCGCAAGCGGCGCGGCTGAACGAGATTTCGCGCGGCAACGATCCCAGCTTCTTCTACCGCGTGCAGGGACCGGCGATCGCCGGACTTGATTCGATCGTCAACTTGCCGGTCGCCGGCGCCGGCCTCACCGGCGCGCCCTACATCGAAGGGCGCGTCGTCGATCTCCATGTGCGCTCGCCGGCCGCGGCCGTCCTGCACCAGCGCGCCGAGGCGACCGAACCCGAGCGGCGGCCGGTGCCGGAATTGCCGCGCGATTTGCAGGCACGGCTGGCCGTCCTTCGCGCGCATCATCCTGCCCCGGAGCGTCCTACACTGACTCACGAGCCGTAGCCGCGCCTGCGAAAAAGTTGCGCGTTCCCTGCGCGTCCTGCCTCGTGCCGGCGCCACACCGATGACACGGGCCACCTGCCGCGCCGGGTGCTAGTCGTCGGCCATATCGCGCCATCCCGGTGTCAGCAGAGCGCCGTTCGGCGGGCCGGGCTCGACGACAAAATACCAGAGAGGAGGAAACTCGGGGGTCTGAAGGGATTCAGACGATGGCTCATGCGCTGGACTACCGGCGAAGCGTTTCCCACCTGGACTGGTTCGGAGCGACGAGGACCAACGCCGCCCGGATTCGACAAGGCGCCGGCATCAGCGGCGCCGACATGGCGCTCATCCTGGTCTTTCTGATCGGCCTCTATACCCACTACACCATCATGATCTCGGCCAAGGTGCCGTTCCCGTCGGTGCCATCGGGCATTGCCGGGCTGACCCTGTTGTGGCGGCGCCGGCAGCAGATCTCGGAGAAGGCGTTCATCGGCTATCTCTTCATCCTCTTCCTCTACCTCGTCTCCATCCTCGTGGCGCCGAACGTGTCGTTCCTGTCGCGCCGACTGAATGGGCTCGTCCAGCTCGTCTATTCGCTCACCATCGGCTACGCGCTCTTCCTCACCGTCGTGCAGGCGCGTCGAACCCAGATCGCCGGCCTGTTCCTGGCGATCGCCCTCGTCATCGTGATCGGTTGCCTGCTCGAGGACTATACCGGCCTGCGCGACATCAGCGACCATGTCCGCCAGGCCATCTATCAGCGCGGCGTCTACGAGAACGACCTGCGGGACATGGTCCTGTACCATCGTGTGCGGCCGAAGTTCTTCGCCTCCGAGCCGGCAAGCGTCACCTTCTGCTTCTCGCTGTTCACCTTCGTCTGGTTCGTGGTGAGCCGCTGGCGCTGGAAACTCGTCCTCTACGTGGCGCTGGTGGCGCTCGGTCTGTTCGCCATGCCGGGCCCGACGCTGCTGCTGATGCTGGTCCTGATCCTGCCTTACCTGCTCTTCCTTGCCAGCCGTCACAACGGACGTCTGAGCTTCCTCAGGCTGTTCAAGGTCGCAATCGTCGCGGTGTTCTTCCTGGTGGCATTCGTCGTGGTCGGCCTGTCGGTATTTCACAATCGGATCGAGCAGGTGGCTGCGGGCAACGATCCCAGTTTCTTCTACCGGGTGCAGGGACCGGCGATCGCCGCAAGGGAGATACTGCGCGACTACCCGATCACCGGCGCCGGGCTCACGGGCGAGCCCTTCATCGAAGCCCGCGTCACCAACATTTACGTGCAGTCGCCCGCCTACTCGACCGCCTGGCAGATCGTCTCGCCGGCGACCGAGCTCCTGATCAACTACTTCTGGCTGCACTGGATCTATCTCGGCCTGTTCTTCGGCATCGTCATCACCGCGGCCCTCACGACCTGGCTGTTCGCCCTCGGCATTCCGAGCGCCGCCTTCTGCTGGATGGCGTGGGCGATCCTGGGTCAGGCCTCCGGCGCCTATGTCGGTCCGACCTGCTGGGCGGTCATGTTCCTCTGCGGCGGCGCAGCCGTGCTGCATCAGCGGGCGGCCCTCGAGCCCGCGCGCCTGCGCTACGCCCGGCTTCCGGACCTCCGGGTCCGCCTGGAGGGCATCATCTCTCCACTGCGCAAACGTCCGCCGGGGCGTCGTGCGCGTCGGCCGGAACGTCGCGAGCCGCCCTGGAAGCCGGCGGCGCATTGACGGCCATTTGCAGACCCATCATTGGCGCCGCGCCCCGATTAAGGCTCAACTTTGTCACCGTCGGCAATGCCATCGGCTCTTAAGGTCGCATCGAATGGTCCTCGTTCCCGCCGCCAGATCATCCGACTCGTCCCGGAGTGCGGAGACTTTGCCGATGGGCCAGGCACGGCATCTGAGCGATGCCGCCTTCGTGACGCTCTGGCCGGGCGACATGATCGGCCGGTACGAGGTGATGTCTCTGCTCGGCTGCGGTGTGCTCGGGCCTACCTATCGCGCGCGCGATCCCACGCTCGGCCGCAACGTCGTGATCAAGGAATTCCTGCCCTGGACGCTGGCGTTGCGGCTGGATGGCACGAACGTCGTCGCGCAGCCCGCGACCCTGGCCCCCGATCTCGACTTCATTCGCGCGCGCTTCGTCGAGGAGTCCATGCGACTCCGCGAGATCCCGCCGGCGCCGTCCGTCGTCCGGGCAATCGACCTGTTCGACGCCAATGGCACGTCCTGCGCGGTCTTCGATCTGGTGTCCGGCATCAGCCTCGACATGCGCGTGCGCACCGGAGGCGCACTGCGTCCGGCGACCGTGCAACGTCTGGTGAGTGCCTTGGTCGAGGCCCTGGCGCACTTGCACGACGAAGGCCTGCTCCACGGCGACATCCGCCCCGCCAACGTGATGCTTGACCTGATCGGCCGGCCAACCCTGATCGGCTTCGCCAACGCGAGGGCGGCCATGGCATCGCGGCTGCCCGAGACGGCGGCATCGCTGCGGGTGCCGGGTTATGCCGCGCCCGAGCTTGTGCGCGGCGAGAAGCCTGACACCGCCACCGATATCTATGCGCTGGCCGCCACGATCTACTACGCCATCACCGGGCGCGCGCCGCCCGATGCCGTCGAACGCCTGCGCGCCGATCGATACGAACCCTTGATCGGCCTCGCCCCCGCAGGCTTGGCGCGCGAGCTTCTGGCGGGCATCGACAGGGCGTTGGCGCTCCATCCCGGCGACCGGCCGCAGACGATAAGTGTTTTGCGCGCGCTGCTCAGGCCGAGAGCGCCAGCACGGCCGCCCGCGTGGAAGGCTCTTTCAATCCGCCTATGGACGGCGGCGGCCGCCGCGGTGCTGGTTGCCGTGCCGTCCAGCAGCATCGAGCCGCCGGCTTCGCCTGCGCCGCAACCATCACGATCGGCCGACGCGCAGGCCGACGGCGCACAAATGAACGGCGCGGGACAGCGAGTTCACGAACCATAGGGTGAGCCCGTGCTTCTTCATTTGGTCACTGGCCATCGCGCGCCGCCGAGATACCTTGCGGGCGTTGCCGGCACACACCCCAACCTTGTGTCGGCAGCGGCGCCGGCGACATACTGACCTGTCGCCGGCGCCTTCACCTTCCCACCCCAAAACTGCTTGCTCCGTCCCGTTGCGTCAGGCGGTGCCGAAAGCCTCCGAACCGAGCGTGGCCAGCGCACGACGAGGAATGGGACATGCCTCTCCTCGAGCAGCCGCGGGACCGGCGAGGGCCGGCCTGCTGCGAATGAACGCGCAGGCCCCTTGCCATGTCGTGGCTGGTTCCACACCCAGACCATCCTCACTGCGAACGAGACGACTCAACCTTTCGGCGATGAGGAAGTTGTCATCGATGATCAGCACCCGCGCTCCCACCAGCTTCTTGCGCTGCCCCTGCGTAAAACGATGCTCGACCGCGCTTCAGCGTGCAATGGCCGGGCTACGGCACGGCTCGTGGCGTCCGGACTTATGCACAACCACCGGCAGGATTTGCATGCGGATAGTATGTCCGCATTCTTGGCCGACCCAAACGGTACGAGGTCAGCGCGGGCGCGCAGGATTGCCATGGACCATCGCGCCCGCCGCGACGCCGCGAGTGACGACACTGCCGGCACCCACAATCGCGTCGTCGCCGATCGTCGTGCCGGGCAGCAGGATCGCGCCGCCGCCGATCCACGCGTTGCGACCGATCGAAACCGGACGACCGAACTCGACTCCGGACTTGCGCAGTGCCGCGTCGCGCGGATGGTCGGCGGTGTAGATCTGCACCGCCGGACCGATCTGCGTGCCGGCGCCGATCGTCACGGCCACGACATCGAGGATCACGCACCCGAAGTTCAGGAAGACTCCGCCACCCAGCCGGATGTTGAAGCCGTAGTCACAGTGGAACGGCGGACGGATCACCGTTCCCTCACCCGCCTCGGCAAGAAGCTCGCGAAGCAGCGCGAGTCTCTCGGCATCGGTCATGGCGAGCGCCGCGCCGTAGCGCGCCATCCACGCTCGCGCGCGTGCCTGATCGGCTTGCAACTCGGGATCGGCGGCGTTGTAGAGCTGGCCGGCCAGCATCTTCTGTTTTTGCGTCATGCACGGTCCCTCGCACGAATGAAAAGTCGGACTTCAGTCGCGGCAGTCGATCGCGGCCACGGCCGCCTGGAACGCGGAGGCGTCGGCGATGACGCGCGGGACCTTATTCTGGCCGCCGAGCTTGCCGCGCGCCTTCATCCAGCGGGCGAAGCTGCCGGCAGCCACCGCGCGCACCTCCGGTGGCCTCATGCCGAAGTCGCCGGCGCGATGCTCGGCATAGTCCTTGTTAAGGGCGGCAAGTTCGCGATCGATCGCCCGGGCGAAGCGGCAACATTCGCCCTCCGTCAGTCGCCGCACGAACTCGACGACATAGAGGTGATGGCCGCTGCGGCCCGAGTCGATGGAATGGACCGGCCCGACGGTGAAGTCGGCGACACCGGCCTTCACCTCCGCCGCCGCGGCCGCGACGGCCTTGTCAATCTCCTCGCCGATCAGATGCTCGCCGAAAGCGGAAAGACCCCAGGAGATACGGCCGGTCACCACCAGCCGCGGCGGGTTGCGACTCACGAGGCGCACCGTGTCGCCGAGGATGTAAGACCAGAGACCCGCACAAGTCGTCAGCACCAGCGCGTAGTTGACGCCGATCTCGGCGGTGTCGAGCCAATGCCGCGTCGGGCTTGCCGCCGACAGTTCGTCGAGCGGCACGAACTCGAAGAACAGGCCGTTGTCGACCAGCAGCCTCAGCCCATCGTCCGGCCCGGCATCGGCCAGGGCGACGAAACCCTCGCTCGCCGGATAGACCTCGCGCGTCTCGGCATGGCCGCCTTTCATCAGCTCGGAAAAGTGCGCGTGATAGGGCGCAAAGGAAATGCCGCCATGGGCGATCATCTCCATGTCCGGATACCAGTCGAACAGGCGGGAGCTGCCCGGCCGCAGCGCCCGCAACCGGTCGAAGAAGGGCAGCAGCCAGCTCGGCGTGCCCGACAGGCTGCGGACGTTCGCCGCAAGCGACTGCTCGGCGAGACGCTGTGTCTTCTCCTCCCAGTCGGCGATCGCGCCGAGCGCGCCCGAGGGAAAGAAGTAGGGCCTCGCCCACCACGGCACGCCCGCCGCAGCGATGCCGCTCAGGTCGCCCGCAGCCACGCCGGAGGCGACGCGTTCGAGCGCCGTGCTGCCCCCGAGCATGAAGTTGCGGCCGGCGAGTATGCGGCTCGCGGGCCGGTTTGCGACATGATGCACCAGGAGGTCGATCGCGGCCCGGCGATTGGCGGCGGCCATCGCCGTCGAGACGGGAATGTGCTTGGTCCTGCCCGTGCTGGTGCCCGAGGAATTTGCGAATAACGGGATCCGGCCGCGCCAGGTCACATCGTCCAGCACCGGATAACGCCCGCCCCAGTACTCGTTCCAGAAATCCTCGTAGTGTCGCAGCGGCACGGCGCTTTGATAGTCGGCAACGCCGATCGCCTTCGCCAGGCGATGATCGCGATGGAAACGAGTGCCGCTCGCGCGCCGAAGCAGGTCCCGCAGGACCTTCTCCTGCGCGGCAACCGGATCCAGTCGCGCAAGCTCGGCCCCCCGCCAGCGGGCATGGATTCGCAGGAAGGGTGTGCCGTCGAGCAAGGCGATCATTCCTTCGCCGGGACGAAGGTCGTGACCAGCGGGAATTCCCGCCGCACGCCTTCGTCCGTGAGCGGCAGGCGGATATAGGCACCGCGCCGCCAAAGCTCGACCTGATCGATGAAGTTGGCGCTGCCGAACCAGCCGTCCTGGCCGCCCAGCAGCACGACATGGTTTGCCTCGAGGACCGAAAGATCGGCCACGAAGCGCGCGTTGGAGCCGAAGCGCACGGCGTGGCGTCCCTTCACCAGCGGGTTCGAGGTCTTCATCACCGTGTCGCTGGTGCCGGCGGCGGGCAGATCGAGAAAGCGATAGCGCCGGCCGACCACGGGAATGCCACCCAGAGGATGATCGAGGCGCAGCCGATGCAGGTCTCCCCACGCCGCATTGCCGGAATGCCGGACACTCCGTTGCAGGGCCTGGCGCACCAGTGGTGCGAGTTGCTCGGGCGTACTCGCCTCCAGATCGTTCAGGATGAGATCGCGCAAGGCCCAGGAGGCGCCGTAGGCGGCGAGCACGTCGTTGCGATAGAACCGTCGCGCGACATGGAACAGCAAGCGCTCGAACAGCGCCGCGGCCTTCGAGGTCGTCTCGTAGCCGCCATCCCAGGCGGCGAGGCGGGCAGCGCTGCGTTCCAGGGAGGCTGGAAGCCTGCCGGACGCACGCAGCGCCCGGCACAGAAGCTGCGCCAGGCGTTGCGCCGAGGTCGATCGCACGTCCTGCTGCAACCCGGCGAGCGCGGCCGGATCGCACCGTCGCATTCCCTCGATCAGCGCCGCCAGGCGGTCGGCCCGGCCGGACGGCGAGAAGAAGCGGCCGATGATCCGCTCGCTGTTCGGCCGGTCGTTCGCGGAGACCACGAAGCCACGCTCGGGATCGAACCAGCTCGACAGCGTGTCGCTCTTGGCGAAATCCGTCCAGGGAGCATCGCAGGATGCGATCAGATCGCCTGGCCGCAGCTCCTTCGGAATCCACGCCGCGAGCTGGTGGCCGACATGGCCGCCCGAATCGCCATAGATCATGTTCAGGCCGGGCACGGCGAAACTCCGCAGCGCCGCACGGAAGGCCCGCCAATTGTGCGCACGCTCGACCTGCAGCATCGCCGTCATCTCGTCGCTTGCCGCATGCCCCACCCAGCGCAGCGCCAGCGTGCGTGCGTCCGCCGTCCGGAAGAGACGCGAGTCCGACAGGATCGGGCCGACGGCGCAGGTGCGCACGGCGATCGTGCGCGGCCTGCCCCAGCGCACGCGGATGGTCTCGGATCGGACCTCGATCCGCTCTTTTGCCAGTCCCGAGACGTCACACAGCTCGCTCGCATGGGCATGCAGGCTCGTGCCGGCCCAGCCGATCCAGTCGTTGCGGCCGGTTGCCATGAAAGGCATGCCCGGAATCATCAGGCCGAGGGCACGGTGGCTCGGCGCGCGATAGCCCGCAATCAGCCAGTTGTTGGGCAACGACAGGCCGAGATGCGGATCGGCCGCGATCCAGGGCTTGCCGGCGCGCTCGGCCGTGATCGCGAGCGCGTTGCTGCCGGCGCGGTTGTTGACACCAAGCACTTGCTCGCCCGGCGGCGCGGTATGCGCCGAGATCCGGTCCCACAGCGCTTCCCACCCCGGGCTGCCGTAGACGCCGAGCAGCCGCCGCCAGACGAGCCAGGCGTTGTCGAAAGCATAGAGGCGCCCCAGCGTCAGGACGTCCGCCACGCTCCACGGTTCGCGCTCGAGAGCGAACAGCTCGAACTCGAGCGGCGGCCGCGCCTTCGTCAACACGTGGTTGATGCCGCGCACATAGGCCTCGACCCAGGCACGCGTCGCCGGCGGCAGGGCGCTCATCATTTCAGGCACCGCCTGCGTGAAACCGATGATCCGCACCGTGCGATCGAGCTCGAGGGCGGCGACACCCACCATCTCGCTCATCCGGCCGGCCGAGACGCGACGGAACAGCTCCATTTGTCCAAGACGCAGATGGGCATGCACCATGCCGATCAGGACAGGAAGATCGTCGTCATGACCGGCTTCGATGAACGGCACGGCATAGTCATTCCAGCGAACCGCCGCCGGCTGTCGCAGTGGCGCATCCTGCAATGGCAGGGCAGCAAGGCGGTCGGCAAGGCCGATCGTTCCCGGCCTGGACGGGCGCGGCGCCGCGATGCCGAGCCAGGCGGCGAACCGCAGCGCGCCGAGGACCATGCGCCAATCCATTCGCCGAGCCAACGATGCGGCCCTCCTGCCGTTGCTGACGTCCCATTGCCGCCGCTCGAGCGCCCCGGTGGGCTCTCCGCCGCGCAACCTTGTCTCACGGCGCCGAGTTGAAGTCTCACCGGAATCGAGAGGAGAAGGTCATGACGAAGAGGCTCGCGGCCGCCGCGTGCCGCGCGAACGTATCATCGGGAGGATGGTCGTGAGGTCCGCCGGCCTGGTGCTCGCCGCTCTCGCCGTCTGCACGGCAGGTGCCTGCGACCGGCCCGCCGGACATGACCGGGCATTGCCCAGCGATCGAAGTCCCGGGCCCAGAACGACGGCGTATCTGCCGCCGGCGCCCAACAATGCCGGCACCGGAAGCAGCACGGTGAACACGCCCAATGCCGTCGCGGGCGGCCAGCTCCCCGACTGGAGCAACCCCACACCGCCCGGACTGCCGGCGGCGAGCGGCCCGCTCAACGGTCGATGACCCCGGCAGGAGAATGGCGATGCCGGGCGATCGCGAGTTCGGCCCGTCCGATCACCGTTCAATCGACCATTCGGGCCCGCGCTGGATGGTGATCGTCGGTGCCTGCCTGTTCGTCATCGGAGTGGCTTGCGCCTTGTGAGATGGCCGGCCGGAAACCCGGCGCGACAGGCGGCGTTGAATGAGTGTCCGAGGCAATTGCCGCAACGAGGTCATATCATGGCTGATGTCACTGCGTTTCCCGGCGACCTGGCCGCCGATTCCAGAGTCCCTCCCGAGGAGATGCGCGCCCATCGCCGCTCCTATCTTACTTTCGAGCGCCTCGTGCTGTTCGCCGTGCTGCACATCGCTCTGGTGCTGGCCTGCCTTGCCCTGGCCTTCCTCGGTGACTCACCGTTGATCGCATTCCTGCTTGGCGTGGCGGGCAGCCTCGCGATGATCGTCGGCTTCGTGCTCCGCGGCTCGGCGCAGAGCGGCTAGCGCCGGCTGTCTCGACGCACCCGCCTTTCGGGCCGGTGGGCGCAGGGCGCAGGGGCAAGTTCGCGATCCGCGTCGCCGCCGGGCCGGGTGCGGCCTGTGGCGGGCCTGCTATACTTGAAGCAGGAAAGTGCGGAGGACAGAACATGCCCCAGGGCCTCTCGATCCAGCCGCTGCACGCGACCTTCGGCGCCATCGTCACCGGCTTTCGCATCACCGAGCTCGACGAGGCGACGTGGCAGGATTTGCATGCCGCGTGGCTCGACTATGCGCTGCTGATCTTTCCCGGCCAGTTCCTGAAGCGCGACGAGCAGATCGCGTTCGCCAGGCGCTTCGGCCCGCTCGAGTTCGAAATGGCGGCCCTCAGCAACGTGAAGGCAGACGGCACGCTGAGACTCGAGAAAGACAACGACGACATGATGAAGATCCTGAAGGGCAACATGGGCTGGCACGCCGATTCGACCTACATGCCGGTGCAGGCCAAGGGCGCGGTGTTCACCGCCGAGGTGGTGCCGACGGTCGGCGGCCACACCGGCTGGGCCGACATGCGCGCGGCCTACGATGCCCTCGACGCGGCGACCCGCGCCAAGGTCGACGGGCTCTCCGCCCATCACTCGCTGCACTACAGCCAGTCCAAGCTCGGCCACCAGACGCGCAGGGCCGACGGCGAATATAGCGGCTACGGCCTGCATGACGGTCCAGTGCCGCTGCGTCCGCTGGTGAAGGTGCACCCCGAGACCGGCCGCAAGTCGCTGCTGATCGGCCGGCACGCCCACGACATTCCCGGCATGGATAAGGCCGAATCGGAGCGCTTCCTCGAGAGGCTGGTCGCCTTCGCCTGCCAGCCGCCGCGCGTCTATCATCACGACTGGCGGCCGGGCGACGCGGTGGTGTGGGACAATCGCTGTCTCCTGCATCAGGCCACGCCGTGGGATATGACGCAGCCGCGCGTGATGTGGCACAGTCGCATTGCCGGCGATCCGCTGAGCGAGGCCGCACTCGCGGCGTGAGTCGCGCCCAGGCGAGGCGGGAACGCACGTTTTCGACTCCAAAATCGAGCAGGAGCTTCCATGACCTCGTCGCAGAGCCGCATCGGCACCGTTCTTGCGGCGGTGCTCGCTCTCTTCACCGTCGCCTCTTGCGGCTACAACACCATCCCGACACTCGAGGAACAGGCCAAGGCGCGCTGGGCGGATGTGCAGAACAACTATCAACGCCGCGCCGATCTCATCCCCAATCTCGTGGCGACCGTGCAGGGCTACGCCAAGCAGGAGAAGGACGTGCTGACGGCGGTGGTCGAGGCACGAGCCAAGGCGACACAGGTGAAAGTCGACGCCTCGCAGCTCACCGATCCGGAGAAGATGAAGCAGTTCCAGGATGCACAAAACCAGCTCACCGGCGCACTCGGGCGGCTGCTGGTGGTCAGCGAGAACTATCCCGACCTCAAGTCGAACCAGAACTTCCTGGCCTTGCAGTCCCAGCTCGAAGGGACCGAGAACCGCATCGCCGTTGCGCGGCGCGACTACATCGAGGCGGTGCGCGCCTACAATACCGAACTCAAGACCTTCCCCGGGATGCTGTGGGCGGCGATCTTCTTTCGCTCGGCCAAGCCGATGGCTGAGTTCACGGCGGGCGACGAGGCGCAGAAGCCGCCGCAAGTGAAGTTCTGATCGACGCATCGTGACAGCCCCGACATGAGCGCCGGCCGCGCCGTCTCCTGCCCAGCCGGACGGGCGGGCTCGACGCCGGCCGTCATGGCGTCGCTTGTGGTACTGCTGTGCCTCGCGATGGCGGCGCTGGCCGCGAACTTCCCGCCGCTCACCGGCCGGGTCGTCGACCAGGCCGGCATCATCCCGCCGCAGACCCGCCGTGCGCTCGACGCCAAGCTCGCCGATCTCGAGACCAAATCGGGCATCCAGCTCGTGGTCGCCACGGTCAAGTCGCTCGACGGCCTGGAGATCGAGCCCTATGCCAACGACCTGTTCCGTACCTGGAAGCTGGGCGAGAAGGCGAAGAACAACGGCGTGCTGCTGCTGGTCGCCCCCAACGAGCGGCGCGTGCGCATCGAGGTCGGCTACGGCCTCGAAGGCACGCTGACCGACGCCCTGTCGAAGGTGATCATCACCAACGCCATCGCGCCGCGCTTCAAGGCCGGCGATTTCGGCGACGGCATCGTCCGGGGTGTCGACGACATCATCACCGTCCTCACCACCGACGCTTCGGAGTGGCAGAAACGGCCCTCGCTGCGGCTCGATCGCCAGGATGAACCGGGCCCGCTGAGCTGGATCGTCGTGGCGGGCCTGATCGGCCTTGTCGTCCTGCTCGTCGTCTCGCCCGGCTTTCGCTTCTTCTTCTTCAATGTCCTGCTGTCCAGCATGATCAGTTCGGGCCGCTCCTCCGGCCGGGGCGGCACGTTTTCCACCGGCGGCGGCTTCTCGGGCGGCGGGTTCTCGGGCGGAGGCTTCTCCGGCGGAGGCGGGTCGTCGGGCGGCGGCGGCGCATCGGGGAGCTGGTGATGGCCTTCCTGCCGGAAGATCGCGCGCGCATCTCGGCCGCCATCCATGCCGCGGAGGCGCAGACCTCTGGCGAGATCGTCTGCGTGCTGGCGCGAAGATCGGCCGACGCGACCGCGCTGCCGGTCTTCATCGCGGCCGTGGCCGCGCTGGCGCTGCCCTGGCTCCTCGTGCAGTGGACGCCGCTCGCCGTGCAGCAGATCCTGCTGGTGCAGGCGGCCGTCTTCGTCGCCCTGACGCTGCTGCTCTGCCAGCCGCGCATACGAGCCCTCCTCCTGCCGCCCGCCACGCGCCGCGCCATCGCGCATCGTGTCGCCATGGAGCAGTTCGTCCTGCGCGGCATCACGCGGACCAGGGACCGCACCGCCATCCTGATCTTCGTGTCGCTGGCGGAGCGCTACGCACGCATCATCGCCGACGACGGGATCGCCGCCCGGGTGTCGCAAGCGGAATGGCAGCAGGCTGTCGACGCGCTGATCGTACATATGCGCGAGGGCCGCATCGCCGACGGCTTCGTCGCCGCGATCGACCGCTGCGCCAACGTGCTTGCCGTGCACTTCCCGCGGACCGAGGAGCACCAGGACGAGCTCCCCGACCGCATCTATTTGATTTGACCCCTCTACCTGATTTGAACCGTGCCCCCTTGATCTGCCATGGCCCTGCCGGTCGATGACACCCTGTCAGGCGATGCCTTCATCGTCCTGGTCGCGCTCGCCGCACTCTGCGGCTGGCTGATTGTGCGTGCCCTGCGGCGCGGGCAGATGGACCTGCGTGGACGGCACGTCATCGACCGCGTGCGGCAGCCTGTCCTGTTCTGGGGATTGCTGGCGTTCTACGCCGCCCTCCCCATCGCCTGGCTCGCCTACATTCTCCTCGCACACTGACCACCGGCCTTGCCCGCCGACCATGCCAATCAACGAGAATTGATCGACCGGCGCGACCGGGACAGCGGTAGACACGCGGCATGTCCCGTTCACGGCGAAGGCTCGGTAGCGAGACAGCTTGCCCGGTGGTCGCGCACGCCTCGCCTCGGGAGATCTGGCCTGTGCCGACATCGACGTTACATGGCCTTACCAAGGAGGTGGGGGATGAGAACACTGGCCGTCGTCGCGCTTGCTCTGTTCGCGGTCGCTTTCTCCGCCGGTTGCAAGGACTTGCCGGGCGCCGACGGTCGATATGCCACCCACGACCACGGCCAGAACAATCGCGGTTCGCCCTGATAGCGGCGCATCGTCGACATGCGGCAGTCTCCGGACCGCACGAACATTCACGGGGTCTGACAGCTTTGTCCTGTGCTAACGTCGCGACCGGTCGCCCGAAGTCGGCAAGCCTCTGGAGGACGTGATGACGATCAGCCGCCGCACTCTGGCCATTACCGCATTGCTGGCCTCCGGCGTCGCGACGGTTCCCCAGGTGCGCGCCCAGGACAAGGAAAAGGAAAAAGAGAAGGACAAAGACAAGGAAGCCCTCGCCGCCGTCAGCGATGCCGTCATCGAGCTCACGAAGGCGATGCTCTCCGCCGACAAGGCCAAGCTCGAATCGCTGGTCGCCGATCAGTTGAGCTACGGCCATTCGAGTGGCGCGGTGCAGGACAAAGCCGCCTTCGTCGACGTGATCGTCAGCAAGAAAACAGTCTACAAGTCGATCGAGCTTTCCAAGCAGACCGTCGCCATCGCCGGAACCGACGCCATCGTGCGCCATGCCTGGATGAGCGAAAGCGGCAGCGGCGACAGCAACTGGACCATGTCCAAGATCAGCGTTCTGCAGGTCTGGCAGAAGCAGGGATCGAGCTGGAAGCTGTTGGCGAGACAGGGCTTCAAGGCTTGATTGGCGTTTAGCTCGCGTAGGCCGGACTGTCGCGGTCGAGCATGCGGCGCAGCGCCTTCCAGGGTCGCTCGCCCTTGCCGTCGAAATTCTCGAACTGCCGGGCCGTGTGCTCGGCGACCCTGGGCGGCGGCAACGCGATCTTTTGACCGCCCTGCGTAGCGGCGATCTGGATGCGGCAGGCCTGCTCCACGTAGTACATGTTGTAGAAGGCCTCGGCGACGGTGCGCCCCGTCGTCAACAGGCCGTGATGCTTCAGGATCATCACGTCGTTGTCGGCGAGGTCGCGTACCAGCCGGTCGCGCTCGTCGAGGTCGAGCGCCACGCCCTCGTAGTCGTGGTAGGAGACGCGGCCGTAGAATTCCATCGACATCTGATTGAGCGGCAGCAGCCCCTCCTCCTGCGCTGCCACAGCCATGCCGGCCGTGGTGTGGGTGTGCATCACGCACTGCGCATCGTCGCGGCTCATGTGCACGGCCGAGTGGATCGTGAAGCCCGCATTGTTGATCCTCGACTCCTCCTCCTTCTCGACCGCATGGCCCTCGGGATCGACCACGACGAGGCTCGAGGCCGTGATCTCGTCGAACATCAGCCCGTAGGGATTGAGCAGGAAGCGATGCTCCTTGCCGGGCAGGCGCGCGCTGAGATGCGTGAAGATGAGATCGTCCATGCCGAAATGGGCGATCAGTCGATAGGCCGCCGCGAGATCGCAGCGGATCTCCCACTCCTGCGGATCGATGTTGCGCATGCCTGCCTCCTGCCGCACAGCACAGCTGGCCGAAATGTGGACCAAATCGCCGCCGGTTTTCCTCACTCGGCGACCAGCTCCGCCAAGACTGCCATGGCCGGAGGCACACCGATATCCAGACTTTCGGCCGCTTTGACGTTTATGGCCAGCTCGAATTCGGTCGGCTGCAGAACCGGCATCTCGGCCGGTCGGGCACCGCGGAGAATCTGGCCGACGTAGCGGCCGGCCTGACGGTACATCCAGCTGAGACTGGGGCCGTAGCTCACGAGCCCCCCACTATCGACGAACTGGCGCACGGGATAGATTCCCGCCATTCGACTCTGCGCGGCCAGTTCGACGATCTGCATGCGCCGATTGATCAGAAAGGGATCGGTGGCGACCACGAAGCCCTGCATACCTTCCTGCGCGAAACGCCCGAATGCCTTGTCGATGTCCTGCGCTGTCCGGACAGGGATCGCGAGCGTTGTCGATGCCAGACTCGCGGCCGCCACCTCGGCGTCCCGCTGCTCGGCCTCTGCCGTATAGTTGTCGGGATTCATCAGCAGCCCGATCCGGTCGATACGCGGCGCGAGTTCCTTCAGAATCTGGATGCGCTTCGCACTCAGGATCGCCGAAAGCAGGCTGATTCCGGTCGTGTTGCCGCCCGGCCGGGCCATGCTGGCCACCAACCCGAACCGGACGGGATCCGCGCCGATGGTGAACACGATCGGTATGGTGCCTGTGGCCGCCTGAGCCGCCCTGGCCGAAGCGACGTCGCCCGTCGCCGCGATCACTGCCACCTTCTCATTGACGAGCTCCGCGGCGAGGACAGGAAGGCGATCGTAGGCGCCGCGGCCCCAGCGATAGACGATCCTGCAATTCTCTCCGTTGACGTAGCCCGCTTCCTTCAGTCCGGTCCGGAAGGCTATGGCAGTGAAGGCGTAGGTGTCGGGCGATGTCGGGTTGAGAAAGCCGATAGCGGGCATCGGCGATTGCGCCCAGGCACGGCTGGACATTGCACAGACGGCCAACGGCCACAGATCACGGCGTTTCAAAGCGGGCCCCCCAGCTCAGGACTCTACGCGCCTACCGATGGCCACCCGCGGATATTATGTGCTGGCCGCGCGTATGTGAACCTGTCCGCTTGCCGTCGCCCGCTCTCAGATCGGATCGCGCACCAGCGGTCCTGTCGAGCAGTGGATGCCGCCACCGCCGAGGTAGACCTTGTCGTAGGGCACCAGCCTGATCGAGACGCCGGCGTCGTTCAGCTTGTCGAGCGTGCGGTTGCTGACCTGGTCGGCGATCAGGATGCGACCCGGCCGTACCGCCAGGCAGTTGATCGTCCAGATCGGATCCTCGGGGCAGACCTCGATCGTGCGGACCTTGAGTTCCTTCAGCTTCTCCAGGAACGTGAAGGGAAGCTGCGTGGGATTGATGAGCGCCGTGTCGACATCGATCATCACGAAGTTGCCGTCGATATGGAGGCGATAGCCGGTGAGATGCACGCGCAGGAGCTCGATGCCCTGCACCTTCAGCACCTCCTCGAGCTGGCGGGCGCCCTCTTCGTTGACGCGGCTCGAGATGCCGACCACCGCGACCTTGGGAGTGATGAAGGCGAAGCTGCCGCCTTCAAGGATGCCGGTACCATGGATCGTGCGCAGGATCGGCATGCCCATTTTCGCCAGCGTGCGCGTCACCGGCAGCTCCTCGCCGCGCCGTACCGGCGGTCCCATACGGGTCACGATCGCGCCGCCATTCACCGCGATCACCGAGTCACGCGTGTAGACCGACTTCATTTTGCCCGGTGCGCATTCGTCGAGGAACACGACCTCGACCTGCTCCTCGCGCAGTGCCTCGACGAGCCCGTCATGCTGCGCCTGCATCGACTCGAGGTCGGGCACCGTATCGCCGCGCCAATACCAGCCGGTCTCGGGATCGCCGTAGGCACCGATGTCGGGCAGCTTCTTGGCCGGATCGACGACTTGCAGCTCGTCGCCGGGCCGGTGCATCATCACCTTGCGCAGATTGCCGACGTCGCTGTTGCAGCCCCATTGCTGGCCCCAGACGCCGGTCTGCTCGCTTGCCGTCTCGAAGGCGGGCTCGGGCCGCGAGGCGAAGGTCTTGATCAGCATGTTGTAGCGGTATTCCGCCTCGGAGATGATCCCCATTACGCAGTTCCTTTCTTCTCCGTCGGTATGGTCCATTCCTCGCCGCGTACGGTGCTGACGTACTCGGGCCAGCGGTAATGGATCGGCGGCCGGAAATCCCTGGGCAAGAGCGGCGACACCCATCTCGAGCCGCCGACGCCGCCGCCGGTGCGCTCCCTGAACTCGGCCCGGGCGCGCTCCAACCCGGTCCTGTCCGTCACGAGGTCGAGGATGGTGGCGCCGATCACCTTGCCCGCCGTCGACCACATGGGATCGATGCAGGCCGGGGTGCCCATCATGGCGTATCGGCACCAGTCGGGGTAGCGGTAGCCGGGATTTGGCGGCACCAATGTCGGCCGGCTCACATAGAGCCGCACCGTCGGCGCATGCCAGGTGTATTCGACGTAATCGTCGGCCGCGAGGTTCTTCTGCCAGGGCGGCAGTTGCGCGCGGAACGATTTCTCCGCTTCCCATGGCGGCGAAAGACGTTGCGTCTCGGGCGCGAAAGGATCATCCATCGGCGCGATCCCGAGGTTCTTCTGGATCTCCCGCGCGAAGGTACGCGCCTCGTCGTTCCACCTCGGCGGTCCGACCAGCTCGAAGTTCCGGAAGGTCAGCTCGGCCATCGCATGATTGGGCAACCCGGCCCGCGTCTTGGTGATCCAGGCGCTCTCCATGCTGCAGTGGGTCATGGCGGCACAATGCGCGGCATTGTTGTCGAGCACGGCGAACACGCGCTCGCACATCTCGATATCGGGCGCGCGCAGGGAGTACTGGATCTGCGACAGGACCGGCGCGATGTTGTCCGCCGCTGCGAGACCCGCGATCGGGATGAACTCGTTCAGGCTCCACGAGCCCGTGTGAGGCAGCATCGCCTCCTTGAGGTACTTCGAGGAGGTGTACATCAGGCACACCGCATCGATCGCACCGGGCGCGCGGGCGGCAGAGTGCAGATGCGCCACTGCTGCCGCCGATTGCTGGCTCTGCCAGGTCTCGGGTTCGTTGCATTCGAAGGTGTAGATCCGGCTCCAGTACGGGGCCGAATGCGTGTCCCAGAAGCAGCCGTTGGAGAGCGCCTGGAAGGAATGCGGGTGGAAGCTGATGGCTGCAT
Source organism: Reyranella sp. (assembly GCF_036558665.1). Taxonomy (GTDB): domain Bacteria; phylum Pseudomonadota; class Alphaproteobacteria; order Reyranellales; family Reyranellaceae; genus Reyranella. The sequence goes on along the minus strand of NZ_DATBFE010000149.1, from coordinate 6,652 downwards.
CGAGCTCGTCGTAGTAGCCCTTGGCCGCGTGCACCGGTTTCGAGCCGCACATCTTCTCCGCCGGCTCGCCCAGGAATACGAGCGTCCCGGCGATGCCGTGCTTCTCCATCGCGTACTTGGCGGCAAGGAAGCCGGCCAGGGCGCCGATGCCCAGGCCGGAATGCGGATCGGTGTGGCCGGCGGCGTATTTGCTCACGCCTGCCCGCGGCTTTCGGTAGGGCACTGCGGCCTGGCTGCGGCCGGGAATGGCGTCGTATTCGGCATAGCCGCCGATCACGGGACCAGCCTTCCCGCCATTGGCCTTGTTCGACCACTTCGCGCAGAACGCCGTCGGCATCTCGCCCGAGCCCTCTTCCACCGCGAACCCCTCGGCGCGCAGTCGCTCGACGTACCACCTGGCCGACTTGTATTCGCGCCACGACGGCTCGTGGTAGTTCCAGATCGTGAGATGGTCGTTCGACAGCCGCTCGAGATTGTCGTCCACCCATCCGATCGCGCTCGTCTTGCTCTCCATCACCCTTCTCTTTTTCGCCGAATGCTGAGGTCGACGACCAGCAGCAGCGCCGACAGCAGGATCAAGATCGCTGCGACCGCCGCCATGGTCGGGTCGAGGTGCTCGTTGATGCCGTCCCAGATGCGCCGCGGCAGCGTGAAGATGGCACGGCTGGCGATGAACAGCACGATGACCAGCTCGTCCCAGCTCTGGATGAAGGCAAAGATCGCACCGGAGACCACGCCCGGCAGGATGGAGGGCAGCACGACCCGCCACAAGGTCTGCGGCATGGAGGCGCCGAGATTGCGCGCTGCCTGCTCCAGCCGCTGATCGAAACCCGCCAGCGCCGTCGACACGGTGATTACGACATACGGAACGCCCGTGACGGCATGCACCAGGATCACGCCGGTATAGGTATCGAGCAGCCTGAGATCGACCCAGAAGCGGTAGATGCCGATCGCGTAGACAATGGTCGGGACGACGATCGGAACCAGCATCAGGCCGCGCACGATCTCACCGGCACGCGACGAGAGTCGCCAGCAGCCGATGGCGCACAGAGTGCCGGCCGTGACCGCGATCGCCGAGGAAACGATGCCGATCACCAGGCTCTGGCCGATGCTGCCCAGCCAGTCGGGGCTGGTGAAGAGATTGGCATAGTGCTCGAAGGAGATGCCGTGCTGCGGCATCGACAGGAAGCGCCGGTCGGTGACCGAGATCGGGAAGATCACGAGGACCGGCAGCAGCAGAAAGCAGATCACGCTCCAGCCCAGCGTGCGGACCGAACGGCCGGGTTGCAGCATGCGCTCCATCACGGCCGCTCCGTCACTTGGCCCCGAACAGCGTGCGCAAGTCGACGATGCGGCCGAGCACGACCATCAGAAGGAAGATGGTGGCGATCAAGGTCGAGGCGACCATGGTGCCGACGCCCCAGCGCAGCGTCTCCTGAATCTGGCCGTCGATATATTCGGCGACCATGATGATCTTGCCACCGCCCAGGATCGCCGGAGTGATGAAAAAGCCGAGGGAGAAAATGAAGACGAGCAGGCCGGCGCCGATCACGCCCGGCAGGCTGAGCGGCAGGAAGATGCGCAAGAAGGCCTGCGCAGGTCCTGCGCCCAGGCCGCGCGCGGCGGCCACTACGCGGCCGTCGATGGCGCGCATGGCGGACCACAGCGGCAGAATGCCAAGCGGTAGCATGTAGTGGACCATGCCGATGGTGACGCCGGTCTCGTTCCACATCAGCGACAGCGGGTGGTCGATCAGGCCCAGCGCCTCCAGTGCCTTGTTGATCAGCCCCTCGCGACGCAACAGCGTCACCCAGGCGAAAGCCCGCACCAGCACCGACATCCAGAGCGGCAGCAACACGCCGAGCAGCATCAGGCGCTGCGCCGCCGGCCGCGCATGGGTCAGCACATAGGCCACGAGATAAGCCAGCACCAGGGTAATCGCGGTGGTGAAGACGCATATGCGCAAGGTCGTGAGCAATGTGCGCTGGATCGAAGCGCTGGTGAGCAGCAGAGCATAATTGCCGAGGCCGAACGACGGCTCGGTGACGCTGATCACCAGCACGCGCAAGAGCGGCGCGAAGAACAGCACCGTGACCAGCGCCAGCGCCGGCGCAATCATCAGCCAGGAGGTGCGGCGGTCGGAAATCATCCGAACCGCGTGCTGCCGGTGCACCCGTGCACGAGGCGGAAGCCCGCGGTCCGACGAGCGATCACGACGCGATCATGTCGAGGAAGCCCTGGCGCACCTTGGCGTAGTTCTTCTCGTACCAGTCGGCATCGATCTTGGCCTGCACCTTCACGTTCTCCGCCGCACCGGGATTGATCGCGTTGAGCTCGGACGGCACGAGCGACGCAGCGGCAGGATTGGCGGGCCCGTTGCCCATGGCGGCCAGGAGCTTCACCTGGCCCTCCGGCGCCTGCATGGAGGCAATGGCGGTCATTGCCTGCTTGCCGGCGGGGTTGCCCTTGGGCACCACCCACAGACCGGGCTGCAGGAGGCCGCCGTCGAAGGAGAACGTCACCTTCTTGTTGGTGTCCTTCTGCAGGAGCACGGCGCGCGTGTGCCACAGCCAGCCCATCACCACCTCGCCCTCACGCAGCATGGTCTGGCTCTCGGCGCCCGTCGACCAGAACAGGAGGTCCTTCTTGATCGCCGCGACCTTCTTCATCGCACGCGGCACGTCCAGCGGATAGAGCTTGTCGGCCGGCACGCCGTCGGCCATCAGCGCGAGCTCGAGCATGGCCTGGCTGTCCTTGCGCATCAGCCGCTTGCCCGGATACTTCCCGGTATCGAAGAAGTCGGCGAGCGTGGGCTTCTCCTTCACCTTGCTCGTGTCCCATGCCTGCACGGTCGAGAACATGTAGTTGCAGACGCCGTACTTGTAGGCGAAGCCCGGTGTCACCTTCGCCTTGTCGACGACCGAATAGTCGATCTCCTCGAGGAGGCCCGCCGGGCCCAGCTCGCCGGTGCCGCCCAGCCCGGAATCGACAACGTCCCACGTGACGTTCTTGGCCAGCACCATGGTCTTCATCTTGCCGTTCGACGGACCGGAGCCGTCGATCACCATCTTGCCGCCGGTCGCCTTCTCGTAGGGCACGACGAAAGCCTCGGTCATCGCCTTCACCGCATCGCCGCCGAAATTGGCCAGCACCACTTCCTTGGGCGCCGCTTGCGCCGGTCCGCCGAATCCCGCAGCCGCGGCGCCGAGCGCCAAGCCGCCCTTCAACAGAGTGCGGCGCGATGCCGCCAGGATCTCCGCCTGATCCTCCGCGAATGTCTGCAGCCTGCTCATGTGATGTCTCCCTTCTCGCGACGTCAGTCGTCCTCGACCCGGATCGATGCGTCCGGATCCCAGCCCAATGTGATCTTGCCTCCAACCACGGGCGATGCGCCATGGCGCCAGGTGGGGATGGTGACGGCGAGGCGCCCGATGGCAGTGTCCGCCAGGAGGTGGAACGAGGTACCCAGATAGCTGAATTCCGCGGTCGTGCCTTCCACCTGGTTGCGCGGCTGGCTGCCGTCGCCCACCACGCGGAGGCGCTCGGGACGAAGGGCGACCAGCACCGACGCGCCCACGGGTGATTCTCCGCCCTGCTGCTCGAAGAGCAGCCCATTGCAGCGGAATGCGAAGCTCTCGCCCGAGCGCCGCTCGACCGTTCCCGACAGGAAATTGCTCTTACCGAGAAACTCCGCAACGAAACGCGTGGCGGGCCGCTCGTAGAGATCGGTTGGCGCTCCGAGCTGCAGCACCTTGCCCTCGCGCAGAATGGCGACGCGGTCGGACATGCTGAGGGCCTCCTCCTGATCGTGCGTCACATAGATGAAGGTGAGGCCGATCTGGCGGTGGAAGGATTTCAGCTCGATCTGCATGTCGGCGCGCAGCTTGCGGTCGAGCGCGCTCAGAGGCTCGTCGAGCAGCAGGAGATGCGGCGCGAAGACCAGTGCACGGGCGAGCGCGACGCGCTGCTGCTGGCCGCCCGAGAGTTGCCGTGGCAGACGATCGGCGAAGCCACCAAGCCGCACCAGCTCGAGCGCCTCCTTCACCTTGTTCGCGATCTCGGCGCGCGGTGTGCCGCGTACCTCGAGCGGAAAGGCAACGTTGCGCGCCACGCTGAGATGGGGAAACAGTGCATAACCCTGAAACACCATGCCGAAATTGCGCCTTTCCGGCGGCAGGTGCTGGATCGGCTGGCCATTCAGCAGGATGCGGCCGCCGGTCGGTGCCACAAATCCCGCGATCGACATCAGCAGAGTCGTCTTGCCCGAGCCGGACGGGCCCAGGAGCGTCAGGAACTCGCCGCCTGCGACAGTGAGCGATACGTCGTCCAGCGCCCTGGCCGGGCCATAGTGTTTCGACACCCTGTCGAGTGACAGAGCCCGCAACCCCGCCATTCAGATTTTCCGCTTCACGATGCCCACTTCCACGGTGCCCATGTCCCCCGAAGGCATCATGCCTGTTCCACTTCCCACTCGACAGAAAAAAGACCGCGCGCAAGTCGCAAACGACAAGCATGCCCCCGAGTCGCAGCCATTCATTGTTGCACCTGCGAGGCAACAAGTGAACAGGACGTCGACCCTCTGTCGCCAGCAATCGACGACGTCGGTTGCCAGCGCCACAGTCGCTTCACATGCCACAGTCTCTTCATATTGAGTCTATTGCCACTTCCGCAGCGACGCGCTTTGATGCCTTCCCGATGAGCAGGAGGTGCCAATGGAACGCGGCTTGCTCGCCCCGCTCAGCCCGAACGAACAGACGGCGCTTCAGCGCGTGGCGAACGGAATCACCAAGCCCAAGCACCTGCGCTCGAGTTCGGTTGAACGGTTGAAGCAACTGGCCCTTGTCGAGGAGAGCGACGGCCGCATCCGCCTGACGGCGCTGGGCCAGCAGCGTTGCCGTGTCGAGACGCCCGCCGCTCCGCCGCGCGCGCCTGCGGCCTGAGCGTGCAGATCCGCGGAGCGGATGCCGGTTCACTGGACCATTTCCCACCCCTCCCGACTGGTCGTCGCGGTCGCCCGGGATGAGGTCACCGTCGCGGATATCGAGCAGTATTTCACGGGCGTGACCGCCGAGGGCGGCATCTCCTATCGCAAGATCTTCGAGATCACGCACACGCCGATGGCGCTCAACGAGGAGAGCCTGAAGGCGCTGGGCGCACGTATCTCGTACTATGCACAGCATGGCCAGATCGGACCGGTCGCGATCGTGGCGGCCACCGACGAGAGCTATGCCCAGGCGCAGATCTTCGCCGACGCAGCGCAGGTCCGCCGCCCGCTCGCGATCTTCCGCGAGATGCACGCGGCGCGGCGCTGGCTCGACGCCCAGCCGATCCCGCAAAAGTGAATACCGGACCGTTGCGCGTCCGTTAGGCTTTCGGCCAGCCGGCATGGGAGAGGAATTAAATGCGCCTGCAACCGCTGTTTCTTGGCGTCGCGATCATCATGGCCATCAGCCTGCCGGCGGCGGCGCAGACCGCCGACCGGCTTTACGTCATGGATTGCGGCCACAATTCCGCGCTCGATCAGTCGCGTTGGTCACCTGGCGTCAATGTCGGCAAGCCGATCGAATTCTCCGACAACTGCTATCTCATTCATCACGGCACACAGTGGTTCCTGTGGGACACGGGTTTTCCCGACGCGCTCGCTGACAAGCCCGTAACCAACGCTCTCGGTACGGCGACACGGGCGAAGAAGCTTGCGGCGCAGCTCGACGAGGTGAAGGTGAAGCCGGCCGACATCAGCTTCGTCGCGATCTCGCACACGCACGGCGACCATATCGGCAATGTCGACATGTTTCCGACCTCGACGCTCCTGATCCAGAAGGCCGAGCTCGATTGGGCATTCGCGCCGGGCAAGCCCGCGCCCTTCAAGAGGGACCGGCCAATGCGCGAGCTCTCCGGCGATCTCGATGTGTTCGGCGACGGCAGCGTCACCATCCTCTCCACCCCGGGCCATACGCCCGGGCATCAGTCGCTGCTGGTGCACCTGGCCAGGACCGGCTGGGTGGTGCTGACCGGCGACGCCGCGCACTTCAAGGACAACTGGGACAATGACCGCGTGCCATCGCTGAACACCAGCGCCGAACAGACGCATGCCTCGCATGCAAGACTTGCCAAGGTCGTCGCGGACAAGAAGGCGTTGCTCTGGATCAACCACGATCTGCCGACTTTCGAAAGCGTGAAGCATTCGCCCCAATTCTACGAGTAGTCGCCCTTGTCGCCCGTGGCTGGCAGCGCCGGGCTGACCTGACGTCATTGCCATCATCCGGTGCTATGCTCGCGGGCGAACGGGAGTGAATGTCATGAACACCTACAAGGTCCGGCTCACGAGCCTCGCCCATGGCGGCGGCTGCGGCTGCAAGCTGGCGCCGGCGGTGCTGCAGCAATTGCTGGCCGACGCTCCGGCGGCCGCGCCGTTCCGGCAGCTTCTGGTCGGCACCGAGACCGCGGACGATGCCGCCGTCTGGCAACTCGATGACGGCACCTGCGTGATCGCGACCACCGACTTCTTCATGCCGATGGTGGACGATCCATTCGACTTCGGGCGCATCGCGGCGACCAATGCGCTGTCCGACATCTATGCCATGGGCGGCTCGCCGATCATGGCGCTGGCAATTCTCGGAATGCCGGTCGACAAGATTCCCGCTGAGATGGT
>NZ_DATBFE010000148.1:0-5523 GCF_036558665.1 Reyranella sp. | reverse complement strand
CTTCGAGGAATGGGACATGTTCGTCGAGCATCGCAGCAGCGAGTTCGGCATGCAGGACCAGAAGGTGCCGGGCGACGGCGTGGTCACCGGCTACGGCACCATCAACGGCCGCCTGGTCTTCGTGTTCAGCCAGGACTTCACTGTGTTCGGCGGATCGCTCTCCGAAGCGCACGCGGAGAAGATCTGCAAGGTGATGGACCACGCCATGAAGGTCGGCGCGCCGGTCATCGGCCTCAATGATTCCGGCGGCGCGCGCATCCAGGAGGGCGTCGCCTCATTGGCCGGCTACGCCGACGTGTTCCAGCGCAACATCCTGGCCTCCGGCGTGGTGCCGCAGATCTCGCTGATCATGGGGCCTTGCGCCGGCGGCGCGGTCTATTCGCCGGCTATGACCGACTTCATCTTCATGGTGAAGGATTCGTCCTACATGTTCGTCACCGGTCCCGACGTGGTGAAGACGGTGACGCACGAGACGGTCACGCACGAGCAGCTGGGCGGCGCGCTGACCCATTCCAGCAAGTCCGGCGTCGCCGATCTCGCCTTCGAGAACGATGTCGAGGCGCTGCTGCAGTTGCGGCGCTTCGTCGATTTCATCCCGTCCTCGAACCGCGAGCCCGCGCCGCAGCGGCAGACGCCCGATCCGATCGACCGCGACGAGTTCTCCCTCGACACGCTGGTCCCCGCCAATCCCAACAAGCCCTACGACATGCACGAGCTGATCGCGAAGGTGGTCGACGAGGGTGACTTCTTCGAGTTGCAGCCGGAATACGCCAGGAACATCATCATCGGCCTGGCGCGCATGGGCGGCGACACCGTCGGCATCGTCGCCAACCAGCCGATGGTGCTGGCCGGCTGCCTCGACATCGATACCAGCCGCAAGGCGGCGCGCTTCGTGCGCTTCTGCGACTGCTTCAACATCCCGATCGTGACCTTCGTGGACGTGCCGGGTTTCCTGCCCGGGACCGCGCAGGAATACGGCGCCATCATCAAGCACGGCGCCAAGCTGCTGTTCGCGTTCGGCGAAGCGACCGTGCCGAAGATCACCGTCATCACGCGCAAGGCCTATGGCGGGGCCTACGACGTCATGAGCTCCAAGCACATCCGCGGCGACGTGAACTTCGCGTGGCCCTCGGCCGAGATCGCGGTCATGGGCCCGAAGGGCGCGGTCGAGATCATCTTCCGCGCCGACATCGGCGACAAGGACAAGATTGCGGAGCGCACCGAGGAGTACCGGCAGAAGTTCGCCAATCCCTTCGTCGCGAGCGCGCGCGGCTTCATCGACGACGTCATCAAGCCGCACTCGACCCGCAAGCGCATCTGCCGCTCGCTCGCCATGCTCCGGGACAAGACGCTGGAGAACCCCTGGAAGAAGCACGACAACATTCCGCTGTGATGATGATAACCGCAACCGAATCGGCCCACTCTCCATCGTCATGGTCGGACTTGGTCCGACCACCCACGAGTTTCCATGGGCAATACTGTGCCATCTTAGGCGAACTCGTGGGTGGTCGTGCCAAGCACGACCATGACGGCTGGGGGGGCGGCGACGGCGTGCGTCCGAACTCCCATGTTCTCTAAAATCCTCATCGCCAATCGCGGCGAGATTGCGTGCCGGGTGATCCGGACGGCACGGGCCATGGGCATCAGGACCGTCGCGGTCTATTCCGAGCCGGATGCCGATGCCCTGCATGTGCGCGAGGCGGATGAGGCGGTTGCGATCGGGCCGGCAGCGGCGACGCAGAGCTATCTCTCGATCGAGAAGATCGTCGCGGCCTGCACGCAGGCGGGCGCCGAGGCGGTGCACCCCGGCTACGGCTTCCTGTCGGAGAACCGCAAGTTCGCCGTGGCGCTCAAGGAGGCTGGCATCGCCTTCATCGGCCCCGACCCGCATGCCATTGCCGCGATGGGCGACAAGATCGAATCCAAGAAGCTGGCCAAGGAAGCGGGCGTCAACTCGGTGCCCGGCTATCTCGGCGTCATCAAGGATGCCGACGAGGCGGTGAAGATCGCCAGGGAGATCGGCTATCCGGTGATGGTCAAGGCGTCAGCGGGTGGCGGCGGCAAGGGCATGCGCGTTGCGCGCAGCGACCAGGAAGCGCGCGACGGCTTCCGCTCGGCCACCAACGAGGCGCGCTCCAGCTTTGCCGACGACCGCGTGTTCATCGAGAAGTTCGTCGAGGATCCGCGCCACATCGAGATCCAGGTGCTGGCGGACGGCCACGGCAACTGCCTCTATCTCGGCGAGCGCGAATGCTCGATCCAGCGCCGCCACCAGAAGGTGATCGAGGAGGCGCCGAGCCCCTTCCTGGACGAGAAGACGAGGCGGGCGATGGGCGAGCAGGCAGTCGCGCTCGCCAAGGCGGTGCAATACAAGTCCGCCGGCACGGTCGAGTTCATCGTCGATGCCAAGCGCAACTTCTATTTCCTCGAGATGAACACCCGCCTGCAGGTCGAGCATCCGGTGACCGAGATGGTGACGGGGCTTGACCTGGTCGAGCAGATGATCCGCATCGCCGCCGGCGAGAAGCTCAAGATCAAGCAGTCGGACGTGAAGCTGAAAGGCTGGGCGATCGAGGCACGGGTCTATGCGGAGGACCCGGTGCGCAACTTCCTGCCCTCGACCGGGCGGCTGGTGCGCTACCGCGAGCCGTCGGGAGGGCCGGCGGTCCGGGTCGACAGCGGCGTCTATGAAGGCGCCGAGATCAGCATGTTCTACGACCCGATGATCGCGAAGCTGGTAACCCACGGCGAGGACCGCCCGTCGGCCATCACCGCGATGCGCGAGGCGCTGGATTCGTTCTATATCCGCGGCCTCGGCCACAATGTCGGGTTCCTGTCGGCGCTGATGGGGCATCCGCGCTTCCATGCCGGGCGGCTCACGACTGGGTTCATCGCCGAGGAGTTTCCGGAGGGCTTCCACGGCGTCGACCTGCCCGACGAAGGCAAGGGCGACATCGTCGCGGTGGCGGCGGTGGTGCACCAGAGCTACGCCCGCCGCGCGGTCGCGAGCGCGCCGCGCTTCAAGACCGCGGCGCCGATCGCCAATGGCAAGTGGGTGGTGAAGATCGGCAAGGAACAGCACGAGGTCACCGTCGTCGAGACGGCGATGGGCCATGCGGTGATCGGCGGCAAGCGCAGCCGGGAGTTGGTCAGCGCCTGGAACGTGGGCGAGCCGATCTATCGCGGCCGCATCGACAACCGGCCGATCGTCGTGCAGGTCGACCGCGACGGCGTCGGGTATCGCCTCAACCACGGCGGCGCGCAGCTGAAGACGCTGGTGCTGGCGCCGCGCGCGGCCGAGCTCGCCCGGCACATGCTCGAGAAGACTCCGCCCGACATGTCGAGGTTCCTGCTCTCGCCGATGCCGGGCCTCCTGGTCACGATCGCGGTGCAGGAGGGCCAGGACATCAAGGCCGGGCAGGAGCTGGCGGTGGTCGAAGCCATGAAGATGGAGAACCTGCTGCGCGCCGAGCGCGACGGCAAGGTCGCGAAGCTGCACGCCAAGCCGGGCGACAGCCTGTCGGTCGACCAGGTGATCGTCGAGTTTGCGTGAGACCTCGATGGCGGACCGCAAGATCGTTCATGTGCTCATCTCCGGCACGGTACAAGGCGTCTGGTTCCGCGCCTGGACGGTGCAGGAGGCCCAGGCCCGCGGCCTCGACGGCTGGGTGCGCAACCGGCGCGACGGCGACGTGGAGGCGGTGTTCGCGGGATCAGGGATGCAGGTCGACGGCATGATCGGCGCCTGCCACCGAGGGCCGCCGGCCGCCGAAGTCAGCACCGTGGACGTCACCGCGAGCACCGACGATCCCGGCCGAGGATTCCGCAAGCTGCCGACTGCCTGACCCGAGCTTATCCAGAATGCGATTCAAGAAATTCTTCCGGCGCCACCTGCGCTATCCCCTTTGGCGCCTGCGTCATCCGTTCGCGCGGTACGAGACCTACTACGCCTGGGTCGTGACCCGGAAGCTGAAGGCCGGGCGCGCGCATCCCGCGATCGGTCCCACCGCCAAGGCGGCGCGCGGCGAGGAGGAGATGATCAAGGTGCTGCGCCGGCACGGGCTGCGGCCGCACCACACGTTCGTCGACTACGGCTGCGGCAGCCTGCGGCTCGGGCGGCCGATCGTCGCGATGCTGGAGCCGGACAGGTTCTGGGGCCTCGACCTCGCGCAGGAGTTCCTGGACGAAGGCATCCGCCACATCGGACCGGCCCTCACCGCCGAGAAACGCCCGTCACTGCGCGTGATCGACGAGGCCGGCCTGGCGGCGGCGAAGGCGGCGCGGCCGGATTTCATCGGCGCCTGGCACGTCTGCGGCAAAATCCCCGACCAGATCCTCGATCGTTTCTTCCAACAGGTCCTCGGGCTCATGCACGAGGGTACGCAGGTGTTCCTGCAATTCGAAGACACCGGGAAGCGCCAGCAGCTGCACGGCCTCGCCTGGTCGCTGCCGCGCGAGACCCTGGTCGCCGCCATCAAGCAAATCGACCCGAGGCTCGAAGTCGAGATTCACCAGCTGAGCTTCAACCCCAAGCGCAACCTGCGCTATCTTTACGCACACATCCACTATTGAGCTGGAGCCGAAGCGCTCCGACCTATCAGATCGGCACGCCATTCCATCCGGCGACCAGGCATCTATTCAGTGTCAGCGGCTTTCGGCTTCCCCATCGACGAAAGGGACCAGAACCATGTCTACGGTCACCACCAAGGACGGCACCGAGATCTTCTACAAGGACTGGGGCACGGGCCAGCCGATCGTGTTCAGCCATGGCTGGCCGCTCTCGGCCGACGACTGGGACGCGCAGCTGCTGTTCTTCCTCAATCAAGGTTTCCGCGTCATTGCCCACGATCGGCGCGGCCATGGCCGCTCGAGCCAGACGGCCGGCGGCCACGACATGGACCACTATGCCGACGACCTCGCGTCAGTGACCGCGCATCTCGACCTCAAGAACGCCGTGCATGTCGGCCACTCCACTGGCGGCGGCGAGGTGGTGCACTATATCGCGCGGCACGGCGAAAGCCGGGTGGCGAAGGCGGCGATCATCGCCGCGGTGCCGCCGCTGATGGTGAAGACGCCGGCCAATCCGGGAGGGCTACCCAAAGAGGTGTTCGACGGATTCCAGAAGCAGCTCGCCGCCAACCGCGCGCAGTTCTACTACGACATCGCGGCGGGGCCGTTCTACGGCTACAACCGCCCCGGCGCGAAGCCGTCGCAGGCGGTGATCCTGAACTGGTTGCGCCAGGGCATGATGGGCGGCGCCAAGGCGCACTATGACGGCATCGTCGCCTTCTCGCAGACCGACTTCACCGAGGACCTCAAGAAGATCAACGCGCCGGTACTGGTGATGCATGGCGATGACGACCAGATCGTGCCCTATGCCGATTCCGCGCCGCTATCGGCGAAGCTGCTGAAGAAGGGCACGCTGAAGACCTACAAAGGCTTCCCGCACGGCATGCCAACGACGCACGCCGAGACGATCAACGCAGACCTGCTGGCGTTTATCAGAGGGTAGAGCGTGCCATC
>NZ_DATBFE010000147.1:0-10100 GCF_036558665.1 Reyranella sp. | reverse complement strand
CGGTCACGGTCGCGGCCGACCGGATATCGTCGGAGCTGCTCCCGGCAGCGATCGTGACGGGTCCTGGCTCCATCACCAGCTCGCCCGACATGCCGGTGTACGCCAGCAGGCTGAGCGGAACCGTGAAAGTCACCGTCCGCGACGCGCCAGGCTCCAGCTCGACCCGCGCGAAGCCGACCAGTTGCTGCGCCGGCAGGGTGACTCCGGTCGCGGTATCCTCGGCATAGAGCTGCACCACCTCGGTCCCAGCTCGCCCCCCGGCGTTCCTGATGGTAAGCGATGCGCGGATTTCGCCGCCGACGTCGACGCTCCCGTTGTCGAGCTGCAGCGGGCCGTATTCGAAGGTCGTGTAGCTGAGACCGTGGCCGAACGGAAACAGCGGTGTCGACGGCATGTCGAGGTAGCGCTTGTGGATGTCGGCCTTCGTTCGCCGATATCCACTGCCCCACTTCTGCCCGTGGTGGATCGGGATTTGTCCGCTGTGTCGAGGGATCGTGACCGGGAGTTTCCCGCCCGGGTTCGTGACGCCGAAGATGGCGTCGGCGAGCGCGGCGCCTTGGTGGGGTCCGCCGAAGTACGCGGTGAGGACGGCGGGGAGCCCGTCGATGACAGCTGTCAAGCCCGGCGGACGCCCGAACGACACCACGGCGACGGTGGGCTTGCCGACCTCGGACACGGCCTTGACGAGCTCCACCTGCTGCGGCGGCAGGTCGATGTTCGCGCTGTCGGTGCCCTCGCCTTCGGTGCGCTCCTTGCCGGCCCACGCGGAGTGGCCACCGATGTAGAGGATGACCGCGTCGGCCTCTCGCGCGGCGGCGACGGCGGTCGGGATGTCGGTCGGAGCGGACGGCCTGATCCCGGTACCGCGGACGACGGTGACCGTGGCGTCAGGCAGGAGCGTGCGGACTGCCTCGGCCAATGAGACGGCGGGATAGTTCGACCGCACGTAGTCGTCGAGGTCCACCTTGATGTAGTCCTGCATCTCGGCCACCATCGCGGCCTTGGCCTCGGGCGGGATGTCGCTGGCGCCCGTATCGGTCCCTGCCATCAAGGTCTCCTCGCCGGTGAACCGCGCCCGCATCATGGCCAGTGCGGCGGGATACGTGTAGGCCGGGAAGCCGACCATCGTGCTGTTGGCAAATGGGCCGATGACGGCGACCTTCCTGATGTCGCGACCGAGCGGCAGCAGGTTCGTCTCGTTCTTGAGCAGCGTCACCGAGTCGGACGCCAGTCGCCGAGAGAGCTCGTTGCCCTCAACTGCGACCGCTCGGATCCGGACCGGGTCTTCAGGGACGTACGGATCATCGAAAAGCCCGAGGGCGAACTTGTCGCGCAGCACGCGCCGCACCGACTCGTCCAACTGGGACTCGGGTACCTTGCCGCCCTGCACGGCGTTGACGAGAGCCTGTCCGTAGGCTTGGATCAATGGCAGCTCGACGTCCATCCCGGCGGCAAGCGCGAGTGCACCGACCTCCTCTGGATCGGCCGCAACCCGCTGACGGGTCTGCGCCCAGCCGACCCCGGTGTAATCAGAGACAACCGTTCCCGTGAAGCCCATCCGTTCGCGCAGAAGCGTCGTCAGGATCGCGCGGGAGACGTGGATCGGCACGCCATCGAACTCGGCGTACGACGCCATCACCGAGGTCAGCCCGGCAAGCCGAATCGCGGCTTCGAAGGGCCGCGCGTAGACATCGTAGAGCTCGCGGGCGCCGATCGCGGTCGCCGCCATGTTCTGGCCGCCCTCGGTAACCGCATAGCCGAGGAAATGCTTCGCGGACGGAATGACGCCGTCGTGCAGGTCTCGACCCTGCATCCCCCGGGTGAAGGCGACGCTGAAGGCGCTGACCAGGTAGGGGTCTTCACCGAACGTCTCGTGCACTCGTCCCCAACGGGGATCGCGGGCAACGTCCATGACCGGTGCGAGCGCTTGCTGGATGCCGATCGACCGCAGCTGGCGACGCATGATGTCCGCCATCTCCTCGACGGCAGACGGGTCCCACGCAGCCGCCAGCCCGAGGGGCGTCGGGAAACCCGAGAACTGCGGGGCCACGACGCCGTTGGCGGCCTCGTTGTGGAAGATCGCCGGGATCTTGAGCCGGGTCTCCGTGAGCAGATAGCGCTGGATCGCATTGGCCATCTTCGCCACTGTCTCGGGCGACTTGTGCCCGAACGCGGCCAGCGCCGAGATCTGCCCGATCCCGTGCTTCAGATTCGCGTCAAGTTGATCGCGGAGCAGACCGTCGGTACCGATCAGCGCCATCGGAAACATCGCCGAGAGCTGCATCGCTTTTTCTTCAACGGTCATTTGCCGCAGCAGCGCGTCAGCGCGCTCCATCGCCGTCTTCATCGCCGAAGCGTTCATCGTCACCTCCATCGGGCCGGCGGCGGCGCGCGTCAGCGAATCTTTCGCGGAAGAACGATGCACGGGGTTTCGCTTCTGCGTCGCGAAGTCCACACGGTTATCATGAATCTGAATCGGTCTTTCGTCGGCAACGAGCTGTCTCAGACGCCGAACACCCGCATCGGCAGTTGCACTTCTGCGTTCAGCACCGGATCTTCAGCCGATTTGCCGAGCACAATGCGATAACGTCCTGGCGCAATCCGCCAGCGGCCCGCCTGCCCGTCAAATCGGGCAAGCAAGCGCGGATCGACTACCATCGTAACCTGCTTTGACTCGCCAGGCTTAAGGATCACGCGTTCGAACCCGAGCAGCCGCATTCGCTTTTCTCCGGGGGCATCGGTCAGATAGAGCTGGGGCACGTCCGCCCCATCACGTTGGCCGGAATTTGTCACCGAGAAGGTCGCACTGACTGATTCACCGCCCGTAACCTTCAGATCGCTGTAGGAGAAGCTCGTGTAGCTCAGTCCATGACCAAAAGCGTACATCGGCCTTTGGTTTTTCTGCGCATGCCAGCGGTAGCCGACCTCGGCGCCTTCGTCGTAGCGAATCGTGATCGGCGTGCCCCAGGGAGTTTCGATGCCCGGCAGCACCGGCCGCGGCGTCTGTGCGAGACTCTCCGGGAAGCTGATCGGCAGCCGGCCCGATGGATTCACTTTTCCGGTGAGCACTTCGGCAATCGCCTGGCCGCCGGCCTGCCCCGGATACCATGCCTGTGCGATTGCCTTCACTTTGTCGCGCCACGGCATTGAGACCGGATTGCCGGTTTCCAGCACGACAATCGTATTGGGATTGGCCGTGGCGACGGCATCGATGATCGCATCCTGGCCCCACGGCAAGGAAAGGTCGGGAAGATCGAACGCTTCGCCTTCGATGCGGATGCCGAAAGCGATCACAACGTCGGAACGCCGCGCCAGCAAGGCCGATTCTGCCGGCGTATAGGCGCCGTCGAACTCGATCTGGGCCTGCGGCAAGAGCTTCTTCAGCTCCGCCAGCGGCGATGAGGGCAGGAGGTACATGTTGCGCGCACTTCCCATCGAGCCGTGCGCGCCGCCAATGTTCACGCTTCCGGCGTAGCCGCCGACCGGCAACACGGCGCCCGAGCCTATACCCGTCGGCACGCCCAACTGCGAAAAACCGCCCACAATGCCGATCTTCACCGGACGGTCCGTCGCAAGCGGCAACGCGCCGTCGTTCTTCAGCAGCACGATGCCCTGCCGCGCGATCTCGAGCGCGATTTCATTGTGCTTCGCCATATCCAGGGTGGGTGCAGCATCCCACTTGTCGATGCCGACCGCATAGGCCGAGCGCAAAATGCGGCGCACCATGTCGGACAGGCGTTCCTTCGGGAGCTTGCCTTCCGCGTAGGCCTTCCGCAGCCGATCCGTGAACGCCTCAGCGCCCCATTGCTTGACGTCCATCTGGACGCCGGACTCCTGATCGAGTCCCTTAAGCGCGTAGTCCCATTCGGGCACTGCACCCCAGTCGGACATCACGTAACCTTTGTAACCCCAGGCGGCCTTGAGCACCTCGTTCAGCAGGTGGCGATTCCCGCTCGCGTATGTGCCGTTGATCTTGTTGTAGCCGCTCATGATCGAACCTGGCTCGGAGCGCTCGATCGCAATCTGAAAAGCGAGCAGATCAGACTCACGGTGCGCCGCAGGATCGATGATGGCGTCGAGCCAATGGCGGTTGGTCTCATTGTTATTAAGCGTGTAATGCTTGAGCGTGGAGATGACCTTCTGACTCTGGATGCCGTGGACGGCCTCAGCTCCGAGCACGGCACTCACCCATGGGTCTTCCGAGTAGTACTCGAAATTCCGCCCGTTGCGCGGATCCCGGGCGAGGTTGATGCCGCCGGCCAACATGATGTTGAAGCCGCGCATCCGCGCCTCGCGGCCGATCGCAGCGCCGCCCGCGCGTGCGAGGTGCGGATTGAAGCTCGAGCCGACGGCGATTGATGCCGGAAACGCTGTGGCGCCCTTGTCGTCGGGCCGGTAGCCAGGGTTGGTGACGCCCATGCTGGCATCGCTCGACTGCAGCGCCGGAATGCCGAGTCGCGGAATGCCTGGCGTATAGCCCGCGCTCATGTTGACGCCTTCGGGAATGCGCTTGTCGCGCGGGACTCCGATGGAAGGAATGGCGCCGATGAGGCTGATGATGAGCGAGAAGCGCTCGTCATCGGTCATCTTCTGCTCGGTTTCGCGCGCGCGCTCGTCGGGCGAAGCACCTTGAGCATGTGCAGGCGTGGAAGCCATTGCGGCGCCCAGCGCGACGGTGCCGGCTAATTTTCCAAGATCGCGTCGTGAGTATGTCGGGGACATGGTGGCGCCCTCATAAGTTGTCCGGCGAGCCTCGCGGAACTGATGTTGCGGTTGCGACCCGTCGGCCTCGCGTATCTCTACCGTCGTCCGGGCTGGAAGCCCGTCAAAACGGATTGACGTAATTCACAATTGCGATTTGCCGCAGGATGACCCTGCGGATGATGTGGCTCGGCTTGATGCGGTCGGTGAAGATTGCCGCGCTACCCACGGCACCGGCCGGCAGCCGCGCCGCGAGCTTGTCGTCGTCGAGCTTCACGCGGACAACGAACGGGATGGCAGTGACTTGTCTTGGCGCCACCGCCGTGCCGGATGCCAGGACCTGGCCGGCTGATGTTGCTTCCAGAACGCTCTCGACTTTGCCCTTGAACACCTGACCGGGGTAGAGCTTGAAAGTCACTTCGACCTCCTGCCCCGGCCTGACATAGCGCGTGTAGATCTGAGAAATTTCGACGCCGACCACTGTTTCCGAGGTGTCGATGAACGCCATTACGGGTGACAGCGGCAGGTTGGCAACGCGCGCGCCTTTCATCAGGCCCACATTGGTGACATAGCCATCAGCCGGAGCGCGGACGACCGTCTGATCGAGGTTGTATTTTGCGCCCGTGAGCTGGCCCTTAAGCTTGTCGACATCGGCCTGTCGCTGCTCGACGTCAAAGGTCCGGCCGGCGTCGCTGCGCTGAAGTTGTGTCATTTGATCGAGCCGCAATTCCTCGAACTTGAGCTGCGCGGCGATCGAATCGACCTGTGACTGGTAAGGCACCGGGTCGATCTTGAACAAGACGTCGCCGGCCTTGAGCGGCTTGTTGGGCTCGACCGGAACGTCCGTCACCTCGCCGGCAACGTTCGGAACGATCTGCACCGACTGCCGCACGACAAGCGCCGAGCCCTGCGGCGCACCCCACCCCATCGGGACGAAAAGGCCGAACATCAACAGCAGCAAAACGATGAGCGGAGAGCATTTCCAGAACAGGTTGAAGGGGACGATCTTCGTCTTTACCAGAATGAAGAGAATGACGAGGTAGACGTTGAGGATGGCGACGATCATCGCGCCGTCTCCCGCACGCGCGGTACGTCGACATAGGCCCAGATCAACACGACGGGCCACAGCACAAAGCCACAGATCAACGTCACCCAACCGGCGACGGTAACCGCCTGCGCCCACGGATGGCCGCGATTTTTGGCGATGTGACCGGGCAGCGATCCGGCGATGAAAAATATTGCGATCCCGCTCGCCACGAGAATGAGAAGAACGATCCAGGCAAAGAGATCAATCATCGCCAGGTCCGGGCAACTGATCCCGGTTCAAGCATGCGCATGCTTGCGCAGGCGCAATGAGAACATCACCAGGATGATGCCATAGATGATCGCGTAAATACCGATGACGAACAGCAAAGCGAGCGCTCCGGTGCCCGGCCGAACCATCAGCGTAATGCCGAACAGCACGGACAGCACTCCGCCCGCGATCAGCCACCATTCGTTGTCGATTTCCTTACGTAGCCTGATGGCGCCGATGATCTCCATGACCCCGATCACGATCGCCCAGCTTGCGATGACGAAGAGCAGGATGAACGCCGTCAGGCCGGGCAGCAGGAACGTCAGCAGGCCGGCGGCAATGCCCGCTAAGCCGATAATCGCGAGCCACCAGCGTGGCGCTGCAGACCCGCCGCGGATTGCTTCGATGATCGCCAGCACGCCGTCGACGAGCGCAAAGGCGCCATAGAACAGCACCAGCGTGATCAGGGTTACGCCCGGCCAGACGAATGCGAGCAAACCGAAAACGATTGCGCAGATGCCGCGCAGGAGGATCAGTGACCAGTTTCTGGCGAGCGCGTGTAGCATCAGCGGCGGAACGATTGGATGATGGGCGGCGCTGGTCATGACGAACCTCCTTGCTTTACGCCAACGGAGAAAGTCGGCGGGCGCGTTATGCTAAAGACACCAGCCGGACCGCCGTATCGGCGCGATGCACATGAATCAATGCCTCCTGCCACGGCCGGGTAACAAATCCCGACGCTATTTTTCGGTGTCGACGACCTTCCTCCAGGTGTGATCCGGGCTGAACGAGGTCATGCGCGCCGCAAGACGGGCCGTGCGGCTGCCGAGATCCTTCTCGTAGATGTCGCCGTCGTTGTTGATGATGAAGGTCATGATCCCGGAATTACCGTACTCGGCCGGGTAAGCGACCAGGCCGAAGCCACCGATCATGTTGCCTTTGACGATATAGTCCACGGCACCGCCGGGCGCGGTCGGGCCCTGGCGCGTGAGCACCTTGAAGCGATAGCCATTGAAAGGTTCGGCGGCGCCGACGCGATAGCCGCGCTGCGTTGCCGCGGCGACCGCTTCGCCGAGCGGGCTCGGCGTTTCGTTCCCGCTCGTCGGCCAATAGAGTCCATCCTTCTGGCCGGGCGAGCTGACAATCTTTTGCGCATAGACCGCCTGACCGCTCTTGTCTTTGTTCATGTCGGCGTATTCGTTCTGCGCGTCCCAGTAGGCCAGCATGGCTTTCATGGTCGCGAGTTCGTTGCGACCGATACGGCGCGCCAGGATTTCCTCGCGGCCGCCAGCGACGTCGAAAATCCACTGACCGTCGCGCTGCACCATCGGAATCGGGAACGGCCAGTCGTTCGGACCGATGACCAGCACAGCCGGCTTGCCGGATTCGGTAACGATGTGGTGCCCGGCATCATAAGCGGACAGATATTCCTGCCGGGCGTCCGCGTCGGCAACCGGATCGCCGGATGAAACCAGTTCCTGCGAGCCCGGGCCAAGAATGCTCACAACTGACTTGCTGTCCCCGCTGCGCGCCGCGTTGACAAGCGCCTGGACCGCCTCCTCCGGTGTCTTGAAACGCTGCTGCGCCTGCGCGAGCGGGGACAGCGCGAGGATGAGCATCGCCGCGCCGGCGAGGATCGTGGTCTTGCCCAAGAGGCGTACGTGGTGTGCGTTCATCATGACCGTTCACCTCTCAATGCGACGCCGAGACGGCGGACGGAATCCGCGCGCCCGTGGCGAGCCAGTGATTGTAGCTTTGGAATTGCACGCCGAGCTTGTCGTAGTTGACGCTCAGGTAGCCGTCGTGACCACGGATCACCGCATCCGGGGCAACCGCCTGCACTTCCTGCGCCATCACGCCGACATAGGCCTTGTCGCTGCCGTAGTAGCTGAAGCGATAGAAGCCAAGACCATTGTCGAGATGGCCGAGCAGCATGATGTCGTGCTTGAGCGCGATGTCGGAACGGCGTCCGCCGCCGCCACCGCGACCGCCCCCGCCTCCCCGTCCGCCGCCGCCGCCCATGCGGGCACCCCCGCCGCCGCCCATGCGTGCGCCGCCGCCACCGCGACCGCCCATGCTCGCACGACCGCGAGAGGCCGAAGCCATGGCGTTACGGCCGCCACCGCCAGCGCCGGCGAAGGCACTGCGATTGCCACCGCTGGGACGCGCGCCCTGGCTCGGACGGGCGCCACCGCCAGGACGGGATCCGCCTTTTTGTCCGCCACTCGGACGCGTTGCAGCTTTTTGACCACCACCGCCGCCGCCCGGACGATTGCCTGCTCCGCCGCCGGGACGTTGAACGCCACCGCCGCCCGCACCCGGGCGATTGCCGGCGCCACCACCGGGACGATCGCCGCCCGGCCGCAGCGCGGCCTGGCCGTTGTGCCCGCGGAAGTCCGTGCGGTTACCTGCGCCGCCGCGGATGTTGTTGCCCTTGTTCATTCTGTCGGCGACGCCTTTGTTGTTGTAACGAACGCCGTGCCGGTGATCGGGGTTGTGCTGCCAGTTCCCACCACCGCCCGGTCGATTTCCACCGCCTGGCCGATTGATGTTGATGTTGTTGTTATTCCAGTTGATGTTGGCGTTACCGCCCCAATAACCTCCGCCGCTGGCCCAACGTCCAATCGCATAGCCCGCGCCGAATGCCAGGCCCGCGCCCAAAATTGCGCCGCCATACGGCCAGTAGCTCGCGCCCCAGTAGTACGGCGGATAGGCCGGGTACGGCCACGCGCCATAGACCACCGCAGGGTCGTAATACGGCACATAGACCGTTTGCGGATCGGCCTGCTCGATCACGATGACCTGCTTGCTGCCTTCGGATCTCCTTGAAACTTTTTGCTGTGGCGTCGACTGCAGCTTGTTGTTCGCCTCGGCTTTTGCGCGCAGCCGCTGAACGCCGTCCATCACATCAGTCTGCTGCGCGAGCATGGCGTCGCCGAGCTTTTGGGTCCAGTCGAGCTTGTCGCTCATCATGTCGAGTACTGATGGGGTCGCGACGAGCGACGTCACGCTTTCATCCCACCCTTGCTTCTCGGCGGCAGTCTTCAGCGCATCGTCCTTGAGACCCTTGTTTTCCTTCGCCCATCGGCTCGCCTGGACCACCTCGAGTGGATAGGTCGACGCCATCAGCACCTGGGACAGCAGCGTGTCCGGGTAAAGCGCTATAGGCGAGAGGAGTGCATCTATTTCTCCTGGTGTGAGAAGCTTGTCCTGCGCAGGGGCGGCGGCCGGCGCGGGAGCCGGCTGGCTCTGTGCGTTCACCACCGGGGCAAAGGCAATAAAAAGAATGATTGTTAGTGCTTGTGCGAGGAATTTCGACATGACCACTCCCTCGTTTCGCCCGTCGTGGAGGCGAGGTCGACACACCAGAATATCAAGCCCGCTCGGGGCATTTTGACTTAAGTCAAAGCCGATAATCGAGTTGGACCGAGGTCCAACATTCCCCGGAAACTATGGCGGCGGGAAGATCTGTTTCCAGTCCGCCTTCATGTCGACGACGGTCCAGCCACGTTTTTCGGCTTCGTCGAGCGCCTTGTCGAGCTTGCCGATGCGCGACTTGCGATCATAGGCATATTCGCGCTCGGCGTCGGTGTGGTGCACGATACCCATAAACCGGGCACCCGGCCACGCGGCCGTCCATTGCAGCATCTGCAGATCGCCATCTGAATTGCCGAAAGCGAAGATAGGATGCCGGCCGATAAACCGATTGATACCGACGGGCTTGCCGGGACCGTCGTCAATGAACTCGACTTTCGGCAACTTGCGCAATGATGCCGCGCCGTCAGGCCTGATCTCGAATTTCGTGACGCCGGAGGAACCGACCACCTGCTCCGGCGGAATGCCGTAAACTTTCTCTGTCCAGGGTCGCATGAACTCGATTCCGCCGCCCGACACGATGAAGGTCTTGAAGCCGTTGGCCCGCAGATAGGCCATCAATTCCAGCATCGGCTGGTAGACGAGTTCGGTATAGGGGCGCTTCCAGCGCGGATCCTGGGCCTTCTCGATCCACTTGCTTGCTTCGTCGTGGAACTCCTCCACGGTCATCCCGGTCAGGGTCGCAGCGAGGATCTTTTCGAGATCTCGCATCGGGAGCTTCGCAATAGCC
>NZ_DATBFE010000146.1:0-18948 GCF_036558665.1 Reyranella sp. | reverse complement strand
GTGCGTGGCCGCGTGGTGCGAGTGCACACGAAGGACGTGAACTACAAGGGATACGTCCATCACGCGAGCACGGACGATCCGCAATACGAGATCAAGAGCGACAAGACCGACCATGTCGCCCTGCACAAGGGCCGGGCCTTGCGGCAGCTTCGCGGCTGAGACGGGCAGCGCAAAACCCGCGCCGCCGACGGCGACGCGGGCGCCCCGGGCCGAGGTCTCCGGCGCGGTCTAGCGATAATAATAGTAGTCGTGGCGCGGCGTCGTCGCGGCGCCGATGGCCGCTCCGCCCAGGCCGCCGACGATGGCGCCGCCGACCGGCGAGCCCACCGCCGAGCCGACCACCGCGCCCGTGCCGGCACCGATCGCGCCGCCGGTCAGTGCCCGTGTGCCCGGGGTTTCGCCGCAGCCCGCGAGCATCAGCCCCAGCGCTGCAATCGCGGCGAGGTGCGTGTATCCGATGGTCATGACGTCCTCCAGAGCGGTGTCGCTGCATCTAACGTGAGATGCCCTGCGGCGTTCCCGCGCGGTCGCGCGTTCTTCGTGGCGGAGATGTGGCGGCAAGACGAAATGTCCGCCCGGATGGTGCGATCCGCCATCGCGACCCCGGTTCCGGTCTCCCCCGCGCTTGACAGCGGTCAGCCCACGCTTAACGTGTTAAGCAAAGTCGGACGCGCAGGGAGGAACGGCATGAACGATCGCGACGCCACGGCATCGATCGATACCGGCACCGGCTACGAGAGCAAGCCGCCGAGCTACATCGCGGCACTCGCCGAGGTCGGGCGCGGCACGCCGATGGGCGAGCTGATGCGCCGCTACTGGCATCCGGTCGGGCTCGCCTCGCACGCGACCCGAACGCCGCGCGAGCTGCGCGTGCTGGGCGAGGATCTCGTGCTGTTCCGCGACGGCCGGGGCCGGCCCGGCCTCGTCCAGGCGCGCTGCTGCCATCGCGGCACCACGCTCTACTACGGCAAGGTCGAGGAACGCGGCATTCGCTGCTGCTATCACGGCTGGCTGTTCGACGTCGAAGGGCGCTGCCTGGAACAGCCCTGCGAACCCGACGGCGGCCGGATGCGCGACCGCGTGCGCCAGCCCTGGTATCCGGTGCAGGAGCGCTACGGCCTCGTCTTCGCCTACATGGGCCCGCCGGCGAAGAAGCCGGTGCTGCCGCGCTACGAGTGCCTCGAGGTGCTGGAGCCCGGCGAGTTCGTCGACGCCGACGACACCAGCATCGGCAGCGGCGGCGATGCGGTCGCGCCGTGCAACTGGCTGCAGCACTTCGAGAACGTGCTCGACACCTATCACGTGCCGATCCTGCACGGGAACTTCAGCGGCACCCAGTTCACCGAGGTCATGAACCAGATGCCCAGGGTGACGTGGGATTACACACCGCGCGGCGTGAAGGCCTTCTCGATCCGCACCCTGGGCGATGGCCGCATCATGCGGCGCACCACAGAGGTGGCACTGCCGACCCTGCGCGTCGTGCCCAACCCCTATGTCGGCGGCTACGGCCGCGTCGAGAGCCTCGGCTGGACGCTGCCGGTCGACGACACCCACTACCGCATCTATACCGCCGGACGGGTGCGCGAGAAGGGCGTGTTTCTGCCGAAGGGCGCCGGCGCCGCTACCAACCGCAAGCGCTGGAAGGACATGACGCCCGAGGAGCGCCGCGATTTTCCCGGCGACTGGGAGGCCCAGACCGGCCAGGGCGCCATCACCTTCCACTCCGACGAACACCTCGCCACCAGCGACCACGGCATCCTGCTGCTGCGGCGGATGCTGAACAGCCAGGTGAACGCGGTGCGAAGCGGCGAGGATCCGCTCGGCGTGAGCTTCGATCCGGCCGAGCCGCCGATCGTCTTCGAGGCCGGCAACTTCGTCGTCGACGCCTGAGAGGCGGCGCGCACGATGACCGAGCGCAAGCCAGTCGCCGACTTCCCGCGCCCGCGCCTGATGGACGACACGCGGTCGCTGCCGATCGCACTCCTGCGCGCGCGCGAGGCGGTGATGGCGTGGTTCCGGCCGCACCACCGCAGGGGCGGCGTCACCGAGCAGCAGTGGCGGGTGATCCGGGTGCTCTACTTCGAGGGCGAGATGGAGGCCAACCGGCTCGCTCGCCGCGCCTGGCTTCTGGCGCCCAGCCTGTCGCGCATCCTGAAGGACCTCGAGGCGGCGAAATACATAAGACGCCGGCCGGGCGATTCCGATTCGCGCCAGAGCCTGGTGTCGCTGTCGGCCAGGGGCAGCGCCATGGTGACCCGCGTCGCCCCCTTCCTCGACGGCATCCATCGCGAGATCGCGCGCCGCTTCGGTCACGACCGGATCGAGGCCCTGCTGGTCCTGCTCGACCAGCTCGAGGCCGCGCTCGCCGAAGCGCCGGAGGCGCGGCGTCGCATGGGAACAAGGAGAACCGGAAAGTGACGATCGCGCTCCGCAGGCCCGCGCTTGCCGTGACGGCGGCCATTCTGTCGGTGCTGGCGGCACACTCCGCCGCCGCCCAGGCGCCGGCCGAAACAGGCGTCAACGCGACCACGATCAAGCTCGGCCAGACCGCGCCCTACAGCGGCCCGGTCTCCGCCTACGGCACGTTCGGCCGCGCCTCCGCGGCCTACTTCGCCATGGTGAACGAGCAGGGCGGCGTCAACGGGCGCAGGATCGACCTGCTGGTCGCCGACGACGGCTTCAGCCCGCCCAAGACTGTCGAGCAGACGCGCCGGCTGGTGGAGGCCGACGGCGTGTTCGCGATGTTCGCCTCGGTCGGCACCGCGCCCAACCTCGCGGTGCGCAAGTATCTCAACGACCGCCACGTGCCGCAGCTGCTGCTGCAAAGCGGCATCGCCAAGTTCAACGACCCCAAGGATTTCCCGTGGTCGCTGTCGGGCCTGCCCAACTACGAGACCGAGGTGAAGGCGTTCGCCAAGCACATCCTGGCGACGCGGCCGCACGGCAAGGTCGCGATCCTGTACCAGAACGACGACTTCGGAAAAGAGTATCTCGCCGGCCTCAGGACCGGTCTCGGCGCGCGGGCCAGGGAGATGCTGGTCGGCGAGCAGAGCTTCGAGCTCAGCGATCCGACCGTCGAGTCGCAGGTCATCGCGCTGCGCGGCAGCGGCGCCGACGTGCTGCTGATCGTGGCGACCCAGAAGCAGACGGTGCAGGCGCTGCGCAAGGCGCACGATCTCGACTGGCATCCGCTGACGCTGATCGCCTTCCCCGCCGCCTCGATCGCACGCACCTACATGCCGGCCGGCATCGAGGCGTCGAAGGGCGCCGTCTCGTCGTCGGTGTTCGTCGATCCGTCCGATCCCGCGGTGCAGGACGAGCCCGAGGTCAAGGCCTACAAGGCGTGGATGGACAGGTACTATCCGGCCGGCGACAAGGCCGACGGCCTGCACGTCGCGGCCTATGTCGAAGGCCAGTTGATGGTCGAGATGCTGAAGCGCTGCGGCGCTCACCTGACGCGCAAGTGCGTGATGGACGAGGCGGCCCATCTGCACGACGTGCGGGTGGCGATGCTGCGCCCCGGCGTCACCGTCGGCACCGCGCCCGACAACTACAACCTCTTCAAGAAGCTGCAGATGCTGACCTTCGACGGCCAGCGCCTCGTCCCAACCGGCGCCCCGATCGCGGCGGAGTGACCTCTGGCCCCAAGCTTATACGTTATTCGCGAATAACGTATAATTTCCCTTGATGACCGGACAGATAGAGCCGATCTTATACGTTACTCGCGACTAACGTATAAACTCATGCCGCCGGCCGCCAAGCCCCTCCCGCTTGCCTTCCAGACGACCTACGCAGAGCTCCTGGAGCAATGTGCCCTCGATGCCTTCAACCAGGCCTTCCCCGAGGCGGGCACGTTCGTCGCCAAGGAGGTTGGCGGTCATCGCTATTGGTACTTTCAGCTTCCGGCATCGCAGGGGCAGAAGCAGAGATATGTCGGCCCCGAGACCCCGCAGCTCTTGAAGCAGATCGAGCTGCATCGCGAGGCGCGCGCGGCGGCGCGCACGCGACGCTCCCTCGTCTCCACCCTCGTCCGCTCGGCGGCGCTTCCCCGTCCGCTGCCGCGCATCGGCGAGATCGTGGCAGCGCTGGCACGGGCTGGCGTGTTCCGTCTGCGCGGCGTGCTGGTTGGGACGGTGGCCTACCAGACCTATCCGGGCCTCCTGGCCATGCGACTGCCGGTGACGTCGCTCGCAACCGGCGACATCGACATCGCGCAGTTCACCAACGTCTCGGTCGCGGTGAAGGACGCGACTGCGCCGATGCTCGATGTCCTCAAGAACGTCGATGCGACCTTCCGCGCGGTCCCGCACTTGCATGACAGCCGCCGCGCCGTCACCTATCGCGCGGCTGACGGCGTGCGGGTGGATTTCCTTACGCCCAACGAGGGGCCGGCAACCGACAGGCCGAGGCGCCTCCCTGCCCTCGGTACCGACGCCGAGCCGCTGCGCTTCCTCGATTTCCTGATCCATGCGCCGGAACCCGCGGTTCTCCTACATGGCGCCGGCGTCTATGTCGTGGTGCCGGCGCCGGAACGCTATGCCGTCCACAAGCTCATCGTCGCCCAGCGCCGGGTCGGCCCAGGCAGCGCCAAGCGCGGCAAGGACCTCGCCCAGGCGGGAGCCCTGCTGGACCGGCTGGTTGACGCGAGACCGGACGCGCTGAGGGACGTGTGGCGCGAGGCCGAGCGCCGCAGCGCCAAGTGGTCGGGCTACATGCGGGCCAGTCTGGCCCGCATCGACCCTGCCGCGCGTGAGCGAACGCTGGCCACCGTGGGCAAGACCCGAGCCGGGTCACGACGATAAGAGCGCCATTCCAGTGGCGCTCAAAGGTCACGCAGCCGCGAGGTTGACGCCGAGCGATTGCAAGCCGGGGGCCATGCGCTCGCTGAGCAGCCCGACCTTGCGCAGGTTGCGCACCAGGCCGCCATGCAGGTCGCGGCGGAAGAACTTGCGGAACGCGGTCTCGTCGCCGCCTGCCGCGCGCTCGCGCCGGAGCCGCTTGATCTCGCCGATCTCGGCCAGGTCGAAGCCCATCTCCTCGTAGGCGGCGAGCGGGAAGATGCCGGTGAGCGTGCGCGCCAGCGCCCACACCGCGAACTCCTCCATCTCGCGGCGCTCCGCGTCCGTCGCCTCGCGCACGATCTCCGGCAGCGACAGCATGGCGAAGCCCATGTGCCGCGCCTCGTCCTGCAGGATGCGCCGGCAGACCTGGCGCAGCAGCTCGTCCTTCGACGATTCCGCCAGCATGCGGAACAACGACACCGCGAAGGTCTCGGCGATGAGCTGCAGGCCGATCGTCTTCATGTGCCACGACGTGGTGGTGAGCAGCGTGTCGAAGATCTCGCGCACGTTGCCGCCCAGCGGATAGATGCTGCCGTCGAGCCGGCAATCGAGATAGCGCTGCAGCACCTCGTTGTGCCGCGCCTCGTCGGCGACCTGGCTCGACTGGAAGAGCTTGGCATCCTGGCCGTGCACGTGCTCGACGAGCTGGCTGCACAGCAGCATCGCGCCCTGCTCGCCCTGCACCAGCGTCGAGAGGCGCCAGCAGGCGACGCGCCGGTTGAGCTCGACGCGCTTATCGGGCGACAGCCGGTCCCAGAACCTGGTGCCGTGGATGTCGACCAGGTCGTCGGAGATCAGCCCGCCGTCGCCGGCAAGCGGCGTCTGCCAGTCGATGTCCTTGGCGGCGTTCCACTGATCGATCTTGGCCTGCTCGTAGAGCCGGCGCATGTCGGCGTGATCGCTGTCGTAGCCGTGACGGAAGTACGCCGTGTTACGCGTCTCGACCTGATGACCGTTCGCCATGACGTTCACTCCGGAAGGCGGTGTCGGGAGGTACGCGCGTTTGCTTCCCTTTCGATATGCCACAGGCGCACGCGCCTCGCTACCGGCGCCCGTGCATCCCAGGTCTGGTGTGCGATACTATCGGCGGAGCAGATACTTGTCGGCGGAGCCAGCGTCTCGCAGCGGGCACGAATGCGCGCGGCTACTCGATCACCTCGTCGGCGCGCGCCACGATCGCCCGCGGGACGGCGAGGTCCAGGGCCTTCGCGGTCCTGAGATTGACGACCAGCTCGAACTTGGTCGGCTGCTGCACCGGCAGATCGGCGGGTCTCGCGCCGTTCAGGATCCTGCCGGCGTAGATGCCCTTGATCCGATACGCTGCCGGCAGGCTGGCGGCATAACCGAGCAGGCCCCCGGCGGCGGCAAAGCGGCGGTCCTGTCCGGAGATCGTCGGAATGGCATGACGCACCGCGAGCTGCACGATCTGGTCGGTCCGGGTGTTGAACAGCACGTCGCTCGGGATCACGACCACCGCCGCGTGGCCTTCGCTGAAGCTCGCGAAGGCGGCATCGATCTCGTCGTCGCTGCCGGCTTTCACGATCAGGAGCTCCCGGCCCATGCCGACCGTCGTTTCGTGCGCGACGCTCAGCGCCCGCTCGAGCGCGGAGGCATGCGGGTTCACCAGAAGCCCGATCACGCGCGCCTGGGGCACCAGCTCCGACGCCAGTTGCAGGAGCTTGGCGTCTCGCTCCGGTCCGTAGAGGCTGACCCCCGTCAGGTTGCCGCCCGGCCGTGCGAGGCTCGCGACCAGACCGTCCGCAACCGCGTCGCTGGCATGAAAGACGATGGGAATCGTCGATGTCGCCCGCTGCGCCGCCTGCGCCGAAGGGCTGCCGCCTTCGTTGACGATGACATCGACCTTGCGGCGCACCAGTTCCGCGGCCAGGGCAGGCAGACGGTCGTAGTGGTCATCGGCCCAGCGATACTCGACCGCCACGTTCCGCCCCTCGACGTAGCCGGTTTCCCGCAAGCCGTCCCAGAAGCCCTTCAGATTCGAAACGACCAGCGGACTGGCCGGATTTGCCACGCCGAGGAAGCCGATCACCGGCCTCGCCTTCGATTGCGCGCGGGCGGCGAGCGGCCCGGCCATCGCCGCGCCGCCGAGCAGAGCGACCACCCGCCGCCGCCTCATGCCTCCTCCGCGATCTTCCCGTGATCGATGGTAGGGCCGGCTTCCTGCCGCGGCAACCGGACGCCGTGACGCCTCAGCCGGCGGCGACGGATGTCGGAGCTCCTGCCTGCGCTGTGGCCGCGGGGCTCGTCGCCGGCTGTCCTTCGGCGGCAGCGTGGGGCGTTTGCAGGATCACGGTCGCGCCTTGCTGTGCGAATTCGATGCCGAGCTCCGGGAAAATCTTGAACATGCGCTTCACCGCCTCGCGCTGGATCATCGCGGGATTGCCGGGGCGGGCGGTGAACTTGAAGCGCACCAGCAGCGCGTTGTCGATGATATCGGCCACGCCCTGCATCTTGAACGGCGCCAGGATCTCCGACTTGATCTCGGGCACTTCCAGCATCTCGGCGCCGATCTTCTTCGCCGCCTTGCGCAGCTTCTCGATGTCGGTGTCGCGGGCGAAGCGCAGGTTGAACTTCACCGTGATCCAGTCGCGGCTGAAGTTGGTGATCTGGCCGAGCTGGCCGAACGGGATGGTGTGGACCTGGCCGTTCTGGTGGCGCAGCTTGATCGAGCGCAGGGTGAAGCCCTCGACCGTGCCCTTGGCCCGGCCGCAATCGATGTATTCGCCGACCCGGAAGGCATCGTCGGTGAGGTAGAAGATGCCCGAGACGATGTCGCGCACCAGGGTCTGGCTGCCGAACGAGATGGCGATGCCGAAGATCGAGGCGCCGGCGATCAGCGGCATGACGTTGATGCCGAAATCCTCGAGCGCGATCACGACGGCGAGGAAGATGATCAGGATCGCCGCCGCCATGCGCAGCAGCGGCATCATGGTGCTGATGCGCGAGGCGGGCGCGGCCGCGGCGTCGCCGTCGACGATCGCCGCCGCCGCGTCCTTGGACTTGCGGGCCATGTAAGGATCGGTGGCGTACTTGAACAGCTCCCAGACCACGAAGGCCAGGAACAGCGTGACCGCCGCGGTGCGCGAGGAGCGCGTGATCTGCTCCCATTGATCGGGGCTGACGAGACCCAGGACCTCGACCGCCCAGGTCTCGGCGATGGTCACCGCGACGCCGATCAGGACCGCGACGCGCACGCAGCGCGCCACAACGTCGGGCAGCTTCGGAAGGTCGCCGGCGGGCGTGCGGCCGGCGAGCTGCGAATCGAGCCGCCGCACGAAGGCCAGCATCAGCGTCTGGAAGATCAGCACTCCGACCACAAGCATGAGCGTGAGCAACATCGCGCCGCCGGCCTTCTCCCGGCCCGATACGGCGCTGTAGAACTGGGTCGCGCCCAGCAGCACGAAGAACGAGGAGGCGACGCCGATCCAGTGGCGACCGACGATGCCGGCCAGCGGCGCCGCGGCACCGAGGCCGCCGAACCATTGCCGGGCCGCCGCCTTGGCGCCGAATACCAGCCACAGGAAAGCCGGGACATAGATCGCCACACCCACGATCTGGAAGGCCGCGACGGCGTCGGCCGGCGTGCCGTTCGCGATCAGGATCCGGCCCACGACGCGGCCGATGATGATCACCAGCATGACCGTCGAGATCCGGAAATACATCGTCCGGGCGGCGTCGCTGCTCACGTCGCACAGCCGGGCCGTCGCCATGTTGGGCCGCAGCACGAAGCGGAACAGCAGCAGATAGAGGCGCCAGTCGAAGATGCCTGCCAGCACCGCGCCGGCGAACTTGTCCTGGGCCGTCGCGCCGGAGAACCACGCACCGGCGCCGTTGCAGATCAGCCAGACGACGAGCAGGCCGATCGCGTCGAGGCCGACCACGGCCGCGAGATTGAGCAGCGACCGCACGCCCCGCTCGGGGCCGGCCCCCGCGGCGAGGCGCGCCCGCAGCTTGCCCAGCAGCCGGCGCAGCGCGGCCTCCGCCATGACCGCTGCCGCGGCGATCAGGCCCAGCACCAGCACGAACCCGGCCATCCCCCAGCCCTTGTTCGATTCCTGGTCGAGACCGCCGGCAACACCGGCGAGCTGGCGCCCCAGCTCCGGAAAAGCCAGCACGACCCTCCCCAGACGCTGCAGGAAGAGCGCGAACTCGCCCGGGCCCTGCCTGGGCGGCACCCTCACGATCTCGGCCTTGGGCGCCGGTGCGCCCTTGCCGGATTTCGGCTTGGCGGCCGCCTCCGGCGCGGGTGCCGCAATGCCTTCGGCCTTCAGCTTCTCGACCACCGAGTTGCCGATGGCGTCGACCAGCGCGTCGAACTGCTCCTGCGTCATGCCCGCCGGCGGCGTCGGCGTTTCGGCGCGGCTTGCGGCGGTGCCCAGCACCAGCAGCGATATCGTCAAGGCGAAGGCGCGAAGACCGAACATGTGAGTCATCCTTTGCCCGACCGGCCCTGCTCCATTCGAGGCACATCGAAGGGCTCCGTGGCCGTCGCGGGGTCGGCCGCCGGCGCGGGCCGTCCCGCCGCGAGCCAGGCCACGACCAGATCGTAGAAGACCGCGAGCACGACCGGTCCGACGAACAGGCCGATCAGCCCGCCGACGATGGTGCCGCAGATGACGCCGGCCACGATCACCACCATCGGCGTTTGCAGGCCGCGCGCCATGACGATCGGGCGCAGCACGTTGTCGAGCAGAAGAAGCGGCACCGTGTAGGCGGTGTAGATCGCTGCGGTCGTCCCCGGGAAAGCGCTCCACACCCAGATGATGACCGGGATCATGACGAGATTGGGACCGATCTGCAGGATGGCGAGCACCAGCGCGGCGAACGTGATCGCACCGGCGAAGGGAACGCCCGCGACCAGCATGCCGACTCCGAGCAGCGCCGCCTGCAGCAGGGCAATGCCGATCACGCCCTGCGAGACGTTGCGGATGGTGGCGCCGGCGATCTCGAGAAAATGCCCGCCGCGCGGACCGGCAACACGCTCGGCGACGCGGCGCGCGGCATCGCCGAGACGATGGGCATGGGCGAGCATGACGCCGGCGATCACGATGGCGGCCGCGAACTGCAGCAGCTCGAACACCACTCCTGCCGCGACGCCGGCGATCCATCGCCCGAGCGACGCGATCTCCGAGACATGCGCCCGGAGCAGCGCGCGAACGTTGTTCGCGGCGTCGAGCCAGAAGTCGTAGATGCGCTGCCCCACCAGCGGCCAGTTGCGGATGGCCTCCGGCGGATGCGGCAGCAGCGCCTGCGTCCCCGTCAGTTGCCGCGCATATTGGTCCAGCGTCTCGATCGCCGACGCGCCCAGCATCGCCGCCGGCACGACCAGCAGCGCGAGCAGAAGGCCGGCCAGCAGCGTCGCCGCCAGGGCCTGCGGCAGATGCAGACGCCGGCACATCAGCATGAACAGGGGAAAGGCCGCGACCGCGAGGATGATCGACCACAGCAGGATCGCCGCAATCGGCCGCAGCAGCAGCATGCTGCCGTAGAGGATGGCGGCCAGCAGCGCGAGACGGATCACGAGATCGACCGCGAACTGCGACAGCTGCGCCTTACCGTGATCGTCGGTGTTCATCGGCCCCCCGCTTCCAACGACGCGGAAGTTGGAACGAGGTTACCACTTTCCTCCCCGCACGCTAGCAGTACATCGAGCGGTACGGCACCGTTGCAGCTAGCGTGACGCCTCCCGATACTGGATCGGCGTGTTGCCGGTCCATCGCTTGAACGCGCGCACCAGCGGCCCCGGCTCCGAATAGCCCAGCAGGTAGGCAATCTGCTGGAGGCGCAGATCCGTGCGTCCGAGATAATGCTTGGCCAGCTCGCACCGGATGTCGTCCCTCAGCCGGCGATAGCTGGTGCCGTGCTCGCCGAGCCTGCGTTCCAGCGTCTTGGTGCTCATGGCGAAATGACGGGCCACGTCCTCGAACGGCGCCGCCCCCTTGGCCAGCCGCTTGACCAGATGTTCGCGCACCGAATGGATGAAGTCGTGCTTGCGCGCCGCGGGTCCGATGATCTTCCGGCAAGCACTCTCGAGCACCCGCAGCAATCTGTTGTCGGCTCCGACCACCGTCAGCGCCGCCGTCTCGTCCGAGAACACGACTCCGTCCCACCGGGCGTCGAACCGGACCGGGCAGCCGAAAGCGCCTTCGTAGTCGATGTTGACGTTCGGCCGGCCGTGCATGAACTCGACGCGCACGGGAGTCGCCCTCTTCCGCGTGAGCTCGCGCGCGCCCGTCGTTATGTGGGCGGCGGCATGCTCGGAGTTGTGGCGCAGGCCGCGCAGCGCCGCATCCGCCTCCCGGAAACGCAACGCGAGCCCCTCCGGATCGTGTTCGAGCACGGCATCGATGCCTTCGTTGGTGACGCTGACGTAGCGCTCGACGTTCGCCAGCGCATCTTTCAGCGTCGGCGAATTGAGCGCGATGAACCCGATGAGCCCGTTGTCGCGGATGTCGTGCGCCGCCCCGAGCCGCAGTCCGTAGTCGGGCCTGTCCAGCAGCACCGCCGCGCGCTCGATCAGACCGACATAGGCCGCGTAGGGGATCCGGTTCTCGGGATCGTCGAGTTCTTCCTGCTTCAGGCCGACCTGCTTCAGCAGGCCGTCGGATGCAAGACCGGCGCGTCGAACGTCTTCGACGATATGGATTGCCCAGCGGGCTTCGATCATGAGAACGCGCATGGCGCCGTTCCCCACCGGCGGTTGCGATCCGATTCGGGTGCCAAAGTCGAGAGTCCGGCAACGGAAGTCAAGGCGGGGCAGCCTGCCGCTCCTGGGCTGACTGTCCTGGCCCCTACTCGATCACCTCCGCCATAGCCTCCAGCACAGGCGGGATCGTCAGATCGAGTGCCTGCGCGGTCTTTCGGTTGATGACCAGGTCGAACCTGTCTGGCAGTTCTACCGGCATTTCGCCGGGATTTGCGCCCCTGAGAACGCGATCAACTTGTCCGGCCATCTTTCGCCAGATGCCTGGAAGACTGGGGGCATAAGCCATCAAGCCACCTTCCTCGACCGCTTGCCGATAGCCGTACGACGCCGGCAATCCATGCGCCGCCGCAAAAGCAATGACCAGCCCCCTATAGCCATAGTGTACAGCGTTGCCCTGAAGGTGGATCGCGTCAGCGCGTTCACGCAGGATCGTCGCGAAGGCATCGGCAAACTCATGTGGTTGCTCGACGATGATGGGCACGCGGCGGGTTCCCGCCGGGCCGGCATCGGGCCCATGGAGCTCTTGCTCCTGCTTTGTGCCGATGAACGCAATCCGTGTCGTTCGCGGGGCCAGCTCTTTGAGCATTTGAAGACGTTTGCCGACCAGCTCCGGCGTGTTTATCCCTCCGATGCCCGTCAGATTTCCGCCGGGTCGGGCAAGACTGGCAACGAGCCCCAGGGTAACCGCGTCCTGGTAGAAGTTCGCGATCAGCGGCACCGTTGCGGTCGCCTTTCGGGCGGCTTCGAGGAGTGGTGGCGAGCTGCTCAGCACAATCACATCGACACCACGGTCAACCAGCTCTGTCAGAATTGCCGGCGCACGCTCGGGGTCTGCATCCATTGTCCGCCTCTCGATGACAAGGTTCAGACCCTCGACCCAGCCAAGATCACGCAGTCCGTGCACGAAGGCCCGCGCTTGGGGCGAAATCGGATCCGGCCCGGTCATCTCCGAGAGCGGCGTCGCGGCGAAAACGAACCCAACAACCCGCAACCTTTCCCGTTGCTGGCCTGCCGCCGCCATCGGCCAGATGATGCCCACGCCGAGGGATGTCACCAGGAAACTGCGCCGTCTCATTTGGCGTCTCCCTTGGTCGAATGTACCACGCGACCGGGAATATCGGCGCCGAATCATCGCCGCCCGTTCCGCGCTGCCTGCTCAACCGGTCCACATGTAATCCACGACCAGCGTCGTGTTATTGCGAGGTCGCAGACGCAGTAGGCGTCCGGCACCGGGGCTCGCCGATCCGGCAGGGCGCGCCGGTCCGCCACGCAGCTTATGAGGACACGACCTGGGAGCGGGGGCGCTCTCAGACCCAGTCGATGGCGCGTTCCAGCAACAGGCCGAGCCTGGGATTGGTGTCGGCCACCTTGTAGGAGCGATCCGCCAGCGCCGCCCTCAGATCGACGTGAAACTCGCCGGGTTGGAGACTGTACCGATCGAGGTCGCGCGCGCACGCGGCGATCGCTTCGCGAACAGCCATGTGCTGCCTGACGGGGTCGGACTCCGAACGGGCGATAGCCTGGATCTCCTCGACACAGAGAGCGATGCGTTGCCGCGGTGCACGTAGATCCATCCGACAGTCCATATGAATTTGTCGACGCTCTTCCTCGAGAGCCATGCGTTCGAGATAGTCCGGGTCCGTCGAGCAGCGCTTCTGGGCGCGCAGCTGGTGAGCAATGTCATTCATCGCAGTACCCTGGCCTTGCGTTGCGAGGCTGCCGGAGGAGGCCGAAGCCGACCCGCACTACAGAGTAGACGCGAGCCGGCCCGCCCCCCCGAACGCCCCGTTGGTCGATGCCAAGGTGCATTATCGGTATCGGGCGTGATCTTCGCTTTGATCTGCGTCGCCAAAATCCCGACTTTTGGCGTCAACCGCAGGTAGCCACGCGCAGACAGGCGGCCGGTGCCGTCGCCCGATGCAAAATCAATCGTTGGCTTGCGGCAGGCGCAGCCGACATTCGAGCAAGCCGAAAGTCGGGCATGCTTGCCCCGGCGCGTCGAAGATCACTCAGGGCGCGGTCGCCTCCCAACGACAGGCGTCGTCGTTGGTGGTGACGATCAGGCGCTTGGGCCTCATCGACAGGTCGGCCCGGATCTTGAACCGGTAGCCGCCCGCATAGACGTTGGGCGAGACGCGGTCGAGGCCGTAATGAATGCCGCCGTCCGTGAGCAACTCGGCCTTGTTGTCCTTGACGTTGAGCGTCATCGGACGCGTCATGCCGGGATCGCCCAGGATGCATCCCGTGATGCTGCCCTTCTGCACGGCGAGCGTGAACACCGTGGCCGAATCGGGATCCATCGCCGCGCCGGACGCGGGCGCGGCTGCCTGCTGCGGCTGCGTGCACCCCACCAGGAAAATCGCTGCGGCGAGCATTGCGGCAGATCTGGCTTTCAACATGGCGGCAAGTCCTCCCATCGAGAGGAAGGAGTCCCGCCGGCGCAGACGGGAACCCGTTCCTGGAATTGCATGGCACTCGCCAACCGGATGCCGCGAGCTATTGCCAGTAGCCCGGCGTCCATCCCCAGGCGCCATCCCGCTGCGTCCAGTTTCCGTTCGTCCACACCGACGTCGGATAGGGCCGCTCGACGAAGTGTCCGGGCAGCCACGTGAAGCCCGAGTCCTGCCCCGCCGTGCTGGCCGTGTAGTTCCAATGATAGTGGCCGGGATTCCACACGAAATGGCCGTCGGGAGCCGGAGGTTTGGGCGGTACCTGTTCCGGCGGGGGCGGAGGCGGCGCCTTGGGCGCAACGATCGCGACCGCGGGCTTCGGCCGTGGCTGAGGCGCCTGCGCGGTGTTCGACGATGGCTGCGTGCAAGCCGCCACCAGCAGGACGGCGCACGCGACCGCGAGGCCCGAGGCGGATTTCGCTTTCAGCATGGCGGTCTCCCCGGCGAACGTTTCAGGGCGGTGGATCGCAGCCGATCCGGCCGGCAGCCTCCGATGACCGGAGTCCGGCAATGCATGGCAGGCCACCCTGTGCGGCCTGCCGCAAGGCGAAGGTTTCGAACCGGACTTGCAAGCTGCCTGCCGTTCGACGTGGTCTACGTGCGCTTGGGCAACGTCACCTTGTTGTCCTTCAGCGCCTTTTCCAGCACCGGGATCGAGCCGGCAGGGCTGGTTGCGCATTTCGACATCGCCTCGGGAACGGTGGCGTCGGGCGTGGCGCTCGACGAGACGGTCTCCCGATAGAGCTTGCTCAGCGCGTTGCAATAGTCGGCGTCGCTCATTTGCGCGAATGCGGTCATCGGCAACACGACAGAGGCGCAAATGATCATTGCAGCCAAACCTCTCATGACATCCTCCTCAAATGGTGGAACGCGACGCTACGCCACTGGAATCGAGATCTAGAAACGGAAGCTCACGCCGAAGATCGGGCCGTAGAGGACTTCGTTGAAGCCGACCGAGCCGACGCCGCTGCCCGCGCTGTAGTCCACCCCCAATGCACGAAAGCCGATCAGCGCCGCGATCTGGTAGCCGGTGAACTGCCACGCATAGGAATAGGCGCCGACCGCCTGCCAGGAGAATTGGCTGCCGCCCAGTCCAAACCCGCCGACATCGCCTCTGACGAATATCTGCTGGTTGGGCGTGAACTGGTGTCGCACGCGAACGCCCAGGACCGGATCGACCCACTGGATGGCGCCCGAACGGGCAACGGCGATACCGCCGGAGCGCTCGAGCTGGAGGCGCGAGAAGTCGACATTGATCAGAGCGTCGAAGGTGGCATCGACCGACACGTTCCAGTAGCGGAAGCCGCCGACGGCGTCGATCGCAGTGAAGGACGCCTCCGGGCCGGGCCAGCGATAGAGCTCGTAGACGCCGCCCATCTCGACGATGAATATCTGGGTGGTCAGCGCCGCGTTGGCCGTTGCGCTGATATTGAGGCCGGCGATGGGGTTGCGATATCTGGTCTGGCCGGCGCCGAACCCGAGCTTGGCAAAGACCAGGTCGGAATAGAAGCCGACGCGTCCCTTGTCGGCCTCGAAGTAACCCATGAAGCCGCCCAGCGAATCGCTCTTCTGGACAAGATCGATGAAGCTCGCGTTGGTATCGACGGTCTGGTTGCGTGCGGTGACGCTGCCGCCCATGCTTATGGCCCAGCCATAGAGCGCAACGTTGAGCCGCCACGGATCGGGATCGGGAGCGGGCATCGTCTCGGCCTGCTGCGCCGCGGCAGGCGGCAACGGATTGTCGTCGGCCAGCGCGATCGGCGGGAAGGCCAACGAGACTGCAGCCGCGAGGACCATGGCCGGCACCGGTGAACCCAACATCGGTCGCGAAGCTCGCAGCATGACGCCTGTTCGTCCCTTTATCGCAATTCGCGGGACGATGGACGGCCTGTCCCGACCGCACTATGCAGAATCGGCGAAGTTGTGCGGACGGTGCGGGTGATACGCGTCGACCCCGGAACGGCGCAGCGTGGTCGAGGGTGCTTCGCCGAACAGCGTGCGATAGGTCGTGGCGAAGCGGCCGGGTTCCGAAAATCCGTAATCTCGCGCGATCGTCGCGATGCTCGACGTTGCCGGGTCACTCCGCAGGAGCACCGAGCGTACGAGGTTCAGCCGGCGGAGCCGGGCATAGTTGACGGGGCTCCTTCCCACGAATTCGGCGCAGCACATGCGCAACGTGCGTTCCGGCACGCCGACCGCCGCACAGAGCTCGGCGACCGACGGTTGACGCCCGTCCTGCATGGCCAGCACGCGCTCGAACCGGACCATGATGTCGGCATGGCGCTGCCTCGTCGCCGCAGAGCTGCGTGGCTCGTCGATCGCGAGAACGTTGACGAGGGCGTGGATCAGGTCCTGTTCGAGCGCGCGCGCAACCTCGCGATGTGCCATCAGGTCCGGCCTCGACCGGACGAGATCGCAGGCCTGTTTGTGCAGGCGCAGAAAGCCTCTTGCGGCGCCCTGCGGCGGCCTCAGGAACTTTGCTGCCCTGGGCGGTATCAGCTCCCTCCCCGACAGCATCCGGGAATATGCGCGGAACTGTTCCGGTGCGAGCGAGATGAGGCCCCAGCGCGTGCTTCCAAAGGTCAGTTGGTGAAAGCTCTCGCCGCAGCCGTGCAGCACGATTTCGCCGCGACCGACCGGCACGCCGTTCCAGACCGGCCGTGGATCGCCGTGCAAGGGAAACGACACGTACACCCGAGCCGGTGCGAGGGAGAGGAAGGCGACCCGCGGTGCG
The DNA here is from genome assembly GCF_036558665.1 of Reyranella sp. Taxonomy (GTDB): domain Bacteria; phylum Pseudomonadota; class Alphaproteobacteria; order Reyranellales; family Reyranellaceae; genus Reyranella. The sequence goes on along the minus strand of NZ_DATBFE010000146.1, from coordinate 2,199 downwards.
CTCTCCACGACGCGGGCCAGCTTGAGGCGGTCCGTCTTCAGCCATGTCAGGTCGACCCTGAAGTCGTCGCGCCCGGTCATGACGAGCTCGACCTTCAGTTCCGGCACGTTCATGCGATAGTCGTCGGGCTCCGAGAAAGTGTTGGTGCCGCACCCAATCATTGGCCATCGCTTTTGCCGCGCGAGCGGATTGGCTGGTTGACGCCGGTCGGACACGCTTACCGCAAAGGGCCAGTATGGTGGGCGAGGCGCGATCGGCTATGCAAAATCGGAAACGCAACCCTCGTTTCGATCTTTTGCGCGCGGCCGGGCAAAAGACTTCAGTGTCGCCGAATTTGCATAGAGCACGGTGAAGGTCGGCGACAGGATGCGGGTCGCGCGAGGTTGGCCCAACCGCCAACGTCGTTTGCTCACCTCAGGAGCGACCAATGAGCAGATCCGGAAACCTTTGGCGTGGGCTGCTTGCGGCCGTCGTCGCCGTGACGGCGACGAGTACCGCGGCACTGGCACAGCAACAGCAACGACGGCCGAACATTCTCGTCATCATGGGTGACGACGTCGGCTGGTTCAACATCGGCGCCTACCATCGCGGGATCATGAGCGGCAAGACGCCGAACCTCGACAAGCTGGCCTCGCAAGGCATGCTGTTCACCGACTACTACGCCGAGGCGAGCTGCACGGCAGGGCGGGCGAACTTCATCACCGGCGAGATCCCGCTGCGCACGGGGCTGACCACTGTCGGCCAGGCCGGCGCCGACGTCGGCATCCCGGCTCAGGCCGCCACGCTGGCCAGCGCGCTCAAGGCGCAAGGCTACGAAACGGGACAGTTCGGCAAGAACCACCTCGGCGACCTCAACAAGTATCTCCCGACCCTGCACGGTTTCGACGAGTTCTTCGGATATCTGTACCACCTCGACGCGATGTCCGATCCGTACTGGTACTCGTTCCCGGTCGACCAGGATTACTACAACAAGTACGGCCCGCGCAGCCTGGTCCACAGCTACGCGACCGAGACCGACGATGCGACCGAGATGCCGCGCTGGGGCAAGATCGGCAAGCAGAGGATCGTCGACGAGGGGCCGCTGCCGCCGTTCCCCGACATGTCGAACGTGCCGAACATGCACGACCTGCCGTTCCTGAAGGCGAAGTACGACATGACCACCTTCGACGAGGTGCTGGTCAAGGCGTCCAGCGATTTCATGGACAGGGCCAAGCGGGACGGCAAGCCGTTCTTCGTCTGGCACAACACCACGCGCATGCACGTCTGGACGTTCCTCGCGAAGAAGTACTCATCGATGCAGAACAGCCAGACCAACTACGGCCTCGAGGAAGCGGGGATGGCGCAGCTCGATGACAGCGTCGGTGCTCTGCTGAAACATCTCGACGACATCGGCGAGACCAACAACACCATCGTCATCTTCACCACAGACAACGGCGCGGAGGTGTTCACCTGGCCGGATGGCGGCATGACGCCGTTCAAGAACACGAAGGGCACCGTCGGCGAGGGCGGCTTCCGCGTGCCGTCCATCATCCGCTGGCCCGGCCAAGTAAAGCCGAGCACGGTCGAGAACGGAATCTTCTCGGGTCTTGATTGGTTTCCCACCTTGATGGCCGCGGCAGGCAACCCGAACATCACCGAGCAACTGCTCAACGGCGTAAGGCTCGGCGACCGGACCTACAAGAACCATCTCGACGGCTACAACCAGATGGATCTCCTCACCGGCAAGGGGCCATCCAAACGCCGAGAGCTGTTCTACTTCGGCGGCGCGCAGCTGGGCGCGCTCCGCGTCGACGACTTCAAGTTCATCTTCTATGTGCAGCCTTGGGGCTGGCCCGGCGAGAAGACCACGACCGATATGCCCTTGATGGTCAATATTCGCCAGGATCCGTTCGAGCGCACGCCGAGTACTCGCGGCGAGTCGCCCAATACCGGCTCTTTCGGTTACGGCAACGACTTCTTCGCCCGCGAGTTCTGGCGCTTCGTCATGGTCCAGCAGTTCGTCGGGCAACTGGCGGCGACGGCAGTTGACTATCCGCCGATGCAGGACCCGGCTTCCTTCAATCTCGATGCGGTGAAGAAGAAGGTCGACGAGATGATCAGGCAGCGCGAAGGTCAATGAGAATCCGACCAAAACAACACAGGGAGCGCCTGCGACGCATGCGCTCCCGTTTTTCTTTTCGGCTCAGTTGAAAAGAAGCG
>NZ_DATBFE010000145.1:0-13658 GCF_036558665.1 Reyranella sp. | reverse complement strand
TCGACCCGGCACGCGACCTGTCGGAGCCGGTGCGGCTGCTCGGCGAGGCGAGGACCGTATTGCGCGAGCGCTTTCTCGCCGCCGACGTCGGCATCACGGGGGCAAACTTCCTCGTCGCCGAGACCGGCACCTCGATCATCGTCACCAACGAAGGCAACGGCGATCTCACCCAGATCCTGCCGAAGACGCATATCGTGCTGGCCTCGCTCGAAAAGCTGGTGCCGACGCTGGAAGATGCGAGCCAGCTCCTGCGCGTGCTCGCGCGCTCGGCCACGGGCCAGGAGCTCTCGGTCTACACGACCTTCTCCACCGGCCCGCGCCGCTCCACGGATGCGGACGGACCGGAGAACTATCACGTGGTTCTCATCGACAACGGCCGCTCCGCCATGCTCGGCACGAGCTTCGAGGAGATGCTGCGCTGCATCCGCTGCGGCGCCTGCATGAACCATTGCCCGGTCTATGGCGCCATCGGCGGGCACGCTTATGGCTGGGTCTATCCCGGTCCGATCGGCGCGGTCCTGACGCCGCAGCTCATCGGCGTCGAGGAAGCCGGCAATCTGCCCAATGCCTCGACCTTCTGCGGCCGCTGCGAGAGTGTCTGCCCGGTGCGTATTCCCCTTCCGGGCCTGATGCGGCATTGGCGCGAACGCGAATTCGAGCGGCATCTGACGCCGCGAACGATGCGGCGGGGACTGGCTCTGTGGGCCTGGCTTGCGCGCAGACCCCGGCTCTATCGCTGGATCGCAGAAAGCGCCAATCGCATGCTGGCGCTGGCCGGCCGCGCCGAAGGACGCTATCGCACGCTGCCGCTGGCCGGCGGCTGGACGCGCTTCCGCGACTTTCCGGCGCCGCCGCCCGGCGGCACCTTCCACAGCCAATGGCTCCGCCGCGGCGGAGCCCGCTTCGGGCCATGAGCGAGACGGGAAACCGGGCCCGGTTGCAGGTGTTGGACGGCATCCGCCGGTCGTTGCGGCGCGGCGAACTCACGGGCGCCGCGCGGGACGCCGCCGAGCAGCGCCTGAAGGTGCCGCCCCCGGGTCCGGTGGTCGCGCGCGCCCGGCTGCCGCAGCCCGACAAGGTGGCTCTCTTTTGCCAGTGGGCGGAGGCAAACAACGCGACCGTGGCGCGGCTCGCGCCCGCCGACGTGCCGGGCGAGGTGGTGGCCTATCTCGCCCGCAACAACTTGCCGGCGATGGCCGCGATGGCGCCCTCGCCCCAGCTCGATTGCTACGGCTGGTCGAGCGAGCCGATGCTGTCGCTGAGGCGCGGCCGTGGCGAGGGCGGCGATCAAGTCTCGATCACCGGCGCCTTCGCCGCCATTGCCGAGACCGGCACGCTGGTGATGACGTCCGGTCCGGACCATCCGGTGACGCTCAATCTGTTGCCGGACACGCACATCGTCGTGCTGCGCGAAGGCGACATCGTGAGCGGCTACGAAGAGGTCTGGGCGAAGCTGCGCGCCCGCTACGGAAAGAACGCCATGCCGCGGACGGTGAACACCATTACGGGTCCGTCGCGCACCGGCGACATCGAGCAGACCATCGAGCTCGGGGCACACGGCCCGCGGCGCGTGCACATCATCGTGGTGCGCGATTGAGGAGACATTCGCCTCTTGCCGATCGGCCGGCAGACCATCGGGGCGAGTTGCGTGTGGTTGGCACCAGCACCGGGCGGGAGGTCGAGTTGCTGCTCGACCGGGTGGCAGAGTCCATCGGCCGCCGCCGCCCCAGAGTGCTGCAGGTCGGCGCGCGCGTGTCCGTCGCAGATCGCAACGAACGTAACTGGCGGACGCTGGTCGGCAAGCGCTTTGGATCCAGGGCCCGCTTCGTGGGCATCGACCTGGTGGCGGGCGACAATGTCGACCGCACGCTGGACATCTGCAGCCCTCCCAGGATGCTGAAGGCCTCCTTGGGCGGTGAGGCCTTCGATCTGGTCATCTGTTGCCATGTCCTCGAGCACACGCAGTCTCCGGTGCGGGCGGCGCGCAACATCGAAAGCCTCTTGAGACCCGGTGGCCTCGCCTACGTCGCGACGCCCTGGTCGCAAGCCTTCCACGCCGCGCCGGACGATTATTGGCGCTTTTCGGTGCGCGGGCTTGGCCTGATGTTCAGGCGCCTCGAGATCCTGTCCGCTTTCTACAGCGGCGGAGATGTCGGACTCGATGTCGCTTATCGTGTCGAGCGCGATGGCCGCCCGGACCTGGAGGCACGCGGCGGCGCCGTCGAACAGGGGCTGTTCCAGATCGTACTCGATCACGAGGACAATCGGGCCATCCTTGCGCGGCAGGCGACGGAGCGGCTGCCCGTGTCGCGGACCTATCTTCCGACCCTGTTCGTCAACGTCGTCGGGCGGCGTCGGCCATAGGCGCTTGCTGGCCGGCCTGGTCTGACACGCCAAAAGAAAAGAGCGGGCCTTCGCCCGCTCTTTCCGTCTCGATCCAGTCGGTTCGCGACTAGAAGCGGAAGTCCATGCCCAGCAGCGCGGCCCAGGATTGGGCGGCGACTGCGTTCGACGGGCCGCTCAGGTTGTTGAAGATCAGGCCGCCGATCATCTTCACGCCCGGTCCGAGCGCGTAGTTGGCGCCGACTTCGATCTTCGAAGCGGTTTCCGAACCGAACTGCAACGCGCCGGCCTGCGGATTGCCGCCGAACGCGATGGCCGTCGTGGCCGGCGTCGTAACGGTGCAGGCGGCCGAGAGACCGCAGTTCGTGACGGTCAAGCTGCCGTTGCCGTTGTTGTTGCGGGCAACCGCGGCGCCGACCGACACCTGCCACGGCCCGGTTTCATACATCAAGCCAACCGCGAACGAGTTGGTGTCGTTGTTCTGGCCCGTGTAGTAGTTCGAGCCGAGGCCGTTGTTGTCCCAGGTGTACGAACCACCGAGGGTGAAGCCGAAGGCGCTGAACTGCAGGCCGGCGACGAACTGCTTCCACGACGACAGATTGGCGCCGGTGATCGTGTTCGCTGCCGAAGCGAGCGGCTGGTAGCCTGGCACGAAGCTCGCGTAGGAATACGCAACATAGGCCGCGACCGAGAAGTCGCCGAACTTGTTCAGGTAGTTCGCGCCAATGGCGAGCGCATCCTGCCACGCGTAGTCAGCGGTCGGACAGCCGTTGGCGGTCGTTGCGTCATTGTAGCCGCAGGTGCCAGCAAGGTTGACCTGGTTCGCCGCCAGGGCCTGACCGCCCGCCGCGGTGGACGACAGGTTGATTTTCGGCGCGTAACCGACACCGATCTGCAGACCGGCAAAACGCGGCGTGTAGTAGTTGATACGGTTCACGTCCTGGAACTGACCGTCGATGGTCTGATCCGAGATATGGAACGCTGCCTTGTTGAACCCGTTGGCGGTCGGGTTCGTCCAGCTGAACGAGCTGTTGTGCTGGAAGAAGCCGAAGCCGAGCAGGGCCGACGGCGCGCCGTAGTACATGATGTAGGCGGCATCGTCCTTGGAGCCGAACTCGATACGACCCCAATCACCGAAGGCGAACAGGTAGGCCTCGTCGATCTGGCGCACGCCGGTGCCGCTGATCGACGGGTTCCAGCCTTCGAGCTCGACGCGGACACCGATCGACGTGCCGTTGTCCAGCTTGGTCTGGCCGATGAAATGAATTTCACCTTCCTGGATGAACTGGATGCCCTTGAATTGCGACCAGGTCCCGTTGGTGGCGTAGGTGCCTTCCATCGAACCGGCCAGCGCGTAGAATTGGTAGTAGCCGCCGACGCCCATCTTGATGGGATCGGCCGCCATGGCAGGCGCGGCTACCAGGCCGCCGACAACCAAGGCAGTCGAGCCTAGCAATAGCTTTTTCATCATTCTCCCTCTCTCATTGATCTGAGACTGGTACATACCCAAAGGCCTTGTCTGACCGGCGAACTGCGCGCTTTCGGCCACGCGCTTTCCCGCCAATGCGACCGATGGATAAGAACACACGGCCAAAAGCAGGGTCAAGGAATGGACGCAATCGCACCCGAATCTCTCCGGACCTGTGGCGTCTTTGTCACATTTGCCGGGGATTGCGGTCGCATTCCAGACCGTTCCGCGACCAAGCAGCGAGCGCCCAGGTCGTGAACTCGTGCCCCTTTAAGCAACTGACTAGATAGCCAAACAAGACCTTGTTGATTTGTGCGTTACAGTGCCCCTTGCGGTCGCCAGTGGCGCCGCCTATGGTCCGCCCCGCCGCTTCTGGGGCAGGAAGCGCGGCAGCAACAGGTAGGTTCATGGCAATCTTCGCCGCAGGCAGCGGGGACAGCAGAAGTTGGAGTTGGTGGGCTCTGTTCCGCCTTTGTGCGGCCGGCCTTGCAATGTCGCTCGTGACGGCTTGTGGGGCCGGCAACCCCGGCGCCATCAAGGAACGCGACTATGGCGGTGGCAGGCTGGCGAAGGAGCAGGCGACACAAGGGCTCGGTGGCCAAAACCGCGAGGAGGGCAGCCTGTTCGGGCCGGGCGGCCTGCTCGGCCCGAGGGCCGAGAAGAAGGACGATCAAGGCACCGGCGTCGCCGTCAACGCCTTCCTCTGGCGCGCCAGCCTCGACACCATCAATTTCATCCCGCTGGTCCAGGCCGACCCGTTCGGCGGCGTGATCATCACCGACTGGTACACCCCGGCCGAAACGCCCAACGAACGGATGAAGGTGCAGGTCACCATCCTCGATCGCGCCTTGCGCGCCGATGGCGTCCGCGTCTCGGTGTTCAAGCAGCAGCTCAACCCCAAGGGCGGGGGCTGGGTCGACGCCCAGGTCGATCCACACACCAACACCGACATCGAGAATGCGATCCTCACTCGCGCGCGGCAGCTTCGCATCGCCCAGGGCGGAAGCTGAGCGGCGAAACTCGGGTCGGCGCGCGCGCGTTCACAACTTGACGGAAGAGGCTGCAGGGGGCATCCGCTGCGGCCTCTGTCGTTTTGGAGAATGAGCCCCGTGTCGTCCACAGTATCCCCGCCTCAAGGGTCGCCGCCGCGCTACAATTTTCGCGAGACCGAGGCCAAGTGGCAGAAGGTGTGGGACGAGCGCCAGACCTTTCGTGCCGTCATGGACGAGGGACGGCCGAAATACTACGTGCTCGAGATGTTCCCCTATCCGTCGGGGCGCATCCACATGGGTCACGTGCGCAACTATACGCAAGGCGACGTGATCGCCCGCTACAAGCGGGCCGCGGGGTTCAATGTCCTGCATCCGATGGGATGGGATGCGTTCGGCCTGCCGGCCGAGAACGCCGCGATGGAGAAGAAGGTCCATCCCAAGAAATGGACCTTCGAGAACATCGCGACCATGAAGGCGCAGCTCAAGTCGATGGGCCTGTCGCTGGACTGGAGCCGCGAACTCGCGACCTGCGATCCGGAATATTACGGCCATGAACAGAAGATGTTCCTCGACTTCTGGAAGGCGGGTCTCGCCTATCGCAGCGAAGCGTGGGTGAACTGGGATCCCGTCGACAACACGGTACTCGCCAACGAGCAGGTGATCGAAGGCAAGGGCTGGCGCACCGGCGCCACCGTCGAGCGGCGCAAGTTGACGCAGTGGAACCTGCGCATGACCGCGTTCACCGAGGAACTTCTGGACCGCCTCGACACGCTCGACCGCTGGCCGGAGAAGGTGCGGCTGATGCAGGCGAACTGGATCGGCAAGAGCCGCGGCGCGCGCGTTTTCTGGCGACTCACCGATTCGACGGCCGCAGATCGTGGTCAGCTCGAGATCTTCACTACCCGGCCCGACACGCTCTATGGCGCCTCGTTCATGGCGCTGTCGATCGACCATCCCGTGGTCGCAGAGCTCGCGCCCAAGGATCCCGGCCTGGAGCGCTTCATCGCCGACTGCCGCAAGATCGGCACCGCAGCGGCCGAGCTCGAGACCGCGGAGAAGCAGGGCTACAAGCTGCCGTTGCTTGCCCGGCACCCGCTGATGCCGGGCAAGACGGTGCCGGTCTACGCCGCCAATTTCGTGCTGATGGAGTATGGCACGGGCGCCATCTTCGGCTGTCCGGGCCACGACGAGCGCGACCACGAATTCGCGACCAAGTACGGGCTCCCGATTTTGCCGGTGGTGATGCCCAGGGATGCCGACCCGAAGACCTTCAGTGTGGCCGACGCGGCCTTCACCGACGACGGCGTCGTCATCAATTCCGATTTCCTCAACGGTCTTTCGGTCGAGGATGCCAAGGCGAGGGTGATCGCCCGGCTGGAGGAGATTGGCGCCGGCAAGGGCACGATCCAGTATCGCCAGCGTGATTGGCTGGTGTCGCGTCAGCGCTACTGGGGAACGCCGATCCCGGCGATCCACTGCGAGAAATGCGGTGTCGTTCCCGTGCCGGAGACGGATCTGCCGGTGCGTTTGCCCGAGGATGTAACATTCGACCGGCCGGGCAATCCGCTCGACCATCATCCGACCTGGAAGCATGTCGCCTGTCCGAGCTGCGGGGCCGCAGCCGTGCGCGAGACCGACACGTTCGATACCTTCGTCAATTCGAGCTGGTATTTCGATCGGTTCACCTCGCCGCATATGACGACGGCGCCGTTCGACCGCCGGGAGGACCATTACTGGATGCCGGTCGATCAATATATCGGCGGCATCGAGCATGCGATCCTGCATCTGCTCTATTCGCGCTTCTGGACGCGCGCCATGCGCGAGGTGCAGATGACCAGCCGCGACGAGCCGTTCGACGGCCTGTTCACGCAAGGCATGGTGTGCCACGAAACCTATCGCGCGAGCGACGGCGCGTGGCTGTTGCCGGAAGAGGTCGAGCGCACCGGCGGCAAGGTCGTACGCATCTCCGACAAGAGCCCGGTCGAGGTCGGCCGCTCCGAGAAGATGTCGAAGTCGAAGAAGAACGTCGTCGACCCGGACCAGATCATCCGCGACTACGGCGCCGACACCGCACGCTGGTTCATGCTGTCGGACAGCCCGCCCGAGCGCGATCTCGAATGGACCGAGGCGGGTGTCGCCGGCGCCTGGCGCTTCCAGCAGCGTCTCTACCGTATCGCGACCGAGGCATTGGCCCGGCTGCCCGCCGTCGGCGCACCCATGCCGGCAACCTTCTCGCACGCCGCGGCCGAGCTCCGACGCGCGGCGCACAAGACGGTGGCGGGCGTGTCGGCCGATATCGAGGCCTTCCACTTCAACAAGGCAGTGGCGCGCCTCTACGAGCTCGCCAACACCATCGGCGCCAGCACCGCGAAGGATCCCTCGCACGGATGGGCGTTGCGCGAGGCATTGGAGATCTTCGTGCGGCTGATCGGCCCGATGACGCCGCATCTCGGCGAGGAGCTGTGGCAGGCGCTGGGGCACGGGACCTTGTTGGCCGAGGAGCCGTGGCCGGTTGCCGAGGCGGCACTTCTGGTCGAGGACACCGTGACGATCGCGCTTCAGGTCAACGGCAAGCTGCGCGGTACCATACAGATGCCGAAGGACGCTTCGCAGGAAGCGAACACGGTCGCGGCTCTCGCCAATACCGATGTCCGCAAGGCAATGGCTGGCAAGCCGCAAAGACGGGTGATCGTCGTGCCGAATCGCCTGGTCAACGTCGTGGTGTAGGGACGGCGTGAAGATCGCAGCGCATCACGTCGACGCTTTTCTGAAGAAGCCAGACCCCGGGGTCCGCGGCGTAGTGATCTTTGGCAACGACGACGGGCTGGTCGCCGAGCGCGCTTTGGCCCTGGCCAGGACGGTCTGCGACGACCTCAAGGATCCGTTCCGCGTCGTCGACATCCCGGGCGACGCTCTGAAGAGCGATCCAGCGCGGCTGGCCGACGAGTTCTCGGCGATGTCGCTGATGGGCGGCCGGCGCGTGGTTCGCGTGAGGCCGGCGGGCGAGGAATCGGTCGCGGCCCTGGAGAATCTGGCGGCGGCCGGGGCTGGCGACGGGCTGATCGTGCTCGAGGCAGGCAACCTCGCGCCGCGCTCCCAGCTTCGGACGCTGGCCGAGACCGAAGCCTGCCTCGCGGCCCTGCCCTGCCATATGGACGACACGGAGGCTCTCGAAGCGCTGGTGGTGAACTCGGCGCGTGCGGCTGGTCTCAGCGTCGAGAACGAAGCGCTCGACTGGATCACCGAGCATCTGGGCGGCGATCGTGGTCAGACCCGCAGCGAGATCGACAAGCTGCTGCTCTACAAGGCGGACAATTCCGGGAGCACGATCACGCTCGACGAGGCGCTCGCCGTGCTCGGCGATACGGCTGCGATCGGCATCGACAATGTGATCGCCGCCACCTTCGACGGCGATCTTGCAATGCTCGCCCGCGCGCTCGATCGGGTTTTCGCCGAAGGAGGCAATCCGGTGCGGCTCGTGCGCGCTTTGCAGCGCCACGCCGACCAGCTCCATCTCGTCGCCAGTCACGCGAAGAACGGCAACTTCGAGGGTGCGATGTTCAGGGCTTACGGTCTGCCGCGCGGCGGGCCGATCCGCGAGCGCTTCGCACGCCATCTGAGGATCTGGCCCTTGCCGAAGCTCAGCGAGGCCCTTTCGGCCATCTTGGACGCGGAAATTGCGTGCAAGACAACCGGCCTGCCGGACGAAGCGATCGCCCGCCGCCTCTGCTTCAGGCTTGCGGAGTTCTCGAAGCGAGCGCGCGAGACGCGGACACGTCGCTGAGGCTACGACTTCTTGCCGGCGCGCGGCGCCAAGGGCACGGCGGCCTGGTCGGTCAGCACCAGGAAGGTGAAGCTTTCCTCGATATATAGCCGCACCAGGTCGGTCGTGTGCTCGAGATAGCCGATGGAGAAATCCTGCCCGACGGAGAGCTCGAAATCGCCGCCGCGCAGGGAGATCACCAGGCCGCCCTCGAGTCCCGGCGCGGGCACGATGTCGCCGTCGATCAGGCGCTTCACGTGGGTGAGGATCGGATAGCCGCCCTCGGTGCGGGCCGCCAGATCCTTGTGGAGCTGCTCGTTCAACACCACCGCGAAGGGCCCTTCGACGCCGTCGTCGCGCAGTTTCGTCAGGGCCGCCGCGACTGCGCCGGGATAGTCGTTGTGACTGGTGCCGAGCGGGACGGCGCTCTTGGCTGCCGCCTGGCAGATGCCGGTGATGTGTGCCGCCTCGTAGCCATGGAAGATCGCTCGATCCTCGGCGATGGCGATCTCACGCGCCGCCGCCGTGACGGCGTCGAGGTCGGGGTCGCGCGCACCGCGGTCGATGGCGTCGAGTTCAGTCCGCGTCATCTCGAAGGGAATACGCAGTTCCACGAGCGGCTGGATGCGACGCAGGCGGGCCTGGACCTCGCGCGCGCCCGTGGGCGAGGCGATCGGATCGGCGCGGCCCAGTTCGACGTCCGACGCGCCCCATCCGAGCGGGCCGACGAAGTCGACGACACGGCGCGCGGCGAGCAGGGCCCGCAGGGTCCTTTTGGCCTCCTTCTCGATCTCCGCCCAGCCAGCCGGAGTGATGGGCGCCCGTTCACGGAAGAGATGGTTCATCTGTTCACCTGTCGCAGGCTGCCGATGCCGAGGCTGCCGTCGCCGTTGGCGTCGGATCGCGCCTCGCCTCCACCACCTTCCTCCGCCTCGGCCTCGATCCCGGTGATCGATCCTTCCGTGAACAGATAGGTCTTGAAGTGCTGCGCGAACACCGGATCGGCGCGCCGCAGCCATTCCAGCACCATCGAGGCGTGCTCTTTCTCCTCGTCCCGGTTGTGCTCGAGGATAGCGCGCAATTTCGGATTGTCGGTCGCCTTGGCGCGCTGGTTGTACCAGTCGACCGCCTCCAGCTCCTCCATGACCGACACGATGGCACGGTGCACATCGATGACGTCGCTGCCCAGCTTTTGCGGATCTTCGTGCAGTGTCTCGCTTGCCATTCGCCCAATCTCCCCGCCTGCGGGCGAACGCACGGTCCGGCCCGTTGCCGGTTCAACGCCGCCCGGGGCGCGAAGTTCCAGCGCCACGACAAGGCGTCAGTCTTCAGGCGGCACGAACATATAGCCCGCGCCGCGCACCGTGCGGATAGAGGTCGGCCGCGCCGGATCCGCCTCGATCTTGCGGCGAATGCGCAGGATGCGGATGTCGATGGCGCGGTCGAACGCCTCCATTTCGCGATGGCTCGTGGTCTCGAGCAGCCAGTCGCGGCTGAGCGGCCGGTTGGGGTTTTCCGCGAATAGCTTGAGGAGCTCGAATTCGCCGGCGCGCAGCGGCACATCCTCGCCGGACAGGGCGGTCATGCGCCGCGTCTTGAGATCGAGCAGACACTTGCCCATGCGCACTCGCCCGCCGGGGGTCGCCGCCTCGGCCCCGCCGGCGCGACGCAGCACCGCCTTCATGCGCGCCAGCAGCGCTCGCGATTCGTAGGGCTTGGCAATGTAGTCGTCGGCGCCCGTTTCCAGGCCGGCGACCTGATCCACGGTGTCGGTGCTGGCGGTGAGCATGATGATGCCCACGCGGCGGCTGCGCTCGCGCAGGAACCGCGCAAGGGCAAAGCCGTCATCGCCGCCCGGCAGCCGCAGATCGAGGAGCACGAGGGCCGGCGGATCTTTCTCGACCAGTTTGCGCAGGGCAGCACCGGACTCCACGCCCGAGGAGCGAAAACCATTCTCGTCGAGAAAGTCGACCAGGGTTTCGCGTTGAAACTGTTCATCCTCCACCACTATGACGTGAGGGCGCGTGTCTTTGAGGCGGATGGCCATGCGCCATCCTGCCGCCCCGTCTGGCCGACCTCAAGCACCTCAAACGGCGCCCCGGGAAAGGGGCGCCGTCTGAGCACGAGCGGCAAGGGTAATGCCGGCCGTGAGCGTCGGGGGGTATGTGAACCGACGCCGTAGAGCGCTGGGTCTAGCGCCTGCAGTCGGCCACCGTGGCCCTTGCAACGAAACCCGAATGCCTGACACAGGCGACAGAACGGGCGCTCGTCGGCGCCGGGACCGAGGTCACGCTCGCGGTCACGATGCTCGTCCGGGCAGAAGATGGGAGATCGTCATCGGCTGGCAGGCTCCACAACAGCGAACCGACCAGGCCGACGCTGAGCAGGATCGACCCGAGGCTCAGGAAGACGAAGACGTCTTCGGCCAGCGGGTGCATGAGCAGGCGAACCACCATTGCTGCCTCCTCCTGACGAGCTCTCGAATAGCGCAGCGGCATATTCGATCGACCAAACCGTAAGGATCGAAGCGTTTCGTCATCATTGCGGCACCCTGCGAAATGGTTTCGCGTGTTGCGCGGCCTCACAATGGTTGCGACAGACGAAACCGATGAAACACTTTTGACTGGCCGCGTTACAGCGAGGAAACAGCGCAGGAGGACGATATCGGCGTGACCGCGACCGCCACTTCGACGACCCGGGAAGCCACGGCACCTGTCGATGCCGAACGCATCGAGCGCGCCATGACCGACGGCCTGATGACGGGCAACGGCCTTCGGCTGCTCGCGCTGTTGATATGGCCGATGTTCTGGATGGCATGCGGCGACAGCGTTCCGTGGTGGGCCTTCGCCGTGCCGGCGGCCGTGCATATTTCGTCGATGATGGGCTTCCTGTGGCTGGAACGCCTCTATCGCCGCGAGCCCGATGTTTATGAGACGGAGGGCTGGCGATGGCGCTACATCACGCTCGCCGGTTTGACAGGCCTGTCCTACGGGCTGACCGGCCTCTTGTTGATCCCGGAAGCGCCGTCGGCCCCGCGGATGCTCGTTGCCGCGACGCTGGGCACCATTGCGGCACTTCCGCCGGGCCGCATGTACGAGCCGCGCAGCTATGTGCTGCTCATCTGCCTGGATCTCATTTTGCTGGCGCTTGGACTGCTGTTGACGGGCGATCCAATCGCCAAGCCGACCGCGATCCTTCTGATGATCTACCTCGTGGCGCTGCTGCTGCAGAACGCCGTGCAGCATCGGCAACAGAGGAGGCAGGTGGCGCTGGCGATCGCCCATGAGGACCTGGCCAAGCTTCATGCGCGGCGCGAGAAGGAGGCGCGACAGGCCCGGGCCGTGCTGGAGGCGATGTTCGATAACATGAGCGACGGTGTGCTGCTCTACGAGGCCGACGGCCGCTGGGTCTATCAGAATCCGGCCATGGCCAGACTGCACGATATGTCAAACGCGCTGATGGCGACGCTGCCGACTTTTGCCGACATCATCCGCTATCGCACGCGGCGCGGTGATTATGGTCCGCTCGAGCAGTTGCCAGGAGGTCTAGACGGCTGGATCGCGACTCGGGTCGCACGCTTCGAGGAAACCAGCCAGCCGGCCGAGCGCAGGCGAACCGTCTCGGGGCGCACCGTCGAGGTCACCTATCGGCGGCTGTCCGACGGCCGCGTGCTGACCATCCATCGCGACTTGACCGAGATCGTCGAGCGGGAAGAGAAGCTCCAGCTGGCCCGCGCCGAATCGGAACGCGCGCGCGACGAGGCCGAGGCCGCCAATCAGGCAAAGTCGACCTTCCTCGCCACCATGAGCCACGAGATGCGCACGCCGATGAACGGGGTCGTGGGCACGGCCGAGCTGCTGGAGCGCGAGCCGCTGAACGAGCGACAAAAGCGGCTGGTGGGGACGGTGCGCCGCTCCGCGACCGCACTATTGCGCATCATCGACGATGTTCTCGACTTCTCGAAAATCGAAGCCGGACGCATGGAACTCGAGGAGGCGCCATTTTCGCTGCGGGCGCTGGTCACCGGCACGATCGAGACGCTGTCGGTCCAGGTCGAGAACAAGGGGCTGGCCCTGCACACGACCATCGAGCCGCGCACGCCCGACCTGCTGCTGGCGGACGCCACGCGTCTGCGCCAGATCCTCTTCAATCTGGTCGGGAATGCCGCCAAATTCACCGATGTCGGCCACATCACGGTGCGCGTCCGCGCCGTCGGCGCGGACGACAAGACCGTGACCCTGGCCCTGTCCGTCTCCGATACCGGCATCGGCATGGATCGCCGGCAGCAGGAGCGTCTGTTCAAGCCATTCTCCCAGGCCGACAGCTCGACCACGCGCCGCTACGGAGGAACCGGACTTGGCCTTTCCATCGTGCGCCGGCTCGCCGAACTGATGAACGGCTCCGTGGCCGTCGAAAGCGCGCCCGGCCGGGGCTCGACCTTTACGGTTACGATGAAGGTCAAACGCGCTTCCGAGACCTCGATGGACGGGGTGGCGGAGGAGACGGGCCGGGATCAGTGGCCGCTGCCGGCAACGGGTGTGCGTGTGCTGGCGGTAGATGACAACGACATCAACCTCGAGGTTCTGGTCGGCCAGTTCACGATTCTCGGCGTTCCCCTCGATACGGCGAGCAACGGCATCGAGGCGCTGACGCTGTGGCGCAATCGACACTATGCCCTCCTGCTGACCGACATCCACATGCCCGACATGGACGGCTTCGAGTTGACCCGCCAGATGCGCGCCGAGGAAAGCGCGCTCAGCCGGCCGCGCACGCCGATCGTGGCGCTCACCGCCAACGCGCTGAAGGGCGAGGCCGAGCGCTGCCTCGAGGCCGGCATGGACGACTACCTGACCAAGCCGCTGACGCTCGACCGGCTGCGCGAGGCGGTGGCGCGCTGGACGATCGGCAATACCGCGCCGGCGATCGACCGCTCGGTGGTCGAGAGCATGTTCGGCGGCAACACCGCGACGGTGGCGCGGGTGCTCGGCCGCTTTCGCGACGCCGGCGCCCGCCTGGTCGCCGAGATCACGGCGGCGCGGCAGGACCGCCAGCAGCTCACCGAGCTCGCGCACAAGCTCAAGGGCGCCGCCCG
>NZ_DATBFE010000144.1:0-17600 GCF_036558665.1 Reyranella sp. | reverse complement strand
GTACGGTGCCGGTGCGCGTGCGCGGGACCAGCGTGCGGGTCAGCGACGCAGATTACACCGTCATCGATCGCCGCTGAGCGGCCTTGCCGCCGCTCGGGGCGCGAGCGACCCGAGCCTTCACCGGGACGGCGATTTGTGCCTGCATGACCGGTTTGCGCCGTGCATGCGTGCGTGCGGCTTTCCCGGCAATGTGAAGAGCGGGTAGCGTCGGGCCTCCAACAAGGGGGCCTGCTGTCCGATGAAAAAGATCTTCACCGCCACGCTCGGTACGGAAACCAACACCTTCTCGTCATTGCCGACCGGGCTGCAGCTCTTCCAGGACACCTGTCTTTTCCGCAAGGGCGACTACGGCGACAAGACGCCGATGTTCGGCGCGCCGCTGGCGGTGTGGCGCCGCCTGGCGCAGGCGCGCGGCTGGCAGGTGGCCGAGAGCCTGTGCGCCTTCGCGCAGCCGGCCGGCAAGACCGTGAAGAAGGTCTACGAGGCGTTCCGCGACGAGATCGTCGCCGACCTCAAGGCGGCGATGCCGGTCGATGCGGTGTTCCTGTCGTGCCACGGCGCCATGGTGGCCGAGGGCTACGACGACTGCGAAAGCGACCTGCTCGCCCATGTCCGCCAGGTGGTCGGCCGCGACGTGCCGGTCGGCGTCGAGTTCGACCTGCATTGCAACATCGGCGAAGGCACGATGCGCGACGCCACCGCGCTGGTGCTGTTCAAGGAATACCCGCACGTCGACGTGTCGGAGCGCGCCGAGGACCTGTTCAACGTCATGGAAGGCGCCATCGAGGGCCGCACCAGGCCGGTGATGGCCGCGTTCGACTGCCGGATGATCGGCGTCTTCCACACCACGCGCCAGCCGATGCGTGGTTTCGTCGACAAGCTCTCGGCAATGGAAGGCAGGAACGGCGTCCTCTCGCTCTCGATCGCCCACGGCTTTCCGTGGTCCGACGTGAAGGAAATGGGCTCCAAGCTGATCGTCATCACCGACGGCGACAAGTTCAAGGCAGAGCGGCTCGCCCGCGAACTCGGCCTGGAATTCTTCGCCCTGCGCGACAAGACCCAGCCGCCTTACGTCTCGCTGGACACGGCGATGGCGCGCGTTTCAACCCACAACCTGCCCAAGCCGATGGTCCTGGCCGACGTTTCCGACAATGCGGGCGGCGGCGCGGCCTCGGACTCGACCTTCATCCTGCAGGCCCTGCTCGACCGCAACGTCAGGGAGGCCGCGATCGGCATGTTCTGGGATCCTGGCGCAGTCAAGCTCGCTTTCGAGGTCGGCGAGGGAGCGGAGCTCGATATTCGCCTCGGTGGCAAGCTCGGTCCGCAATCGGGTTCGCCGGTCGACGCGCGCGCCAGGGTGCTGAAGGTCGAGAAGGATGTCGCCGTCGAGTTCGGCGGCGAGCGCAAGAGCGTGGCTTCGATCGGCGATGCGGCTGCTCTGCAGATCAACGGGGTGACGGTGATCGTCAACTCCAAGCGCACGCAGTGCCACAGCCGCGACTGCTTCACCAAGCTCGGTGTCGATCCCTCGACCAAGAAGATCGTGGTGGTGAAATCAATGCAGCATTTCCATGCCGCCTATGCGCCGATTGCCAGCGAAGTCGTCTATGTCGCCGCGCCCGGCGCGCTTGTTCCGGACTGGTCGCTGCTGTCCTACACCAAGGCGGACAAGAGGCAGTGGCCATTCGTCGCCGATCCGCACGCCATGTAGCGGATGTCAACGCCGGGAGGCAGTCCATGCGTCGCAGCGAGGAACGAATTCTCATCACTCACGTCGGCAGCCTCCCGCGCCATCCGGCGCTTGCCGACCGGCTGATCCGCGAAGAAGCCGGCGAGGTGGTGGATCGGACAGAGCTGCACCGTCTGAGCGAAAGCGCTGTTCGACATGTCGTCGAGCGACAGGTCGCGTCCGGCGTCGATGTGATCAATGACGGCGAGCAGCCGCGCGTCGGCTTCCAGACCTACGTGGCGCAGCGCATGAAGGGCTTCGGCGGCGAATCGAAGCGACCGAGGCCGCGCGACTTCGCCGACTTTCCCGTCTTCGCCGCCTGGATGGCCCAACGGCTTCCCCGTCGCAGCAAGGTGTCGAACGCCCCGCAGGCGATCGCCGACGTCGCCTATGACGACCTTGGCGCCGCCGAGCAGGAATGTCGCATGTTTCGCGCGGCGCTCGACGGCCTCGGCACGCCGCCTGCCGACGCATTCATGACCGCGGCATCGCCAGGGATCATCGCCACGACGCTGCTCAATGCGCACTATGACAGCCATGAAGCCTATGTCTTTGCGCTGGCACGCCAGATGCGCAAGGAATACGAGCTGGTCGCGCGCGACTTCGTGCTGCAGATCGATGCTCCCGACCTCGCGATGGAACGCACGGTCCTGTTCCGTGACATGACCGCCACCGAGTTCCTCGGGATCGCCGAAATGCACGTCGCGGCGCTCAACGAGGCGTTGGCTGCCATCCCGCGCGACCGCATCCGGCTGCATTGCTGCTGGGGAAACTACGAAGGACCGCACATCCACGACATCCCGCTTGCGGAGATTCTGCCGGTGCTGTACCAGGCCCACGTCGGCGCGCTCAGCCTGGAGTTCGCCAATCCCCGACATCAGCACGAATATGCGGCGCTCAAGCGCAACCCGCCTCCACCGGAGCTTCTTCTACTTCCCGGCGTGGTCGATTCGACGACCAACTACGTCGAGCATCCGGAAGTGGTGGCGAACCGGATCTGCGAGGCGGTCGACGCGGTCGGCGACCGCAGCCGCATCATCGCCTCCAGCGACTGCGGCTTCGGCACCTTCGCAGGCTCGGAACTGGTCGCCGAGGATGTCGTCTGGGAGAAACTCAGGAGTTGCCGTGCCGGCGCCGACATTGCAACGCGGCGGCTGTGGGGAAGGGCGTAACCCCGTTCGACTTCAATCCGCATGATCGATGACGCACGATACCGCCGCGTTGCTGAAACATGGCTGTCGCGCGCGTGAGCGCAGTAACAGGCGGAGCATTTGCACGGCTCGCCGAGGAAGAAAGGAAGGTCGCTTCCAGGAGGAGCGGCCTTTCGATTCGGGCAGCGCGTTCCCCGGCCCACAGCTGCGATATTGCGAGCCGTTTACAGAGCGTGAACCGGTTGCTATGTTCCGCCGCGTCGCGGCCGGGAATGGCCGTTTTGTCGTTTATTATCAACGACTTAACGAGAACCCGCCCGGCGTGAGGGGCGCGATACCATGAAGATCCTGACGGGCAACAGCAATCGGCCGCTGGCGGAAGCGATTTCCGCCAAGCTCGCCTTGCCGCTCGTGAGAGCGAACATCAAGCGATTCTCCGACAACGAGATCTTCGTCGAAATCCTCGAGAACGTGCGCGGCGAGGACGTGTTCGTCATCCAGTCGACCAGCTATCCGGCGAACGACCATCTGATGGAACTGCTGATCACCATCGACGCGCTGCGCCGCAGCTCGGCGCGCCGGATCACCGCAGTGATGCCCTACTACGGCTACGCCCGCCAGGACCGCCGGACCGGCTCGCGTACGCCGATCTCGGCCAAGCTGGTGGCCAACCTGATTACCCATGCCGGTGCCCACCGCGTACTCACGCTGGATCTCCACGCCGGCCAGATCCAGGGCTTCTTCGACATCCCGCTCGACAATCTCTATGCCGGTCCAGTGTTCAGCCAGAACATCAAGGAGACGCTTTCGAACCGCAGTCTGACCGTGGTCTCGCCCGACACGGGCGGCGTGGTGCGAGCGCGCGCGATCGCCAAGCGCATCGACGCCGACCTCGCGATCATCGACAAGCGTCGCGAGGCGGCGGGCGTCAGCGAAGTCATGAACGTGATCGGCGACGTGAACGGCCGCGACTGCATCCTGATCGACGACATCGTCGATTCGGCGGGCACGCTCTGCAATGCCGCCGTGGCGCTGATGGACCATGGCGCCAAGTCGGTTTGCGCCTACGTCACGCACGGCGTGCTGTCGGGTGGTGCAGTCGCCCGCGTCGCTGCCTCGCCGATGGAGAAGCTCGTGATCACCGATTCGATCCAGCCCACGGAGGCGGTACGTGTGTCGCCCAACGTGCGGCCGCTCAGCATCGCCTCGCTGATGGCCGAGGCCATGAAACGCATCTCCGACGAGACGTCGGTGTCGAGTCTGTTCGACTAGAAGATTTTTGGAGATCCCGGCGCTGGGCACCCCTGGAGGCCGCGCCGCGATGAAGAGAGAGCAACAGGAAACACACAGGAGAAGTTGAAATGGCAGAGACGACGAAGGTCGTCGCGAAGAAGCGGGACCGGGCCGGCAAAGGGGGCGCCCGTTCCAGCCGTCGCGAAGGACTGATTCCCGCGGTGATCTACGGCGACAAGCAGGCCCCCCAAATGATCGCGGTCGAGCCGAAGACGATCGAGCGCGAGATGCACAAGGAGGGTTTCTTCAATCACCGGCTCCAGATTGAAGTCGACGGCACGAATGTCGACGTCCTGCCGCGCGACGTGCAGGTCGATCCGGTGACCGACCGTCCTCTGCATCTCGACTTCCTGCGCATCGGCCCCGACTCGATCATCACCGTGCAGGTGCCCGTCCATTTCAGGAACGAGGCGGCGTCGCCCGGCATCAAGCGCGGCGGTGTGCTCAACGTCGTGATGCACGAGATCACTGTGCGCACCAAGCCCGATCTGATCCCCGAGTTCTTCGAGGTCGACCTGAGCGGGCTGGAGATCGGCCATTCAGTGCACATCTCCTCGCTCAGGGTGCCGGAGGGCGTGCGCATGGTGACACGCG
The DNA here is from genome assembly GCF_036558665.1 of Reyranella sp. Taxonomy (GTDB): domain Bacteria; phylum Pseudomonadota; class Alphaproteobacteria; order Reyranellales; family Reyranellaceae; genus Reyranella. The sequence goes on along the minus strand of NZ_DATBFE010000144.1, from coordinate 12,833 downwards.
AGAAGGACGCCACCGTGGCCTCGATCGCCGCACCCACCGTGGTGCGCGAGGCGGCGGCCCAGGCGGCCGCGGATGCCGCGGCAGCGGCGGCGGCCCCGGCTGTGGCCGAAGCGACGCCAGCCGCGGGTGCGGCCGCTCCCGCGGCGGCCCCTGCAGCAGGAACTGCGCCAGCTCCGGCTGCGGCAGCTCCGGCGGCGGGTGGCAAGGCCCCGGCACCGGCCAAGAAGTAAGCGGGGCCATCGCCTCGCCCTTCCCATGCTGCTGCTGGTCGGCCTCGGCAACCCCGGGCCGCGCTATGCGGGGCACCGGCACAATGTCGGATTCATGGCGGTGGACGAGATCGTCCGCCGCCGTGTCTTCTCGCCCTGGCGCGCGCGCTTCAACGGCGCGATGGCGGAAGGCCATCTCGGCGGCGAGCGGACGCTCGCGCTGAAGCCGATGACCTTCATGAACGAGTCGAGCAAGGCGGTCGGCGAGGCCGTGCGCTTCCTCAAGGTGCCGCTCGACCGCGTCGTGGTGTTCCACGACGAGCTGGATCTCGCGCCCGGCCGGGTGCGCATGAAGAAGGGCGGCGGTGCGGGCGGGCACAACGGTCTGCGCGACATCGACGCCCACGTCGGCAACGGATATCGCCGCGTGCGAATCGGCATTGGCCATCCCGGCCACAAGGACCTGGTGCTGCACTGGGTGCTACGCGACTTCGAACCCGACGAGCGCGACCCCGATGACGGCTGGCTGCCCAAGCTCCTCCAGGCGCTCGCCGAGGAATCGGCGCTGCTGGTCGAAGGCACGGCGAAGGGCGATGAAAAGTACATGAGCCGGGTGGCGAATCTCGCGCCGCCGCCCGATTTGCCGGCCAGGCTATCCCTCGAAGAGTGAGTCATGGGTTTCAACTGCGGAATCGTGGGCCTGCCCAATGTCGGCAAGTCGACCTTGTTCAATGCGCTCACCGCTACACAAGCGGCCCAGGCCGCCAACTACCCGTTTTGCACGATCGAGCCCAATGTCGGCCGCGTCGCCGTGCCCGACGCGCGGCTCGACCGGCTCGCGGCGATCGCCCAATCCGCCAAGGTCATCAACACGCAACTCGAATTCGTCGACATCGCGGGGCTGGTCAAGGGAGCAAGCAAGGGCGAAGGGCTGGGCAACCAGTTCCTCGCCAACATCCGCGAGGTCGATGCGATCGCCCATGTGCTGCGTTGTTTCGAGAACCGTGACGTGACGCACGTCGCAGGCGGCGTTGATCCCGTGCGCGATGCCGAGATCGTCGAGACCGAGCTGATGCTGGCCGATCTCGACAGCCTCGAGAAACGCCTGCCCAACCTCGAGAAGCGCGCCAAGGGCGGCGACAAGGAGGCGGCCATCGAGGCGCCGGTCGTGCAGAAGGCCCTCGACGCGCTGCGCGCCGGCAAGCCTGCACGCGCCGCGGCGCTCACCGACGAGGAACGGCCGGTTTTTGCCCGGCTGCAGCTCATCACCGCCAAGCCCATGATGTACGTGCTGAACGTGGATGAAGCCTCGGCTGCCGCCGGCAATCCGCATAGCGCCAAGGCTGAAGCCTGGGCCACCGAGCGCGGCATTCCCTCCGTCGTGATCTCGGCAGCGATCGAAGCCGAAGTGGCGCAGCTTTCCCCCAAGGACCAGGCCGAGTATCTCGGTCATCTCGGCCTCAAGGAGACGGGCCTCGCGCGCGTGGTCAGTGCCGGCTATGCACTGCTCGACCTCGTCACTTTTTTCACGGTTGGACCGAAAGAGGCGCGCGCCTGGACGGTGCGACGGCAAGCCAAGGCACCGGAGGCGGCCGGCGTCATCCATACCGATTTCGAGAAGGGCTTCATCCGCGCCGAAACAATCGCCTATGACGACTACGTCGCGCTCGATGGCGAAGGCGGTGCGCGCGATGCCGGCAGGCTCCGCCTCGAAGGCAAGGACTACGCCGTCAAGGACGGCGATGTCTTCCATTTCCGCTTCAACGTGTGACTCAGGAGCCAGCCATGACCGTCACCTTCTCCAATCCCAGGACCATGCCGCGGCGCGCCGGCTATTCGCAGATCTGCGAAGTGACCGGCGGCAAGCTCGTGCTGATTGCCGGCCAGGTGCCGCACGACACCGATGACAAGCTGGTCGGCGAGAACGACTTCGCGGCCCAGGTCGAGCAGGTATTCAGAAACCTCGACGCTGCCCTCAAGGCTGCGGGCGGCAGCTTCCGGAATCTCGTGAAGATCAACAATTATTGCGTGGCGTCGGTCACGCCGGAGCAACGCACCGCGTTCCAGAAGGTCCGTGATCGCTACGTGAACACCGCGGCGCCGCCGGTGAGCACATTCATCTTCGTCAGCCGACTCGCCCAGCCGGGCTGGCTGTTCGAGATGGATGCGATGGCCGTGATCGACGGTTAGAACGGCCGGCCGTCGCACGGCCACTTGATCCGCGCGACCCTACGGCAGGACCTTCGTCATCCAGAGCGCGGTGGCCTGCGAGTCCTGACTGTCGCTCGCCTCAAGTCTGGCGATCACGCGATGGCGATCCTCGAGGTCGCGGTTCTGGCTGAGCTTGGCCTTGGCCTCGAGTCGGGAGATCGGCATGCGGAAAGCAACAATGCCTTTGCTTTGTGCCTCGGCATTGCCCGATGGTAAGCGATCGAGCGTCCAGGCATCGGGCCCGCGACCTTCGTAAGTCGCGGCGAGCCTCGCCAGCACATCGAGCGTGGCGGCCGTATCGTCGATGATCTCTGGCCGGCCGTAGGCATGGACCGTCAGATAGTTCCAGGTCGGCACCTTGGCGCCCGGCGTATACCAGGTCGGCGAGACATAGGCATGCGGGCCCCAGAACATGGCCATCGAGTCGGCCGCCCGTTCGAACAGCTTCCAGTGGGCGTTGGCGCGGGCCATGTGGCCGATCAAACGCCCGTGCGCGCTGCCGTCCTCCTGCCAGAGCAGCGCGAGATGACTTGCGAACGGCGCGCCGTCGGTCCCGGTCGTGACGAGCAGTGCCCAGCTATGCGCCAGCATGATCTCGCGGCCCACGGTCTCGGACGCCTCGAACGGCTTGGGAATGTACATGGCTGACTTTCTATGGCTCGCTCTGCGGGCGGGCGGGTTGAACGGCGACGGATTACCATGTCAGATGCGCCGCGCAACCGGGAGGTTTCTCATGGGTGAAGATATCCGTCTCAAATCAGCCGCCGGCGAGATCGGTGCCTACCTCGCCACGCCGAAGGGCACGCCCCGGGGCGGCATCGTCGTCATTCAGGAGATTTTCGGGGTCAACCACCACATCAAGGCGGTGACCGACAATTTCGCCGCCGACGGTTATCTCGCCCTTGCGCCAAGGTTCTTCGACCATATCAAGAGCGGCATCGAGCTCGGCTACACCCCGGACACGATCGCAGAGGGCCGCAAGTACGTGACCGAGCTCGGACTCGACAAGCCGGTGCAGGACGTCGATGCGGCGATCGCCGAATTGAAGAAGCGGGGAGCGAGCAAAGTGGCGGTCACCGGCTTTTGCTGGGGCGGCACGATCACCTGGCTCTCGGCGACGCGACTCCATCCCGACGCCGCCATCGCCTACTACGGAGGCGGCATCCACGGCACCAAGAGCGAGAAGCCCAAAGTGCCGACCATGATGCATTTCGGGGACAAGGACATGCACATCCCGATGGCCCATGTGAACGAGATCCGGAAACTCCATCCCGACGTGCAGGTCTTCGACTATCCTGCCGACCACGGCTTCCATTGCGACGAGCGTGGCTCCTATGATGCGGCCGCCGCCAAGCAGGCGATGGGCCGGACGCTGGAGTTCGTGAAGAAGCACGTGGGGTAGTCTTCGCTGGGGAGCGGCGGCACCCTCCGGTGGCGCGGCCCTCCGTCCGTTGCAACCAACGACGCGCGACGAGGGTCGTGCGCCCTGAGGCATGACCAAACGTCCCGCCAAGAAGTCCTTCACGCCCGATGCTTCCGGGCCCCTGAACGGTGTCCGCGTCGTCGACCTTTCACGGCTCGTGGCAGGCAACGTGCTCACCCTGCAGCTCGCCGATTTCGGCGCCGAGGTGATCAAGGTCGAGCCGCCGGAGGGCGACACGCTGCGCTCCTGGCGGGTGAAGGACGTCGAGACGGCGTGGAAGGTCTATAGCCGCAACAAGAAGAGCGTCGCTCTCGACCTGCGCTCGGATGGGGGGCGCGCGATTGTACGCCAGCTTGCCGCCTCGGCCGCAATCCTCGTGGAAAGCTTTCGGCCCGGCGTCCTGGAGGACATGGGGCTTTCTCCGGCCGACCTGCACCGGGTCAATCCGAAACTGGTGATCGTGCGCATCTCGGGATGGGGCCAGGACGGGCGCTACCGTCACAAGCCGGGCTTCGGCACGCTTATCGAAGGTTATAGCGGCTTCGCGTCGATGAACGGCTTCGCCGACCGCGAGCCGGTGCTGCCGCCGATGTATCTCGCCGACTGCATGGCCGCCTTGAACGGCTATGGTGCGGTCATGGTCGCACTGCGCGAGGTCGAGGTGAATGGCGGCATGGGGCAGGTCCTTGATCTGCCGCTTTTCGATCCGCTGTTCTCGATGCTGGGACCGCAGGCCGCCAACTACAAGCTCACCAGCGAGGTGAAGGTGCGGACCGGCAGCCGCTCGACCAACGCGGCACCGCGCAATGTCTATGAGACGAAGGACGGGCACTGGGTGTGCCTCTCGGCTTCGACGCAAGGCATGGCCGAGCGCGTGATGGCCAAGATCGGCAGGCCCGAGTTGGTGAAGGACCCGCGCTTTGCCACCAACCTCGAGCGGGTGAAGAACGGCGTCGAGCTCGACCGCATGATCGGCGCGTTCATCGCTGCCCGCGATCTCGCCGAGAACCTGAAATACTTCGACGAGGCCGGCGTCACCATCGGTCCGGTCTATGACATCTCGCAGATCGTGCAGGACGACTATGTCCTGGAGCGGGAAGCGCTGATCGAGATCGACGACCCGGAGATGGGCGATCTGCCGACGCACCCCGTGGTGCCACGCCTGTCGGGCACACCCGGCGCGCTGAAATCATCCGCGCCTCGGGTCGGTGAGCACAACGAAGTGCTCTTGAAGCCGCTGCTGGGCGAGGCCGAGTACGCCAAGCTGCGCCAGGCCGGCGTGATCTCGAAGGGAAAGAAGAAGTGACTGGCAACCGCCCCATTCCACCTGTCTGGCGTTCGATTCTCTACGTGCCCGGCAACGTGCCGAAGTTCATCGACAGGGCGCACGAGCGCGGCGCGGACTGCGTGCTGGTCGATCTCGAGGACAGCGTGCAGCTGGCGCAGAAGCCCGAGGCGCGCGCCATGCTGCCGGAAGCGATGAAGAAGGTCGTGCGCGGCGGGGCCGACGTCGCCGTGCGCATCAACCGGCCGCTGCGGCTCGCGGTTGCCGACATTGAGGCCGCCGTGCGGCCGGGCCTCTCCGCGCTCTTCATCACCAAGACCGAGGGTGTGCAGCATCTCGAGCTGCTCGACGAAGTGGTCACGGAGCTCGAGCGCGAGCGCGACATGCCGGTCGGCCGCGTCGGCTTCGCTGGCATGATCGAGCACCCGCGCGCGCTGGCGCACGTGAACGAGATCGCCGAACGGGCGCCGCGGCTGGTTGCGCTGATGCTGGGCGGCGAGGATTTCGCGCTCGAAACGGGCTCGCTGCCCGGCGACGAGACGCTGGAACTGCCCAAGCGCATCGTGGCTTTCGCGGCCCAGGCCCACGGCGTGCCGATGATCGGCATCCTGGGAACGGTCGCCGACTATTCCGACCCGGACGCCTATCGCAAGAGCGCCGAACGGGCTCGCCGCTTCGGTTTCTCGGGCGGCACGTGCATCCACCCGGGGCTGGTCGCGGCGCTCAACGCTGCCTTCACGCCGACGGCGGACGAAGTGGCCCATGCCCGCAGGCTGATCGAGGCCGATCGCCAGGCCGCTGCCGAGGGACGGGGCTCGTTCTCGGTCGACGGCAAGATGATCGACATCCCGGTCATCGAGCGCGCACGCAAGCTGATCGCGCGCCACGAGGCCATCGACCGCCGGCAAAGCCGGCGCTGATTTACCGCTTGGGCAGCTTGTCCTTCTCGGCCAGGATCGCCCGATCGATCACCGTGAACAGGTAGGCATCGGGCGCGAGCGAACAGCCGCCGCGAACCAGCACGGCAAGTTGGCCGCCCCGATCGTCGTTGGGTATCGAAACGCCTCGATAGCGCGCGGAGTGTTCGGCCAGAAATGTGGCCACCTGCTTTCGTGTCTCCGCCTGCATGGCATGCGCCTCGCGGCAGGTGATGTAGGCCGCCTGGTCGAAGCTGGGCGTCGGAACCTGGGCCCGGGCTGCGGACGTCAGTGCAAGCAGGCCGCAAAGGCCGGCAACGATTGCCCCTCTCATGTCGGCCCCCTACTTGTTGTTGTCGATGGCGGTGCCGCCGAGGTAACCGACTGCACCGCCAATCAGGCCGGCGCCCACCACGGCCCCGAAACTGCCGCCTGTCACCAGTCCGATGCCCGTGCCGATCGCACTGCCCGCAGCGGCGCCTTTCTCTGCCGTCGTCCAGGGCCGGTCACAGGCCGAGAGCAGGCCGACCAATACCAGCATCGCGATCACTTTGTTCATGTCCCCCTCCGTCGGCAGGCAATGCCAGTCGGCCCCGCCGGCCCGATGGTAACCCGCTTTGGCCTCCGCTTGGAACTGCCGCAAACCACAGCCCGTCGTCTGCGCAGGCTGACAAAAAAATCGCGCGGCCCAAGGCCGCGCGATCGGTCAACGACGTTGTGTCGTTGCCGGTCGTCAGTGCGCGTCGGCCCACACGGCACGCTTGACCGCATACATGAGCCCCGCCATCGCCAGCAGGAACAGAATCACGCGAACGCCGGTGCGGTTGCGCGCCTCGAGATGCGGTTCGGAAGCCCAGGAGAGGAACTCGACGACATCCGAGGCTTCCTGCTGCAGCGTGTTCTTGGTGCCGTCGACATAGGTCACCTTGCCGTCCTCGAGCGGCTGCGGCATGGCGATGCGATGACCCGGGAAGTGCAGGTTGAAGTTGTCGTCCTTCTTGACGTTGAACTCCTTGATCTGCTCCGGCGTCAACTTGTCGTACGGCACGTAGCCGGTGAGGATGCCGTAGACGTAGTCCGGCCCGCCCTCACGCGCCTTGACGATGACGCTGAGATCGGGCGGAGCCTTGCCGCCGTTGGCCGCGGCCGCCGCCAGTTCGTTGGGGAACGGCTTCTTGAAGTGATCCGATGGACGCGCCGGCCGCTCGATCGCCGAGCCGTCGTCGCCGATGTCGGACACCTGGAATTCGGCCGCGATCCCCTTCACCTGGTTCGCGGTGAGGCCGAGTCCTTCCAGGTCCCGGTAGGAGAGCAGCTCGAGTGAGTGGCAGGCCGAGCAGACTTCCTTGTAGATCTGGAAGCCGCGCTGCGCGGCCGCGCGGTCGTAGGTGCCGAACGGGCCCTTGAAGCCCCAGTCGTGCTTGGGCAACGGCGGCATGTCCTCGGCCGCGGTGGCAATCGTGCCCGCCGAGAAGGCGGCAAGCGCCACCGCAACCGCCGGGATCAGCTTGTTCAGGGAAAACTTGATGGACATCGGCTCAGACCGCCTTCTTCTTGAGCACCGCGTCGGCGATGCTGGATGGCAACGGCAGCGGCCGTTCGATCTTGCCGAGGACCGGCAGCAGGATGAGGAAGTGAAAGAAGTAGTAGGTCGTCGCGAGCCGCGCCGCCGGCACGTACCAGCCTTCTGGCGGATGGGCACCGCAATAGCCCAGCACGAGCACGTCGATGACCAGCACGAACACGAACCACTTGTAGATCGGCCGGAAGGTGCAGGAACGCACGCGCGAGGTGTCGAGCCACGGCAGCACCAGCAGGAGCAGGATCGAGCCGAACATGCAGATCACGCCGCCCAGCTTGTCGGGAATGGCGCGCAGGATGGCGTAGAACGGCAGCAGGTACCATTCCGGCACGATCTCGTTGGGCGTCACCAGCGGATTGGCCTGGATGTAGTTGTTCACGTCGCCCAGCGCGTTCGGCGCGAAGAACGTGAAGGCGGCATAGATGATCAGGAAGATCATCACGCCGAAGCCGTCCTTCATCGTGTAGTAGGGATGGAACGGCACCGTGTCCTGCGGTCCTTTCGGATCGATGCCCAAGGGATTGTTGGAGCCGTGCACGTGCAGCGCCACGACATGCAGCGCCACGACGCCGACGATGATGAACGGCAGCAGGTAGTGCAGGGCGAAGAAGCGATTGAGTGTCGGATTGCCGACCGCGAAGCCGCCCCACAGCCAGGTCACGATCGATTCGCCCACCACCGGGATCGCCGAGAACAGGTTGGTGATCACGGTCGCGCCCCAGAACGACATCTGGCCCCACGGCAGGACGTACCCCATGAACGCCGTCGCCATCATCAGGAGCAGGATGACCACGCCCAGCATCCACAGAAGCTCGCGCGGCGCCTTGTAGGACCCGTAGTAGAGGCCGCGGAAGATGTGGATGTAGACGGCGGCGAAGAAGAACGACGCGCCGGTCATGTGCATGTAGCGCAGCAGCCACCCCGACGGCACGTCGCGCATGATGCGCTCGACCGAGGCGAAGGCGAGATCGGCATTGGGCTGATAGTTCGTCGCCAGCACGATGCCGGTGACGATCATCAGCACCAGCATCACCGTGGCGATCGCGCCGAAATTCCAGAAGTAGTTGAAATTCCGCGGCGTCGGGAAGGTGTGATACTCCTTCTCCATGTAGGAGAAGATCGGCAGGCGGTGATCGATCCATGCGACCACCTTGTTGTTGAAGACCGGCGGAGCGCCGTGAGACGAGGCCATTGCTGCGAGCTCCAGTGGCGATCAGGTGAGGCGATCAGCCGATGCGGACGAGGGTATCGGTTGTGAAGAGATAGTCGGGAACCAGGAGGTTCAGGGGCGCAGGACCTTTGCGGATCCGGCCTGACGTGTCGTACTGCGAGCCATGGCAAGGGCAGAACCAGCCGTCATATTCGCCGCGCGGATCGCCCGGCTTGGTGCCGAGCGGGACGCAGCCGAGATGGGTGCAGACGCCGACCACGATCAGCCATTCGCGGCGCACCTTCTTGGCCGTGTCTGTCACCCGCGAGTCGTCGGTCTGCGGATCGCGCAGCTCGGAGAGCGGCACCGCCTCGGCCTCCTTGATCTCCTTTTCCGTACGGTGGCGGATGAAGACCGGCTTGCCGCGCCAGTTGACCGTAATCGCCTGGCCGACCGCGATCGCCTGCACGTTCACTTCGACCGTGCTGAGCGCCAGGGTATCGGCCGCAGGATTGAGATTGTTGATGAACGGCCAGGCGACGGCGATGGCGCCGACGGCGCCCATGGCGCCCGTCGCGACCATCAGGAAGTCGCGCCGTGTCGGATCGCCGTGAGCGCCGGCCGGAATGCTGCTTGAAGCCATTGCTTGTCACTTCCCCCGAGGAGTTAAGGCTTATAGACGAGAAAGCGCCTTTTGTTTCAAGGCTCTGTTGGTCGCAGGTCCGAACGTTCACCCGCTGTGACAGCGTGCCGCACGAACCCGTTTCCGCGTCGCGGATGGCGGCAGAAAGGTTGCCATGCGTCTCGCCCTCTACCAGCCGGATATACCCCAGAATCTCGGGGCCTTCATCCGTCTGGCGGCCTGCCTGGCGGTTCCCCTCGATATCATCGAGCCCTGCGGCTTTCCGCTGGACGACAGGCGCATCCGGCGGGCGGCCATGGATTATTACAGCCTGGCGCGGATCGGGCGGCACGCCTCCTGGCACAGCTTCCGCCGCGACCGACCGCCGGGCCGGCTGGTGCTGCTGACGACATCGGGCACGCAGACCTTTCCCGAGATCGCCTTCCGGTCCGACGACATCCTGCTGCTCGGCCGCGAAAGCGCCGGCGTCCCGCAGGAAGTGCACGATGCGGCCGACCTGCGCCTGCGCATCCCCCTGCAGTCCGGCGCGCGTTCGCTCAATGTCGCGCTGGCTGCGGCAATGGTATTGAGCGAGGGCTTGCGCCAGACGAGGGGATTCGCCGCGCTCTCATGACCCTGCCTTCACGTCACGCCACGGGACCGGACGGCCCCACACCCCTGCCGCCCGAGAAGACGGTCGCCGAGCGCAAGGATCAGGCGCGCGCCTGGTTCGAGGATTTGCGCGATCGGATCTGCGGCGAGTTCGAGCAGATCGAGACCGAGCTCGGCGGCACGCATCGCGAGCTGCCGCCCGGCCGCTTCGCCCGGCAGGAATGGCAACGCGACCCCGGTCCTGCCGGCGAGGATCGCGGTGGCGGCGTCATGTCGATCCTGCGCGGGCGCGTGTTCGAGAAGGTGGGCGTCAACGTCTCGACCGTGCACGGCGAGTTCAGCCCCGAGTTCCGCGCCCAGATTCCGGGAGCATCGGAGGATCCGCGCTTCTTCGCCTCGGGCATCTCGCTGGTGGCGCACCTGCGCTCGCCGCGCGTGCCGGCGGTCCACATGAACACGCGGTTCATCGTCACCACCCGCGCCTGGTTCGGCGGCGGCGCCGACCTCACACCGATGACCGCGAACGAGGCCGACACGCGCGATTTCCACGCCGCGCTCAAGGGCGCCTGCGATGCCCACGACACCGGCTATTACCCGCGCTTCAAGGACTGGTGCGACGAATACTTCTATCTGCCCCATCGCGGCGAGGCGCGCGGCGTGGGTGGCATCTTCTACGACTATCTCGACAGCGGCGACTTCACCCGCGACTTCGCCTTCACCCGCGCCGTCGGCGAGGCCTTCCTCGGCGTTTACCCGAAGCTGGTGCGCCGGCACATGAACGAGCCCTGGACGGCTGAAGAGCGCGAGCACCAGCTCGTGCGCCGCGGGCGCTACGTCGAGTTCAACCTGCTGCACGACCGCGGGACGAAGTTCGGCCTCATGACCGGCGGCAATGTGGAGGCGATCCTGATGTCCCTGCCGCCCGAGGCGCGCTGGCCTTAGGCCGTGCGGATGGTCGGACACCTGCTCGACGCGATGGGACGCTGGCTGCTGGTGCATGCGCCGGCGCTGGCCCGGCTTTATGCGCTCAGCCTCCGCCGCCGGCCACGCGCCGTGCCGACGTCCGGCTGGTCGTTCGCCGGAGAGTTCTACCGCGAGCGCCGCTGGCTCGCCCTCCGACGCGGCGCGCTCTGGACCCAGGCCGCCGAGAAAGGGCTGGACGTGCCGCTCATCGTGCCGTGGCTGGAGAACACCCGGATCGAGGCGACGCTCGGCAACGACCAGAGCCTTTGCGTCTATGTCGCCGGCTCCTTCGAGCCCAACGAGTTCGCGTTCCTCGCGCGCACGCTGCGGCCCGGCATGACCTTCGTCGACACAGGCGCCAACGAGGGCTTGTTCACGCTGTTCGCCGCGCGGCGCGTCGGCGCGTCCGGGCGCGTGATCGCGATCGAGCCCAGCGCCCGCGAGCGCGCCCTCCTGGAGCGCAACATCGCACGCAACAGTCTCGGCAACGTCACCGTCGTGCCGCATGCGGTGGCGGCCGAGCCGGGCACGGCCGAACTCCTGATCGCGCCCCGCAAGCACGGCCTGCACAACACGCTGGGCGAGTTCATCTACGAGGGCGAGACCGCGGTCGCACGCGAGACGGTCGTGGTCGAGACGCTCGACGATCTGCACAAGCGCCTGGCGCTTCAGCACGTGGACGTGATCAAGATCGATGTCGAAGGCGCCGAGGTGAAGGTGCTCGCCGGCGGCCGCAACGTGCTGGCGGCGTGGCGACCGATCCTTCTCGTCGAGGCCAACGAGGAAGCGCTCAGGCGGCAGGACGCGAGTACCGGGGCGCTGGTGGAGCTTCTGAAAACGCTCGACTACGAGATCCATGTCTTCAACGAGCGCGGCCTGACCGAGCGCTGGGCCGAGAACCGCCCGCTTTCGGCGAATATCATCGCCATGCCGACGCACGGCTGAGCACGCTGGCTCTAAACGCGCTTCAGCGGCAGACTTCGCGAGCCGCAGAGAACGGAGCGCGCCATGACGTCGTTGCGAAGAGGTGCCGAGTATCGGGAAAGCCTGCGCGACGGGCGGCGCGTCTGGATTTTGGGCGAAGGCCGGATCGAGGATGTGACGACCCATCCGGCGACGCGGGCGATGGTCGAGGAATATGTCGCCTGGTACGACCGCCACCTCGATCCGGCCTGGCAGGAGACCGTGCTCGCGCCGCCGCAATCCGATGGAACGCGCCCGCCAATCGGCTTCCTGGTGCCGCGCACCGTGGACGACCTTCGCCGCATGGGACGCTGCTTCTCGGCGACGACCTTCCTCAGCGCCGGCAACATCACCCACACGCCGGCCTACGGACACCTGATCGCGCTCGGCGTCCTGCATGCGGTCGGCCTCCACAACGCCTCGCCCAAGCAGGCGATCAACGCCGAGGCGTACCGGGCCGAGATCGCGCGCACCGGCCGGTTCCTGACCTTTGCCGCGGGCGCGGCGCCGATCGGCCATCGGCTGCGCGAGAATCCGGCCGAGCGGGTGGCGCTCCGGATCGTCAAACGGTCGGCCGAAGGCCTCGTGGTCCGCGGCAAGATCGGCATGCATACGAGCCCAGCCTTCGCCCACGACGTCTATATCGGCGCGCTGAACGGCGTCGACATCGACGGCCATCGCGCGACCTTCGCCGTGGCCGTGAACGCGCCCGGCGTCACGGTCGTCTGCCGCAGGATCTCGGCGCGCGACCCCGACCGCTTCGCCTCGCCGCTCAGCAGCCGCTTCGACGAGCTCGACGGCCAGATGTGGCTCGACGACGTGCTCATTCCCTGGGATCGCGTCTTCCTCACCGAGCCGTCGCCCGAGCCGGTAGCTCGCTGGCTGTTCTGGCATCA
>NZ_DATBFE010000143.1:0-32422 GCF_036558665.1 Reyranella sp. | reverse complement strand
CAGCCACACTGCGTCGAAGCCAACGCGATCCATGATCTCGATGCGCTCGAGCGCGCGGGCATAGACCTGATCGAGCGGGCCATGGCGCCCCGGCCAACTGAAGAATTGAAGCACGCCCAGCTTCATCGCCGACTCCCGTCTCGGGTATTCGAGCCTTGCTCATCAGGCGGATCAGGTTGGACAAAGTCAATCGCAACGGGCCATTTGCGGAGCGTGGCGATGCGGCATTGCGAAACGGCGCATGATCCCTCGGATGACAGTGCTGGTGAATCGCCCCTATCCTTGAGGCGACGAGGAGGACGCATGCCCGACGCCATCGATGACCTGTTCCGCCGCTTCGGCAAGGCCTTCAACAAGGCCGACGTCGAGGAGATCGCCGCCTGCGTGACCGACGATTTCGAATGGCGTCTCGCATCAGGCGCGCGGCCATCCGGCACGGTGTTGAAGGGCAAGGACGATCTGCGCCGCTATTTCGGCGACGGGAGCCAGGCCCATCGCGAGGCGCGCTACTCGGACGCGCGCATCCATCGCGCCGGCGACAAGCTGTTCGGCACCTTCCGCGTCACCGGTACCGACGCCAAGGGTCGGCCCTTCGATCGCTACGGCATCGATCTTTACGAGCTTCGCGACGGCAAGATCTCGCTCAAGGACAGCTACCTCAAGGCCGACGGAGCGTGAACGACACCGTTCTCTGGACTGTCGACCGGCGCGGCGTGGCGACGGTCACGCTCAACCGGCCGCAGGTCAACAATGCCTACAATGGCGATCTAATCGCGGGACTCCATGCCGCGATGGACGCGTTGGGCCGTGAGCCGGGCCTGCGTGTCGTGGTGATCAAAGGCAAGGGTCGGCATTTCCAGGCGGGCGCCGATCTCGGCTGGATCAGCACGGTCGCCCGGCAAGGCCCGCGCGAGAACGCCGAGGTGAGCCGGCTCACCGCCGAGGCGATTCGCCGGCTCGATACCTGCCCCGTGCCGACGCTCGCTCTGATCCAGGGCGGCTGCTTCGGCGGCGGCACCGGCATCGCCGCCGCCTGCGATGTCGTGCTCGCGGCCGAGGACGCGATCTTCTCGATCAGCGAGACCCGCTGGGGGTTGATGGCGGGCATCATCCTGCCGCAGCTCTGTCGCGCCATGGGCGTACGCCAGGTTCGCCGCTATGCGCTGACCGGAGAACGCTTTGGCGCCGAGGAGGCGCGGCGCATGGGCTTCGTGCACGAGGTTTGCCCGCTCGGCGAGCTCGACACGACAGGCGACAGGATCGTGGAGGCGGTACTCATGAATGCGCCGGCGGCCACGGCCGCTACCAAGCGGTGCACGCTGTCGTCGGCGCGCGCTGTCGTCGATGACAGCGAGCTGCGCGACCTGATCGGGGAGCATGCGCGCACGCGCCAGCAGGCCGAAGCTGCCGAAGGGCTGGCCAGCTTCAGGGAGAAGCGCAAGCCGGCATGGTATCCGGCATAGCGGCACAATTTGCACGACGGATAGGGGAGATCACCTGCCGCGCGCTCAAGCCCTCCCGGAGGGATCACAGCGACATCGCTCTGCTCGGGGCCTTCCTGCTGCTGGCGTGATCGGCACCCGGACACGCTCTCTTCTGCACGACGACGGTGCCATCATCCTGGGCGGCGGTTCCGAGTGGCATCCTTACACGTGCCCTGCCATTACACAGATTCTCGATCATGCGCGTGATGCGCAGAACCGGATGTTTCTCGAATCCGCTGTCCAGCATTACTGTGCGTCGTGATGCCGTCCGGCCATCGCGCACACTCGCCGAGTTTCACGATCCACAGAATCACTGGTTCCTGACCTTCCTTGGCGAACATTACTGCGTACCTTAGCGAGCGAGCCGGGAAACTCGAGTCAGGGAGCAAGGTCATGAGCATCACGAAGCCGCGCGGCGCTGCGGCCGAGCTGGCCCGAACCTGCTTTTCCCTCGTCATTCCGGTTTACCGCAACGAGGAGACGCTCGACGCGCTGTTGCCTGCGTTACAGCAGATCGCGGCCGACCTCGACCATCGGATGGAAGTCGTCTTCGTCGTCGACGGGTCGCCGGACCGCAGCTATCAGGTCCTGCAGGAACGGCTGCCGCAAATCGGCTTCCCCGCGCAACTCATCGGCCTGTCGCGCAACTTCGGATCGTTCGCCGCCATCCGCATGGGACTCGAGGCGGGCCGCGGGCCGTATTTCGCCGTGCTGGCCGCCGATCTGCAGGAACCGCCCGAGCTCATCGTCTCGTTCCTCCGCACACTCGAGACCGAGCCGTTCGACATCACGATCGGCACGCGCGAAACGCGCGGTGATCCATGGCTGCAGTCACTCTCTGCCAACCTGTTCTGGGCGCTCTATCGGCGCTTCGTGCAGCCGGACGTGCCGGCCGGCGGTGTCGACGTCTTCGGCTGCAATCTCAGGGTGCGCGATGCGCTGCTACGGCTGCGCGAATCCAACAGCACTCTGGTGGGGTTGCTGTTCTGGCTGGGCTTCCGCCGCAAGACCATTCCCTATGCGCGCCGCCCGCGCGTCGCCGGGCGCAGCGCCTGGACCTGGCGGCGCAAGCTCCGCTACCTGATGGACAGCTGCTTCGCACTCACCGATCTGCCTGTGACCCTGATCATGACAATCGGGGCTCTCGGGTCGATCGGCTCCATCCTGCTCAGCATCGTGGTATTCGTCGTCTGGGCCGTCGGTGGCATCAAGATTCCCGGTTACACGCCGGTGATCCTGGTGCTGCTCATCTCCTTCACCTCAACTATGCTCGCGCTCGGCATCATGGGCGGCTACGTTTGGCGCACGTTCGAGAACACGAAGGATCGCCCGCTCTATGTGCCGATGACGCACGAGATGTATGGCCAGGACCGGACGCCATGACCGACTACTTCGTCCATCCCCAAGGGCTGTGCGAGACCACGCACGTAGGTCCGCGCACGCGGATCTGGGCCTTTGCCCATGTGCTGGCAGGCGCCGAGATCGGCGCCGATTGCAACATCTGCGACGGCGTTTTCATCGAGAACGACGTGGTGCTGGGCGATCGCGTCACCGTCAAGTCGGGCGTGCAACTGTGGGACGGCGTGCGTCTGTCGGACGACGTCTTCGTCGGCCCCAACGCGGCCTTCGCCAACGACAAGTTCCCCCGCAGCCGCGCCTATCAGGATCGTATTCCCGAAACAGTCGTCGAGAGTGGCGCCTCGCTCGGCGCCAACTGCACCATTCTGCCCGGCCTCAGGATCGGTCGCCAAGCCATGATCGGCGCCGGCAGCGTCGTCACCAGCGACGTGCCGCCCTTCGCGATCGTGGCCGGCAATCCGGCGCGCATCACCGCCTACGTCGACACCGCCGGGCGCGCCATGCCCCATCCGTTGTCCATGGAGCCGCCGCCCGGCGAGATCGTCAATGTCATCTCCGGCGTCACCCTGCATCGCCTGCGCAATGCCGAGGACGTACGCGGTACCTTGGCGGGCGCCGAGGTCGGGCCGGATATCCCGTTCGAGGTGAAGCGCTTCTTCGCCGTGTACAACGTGCCGAGCAAGAGCGTGCGCGGCGAGCGGGCCCATCGCACCTGTCATCAGTTCCTGGTCTGCGTCCGCGGCTCGGTGTGCCTGGTCGTCGACGATGGCCATCAGCGCGCCGAATTGACACTCGACCGCGCCAACATCGGCGTCCATGTGCGCAACATGATCTGGTCGGTCCTCTACAAGCACACCGAAGACGCGATCGTGCTCAACTTCGCCAGCGGGCACTACGATCCGGCGGACTACATCCGCGACTACGACGAGTTCCAGAAGCTGATGGCCGGCAAGTCGGCGTCGTAGGTGCGAGATCCATCCCACCCCCGGCCTCCGCGCTGCGCCGTCCCATGGATGCTTCTGCCCGGCTTTACCGTCGATGGCCGCGAAGCAGCCGGCCCGGCAACGCCGGCTTGATCATCGCTCGCTTCTTGGCCCATGACGCTGTCGCCCAGGCCAGCAGGAAGGCAAACGACAGACCCGAGATTGCCCAGCCGGCCTTTTCCGCAGGCACCGCCGTGCGCCGCAGATGATAGACATGGCGGCCGGCCGGAGCGGTGAACGACACCAGCCGCAGCGGGTCGGTCGCAACCACAGGGAGCATCGGATCGAGGCGCCAGAAGGGATAGTAGAAGCGCCGCAGGACGATCTCCGTCGGCACCTCTGCGTCAACGTCGATGCGCAGCCTGTCGAACGATTCGATCGACGCCTTGCAGATACGCGGCTTCGGCTCGCAAGTTATGAGGGGCACGCCCTCCAGCGGTTCCAGACCGAGTTCGGCGTATCCACCATTCGGCTTCTGCGGAAAGCCGGCAGGCTCGAATTGCTTGAGATCGGCCGGCACCTCTTGTTGAACGAGAGACACCTGCATGCGGACGAGGATGCCCCTGGCCATCTCGGCGACACCGGGGATGAACGCAATAATGACCCCGACAACGATGTACGACGCTGCCCGCGAGGGTACGGACCAAGGCATGAGGCAGAGAGCGGTTATTGCGGAGAACTCCACGACAATCATGAGCCGCCATGGAAACTGCACCTTGGCGACGAACGGTAGCTGCCAGAACCACGGTAGCGCCCCGGCGACGAACAGGAGACAGATGATGCAAACGAACGCCCAAAAGGCTGCATCCGTTCGCCATCCATGAGCGATTCCGCCGCACGCCAGAACTGCCAGCACGGTGACGGCTGCGATGCCGTAGGCCGCGGCATAGCATGCGATGATGTGCATCATGTCGGTGGGCTGCGGCCACCGTCCGGGCGTCAAAAGGAACCAGTTTTCGACGTGATAGTATTTCCCCCACAACGTTTCGGCGGGAATCCAGTCCTGCAGGCGGAGCGCCGGCACGAGATAGATCGCAGCGAGCGCCAGCCCGAGTACTCCACCGAGCAGGCAGCGGATAAGGAACTCCGCCGCCGGTCTCAGCGCACCGAGGCGCACGCCGCGATACAACACGTACATCGGCAGCGCCGTCACCGATATGAGCAAGGCTGTCGGCAGATGCATCATCGGAAGCGCTGCATAGGCGACCGCGAGCAGGACCGGCGCCAGGCGGCGCTTGTCGGCGATCTGCCCGACGGCGAGCATGGCCAGGGGCAGGACAGCATAGGCCCCGAACTCAGCATATGCGCCACGATAGTAGTGATCGAGCAGATGGTAGGGCGCCGCCATGTAGGCCAGGGCGCCGAAGACCGCTGTTCGGGCGGGCGCCTTTTCGGCCCTGAGCCAGGCATGCATGGCGAAGCCGGACGCCCACAACAGCAGCAGGGAGGAGAACGACAAGCGATACGACGCTGAAAGCGTACCGAACGTCGCGATGTTCAGGAGGGCATCGACCCAGAAAGCGACGGGTGGATAGAAGTAGAAGACAGGGCTGCCCAAGCCGTCAAAGGAGTCGGCGAGCCAACGGGGATAAACGACACCATTGCGAAACTGATCGGCGAACTGCGCCGCATAGGTGAGATTTTGCGGTGAGCTATGGCTCTGCAATGTTCCCAGCAGCAACGACGGTGCCATCAGCAGTACCGCCGCGGCCAGCCACATAAATGCCGAACGGCCGAGGAGCGGCTTCACTCTGCCGCCTGCCTCTGCGCCGTGCGGTCGGGCGTCAAGTTGTAGGTCGTGAAATGGCGGTTGAGCGCCGGCATGGGACAGGCTTCGAGATGGCCCGCGCCGGGGCGCATCAGGATCATCGCCGTGGTGGCGACCATGGTGCCGCGGTTGTTCGGCCGCGGCGGGCGGCAGACCGACCAGGGCGAAGCGTAGTCGTCGAACAAGGCCTCGCGGAAATGGTCGAGCGTGAGTCGGCCGCGATGCGGCGACAGCTGTTCGTGCACCCGCCGGTCGCGATAGATCGAGCAGGGCGTCTCGGCGAGGCCTGTGTCCCTTACCTTGGCCCGCGCCGCCTCGCAGATCCAGTGATTGGCGTGCACGTAGAGGCCGCGCTCCGGGGCCAGCCAGAAAGTTTCGTCGGGCGCGCATTCGAAGCCGAAGGCCTCGCCCCCGCCATGCAGCGAGGCGTGACTCACCGCCATGTGGTTGGAGCCGAGCTTGGACGTGGCGAAGATGGTGCGTACGGCGTGGGCGAGGAAGGCGCTTTCGAGCACCTTGCGGCGGATGAAGGGCAGCGGCACGCCCGGCCCGCGCCGGTAGTCTCGGTCGCATTCGAGCGCATTGGCGGTGAGTCCAATGCCGGCCGAGTTGAGTCCGGAGCGCGCGAGCCCTCCCGCCTCGGTGAAAGTGAGGATGTCCGGCCCATCGTCGCGGCGGATGCGCAGCACCACGCCGTCTGCGGTGGCTCGGGCAAGGCCAGCGCCGCCGTGCAGCCATCGGGCAGGGAGTGCTCCAGCGCCTTGCGCGCGCCCACCACCATCTCGGTGCGGTCGTTCATCAGCACGACGCCGGCGAAAGGCACGCCGGCCCCCTCGGCGATGCCGCGCATCTCCTCGAGGTAAGCCGGGTCGAAGGTCTCGATCACGGGGACCATCGCCTCGGCTCGGCGCTCCAGCTCCTTCCAGTCGACGCCGTTCTTCAAGAGCGACTCGGTATACATCCGGATGCCGCGCTCGATGCGCCCGGGCACCGCGCGACCATGCTGCCGGCCGCGTTCGTGCGCGCTGCCCGAAAGCTCGATCAAGGGGAACGGCGCATAGTCCATCACGGCCTCCCGAGCAGCGCCTGGCGGAAGCGGTCTTTGAGATGGGCGCCATCCTGCGGCGGCATGACGAAGTCGAGTTTCTCGACCATCACCTTGACCACGCGAAAGACCGGACCCTTTTTGGTTCGCAGGTCCTTCACGAGTTGCGACACCTCGGCTTCTGCGCGCACGATGGCCGTATCGGCAATGCCGCAGCCCTTGGCGATCAGGCTGAGATCGGCGCCCGCACCCGACCCGGTCGGACCGTTGTTGCGCGGGCTCGTGTGCGTCGCCTGATTGCCGGTCTCGCCGAACTTCTCGTTGTCGAGCACGCAGATCGCGAGGTTGTCGGGCTGCTGGGTCGCGACGGTGGCGAGCGAGCCCATGCCCATCAGCATGTCGCCGTCGCCGGTAATGACCAGCACGCGCTTGGCGGGCTGGGCGAGCGCGAGACCCAGTCCCATCGCGACGGTGGCACCCATCGCGCCCCAGAGCGGCATGTTGAGCGGCCGATCGCCGGCATTGGTGACGTCCCAATTGGCCGAGCCAAGGCCGGCCAGCACGAGGAGATTGTCGTCGGCGCGTTCGAGGATCTTCTTCACCAGCGGGCGGCGCCGAAGAATAGCCTTGCTCATGTCACTTCTTTCCGAACGTCTTGATGCCAATCAGCTTCTGGCGCAGCAGCACGGCGACCGCCTGGCCGCCGTCGAAGGCCGCGCGCGCCGCGGCGTCGACCGTGGCTTTCACGTCCGCCGCCGTGTCGACGGAATAGAGCAGCACGCCCATCGCCTCGAGCACCCTGGGCGTGCCCTGGCCCATCGGATATTGCCAGGAATTGAACTCGCCATAGTCGCCGCGCATGGTGATCAGGGTCAGGAACGGGAAACGCAGCGTCCTGGTGAGGCCCATCAGATTGATCGTGTTGCCGACGCCCGAGCTCTGCATCAGCAGCACCGAGCGCTGGCCGCCCAGCCACGCGCCGGCGGCGAGCGCCACGCCCTCCTCTTCCGTGGTGAGGGCCAGCGTGCGGATGGCATTGGATGTCTGGCAGCCCTCGATCAGGCGCGAATGGCCGGCATCGGGAACGTGATAGACCTGCTTGATGTCATGGTCCTGCAGGACCGCGAAAATATCGTCGCGCCAATCGCTCATGAAGGGAATGCTTTTGCCTTTGCCGTCTCGGGGCAAGAAGTCTAACGCCGCGTGAGACGCACACCATAGCGCCCCAGGACGGGCAGCGCTGCATTTTACGCGAATGAGCGCGAGTCACTCGAGCCGGATCATGATCGTCTCGCCGGGACCAAGCAGACGACCGTCGCTCGCCCGTACTTCGAGTTTGCGCACGGGCCGACCGTGCTTGCGGTCCACCAGCGTCAGGCGGTGGCCGGCCGGCGCAGCCAGATTCTCCTGGCCCCACTGCCCCAGCGCCACCAGCACCTGAAACAGGCCGCGGCCCTTGGCGGTAAGTCGATATTCGCGGTAGGCGCTGCCGTCGGCCGCCGGAACGAGTTCGAGGATGCCCTGCCTGGCGAGCGTACGCAGGCGCTGCGTCAGGATGTTCTTCGACACGCCCAGGCTCTTCTCGAACTCGTTGAACCGGCGCATGCCGCGCAGCGCGTCGCGCACGATCAACAGCGACCACCAGTCGCCAATCAGATCGAGGCTGCGCGCGATCGGGCAGGCTGCCCCCGAAAGGCTCTTGCGTCGCATGAGATAACCTCGTGCTGTCGTGGTTGCATCATAGAACAGGTTTGGCTTAGCTTCCAACCGGTTCAATCATGAAACCACAGAGAGTCGCCAATGTCCGACGTCACCGCTCCAGTTCGCGTACACGACATCGGCGACAGAACGGCCGCACCGGAGGTGGAGCGCAAAGCACGGATGCGGGTCGTCATGCTGGAAGGCCCCGTCGTCCCGACGCTGATGAGGCTCGCCTGGCCGATGATCGGCGTGATGGTGGCGCAGACCATGGTGGGTATCGCCGAAACCTATTATCTCGGCTTTCTCGGGACCGACGCCCTGGCTGGCGTCGCGCTGGTGTTCCCGCTTTTCATGTTGATGACCACCATGTCGAACGGCGGACTGGGCAGCGGCGTCGCCTCGGCCGTCGCCCGGGCGATCGGAGCGGGACGGCACAAGGACGCCGATGCGCTGGTCTTCCATTCCGTGGTGTTGGCCGTCATCGTCGGCGCGGGGTTCATGATCGGCGTGCTGTGGGGAGGCCCCGCGCTCTATGGCGCCCTGGGCGGCCGCGGCGAGGCGTTGCATTCGGCCGTTCGATATTCCGGCTGGTTGTTTGCCGGCACCATCGCCGTCTGGATCGTGAACCTCCTGGCCTCCGCCCTGCGCGGGTCGGGCAACGTCAAGGTGCCGGCGCTGGTGACGTTGATCGGTGCCGTGGTGCTGATCCCATGCTCGCCGGCGCTGATCTTCGGCCTCGGCCCGATCCCCCCGCTCGGTATCGCCGGCGCCGGAATCGCTTTCGCTCTCTACTACACGGGCGCAATGCTGGTGTTGCTGCGCTACATGCGCTCGGGCCGGGCCGGCCTCACGCTCGGTATCGTGCCGCTCCAATGGCGGCTGTTCGCCGATATCCTGAAAGTCGGCCTGCCGACGGCGATCAATGCACTGCAGACCAATCTCTGTGTGATCCTGGTGACGGGCGCGGTCGGACTCTTCGGCACCGCCGCGCTCGCAGGGTACGGGATCGCGTC
The DNA here is from genome assembly GCF_036558665.1 of Reyranella sp. Classification (GTDB taxonomy): domain Bacteria; phylum Pseudomonadota; class Alphaproteobacteria; order Reyranellales; family Reyranellaceae; genus Reyranella. The sequence goes on along the minus strand of NZ_DATBFE010000143.1, from coordinate 23,069 downwards.
GCGCCTGGACTATGTGATGATCCCGATTCTTTTCGGTCTGTCTTCGGCTGTGCTCACCATGGTCGGCATCAATATCGGCGCCGGCCAGGGCAGCCGAGCGCGCCATATCGCGTGGATCGGCAGCCTGATCGGACTCGGCATCACCGAAACCATTGGCCTTGTGGTGGCAGCGGCGCCTTCGCTCTGGCTCGACCTGTTCACGAGCGATGCGGCGGTGCTCGGGCCGGGTGCAAGCTATCTGCGCATCGTAGGCCTGGTCTATGGTCTGTTCGGCTTCGGTTTTGTTACATCCTTCGCCGGCCAGGGCGCCGGGACGGTGCTGTGGCCCTCGGTGGCCGTCACCACCCGCCTGATCGTCGCAGCGGGGCTGGGCTGGGCGGCAGTCACCTTCCTGAACGGCGAGATGGCGACGCTGTCTGCAATCGTCGCCCTCTCGTTCGTCGTCTATGCCGCCGTCGCCTCGCCGGTGATGCTCAGGCGCTCGGCCTGGCAGCCTAGAACGGTTTGAGCACCGCAAGAAACACGATGGCGATCATCAGCACTGTCGGCACCTCATTCCACCAGCGATAGAAGCGGGCCGGCCGGGTATTGCGGTCGGCGGCGAAGTCCTTTCGCCAGCGAGCATAGGCGTGATGTACCAGCGTGAGACCGACCACGAGCGAGATCTTCACCTGCCACCAGCCGGCGTGCCACCAGTCGCCCCGCCAGGCGAGCAGGAGACCGAAGATCCAGACGGCAGTCATCGCCGGGTTCATGATGCCGCGCAGCAGGCGGCGCTCCATCACCTTGAAGGTCTCGCTTTGCGGTGAGCCTTTCTCCGCCTCGGCGTGATAGACGAACAGTCTCGGCAGATAGAGTAGCCCCGCCATCCAGGCAATCACAGAGACGATGTGCAACGCCTTGAGTACATCGTAGAGCATCACGCGGCCTTGACTGGTGGGGCGAGGGCGGCCCGCACCAGATCGGCGAGGCCTCGAATGAACAGGGGATGCGTGCCCACGGTCGGCACGCGTACATAGACCGGAGCACCGGCTTCCGTGGCCAAACGACGATAGTCGATGTCGAGCTCGACCAGCGTCTCGGAATGCTCCGACACGAAGGAGAGCGGATAGAGCACGATTCCGACCTGCTCGTGTGCCGCCCGTGCGATTTCGGAATCCGTCGAGGGGCCGATCCATTTCAGCGGGCCGACCCGGCTCTGGTAGCAGACCGACCAGTCGACGTCCCCGAGTCGCGCAGCGATCGCCTTGGCCGTCTGCTCGACCTGCTCCCGATAGGGATCGCCAGCCTTGACGATTCTCTCCGGCAAGCCATGGGCGGAGAAGAGCAGGCGCTTCGGCCCGGAACCGGCCTCCGCCAATCCCTGCTTCACGAGCTCGACCGAGGCGGCGATGAAGCCGGGCTCGGTCGGATAGCTGTCGATCGCCACTGTCGGTATCTTGAAATGTGCCGCTTTGCGCCAGGCCTTTACTGAAGATGCCGTCGTCGTTGTCGAGAACTGCGGATAGAGCGGCAGCAGCACGATACGATCCGGCGCGAATCGGTGGATCGACCGAGCGACGGTCTCGGTCAACGGATGCCAGTGGCGCATGCAGACGTAGCCCCGCCATTCGCAGGTGTTATCCGCGCTCAGCACCTCTTCGAGCGCGCGCGCCTGCGCTTCCGTCTGGCCCAGGATAGGTGAGCCGCCGCCAATCTGTTCGTAGATCCTGAGCGCCTTGGGTGTCCGGCGGCGCGCGATCAAGCTTGCCAAAGGCAGCCGCAGCCAGGACGGCAAGGCGATAATGGCAGGATCGCTGAAGAGATTGCGCAGAAAAGGCTGCACCGCCTGCAGAGAATCCGGCCCGCCGAGATTGAACAGGACGATCGCGATCTTCACGGCCGGTCCATCATGAGGGCGATGGCTTCCACTGGCGCACGATGTCGACCAGCTCGGCGACGTGCTCGGGCGGTGTCTGCTGCATCACGCCATGGCCCAGATTGAAGACGAAGGGCCCATGCGCCAGCTTGTCCAGAATGCGCCGGGTCTCGCGCTTCAGCGCGCCTCCGCCCGCGACCAGCATCAGTGGATCGAGATTGCCTTGCAGGCAGATATGTGGCTGCAGCTCCTGCGCCGCCCAGTGCGCGCCAATGCCGGTGTCAATCGACAGCGCCGCGAAGGCGTCCGGTCTGCGATACATCAAGGCAGCAGGGCCCACCGCACGGGGAAAGGCGATGATCGGCACCGTGGGGTGACGTTCCTTGACCGCATGGGCGATTCGCACCATCGGCTCGAGCGACCAGCGGAAAAGCTGCTCCTCGGGCAGGACGCCCGCCCAGGAATCGAAGAGCTGGACGGCATCGGCACCCGCCTCGACCTGGCAGACGAGATGATCGACGATCGCCTCGGCCAGGAGATCAATCAGCAAGCCAAACGAATCAGGATGGCGATAGGCCCAGATTTTGACCTTGGCAAAGTCGCGGCTGCTGCCGCCTTCGATCATGTAACAGGCCAGCGTGAAGGGAGCGCCGGCAAAGCCCAGCAGAGCCGTCTCCGATGGCAGGCCCTCGCGTGCCAGGCTTATGGCGCGATAGACCGGCGCAAGATGGTCGATGAGACGCGCGCGTGAAAGCTGGCCGAACTGCGCGGGGTCGGTCAGCGCCTCGAGCCTGGGTCCTTCGCCCTCCTCGAACCAGACCTTCTGGCCGAGCGCGTCCGGCACGACCAGGATGTCGGAAAAGACGATTGCCGCATCGAGGCCAAAGCGGCGCACCGGCTGCAACGTCACCTCGACCGCCTTGTCCGGCGTATAGCAGAAATCGAGAAAGGACTTCGTTGTTTCGCGCACCGCCCGATACTCCGGAAGATAGCGACCCGCCTGGCGCATTAGCCAGATCGGTGGCGTCGGAAAGCGCGTTCCGCCGAGCGTTGCCAGGAATTTTCCAGCGCTCAATTTTGTCCTCTCATGCCTTCCTCTTACTCTTTCAGAATAGGTTGTAGGAGTCGTTGGGCGTGTGGAGGACGGGGATGCGCGTCATTAGACAGCCGTCCCCAACGGCTTGTGGATCGGAAAGCGGTGATTTGTCGGCATCGAAGGGATGGAGTCCCGATTCGCAGATTTCTCCGGCCGGCTTGTCCGGAAGGGAAGACTGATGGGACCAGCTCGGAGAGTCGGTTCCTGAATCAAGCGCTCGGCCCGGGAAGGCCGACCTGTCCCCGATTTGCCACTGGCGTTCCGATTTTCTCCCCGGCGCTCTGTGGGCTAGATTGTGGCGTGGCCAATCGCAACTTCCACGTCCATCTGGTCTCGGACTCCACCGGAGAAACGGTGTCGAGCGTCGCCCGTGCCTGTCTCGTGCAATATGAGGGGATCTTCGTTCAGGAGCATGTCTGGTCGCTCGTGCGCACGCGGGGACAGATGGAGAAGGTGATGCAGGCGGTCGAGCGCGACCGCGGGCCGGTGCTCTACACGCTTGTCGATCCCGAACTGCGGGACTGTGTGCGCGATCATTGCCGACGCCTGCAGCTTCCCTGCGTCGGCGTGCTCGATCAGGTGATGAGCGTGCTCGCCGTGCACTTTCACTCCAAGAGCGAGCAATGGCCGGGCCGTCAGCATCAGCTCGATGACGGCTACTTCGACCGGATCGACGCCATGCACTACACCTTGGCGCACGACGATGGCCAGTCGACCCACGACCTCGACGATGCGGACGTGATCCTGGTGGGTCCCTCACGCACCTCCAAGACGCCGACCTGTGTCTATCTGGCCAATCGCGGCGTGCGTGCGGCCAACGTGCCGCTGGTACCGTCCGTGACGCCGCCGGCCGAGCTCGAGACGGCAACCCGGCCGCTCGTGGTGGGGTTGATCACCGACCCCGAGCGGTTGGTCCAGATCCGCATGAATCGCCTGCGGCTTTTGCAGCAGGACACGGAGAGCGAATATACGGATATGGACGGCGTGCAGCGCGAAATCCAGGAAGCGCGGCGTCTGTATGCCCGCCGCAAATGGGTGACGATCGACGTGACGCGTCGTTCGATCGAGGAGACGGCGGCGTCGATCCTGCAAATGTTGACCGTGCGCCGCGAACAGCGCATGCAGGCGGGAGAAAGCTCGACAGGTTGACGGAGGCGGCCATGCGGCCCGGTCTCGTGATCGCGTCAGGCATCCTGGTGTCGGTGCAGGCGTTCGGCGCCCAGCCGGGCATCGAAGTCCACCGCGGCGACGATGCGTCGTTGTTCGGAAGCTGCGTGCCGAGCCTGGTGGCCGAGAACAAATCGGCCGAGACGGTCGACTTTCTGCAGGTCGATGTCCTGTTCACCCTGGCGAATGGCGAGCAGCGCGACCTCGAACTGCAATCGGCGTACCGTGAGGGAATCGTCTTGCCGATCGCGCCAGGCGCGAAAGCGGTCCTGAAGCAGCATCTCGATCTGTCGCGGGCCCTCGGCGTTCCGTGCGACCAGGTGAAAAGCCGGCAGGTGATCGGTGTGCTGTGCCAGGCGTCGGGCGGCGGCCGTTGCGTTTCACCGGTGTCCACCGAGCCCTAGCATCGCAACAACGCGGCGCACGCGGCGTTCTGAGCCTATGCCCGGCGAACACCGCGACCTGACCTCGAAGACGGCAGTCTATGCAGCGCTCGCGGGCAATCTGCTCGTCGCCTTGACCAAGTTTGTCGCTGCGGCCGTCACCGGCAGCTCGTCGATGCTGAGCGAGGGAGTTCATTCCCTGGTCGATACCGGCAATGAGGCGCTGCTGCTTTACGGCTATCGCCAGTCCGCTCGCAAACCCGATCCGACGCATCCGCTGGGCTACGGCCGCGAACTCTATTTTTGGAGCTTCATGGTGGCCCTGCTGCTGTTCACCGCCGGCGCAGGGGCCTCGATTTACGAAGGCGTCGCCCACATCCGCTCGCCCGAACCGATTACGAACGCTGTCGTGAACTATGTCGTTCTCGTTCTCTCGTTCCTGTTTGAAGCCATCTCCTGGTGGGTGGCGTTCAAGAACTTTCGAACCACCGCGGGCGATCGCGGCTATTGGCAAGCGGTCCGGGACAGCAAGGATCCCCCGGCCTTCATGGTCCTGTTCGAGGATACGGCCGCCCTGATCGGCCTCGCCATTGCCGCCGCAGGCGTGTTTTCGGCCGACACCCTCGACATGCCCCAACTGGATGGCCTGGCCTCCATCCTGATCGGGCTTGTGCTGGCGATTACGGCCATCCTGGTTGCGCGCGAATGCAAGGAACTGCTGATCGGCGAGCGGGCGAGCGAGCGGGTCCGCGATTCGATCGCGGCCCTGGCACGGAGCGAGCCAGGCGTCGACGAAGCGAGCGGTATATTTACCGTGCACCTTGCCCCCGAGCAGATCGTGGCGGCTTTGAACCTCGAGTTTGACGACGACCTGCGCACGCCCCAGATCGAGCACAGCGTGAGGTCACTCGAGCAAAGGGTGCGGGATCGCCATCCCGAGGTCGTGGCCCTGTTCGTGAAACCGAAGGCGCGGGAGAAGCGGATCTGAGCTACCGCCAGTGAGTGCGGCCGGCGGTGCGATGGCGCAGCAGCTCGGCCACCACGCGGCGCACGGTATCGACGGGGATGGCGAAGCCGATGCCGACATTGGCGCCGCTCGGCCCGATGATCGCCGTATTGATGCCGACCAGCGTGCCGTTCATGTCGACGAGCGCGCCGCCGGAATTGCCGGGATTGATCGCCGCATCGGTCTGGATGAAATTTTCGCGGGAATCGTCGCCGATGCCGGTCCGGCGCACGGCGCTGATGATGCCGTGTGTTACCGTCTGGCCGATGCCGAACGGATTGCCGATGGCGATGACATAGTCGCCCACCTGCAGGGCGTCGGCATTGCCAAGGGGAATCGTCGAGAGGCCGCCGGCCGGGATTTGGATGAGCGCGACGTCGCTGTTGGGATCCGCGCCGATCTTGTGCGCCGTCAGCTGGCGGCCGTCCGACAGCGTCACCGCGATCTGGTCGGCGTGCTCGACGACATGGGCGTTGGTGACCACGAGTCCCTCGCGCGGATCGACGATGACGCCCGAGCCGGCGGCCTGGATCTCGCGCTCGATCGGACCCTGCGGGATGCCGAAGAACTGGCGGAAGAAGGGATCGTTGAAGAGCGGGTTCTGCTCCATCGCCACCCGCCCCTTGATAGCGATGCTGACCACCGCCGGAGCGACACGCCGAACGAGGGGAGCAAGTGTCGGCGGCGACAACGTCTGGGCCGTGGCGGCCGGCGCCTCGGCCCCAAGGGCAGCCGACAGGGAGACCAGGGCGGCGAGCAGAAGAGCCAATAGACGCACGGCATTCCTCCGGACGGTCGATCGTCGGTACCCTCGGCCGAAATTGTGGCGTGTCGGCGGCGTTTGCTATTCCGCAGCCTTGGGAACGGGCTCGAAGCGGGCATCGAAGTCGCGAATCGACTTCTCGACCTCGGCCGCGATCTGCTTGAGCTTGTCCTGGTTCACGATCTTCAGGCCGAACAGGTCCTTGACGTAGAACACGTCGACCGCGCGTTCACCGTATGTCGTGATGTGCGCCGTGGCGATCTGCAAATTCATGCGGGTCAACGCGCGTGTCACGATGTGCAGGAAGCCCGGCCGGTCACGCCCGTTGACCTCGATCACGGTGAACGTGTCGGAGGCGTTGTTGTCCATCAGCACGCGTGGTTGCACGGTGAAAACGCGGTCGCGTCGGGGCCACGAGCTCTTCTGGCTGTCGAGCTCGCGAGCAATGTCGAGCCGGTTGCTGAGTGCGATCTCGACCCGCGCGGCGAGGCGGGCGAGCCGCTGCGGCCCGTCGAACGGCTTGCCCTCGAGGTCCTGCAGCCAGAAGGTGTCGAGGGCCATGCCGTTGGCCAGGGTGAAGATCTTGGCGTCGACGATATTGGCGCCGCTGATCGCCATGGCGCCGGCGAGGCGGGCGAACAGGCCATGGGTGTCGAGCGTGTAGATCGTGACTTCGGTCACCGACCGGTCGGCGTCGATGCGGTGCTCGATGGCGAGCGCCTGATGATCCCGTTCGGCGCGCCGCACCAGCCCGGCCTGTCGAACGAGCGTGTCGGCCGGAAAGGACAGCCAGTACGGAGGGTAGCCGCGGCCAAAGTGCTCGTCCTTTTCCGCCTCTGTCCATCCGGTGAGCCGCCGGCCGACTTCGGCCTGCACCGCCTTGATGCGCTCGCCACGGCCGCCCGACAGCGTGCCGCCAGACAGGATATGCTCGGTGGCATGGTAGAGCTGGCGCAGAAGGGCCGCCTTCCAACCGTTCCAGACATTGGGCCCGACAGCGCGGATGTCGCATGTCGTCAGCACCAGCAGGAGCCGCAAACGCTCGGGCGATTGCACCAACGCGGCGAAGCTTTCGATCGTCTTGGGATCCATCAGATCGCGCTGGAAGGCGGTCGCCGACATGGCGAGGTGGTAGCGCACCAGCCAGGCGACGGTCTCCGTTTCGGCGGCGCTGAGGCCGAGTCGCGGGCAGAGCTGCATGGCGACGTCCGCGCCGAGCACGGAATGATCGCCGCCGCGGCCCTTGGCGATGTCATGCAGCAGCACGGCAAGATAGAGCACCGGCCGTGACAGAATCTTGTGCACGATCTCGGTCGAGACCGGAAGGTCCTCCTTCAGCGTACCGTTCTCGATGCTCGCGAGAATGCCGATCGCGCGGATCGTGTGCTCGTCGACCGTGTAGGTGTGATACATGTCGTGCTGGGTTTGCGCGACGACGCGGCCGAAATCGGGCACGAACCGGCCGAAGACACCCGCTTCATTCAGGCGCCGCAGCGTTGTCTCGGGATCGTGCCGCGAGGTCAGCATGGCCATGAACAGACGGTTGGCCTCGGGGTCGTTGCGCAGCCGATCGACCAGGCGGATGTTCTGTGTGATCTGCCGCAGCGATGCCGGATGGATGTCGAGGCCGTTCTCCTGCGCGACATGGAACAGGCGCAGGATGCCGACGGGATCCTTCGCGAAGGCGTCGGGGGTGGCCGCTGAAAGCCGCTCGCCGTCGAGTCGGAAGCCGCCGAGCTGACGCGGCCGCAACGTCTGCCACAAGGCGGCGAGCTTGGGCTTGCGGCGATGGCTGTCCTCCAGCGCGGCGACGAAGATCCGGGTGAGATCGCCCACCGTCTTGGCGTGGAGGTAGTAGTGCTTCATGAAGCGCTCGACGCCGCGGCTGCCGGGCCGGTCCTGGTAGCCCAGTCGCGAAGCAATCTCACGCTGCAGGTCGAACGAGAGCCGGTCGTCTGCCCGGCCGGTCAGATAGTGGATATGGCAGCGCACGGTGGTCAAAAACCGCTCGGCGCGCTCGAAATGGCGCGCCTCGCCGTGCGTCAGGACGCCTTTGGCCACGAGCTCGCCCGGCTTGTCGACCCGGTAAAGATACTTGGCGATCCAGAAGAGGGTGTGCAGGTCGCGCAGGCCGCCCTTGCCCTCCTTGACGTTGGGCTCGACGACATAACGTGAATCGCCCATGCGCACATGCCGCTGGTTGCGCTCGCTGAGCTTGGCTTCGACGAAATCGCGGCCGTCGCCGCTGCCGAAACGCTGCGCGAAGCCCTTGGCCAGCTCGTCGCACAGTGCACGGTCGCCCCAGAGATAGCGTGCTTCCAAAAGTGCGGTGCGGATCGTCTGGTCGCGCTCGGCGTAGCGCAGGCTCTCCTCGACGGTGCGCGTGGCATGCCCGACTTTCAGCCCGAGGTCCCACAGCAGATAGAGCATGTACTCGACGATCTGCTCGCCACGCGGCGTCTGCTTGTAGGGCCGCAGGAACAGGAGGTCGAGGTCGCTGAGCGGGGCGAGTTCGCCACGGCCGAACCCGCCGGTTGCCATCAGACCCAACCGCTCGGCGGCGCTGGGATTGGCGGCGGGATAGACCCGCGCGTCGGCAAAGTCGAAGATCACCCGCACCAGCTGGTCCATCAGGAACGAGGTCGCAGCCAGCACCGTGGGCCCGTCGTTGTGCTGCGGGCCCGGGGCCTCGAAACGGCGGCGGATTTCGTCCCGCCCCGCCGTCAGGGCGGCACGCAACAGGGCAAGAACCTGCGGGCGCGGCGGCTCGCTGCCCGTGGGCAGGTCCTCGACCAGCGTGGCCAAGGCCTCCTCGAGCGCGCGGCGACCGATGATCGTGCGGCGATCCGGGATATGGTCGTAGGGCGTGGCCATGCGCGGCCGATACTACAGGCCGCGGGGGTCCTAAAATAGGAGGTCGTCGAGGCTTTATCGATGCTAGGAGAACCCGCATGTCCCATGCCACTCGTACGCTCGAGCTCCTGGCGCTTCTCCTTGGCCTCGGGCTGCTGTTCGCGACGTCCGCCGGCGCCCAGACCCGTCCGGCACCTGCCAGTCCTGCCGCGGCCCTGGTCGATCTGAACTCGGCGAATCGCGACCAGCTTATGGGCCTGGAAGGGATCGGCGAGGTGCGGGCGGATGCGATCATTCGCGCCCGGCCGTTCAAGGCCAAGACGGAACTCGTGGAACGGCACATCATTCCCGAAGCGCTGTACGAGAAGATAGCCGACAAGCTCATCGCGCGTGCGGTCCCTGCGGCGCCCCCTGCTCGCCCCGCCAAGCCGCCGGCTCAAGCGGTGCCGTCGGCGGCCCCACGGCGCTGATGGACGGCTCGACGATCTACGCGCTTGGCACGCCGGCACCGTCGCGGCTGCAGCCGGGAGCGCTCGCTGTCATCCGGCTAAGCGGCCCGCGCGCCGCCGAGGCGCTGATCTTCCTCACCGAGCCCCACGCCTTCGAGCGCGCTCAATCGGCGCGGGATCCAGCCTTGCCTCCGCCGCGCCGCATGGTGGTGCGCACTCTGATTGAGCCGCTGACCGCAGAGGAGATCGACCGCGGCCTCGTCGTCTGGTTCGAGGCACCCTATTCGGAGACCGGCGAAACCATGGCCGAGTTGCATCTCCACGGCGGGCGGGCCGTCGTCAATGCGGCCATGGCGGCGATCCAGCAGCTCGGCTTTTGCCGGCTGGCCGAGCCGGGCGAGTTCACGCGCCGAGCCTTCGAGCACAACAAGCTGGATTTGACCGAAGCCGAGGCCATTGCCGATCTGGTCGCCGCCGAGACCGATCAACAACGCCGCCAGGCGTTGCAGCAGATGGACGGGGCACTGCACCGCCTCTACGAGGACTGGCGCACGCTCGGTCTGCGTGCGCTTGCCCATCTCGAAGCCGCGATCGACTTTCCGGATGAAGACCTGCCGACCGGCCTCGGCGAGGAGGTGCGCGCATCGATCCTCCAGCTCATGAGCGAGATCGCGGCACATCTGGACGACAAGCGTGGCGAGCGGCTGCGGCACGGGCTGAGCATCGCCATCATCGGTCCGCCAAATGCCGGAAAATCGTCCCTGCTCAATCTTCTGGCCCGCCGCGATGCCGCCATCGTGTCGGAGACCGCCGGCACGACCCGCGACGTGATCGAGGTCCATCTCGATCTCGGCGGCTGGCCGGTGGTGGTGGCCGATACCGCCGGTCTGCGCGAGAGCGGTGATGCAATCGAACAGGAGGGTGTGCGCCGGGCGCTGGCGCGCGCCGGCTCGGCCGATCTCCGCCTGCTGGTGCTCGATGCGACGACCGACTGGAAGGCGGCGTTGGCCGAGCTGACTTCGGGCGGTGCACGCTGGGATGCTGCGCACGATATCGCGGTGGTGAACAAGATCGATCTGCAGCCCGTCGATGCTGCGGGCGTGGTGCCGCTCTCCGCCCGGTCGGGTACGGGTCTCGCCGAGCTGCTGGCCCGCCTGCAGCAGTCGGCGGGCCTGCTGATGGAGCAGGGTGCCGCGGCCGCGCCGCCATTGACGCGCGTGCGCCATCGCGAAGCGCTGATTGAAGCTCACTCTGCCCTTGCGCGTGCGCTCGACGCACCTGAAGTCGCGTTGGCCGCGGAGGACCTTCGGCTGGCCATGCGTGCGCTTGGCCGCATCACCGGCACCGTGCGCATCGACGAGCTGTTGGATGTGATCTTCCGCGACTTCTGCATTGGCAAATAAGGGGAACCGACCCAGACGCCTCACGTTCACCTGACTGTGCAGCCGAGGTCTTCCATGCGCAGAGACAGCCTGGCCACCTATCGCGCCAAGCGCGACTTCAGCCATACCGACGAACCGTCGGGCAAAGCGTCGGTACCCGCCGCCGCGCAGCTGCGCTTCGTGATCCAGCGCCACGATGCGACGAGACTGCACTACGATTTCCGTCTGGAACTGGATGGCGTCTTCAAGTCGTGGGCCGTCACCAAGGGCCCCTCGCTCGACCCGCACGACAAGCGGCTGGCGGTGGAGGTCGAGGACCATCCGCTCGACTATGGCGATTTCGAGGGGACCATTCCCCAGGGCCAATATGGCGGCGGCACGGTGCAGCTCTGGGATCGCGGCTACTGGATGCCGGAAGGTGATCCGCATGAAGGACTGATGCGTGGCGACCTCAAGTTCACCTTGGCCGGCGAGCGGTTGGGCGGCAGCTGGGTGCTCGTGCGCATGAAGTGGAGCCGCGAGCAGAGCCGGGGCAGCAAGCGCAACAACTGGCTTCTGATCAAGCACCGTGACCAGGCGGCAGTGGACGGCGACGGTGACATGCTCCTGAAGGATGCGACCTCGGTCGCGTCCGGGCGGACCTTGAAGGAAATCGCTCTCGGCACCGGCAAGGCGCCGACCCCGTTCATGACCGCCAAGCGCCGCTCGGCCGGAGCGGTCTGGGACAGCAACAGGAAGGGCGGCGGCGAGAAGGCCACCTTGCCCGACTCGAAGGCGAAACCCAGGAAAGTCCGCGCCATGCCGTCCTTCGTCGAGCCGCAGCTCTGCAAGCTCGTCGAGCGCGCACCGTCCGGTCCGGGTTGGGGACACGAGCTCAAGTTTGACGGCTATCGGCTACAACTGCGAGTCGAGCACGGCAAGGCGGTCCTGCGCACGCGCAAGGGACTCGACTGGACCGATAAATTCAGGGCGATCGCCACGGCTGCCGAAAAGTTGCCGGACTGCATGATCGACGGCGAGGCCGTGGCGATCGACGACAATGGCGCGCCCGATTTCGGGGCGCTTCAAGTGGCGCTCTCGGAGGGAAAGTCGGACAAGCTGATCTTCTTCGTGTTCGACCTGCTGTTCGCCGAAGGCGAGGATCTGCGGGCGCTGTCCCTGCGCGACCGCAAGGCCCGGTTGCGCGACCTGGTGTTGGGACTCAAGGGCAAACATCCGCTGATCCGTTACGTCGACCACTTCGAGACCGCAGGCGATGCCGTGCTGGAATCGGCCTGCCGGATGAAGTTCGAAGGCATCATTTCCAAGCAGCTCGATGCGCCCTATCGGTCGGGGCGATATGGCAGTTGGACCAAGGCCAAATGCCGGGCCGGTCAGGAGGTGGTGATCGGCGGCTGGACGATGACCGGCAGCAAGCTGCGCTCACTGGTCGTCGGATACCACCGCGGCGGCAAGCTGGTGCATGTCGGCCGCGTGGGAACGGGTTTCGGGTCCGAGGCCATGCGCAGGCTGCTGCCGCGCCTGAGGGCCGTCGAGAGCAAGCAGAGCCCCTTCGCGCCAGGAGCCAGTCCGCCCAGGGAAAGCAACATGCACTGGGCCCGCCCGGAGCTGGTGGCCGAAATCGAATTCGCCGGCTGGACTCACGACGGCAACGTGCGGCAGGCGGCGTTCAAGGGTCTCCGCGAGGACAAGCCATCGGCGGATGTGGTGGCCGAGCAGCCGGTGCCGCCCACCGAGGCCAAGCTCGCCAAACCGAAGCCGAGCCGTGGCAGGACCGTGAGCCCGGCCGCCGGCGTCAGCCGGAAGGGCCAGACGGCCGTGGTGATGGGGGTGTCGATCTCGCATCCCGACAAAGCCTTGTGGCCTGACCTGAAGCCGCCGATCACCAAGCTCGAACTGGCAAGATACTATGAGGAGATCGGCGACTGGATGGTCGAGCACATCAAGGGCCGGCCCTGCTCCATCGTGCGCACGCCCGACGGCATCCACGGTGAGCGCTTCTTCCAGCGCCACGCCATGCCGGGCGGCTCGCATCTCGTCACGGAGACCGAGGTGCGTGGCGATCGTAAGCCTTACCTGCAAATCGATCGGGTCGAGGCGCTGGCGGCGATGGCGCAGATTGGCGCCACCGAGCTCCATCCCTGGAACAGCCAGCCCGACCGGCCCGATCTGCCCGGCCGGCTTGTGTTCGATCTCGATCCGGCGCCGGATGTGAAATTCGGCGAAGTGATCAAGGCGGCACAGGAGTTGCGACGGCGGCTCGCGAAACTGGGGCTGGTGCCTTTTTGCAAGACTACCGGCGGCAAGGGGCTCCATGTCGTGGTGCCGCTCACCTCTGACAGGAAGAGTCCAAACTGGGATGCGGCCAAGATGTTCGCGAAAGAGGTCTGCCGTCGCCTGGCCGACGAGCAACCCGACCGCTACGTGCTCAACATGGCCAAGAAGGAGCGCAGCGGCCGAATCTTCCTCGACTATCTGCGCAACGATCGCACCTCGACCGCGGTGGCGCCGCTCTCACCGCGCGCCCGCGACCAGGCCACGGTGTCGATGCCGATCGAATGGACCACGGTGAAAGTTGGTCTCGATCCTACGCGCTATACGATGCGGACCGCCCCGGCGTTGCTCAAGAAGAACAAACCCTGGCGCGGCTACGCCAAGGCGGCACGCCCGCTGCGCGCCGTCATCGAGACGTTGCTGAACAGCAAGGAATGATTCCATGGCCAAGGAACGGCGCAAGGCGCTTCGTCCCACCTGGGAGGGACATCTCCGACTCTCGCTCGTCACCTGCCCGGTCGCCCTCTATACCGCGACCGAGCGCAGCGCCGACGTCCATTTCAACCTGATCAATCCCAAGACCCACAACCGCATCCATATGCAGACGGTCGATGCCGGGACGGGCAAACCGGTCGACCGCTCGGAGCTGGTGCGCGGCTTCGCCGTCGCCAAGAACAAGTACGTGCTGCTCGACAAGGAAGAGCTCGAGGCGGTGAAGCTCGAATCGACGCGCATCATCGATATCGAGCATTTCGTCGATGCGGAAACCATCGATCGCATCTACTGGGACGAGCCCTATTATCTCGCGCCCGCGGGCAAGACTGGCGTCGAGGCCTTTGCTGTGATCAGGGCCGCCATGAAGGAGCAGAACAGGGTAGCGCTCGGGCGCCTGGTGCTGCATCAGCGCGAGCGCATGTGCGCGCTGGAACCGCGCGACAGCGGCATCCTGCTGACGACGCTGCGCAGCCACGACGAGATCCGCAGCAGCGATGCGGTGTTCGACCGCAGCCTGCCCAAACCCGATACGGGCATGCTGAAGATTGCCGAGAAGATCATCGAGCAACAGGAGGCGGCGTTCGATCCGACCGAGTTTCGGGATCGCTACGAGGAGGCGTTGCGCGACCTGATCGCACGCAAGAAGAAGGGCGAGCGGCTGGTCGCGGCCGAACCGGAGCAGCCGGAGGGCAAGGTCGTCGATCTGATGGCGGCGCTGCGTCAAAGCCTCGAAGGCGGTGGCGCTGGCCGCGACAGGGCCGAGCGCTTCCTGGCGGCGCACCGCAAGAGTTCCCGGGGAAGTCGCAAGCGCACCACCCGCAAACGCAGCAAGGGTCGCCGGCGGGCCGCCTGAGGCCGTCTGGACCAGCTGCCGTCCGCAAGCGTAAAAGGCCCGCCATGTCGGGCCTTTCCTATGACGTGATCGTGGTCGGCGGTGGTCACGCCGGCTGCGAGGCAGCAGCGGCTGCGGCGCGCCTTGGCGCGCGTACGCTCCTTCTTACCCATCGGCTCGATACGATTGGGGAGATGTCGTGCAATCCTGCGATCGGCGGACTGGGCAAGGGCCATCTGGTGCGCGAGATCGATGCCCTCGACGGCGTCATGGGCCGCGCCATCGACCGCGCCGGCATCCAGTTCCGCACCCTCAATCTGTCCAAGGGGCCGGCCGTGCGCGGCCCGCGCGCTCAGGCCGACCGCAAGCTGTACCGACAGGCGATGCAGGCACTTCTGTCCGAGCAAAACAATCTGGAGATTCGCGCGGAAGCTGTAAGTAATATCTTGCTGGATACCCGCGGTGCGTGCAGCGGCGTGCTCACGGAGTCTGGCGCCGACTTTTTTGCGGGCCGTGTCATCCTGACGACCGGCACCTTCCTGCGAGGCCTGATTCATCTGGGTGAAATCAAGATTCCGGCCGGGCGAGCCTGCGGGCAGCGCGGTGGTTTGCCGGCCGACCTCGGGCCAGATGCGGTCGAACAGCCGTCAAGCAGGCTCGCGCACAGGTTGCAGTCCGCCGGCTTTGCCCTGGGTCGGCTAAAGACGGGCACGCCCGCCCGCCTCGACGGCCGCACGATCGACTATGCTGGCCTCGAGCGCCAGGAGGGCGACACGCCGCCTCAGCCCTTCTCCTATCTCACGCGTGAGATCGCGACCCCCCAGGTTGCCTGCCATGTCACCGAGACCACGCCCGTAACCCACCGGATCATTCGCGCCAATTTGCATCGCGCGCCGATGTACTCCGGCCAGATCGAAAGCGTAGGTCCGCGTTATTGTCCGTCGATCGAGGACAAGGTCGTGCGCTTCGCCGGTCGCGACCGCCATCAGATCTTCCTTGAGCCGGAGGGGCTGGACGATTCCACCGTCTACCCAAACGGGATTTCGACCTCTCTGCCGCGCGACGTCCAGGTCGCTTTGCTGCAGACCATCCCGGGTCTGGAACGTGCAGCCATGCTCCGGCCAGGCTATGCCATCGAATACGATCATATCGATCCGCGCGAACTCCATGCGACTTTGGAGACGAAGCGGATTTCGGGTCTCTATATGGCCGGCCAGATCAACGGAACGACGGGCTATGAAGAGGCCGCGGCGCAGGGCCTGATCGCCGGTCTGAATGCCGCTTTGGCGGCGGCCGGTTCGGCGCCGTTCCACATCGATCGCGCGGACGGGTACATGGGGGTTTTGGTTGATGATCTGGTCAGCCTGGGCGTAACCGAGCCGTACCGGATGTTCACGTCGCGGGCGGAGTACCGGCTGTGGTTGCGCGCAGACAATGCCGACCAGCGCCTGACGCCCAAGGGTATGGCGATCGGTTGCGTTGGGCGCGACCGGCGCGACCGGTTCCACGTGAAACAGCGAGCCCTGGAAGATGCGCGCAGTCTCGCCGGCCGGCTGACCGCAAGTCCGTCGACGCTCGCAAGACGGGGCGTTTACGTCAATCGTGACGGTGTGGTTCGCTCGGCGCTCGATCTGTTGGCCTATCCCGAGATGAACTGGGGGCGACTGGCATCGCTGTGGCCCCAGCTGGGCTCCATTCCTTCGGAGATCGCGAACCAGCTCGCCATCGACGCGCGCTATGATGGTTATCTCGCTCGCCAGCGCCAGGACATTGCCGCCTATCGCCGTGACGAGGCCTTGAAGCTTCCGGACGATTTGGACTACGGCGTCGTAGGTGGGTTGAGCAACGAGGTCCGGCAGAAGCTCGAGGCGCATCGACCGGCGACCTTGGGTCAGGCCGGGCGCATTTCAGGGGTGACACCGGCCGCCTTGGTCGTCCTCTTGAAATATGTCCGCCGACAAGCGGCGTAGAGCCGACAGCGAGGGCGGCTACAGGCGCTTCCGTAAGGAGATGCAGGCCCTTGGGGTCCCTGTTTCACGTGAAACTGAGGCCGCGCTCCAAGCCATGGTTACAACACTGGAGCGGTGGCAGAGGGCCATCAATCTGATCAGTCGCGCTACAGTCGACGATATCTGGACCAGGCATATCCTCGATTCCGCCCAACTCATTCCTCTCATTTCCGGGGAGGCACGGAGTCTGACCGACCTTGGCAGCGGGGCGGGTTTTCCTGGATTGGTGCTGGCAGCCTTCCTGCCGGATTTCGATATCACCCTGGTCGAGTCCGATGCCCGCAAGGGAGCCTATCTGGCTGAAGCCGCCCGCCAGATGGGGGTGACGGGAAATTTGCGGGTCGTGATCGGCCGCATCGAGGAAGTCCAACCCGCCAAGGCCGACATCGTCACCGCGCGCGCTCTTGCGCCGCTTGGCCAACTCCTTGCTTTGGCCGACCGGCATCGGTCGGACCCCGCTATTTGTCTTTTCCACAAGGGAAAAGGGTGGCGCAGTGAATTGACCGAAGCCCATAAAGACTGGGAGATTGAGGCCCAGCCTTTCCCCAGCGTAACGGATCGTGACGCCGTCCTCCTCCGACTTGCCGCCTACCGGGCCAAAGATCTTCGCGATCGCTAATCAGAAAGGCGGCGTTGGCAAGACCACGACCGCCATCAATCTTGCCACGGCCCTGGCGGCCGTGGGCGAGCAGGTCCTGCTGATCGACCTCGACCCGCAAGGTAACGCCTCCACCGGCTTGGGCATCGCGCGCAACCAGCGTTCGCCCGGGGCCTACGAGTTCCTGTTGGGCCTGTCATCGCTGGCGGACGCCGTGCGCACGTCGCAGATTCCGGGCCTATCGGTCATGCCGGCGTCCGTCTCGTTGGCGGGCGCCGAGATCGAGCTGATCGACATGGAGCGCCGCGAGCACCGCCTGGCCGAGGCTCTGACGGCGCCCGGCGACGATGCGCGTCGCCGTTGGGATACCATTCTCATCGACTGCCCTCCGTCGCTCGGCCTCGTGACCTTGAATGCCCTGGTGGCCGTCGATGCCGTGCTCGTGCCGCTGCAAGCCGAGTTCCTGGCGCTCGAGGGGATCGGCGCCCTGTGCAACACCGTGGAGCGGGTGAAGAAGATCCTCAACCGGAAGTTGCATATCGCTGGTGTGATCCTGACCATGGTCGATCGCCGAATGACGCTCAGCCAGCAGGTCGAAGCAGACGTCCGCGCGCATTTCGGCGAGCTCGTGTTCGGCACGACCATCCCGCGCAACGTGCGCATTGCCGAGGCCCCGTCGCATGGCCTGCCGGTCCTGATCTACGACAATGCCTGCGCCGGATCGCAGGCCTACATCCTGCTGGCGAGTGAGTTCATCCGGCGCCGGCGCACTGCCGCGGAAGCGGCGCAGCAACAGGCCTCCCATGAACCTGCCACCTAAGCCACGCGGCCTTGGCCGCGGACTATCCGCTCTCCTGGGTGACGACGACGTTGCGTCAGCGGTGGTGACGCCGTCGCCGTCGCCAGGCGGGGTCGCAACCGGCGACGCGGCAAAGCCGGCGCCGGCATCCCGTGTGCCTTTCACCCTGCCGATCGCGCGTCTGCGCCCTGGCCGGTTCCAGCCGCGCACCGTCTTCGAGGAGAAGGACGGGCTGGTCGACTCCGTTCGCCAGTTCGGCCTCTTGCAACCCATACTTGTGCGCCCATTGGCCGACGAACCCGACGCCTACGAAATCGTCGCCGGTGAGCGCCGCTGGCGGGCGGCGCAAAAGGCTCAGTTGCACGAAGTCCCGGTCGTCGTTCGCTCCCTCGACGATATCGATGCCTTGCAGCTTGCCCTGATCGAGAACCTGCAGCGCACTGATCTGTCGCCCATCGACGAGGCCACGGGCTACCGCCGCCTGATCGAGCAGTTCCATCAGACACAAGAGGAGGTGGCCGAAACGATGGGGCGGAGCCGTCCGCACATCGCCAACACGCTGCGCCTCCTCGACCTGCCCGAGGAGGTCCGGAGCATGGTCCAGCGCCACGAGTTGAGCGCGGGCCATGCGCGGACGCTGCTGAGCTTCGCCGATCCCACGGCAATGGCGGTGCGCACAATCAAGGAAAAGCTGAGCGTACGCGAGCTCGAGCGGCTGGCCGCGGGAGAGAAGCCCGGGCACAAGGCCGGAAAGGTCCGAAAAGGCGCACGTCCGAGCGACGGCACCAAAACCGCCGATACCAAGGCGCTGGAGCGGCGCGTCGAGGAAGCCCTGGGCCTAAAGGCATCGTTGGTGCTGCGCGGGCTGGCCGAGCAGAGCGTGCTTACGCTTGAAATCCGTGACTACGATCAACTCGATCTCGTCGTCGAGCGCCTGACCCGACGCTAAGAAGCCGACGCTACTGCAACCGCATGGCCGCCCGCGCGAGCAAGCCGCGCAACCAGGCATGACCGCGTTTGCCGCTCGCGGCCAGGCTCCAATAGGCGTCGATCATCAACTGGCGATGCGGATGGGCGAGCTCGACGATGCGCAGCCGGCGCGACCGGATCAGCTCCTGCGCCACCTTGCGCGGGACCAGCGCTATGCTGTCGGCCTGCTCGACGATGGCGCCGATCACCAGGAAATTGGGTGTGGTGCAGACCAGCGCCGTCTCGAGCGCGGATGTCGGCTGGAGCTGAAGGCGGATGTCGGGCGGCACTCGCGGGTCGGATCTCATCCCGACCTGACGTTCCCGCTGGAACTGCTCTGCCGTGATGCGTGCCGGGATCGCCTGGTTGGCTTCGGCCGTGATGCACACGATATCGTCGCGCCATAGCGGCATCGAGCCGATGCGCTTGCCCAACCGCTCACCGAAGGCACGCGGCCCGATCAGGAAGTCGATGCGGGCGAGTTCGTCCGGATTGCGCAGCCGCGCCTCGGTGAATTCCAGCACCACGCGCGGCGCCTCCGCCGCGCAGATCTCGGCCAGGATCGGCGCCAGCAACAGGCTCACATAGTCGGCCGTGGTGACGACAAAGTGCACGGCCTCAGTCGCCGGATCGAACGGATTGGTCGAATCGAGCAGCAGGCCGATCTCGGCGAGCGCGCGATGCAACGGATCGATCAGCGCCTCGGCGCGAGGCGTGAGTTGCGCTTCCCGCCCGATCGGCACCAGCAGCTGATCGTCGAAGGAGAGGCGCAGCTGCCGCAGGATTCGGCTGACGCCGGGCTGCGTCATGCCGAAGGAGCGCGCCGTGCGCGTGACGCTGCGCGTGCGCAGGAGCTCGTGCAGGATCGGGAATGTGTCGAGGTTTACGCGACGCAGCCGCGCCGCCAGCTCGCGGGCATCGGGAACCGGGACGGCGTCCGCGGACGGCGTCGCTGCCGCTGGCTTCGGCGGCCGGCGACGTCGCAGCCGTGCGGCTGCCGATCCGGATTTGGCCACCCGCCCCTCCCATAACAATTCGTTATATGTTCTATTCCTCATTTGTTCGTTCCGGCAAGTGCGCGCGCTGAATAGCATTTCGCCCCGCGCGCATTTGCACCGGCAAGGCGCGTTCCCGGGAGGGCCGGCATGGCGGCACGTACAGGCGAACAATTCCTGCGTGGTCTGAAGGATGGCCGCGAGCTTTGGGTGGGCGGCGAGCGCATTCGTTCGATCGTCGATCATCCGGCACTGAGCGGTGCGGCCCATGCGCTGGCCGAGGTCTTCGACCTGCAGCACCGGCATGCGCAGGACTGTCTGATGGCCGATCCCGAGACGGGCGAATCGATCAATGTCAGTCACATGATCCCGCGCAGCCGCGAGGATCTGCAGCGGCGCCATCGTGGTTTGGAGCGCGTCGCCGAATTCTCGGTGGGCCTCATGGGGCGCACGCCCGACTACATGAACGTGACCTATGCGGGCTTCGCCGGCCGCTCCGACGAGTGGGCGGTGAATGGAAACGAAGCGGGCGCCGCCAACCTGGTACGCTATCAGAAGAAGCTCGCCCGCGAGGATATCTCCCTCACCCACACCATCGTGCACTCGACCGTCGATCTGGCGAAAGGCAAGTATCCGGTCGGATTCGACCCGGTACAGCTGCACAAGGTCGAGAACACCTCGACCGGCATCCTGGTTCGCGGGTCGCGCGTGCTGGCGACGCTCGCGCCCTTCGCCGACGAGCTTGCGGTCTATCCCGGCGGCCCGATGCCCAATGCCGCCGACGTACATGCCCTTTCGTTCTGCATTCCCATGGACACGCCGGGGCTGAAATTCATCTGCCGCGACAGCGTGGCCGTCAACACCAACCGGTTCGAGCATCCGCTGTCGAGCCGGTTTGACGAGCAGGATGCGTTCGTGATCTTCGATGATGTCGAGGTGCCGCGCGAGCGGCTGTTCATCGACGCCAATCTCGACGTCTACAACACGGTCATGAAGACGAGCTGGTGGCCCAACATCATGCAGCAGACCATGATCAGGGCACAGACCAAGCTCGAATTCGCGTGGAGCCTGGCCACGCGCATGGCCGAGACGATCAACTCCGCCAACCAGCCGCCGACGCAGCAGATGCTGGGCGAGATCGCAATGTATGCCGAATTCGCGCGCGCGGCCGTCTATGCCGCGGAGCAAGCGGCCGATGCACTCGGCAACGGCATGTGGTCCTGCGACGGCCGGCCCCTGGCGGCGTTGCGCGCCGCCCTGCCGACCTGGTTCCCGCGGGTCAACGAGATCATCCGCCTGATCGGCTCGCACAATCTTCTGACTACGCCGGCGCGGGCAGCCCTCGAAGACGAGACGCTGAGGCCGCTGGTCGAGAAATATCTGCGCGGGGTTGGCGTCGACGCCGAACAGCGCAGCCGCCTGTTCCGCCTGGCCTGGGACTTCGCCGGAACCGCCCTCGGCAGCCGCAACGAGCAATACGAGCGCTTCTACCTGGGCTCGGTCGGTCGCAATCTGATTGCCGCCCAGACGGTGGCGCTGGCCGACCGGGCCCGGGCCAACCGTTTGCTTGACCGCTTCCTGCTGGAGGAGTGGGATGACACCCGGCAGGTGGCGCCGCAGCATCTGGCGTCGGCCGCATCGTGAGGAGGAGCTCGATGGATCAACCGCTTTCGGACAAGCCCGCCGCCCCGGCCCAGGCGGTGACGCCGCGCGGCATCAACCATCTCGTGCTGAATGTCCGCGACCTCGAAGAGTCGCACCGCTTCTGGACCGAGATCCTGGGCTTCCGTCAGGTCGGCGAGCTCAAGCCGACACCGCAGCGTCCCCATCCGCCGAAGATGCGCTTCTACAGCGGCGACCGCGGCGGCCAGACCCATCACCATGATATCGCGCTGGTCGAGAATCGTGAACTGCCGGCGCCGCCTCAGGACTGGAAGATGTTCGGCATGCCGCTCGCGGTGAACCATATCGCGATCACCTTGCCCGATCGCGATGCTTGGTCGCGGCAGCTCGCCTATCTGCAGGCGCGAGGCGTCAGGTTCGACCGGCGCGTCGAGCACGGCATGACGCACAGCCTCTACATCCACGATCCCAACGGCTACGGAATCGAATTGCTTTACGATTTGCCGCGCGAGATCTGGGAAGGCGACATCGACGCCGCCCTCAACTACGTGAAGGTCCTGCCGACCGAAGGTGCGGAGGCATTGGTCGACGGCACCGAAGATCTTCCCAAGTTTGGCACCCAAGGGCGCGCGGCCGAGTGATCTTCCTCTGACGCCTACGTGTCCGTTGACCGGCGCGTGGGCCAGCATCGCTGTCCGCTCGCGCGGCGTTTCGATCGCTTCACGCCGGGCTGAGCTCCGAAATCACCTTTCGCCATTCGGCGCGGAGCGCCTCGAGATCGGCCGGGCGATTCGACTTTTCCACCGTCTCGGCGAGGTCGCCCAGGCGCCCGGCGCCGGCGGCGCGGGCAGCGCCCTTGAGCTGGTGGGCGAGTTCGGCGAGCCGCGGCGGATCGCAGGCCGCTGCCTCGATCTCGTCCAGAAGCCTGGCGCCTGTGGTCCTGAAGCGCTCCAGCACGCGCTCGACGGAGGCGGGATTGCCGCCGAACATGCCGGACACCACCGATCGATCGACCGCGCCGGAGGCGCTGCCTTCGGGAACCGCGATCGCCTGGCGCGCCACGGCCTCGCGCAGGCGCTCCAGGGTGAGCGGTTTGGTGAGATAGCCGTCCATGCCGGCGGCGAGGCAGCGCTCGGCCTCGCCCTTCAGGGCGTTGGCGGTCAGCGCCAGGATCGGTGTGCGCGGACGATCGGCGGTGGCACTCTCCTCGGCGCGGATCTGGCGTGTGAGCTCGAAGCCGTCCATGTCGGGCATGTGGATGTCGGTGATGACCAGCGCATGGTTTCGCGCGCGCCACAGGGCGAGGCCCTCGATGCCGCTGCTCGCGGTGTCGAGCCCGATCCCCAAGATCTCGAACTGCCCGATCAGGACCTCGAGATTGACCTCCGAATCGTCGACCGCCAGCACCCGCCGGCCGTGCGCGGCCAGCGCCGCAGGCTCGGGCTGGTCGTTGGCGGCGATCGCCCGGGCGTCGTCGCGCCGCACGGTGACCGTGACAGTGAAGGTCGATCCCTGGCC
>NZ_DATBFE010000142.1:0-21738 GCF_036558665.1 Reyranella sp. | reverse complement strand
ATGACTCTGTTGCCCTTGACCCCTCCGTCGCCGTATGACGGCGGCACCTCCGCTTCGCGGACTCCGCAAAGGGGAGGAACATGAGGGTGTGATGGCGAACAAGGTCTTCAAGGATGCCAAGTCGGCGCTCGAGGGTACGCTGACCGACGGCATGACACTGATGTGCGGCGGCTTCGGGCTGGTCGGCATTCCCGACAAGCTGATCCGCGCCGTACAGGAGTCCGGGGTCAAGAACTTGACCTGCGTCAGCAACAATGCCGGCATCGACGGCGAGGGGCTCGGCCTGCTGCTGGAGACCGGACAGGTCAAGCGAATGATCTCATCGTACGTCGGCGAGAACAAAACCTTCGCCAAGCTGTACCTGGAGGGCAAGCTCGAGATCGAGTTCAACCCGCAAGGCACGCTGGCCGAGCGCTGCCGCGCCGGCGGCGCGGGCATTCCCGCCTTCTACACCAAGACCGGCGTCGGCACCGAGGTGGCCAAGGGCAAGGAGACCAGGGTGTTCGACGGCCACGAATACGTCATGGAACGCGGCCTCTACGGCGACGTGGCGCTGGTGAAGGCGTGGAAGGGCGACACCGCGGGCAACCTCGTCTACCGGAAGGCGGCGCGGAACTTCAATCCGATGATGGCGACGGCCGCGAAGATGTGCATCGCCGAGGTCGAGGAGCTGGTGCCGGTGGGCGCCATCGATCCCGACCACGTCCACACGCCCGGCATCTTCGTGAAGCGCATCATCTGCGGTGCGCCCTACGACAAGAAGATCGAGCAACGCACCATTCGCAAGGCTTAGGAGACCTGACCATGGCCTGGACCCGCGATCAGATGGCGGCGCGCGCCGCCAAGGAACTGAAGGACGGCTTCTACGTCAATCTCGGCATCGGCATCCCGACGCTGGTCTCCAACTACGTGCCGGAAGATGTCGACATCACGCTGCAGAGCGAGAACGGCATGCTGGGCGTCGGCCCCTTCCCGCTCGACAACGAGGTCGATCCCGACATCATCAATGCCGGCAAGCAGACCGTGACAGAGGTGAAGGGCACAGCCTATTTCAGTTCGGCCGACAGCTTCGCCATGATCCGTGGCGGCCACATCGATCTTTCGATCCTGGGCGCGATGGAAGTGGCCGACAACGGCGACCTCGCCAACTGGATGATCCCCGGCAAGGTGGTGAAAGGCATGGGCGGCGCGATGGACCTCGTCGCCGGCGTCAAGCGCGTCATCGTCCTCATGGAGCACGTCTCCAAGGACGGTCAGTCGAAGCTCCTGCAGCAATGCTCCCTGCCGCTCACCGGGCGGCGAGTGGTCGACATGGTGGTGACGGAGCTCGGCGTGTTCGACGTCGACAAGAAGGGCAACGACGGCGTGACGCTGCGTGAGCTCGCCGACGGGGTCACCGTCGACGAGGTCAAGGGCAAGACGAAAGCCAGGCTCGCCATCGGCGCCGGCCTGAAGGCCGCCTGACGGCGAGGCGCCCTACCACTTCGCCAGGAACTGGCGCAGCGGCTCGGCCCCCGGATTGGTGTAGCGCCGGTCGATGACGATCGACCGGCCGGTTGCGCCGGGACCGTAGTAGAGGGCGTTCCAGTCGTTGTCGGCGTCGATATAGGAGCCTTCGAGCGAGGCGCCCGCAAACAGGCCGTTGGAACTCGCATAAGCCACGATGTCGGTGCCCACGGCGGCCGTGGTCGCCCCTTCGATGCCAGCGCCGACGGCTACCATGGTCACACCGGCCTCGGCACCGAACTTGAACTTCTGGTCCAGGATGGCGTGCAGGCCCTTGTCGGTCAGGATGATGAACACGATCTCCGAGACCTTGCCGCCGATCTGCAGGCCGATGCTGCCCGATCCCATGCCGTAGAAGGCGGGATAGGACCAGTCGTTCGGCCGGTTGCGTGCCAGCAGCGTGCCGCGGCCGCCGGCGGCGCCGAGGATGAAGCCACCCTGGACCAGCTCGGGAATGATCAGCACGGCCTTGGCATTGGCCATGCTCTTGAGCGCATCGGGGAAATCCTTGCCGCTCAAGACCTTCTGCGCCGACGAGAGACACTGGTCGACGAGCGACTGGCGTTTGGCATCGGCGCGGGAAGCGGTGACTCCTGCGAACGGGGCGGCAAAGGCAGCCGCGGTCGTCACCAGGACGGTTCGGCGATCGAGCTTCATCATCTGCTCCTTGGTTGGCGGCCGACGCCGGGGAAGCGCCTCGAGGGGCCACAACGGCGCGATCATAGCACGGTTCGGGGCGGAATTGCGGCCTTCAGGCGCGTCCCACCGGGCGATCCTTGAGCGTCAGAGGCAGGCCCGCCGTCATCAGGATGACGCGGTCGGCCCGCTCGGCCATGCGCATGTTGAGCCGGCCCTGGGCGTCGCGGAAGGAGCGGCCCAGCGCCGTCTCGGGCACGATGCCGAGACCGACTTCGTTACTGACGAAGACCACCGGCGACGTAAGTCCATCGAGACTGCGGACCAGTTCGTCGACCGTGTCATCGATGTCCGCGCCGGCCCGCATGAGGTTCGACAGCCATAGGGTGAGACAATCCACAAGCATCGGCTCGCCGCGTCCGGCGGCCCGCTGGATCGCCTCGCCGAGCTTCAAGGGTTCCTCGACCGTGGTCCACGTCCCACCGCGCCGGGCCCGGTGGGCCATGATCCGGGTTGCCATTTCCATGTCGCCGGCCTGCGCCGTGGCGATATAGACAGCCGCCCGCGGCGTGGCGCCGAACAAGGTTCCGCCCACCAGCTTCTCGGCGTGCGTGCTCTTGCCCGACCGCGCGCCCCCCAGAACGAGGGTGACCGGCGGCAGCGTCAGGGACAGCGTGTGCTCCATCAGCCTGGCTGTGCGCTCACCAGCCAGCACGCGCCGGCCAATCGCACGCCATCGGCGGTCGCATATGGCCGCAGGGCTTCGGCTATGGCCTGTTTCGCCTTGTCGACCTGCGCGGGCTCGGCCTCTCCGAATTGGCGTGACAACGGGCCGAACTTGCCCAGATTGTCGACCACCGCAGGAACGTCGGGGCCGAGCAGAACCGGCCGATCGAGCGGCCGGATGACAAGATCGGCGAAGCCCGCCTCCCGCAGGATGCGCTCGACCCGCGCTTTGTCGCCAAAGGAATATTGGCCCGGATCTTCGGGACCGGGCCGTTCCATCGGCGGCAGGAACGGTGCGGCGGCGCGCATCGGCACCAAGGCCCAGGGATTCTCCTGGGGCCTGCGCCAGCAGAGGAATACCAGACGGCCCGATGGCTTGAGCGCGCGACGAAGATTGCGAAAAGCCGGTACCGGCGCGGCGAAAAACATCACGCCGAAACGTGAGAAGACGAGATCGAGCGCCGAACTTTCGAACGAGAAAGCCGCCGCATCGCCAACCTCGAACACCGCGTTCGGCAAATCTTGCGCGCGCGCCGCCGAGACCAGGACTTCGGAAATGTCCACGCCCAGCACACGTCCGGCTGCGCCAACCGCGTGCGCAAGTTCCGCAGTCGTCTCGCCCGTGCCGCAGCCGACATCGAGGACCTGCTCGCCGGGCCGCGCCGCGGCAGCGGCGAGCACGTCGGCGCTGAAGCCCGCTATGCTCCGCTGGATGCGCTCATAGGACGCGAGCCATGTTTGGCCGCCCGGTCCATTCCAGAAGGCCGCCTGCTCGGCCGCCAGTTCATCGCGCGTCTTCATGCCTTGCTCTCGGCGGCGTGCGCCTTCACCACCTGGCGCGGCATGTAGTTGGTGAAGACGACGCGCCAGGCATGGGCCGGGTCGGCCTGCTCGAAATGCTCGATCAGGGTGATCGAGACGTTCTCGATCTCGAACCGGACGGCCGCCTCGGGATGCATGTTGAAGGCATGGGCAAGGGCGGCCCGGATCGTGCCGCCGTGCGCCGTCGCCACGATATCGCGCCCGCGATACTTCTCGGTGAGAAGCTCGATGCTGCGCACCGTGCGTTCGCGCAAGTCGATGAAGCTCTCGCCGCCGGGCGGCCGCAGCTCCGGCGGTCCGAGCCAGAACAGGTGGTTGTTGCCGTGCTTCTCGGCGATCTCGGCGTAGGTCAGGCCTTGCCACGAGCCGAAGTGCTGCTCGGCGAAGGCCGGATCGATCAGCACCTCGCCGAACTCGGCGCCGAACGCGCCGAGGCATTCGGCCGTCTTGCGCGCCCGCAGCAGATTCGACGAGTACCAGACGGCCCCCTTCGGCAGGAGCGACGCCTGATGCTTGAACAGCGCTTCGTTGCTCACATCGCAATCCTTGTCGGTCTGTCCGTAGCAGCGGCGTTCGGGATTGGGGACCGGCGCGTGGCGGACCCACCACCAGCGCGTGATCGATCCGGTAATCTTGGCTCCCGTTGCCATGGCTGCTCCTCGATGCTGTCCTCGGTCGGTCGCCTTCTTAGTGGGCGATGAGGAGCGCCGCCACCACCAGAAATACGAGTTCTGCCTTTTGCTGGACGGCGCCCAGCGTATCGCCGGTATAGCCGCCGATCCGCTCGGCAATCCAGCGCGAGGCGAACCACGCCGCGGCAATCGCCGCGATAGGAGCCAGGATCGCGGCAAAGAACCCTTTGCCGATCAACAGCACGAAAGCCAGCACCGCGCCGATGCCGATCGTCAGCCAGACATCGTTGTCGGTGGGCTTGCCGGCCTGCGCGCCCAGGCCATCCTGGTGCACCGGGGCATAGGCCAGCAGCGGGTACGCCAGCACAGCGCGTGACAGGGCGTGTGCGGCAATCAGCACGACGAGGCCGGTGCCGGCCGCGAACTGCGCGAGACAAGCGACCTTGATCAACACCGAGAGCGCCAGCGCCAGCACGCCAAACGTGCCGTTGCGGCTGTCGCGCATGATCTCGAGTCGCCGCGGCGGCTCCAATGCATGCGGTCCCAGCCCGTCCGCCGTGTCGGCAAGGCCGTCCTCGTGCAGGGCACGCGTGATCAGGACGGCTGTTCCCACCGCGAGGACGGCCGCAAGCCAGCCGGGCCCATCGATCGAGCGAACGATCCCGAACACCAATCCGGCGGCGAGGCCGATTGCAGCGCCGACGAAAGGCAGGACGGGCAGGACTTCGGCCAGCGGCCATCGCGGCACGCCGGTATCGAACCTGACGCCGGTGAAAAAGGATGCCTGTTCCTTGAAGGCTTGCAGCCAGTCCTCGAAAGACGAGGGACGAACGGGCGAGCCCGGCTCGGGGAACTCGTTGGGGCTGGTCATGGCGGATCAAATATAGGATGGTCCGCGCCCCTGATGAACGCCTCCCCCGCCACTTTCGAGGAAATGCGCCGCATCCTGCGCGACCTGCCGGGACCGGATCTCCCGGCACAGACCGAGATCGTCCGCCGCGAGGCCGAACTCACGAAGCCGCCCGGATCGCTCGGCCGGCTGGAGGAGATCGCGGAATGGCTGGGCTGCTGGCAGGGCCGCGCCCATCCCCGCATCGAGCGGCCACGTATCGCCGTCTTTGCCGGAGCGCATGGCGTCGCGCGTCGCGGCGTCTCCGCCTACCCGCCGGAAGTCACGCAGCAGATGGTGCACAATTTCCTGAAAGGCGGCGCCGCCATCAATCAGCTCTCCGCCGCCATCGATGCCGATTTGCGCATCTACGAGCTCGATCTCGATCATCCCACCGAGGATTTCACCCAGGCGCCCGCGATGAGCGCGGCGCGCGCGGCCAAGGCGATGGCGTACGGCATGATGGCGGCCGAGCCCGGCATCGACGTGCTCTGCCTCGGCGAAATGGGCATCGCCAACACGACCAGCGCCGCGGCACTCTGCGCCGCGCTGTTCGGTGGAACGGGCGGCGACTGGGCAGGCCCCGGTACCGGGGTGAGCGGGTCGGCGCTCGCGCACAAGATCGCGGTGATCGACGAAGCGCTCGTCCGCCACAAGCGGACGATCGACGAGCACGATCCGCTGGCGCTTCTGGCCACGCTCGGCGGCGAGGAATTCGCGGCCCTTGCCGGCGCGGTGCTGGCCGCCCGCGTCGGCCGCATCCCGGTACTTCTCGACGGTTATGCCTGCACTGCCGCGGCCGCGGTGCTCTTTGCCCTGGACCGCCGGGCGCTCGACCACTGCCGGGTCGCCCATCGCTCCGCCGAACCCGGCCATGGGCGCCTGCTTGCGGCCATCGGCCAGCGGCCACTGCTCGAACTGGATATGCGGCTGGGCGAGGCTTCAGCAGCAGCGCTCGCCGTGCCGATCCTCAAGGCGGCGGCCGCCTGCCACAACGGCATGGCCACCTTCGCCGAGGCGGGCGTCAGCGGGAAGGCGTGAGCTTCTACGCCTTTGCCTTCGCCGCCGGAAGGAAGTCGTCGAGCGGGACGCCGAAGCTGTTGAGTGCCCAGGAGACGAGGTTGTACTGGCCGACGGTGAACACGGCGTCGATGAGCTGCTCGGAGGAGTAGCTCCCGGCGAGAATGGCCCAGGTCGCGTCGGAAACGACGGAATTCTCATAAAGATCGTCGACCGCCTGGATCAGCGCGGCCTCCTTCTCGCTCCAGCCAGCCGCCCTCGGCCCTTCCTTGATCCGGGCGACATCGGCATCGCTCAGCCCGCCGCGCCGGGCGATCAGTTCGTGTTGCGCGAACTCGTACGCGGCCTGGTTCAGCCAGCCGATCCGCAGGATCAGGAGCTCGCGGTCGCGGAACGGCAGCGTCTGCTTGCTGAGAATGTGCCCGGCAAAAGGCGTCCACCGCTTCACCAGCTTGGGGTGGTGCGCAAGGACCCTGAAGACGTTGAAGATACGGCCGCCCATGGTGTTCTTCTCGATCGCCTCGCGATCCTCTGGCGCCAAGGTCGAAAGATCGCGCATCGAAAGACGCTGTTTGCGCTCGATCATCGTGTTACCTCCTGGTGCAGAGCGTAACATGGCGGCGTCGCATGTCCTTCTCCCTCCATAGACGCCGCGTGCTGGCGGCGGGGACCGCCCTCGCAACAAGTCCTGCGGCGGTGCGAGCACAGATGCGCGAGGACAGGCTCGACATCACCATCGCCGAGACGGCGACTATAGACGGCCGGCACTGGGACACGCCGATCGTCGGCGGCAACACTTTCGATGCGGTCCATCGCTCCGTGCTGCTGCGTTTCCCGACCGCCGGCGACGACATCGGTGCTTTCCTGCGCGCCGGTCGAATCCTGATCCATGCCGAGCTGTCGCTCGGTTATGGCGGCTACGAGATCGTGCCGGAGGGCTATACCTGCCGCGACCAGCTGGGACGTCAGATCTGGAGCGACAATCCGCCGAGCTGGCATGTCGCGGCCTTTCCGCTGCGCCAGGCCTGGATTGCCGATCGCGATCGCGGACCCACCTTCAACGCCAGCGCGAACGGCTTGCGCTATTGGCGCCGTTTCGGCGCCACGGACGACGAGCACGACCGCGTGTTCGGCGTCGTCGAGCCGCAGGAGCTTTCGATCTATGTCCGCGAGGCACGCTTCGACATCACGCGGTTGCTCGCGACCGCCGTCATCGAGCGCGACGTCGGCGCGCGGTTGCGCTGGCTCGAGGACCGCGGCCTCCTCCTGCGCAAGGTCGAGACCTACGACTCGCGCTATCGCGAAGCAGGCAATGCCTATGAATGGGCGATGCCCACAGGCGGCCATGGGCTGACCTTCACGGCGCCGCATCTGATCGTTACCGGTCGGCGAACGAATGGCGCCGTCTCGCTCGTCGTTCCCCCTCCCTTCAAGACGACACGGGAGGCCGGCAAACCGGACCACTCGCAGCCCAGTGCCGTCATGCCGACGGCGGAGCAGGTGGCCGAACGCGGCAGAGCTGCCGCTCAAGTTCGAGGCGACCGTCCGGATTGGCAGATCAGGCATGTCGCCGAGCTGCGCCGCGTCGGCGGGGACAATGTGACCCCTCTTGCCAATACGCGGGATGGCGAGGGCTACAAGGACTATCTCGATCGCCTCCGCCTGCTGATGGCCATGCCGCCGCGCTACTGGGTGGGATGGGAGATCGAGGACTATCTCCTGATCTGGTACCTGTTGCGCGACCTGCTGCCTGCACCGGTGCAGGATCACCTGAAAGCGTACTGGCAGGCCTGGCTGCAGCCCGACCTGCCGACCGACGCGTTCGTTCATCCCCAGAGCGCAAATGCACTCGACTACTGGAAGCGCAATCACGACTGGCGGGGCCGCGCCTCGTTCTTCCGCGACGGCTACAACTTCGCGGTCAGCACCCAGAACTTCAATCACACCGCGGCGATGGGGGCGCTGCTGGGCGGCGCCGTGATCGATTCGGCGCATGCGATGGCTGACGGCCGCCATGGACTCGAGACGCTGTTGCTGCGCTTCTGGGGCTTCCTGGACGGCAGCACGCAGGAGATCCTCGACCACTACTATCTTTCGATCACCCTCAGCGGGCAGAAGATGTTCGCCGACTTCGCGCCCACCGCCATGGATCGGCTGATGGGCCGCATTCTGGTGGACCGCACCATGGAGATGCTGATCACGCTCTACCACCCGGCCTTGCGTCGCTGCGTGTCGTCGTCCAATCGCGCACGGCTCTCGGGCGTGCTCGTCGAACAGGACGGCATCTATGGCGCGCTGCACGCGGTCTCGAAGGAAGGCGCAGTGAAGTATGCCGAGCGCCCGGCGGATGCAAAGGTCCGGGGCATGCCTGTCTGGGGCTACGACGTTCCGCCCGGCCGCGTGGCGATGCAGAGCCTGCATCAACCATGGGCGCCCTTCTGGGTTGCGGGCCTGGTCGATGACAAACCCGTGCCGTTCGAGGAAACGTCGGCCGACACGAATCGCCGTCTGTTCGAGCCGCCGTTGTGGCGGCGCAGCTTCCTGGGCCGCTGGCACGGGCTTGCCAGCACGGACATCCGCGGCGGGACGATCGATGTCCTCGGCCAATGGGTACGTACGCCCCGAAGATCGACAACGCTGGAGGATCTCGGCACGCTGACGGTGCTCTATGCGGCGAACCAGCCCGACCTCGCGACCACGCATGAAGGGGTTCTCCGGCAGGCCGGCCTGACTCTCACCTACCAGAGTCGCAATCGCGCCATCGTGTTTGCCAAGCCGCATACCAACCGCGATCGGCTGACAGCGGCGATCGACAAGGAGGGACTGTCGCGGCTGGCGACGGTGATCGGGCTCTGGAACTTCGCTGCGACGAAGGACTGGGAGGTCTATGCCGACAATCGCAGACTCGACTCGTTTCCTGCGCGGCTGACCGGCAAGCAGCGGATCCTGATCCGTGATGGGGTCGCCTATCTCGCCATCCTGCCCCTGCCGGCGGCCGATCTCGGCCGCGACGCCGAGATCGAGATCGGGCCTGGTGGCGATGGCAAGGCCGATCCGACGCAGGCCGATATCGCGCCCGCACTGATCATCTCGATCTTCAATCTGAAGCGCGACAGGCCCGTTGCCATCTCCGAACTCGACCTCGACGTGATCACGACACGCACCTATGGCGGCTTCGTGCTTGAAATGGGCGATGCCGACCAGCATGGCAGCTTCGAAGCCTTTGCCAGACACATGGAGCCCAACGAGCTCGCTACGGCCTGGCACCACGAGCGTCGGGTCATGGAGGTGTCGTACCGCAGCGGCGGCGATTTGATGGAAGCGGGCTTCGGCACCGACTTCGCGCAACCCGCCGAACGTCATTTCGTGGTCGATCCTGGCCAGCAAAGGCAGGCCATTCCCTACCGCCGGCTGAACGGCACATGGCCCTATCTGCCGGCCGGCCTCGAACGCGACACGACTTGGGCCCAGCAAGGGACGACCGGGCGTCTGGAAAAGAACGGCGCCCGGCTCACGACCGAGCCGGGCCGCAAATCATATCTTCTCAGCGATCCGATGAGCGGCGCCGTGGTCGGCTACAATCCGCTGCCCGATCCGCAGGCCTTTGCCCTTTCGACGCGCGACGGGGTCACCTTGCAGGCTGACGGCAGGGTCGGCCTGTTGCGCGCGGAGTATCGGCCCTGGCTCCATGAATTCGACATCGCTCACACCTTGAAGGCTGACCAGCGACCTCAGGACTTCGCACAAACGTTCAGCGTCGCTGGCCTCGATGCGCCGCCGCGGGTTACGGTCAACGGCCGCCGCATCGACTGTCGAAAACTCGGCAACGTCTTCCAGTTCGCCGCCTTGTAGCCCAGATGCCTCTGACGCGCGCAGCCTTCCTCCAGTTCGCCGGCGCCGCGGCCGTCCTCAGCACCGCCGCCGCGCAGACAGGAGTCCGCATGCAACGACGCAAGATCCCCTCCACGGGCGAGGAACTTCCCGTTGTCGGTTGCGGCACGTGGCAGACCTTCGATGTCGGCCCGGGCGCCGCCGAACGGGTGCCGCTCGGCGACGTGCTTCGCGTATTGTTCGATTCAGGCGGCTCGGCGATCGACAGTTCGCCGATGTACGGCCGAGCCGAGGGTGTCGTGGGCGACCTGCTGGCCCAGTCCGACAGTCGCGACAGGGCGTTCCTCGCCACCAAGGTCTGGACTACCGGCCGGCAAGCGGGCATCGACCAGATGCAGCGATCGATGAGGCTGTTGCGCACCGAACGGATCGATCTGATGCAGATCCACAACCTGGTCGACTGGCAGACTCATCTGCCGACCCTGCAGGACTGGAAGAAGGCCGGCCGCATCCGGTTGATCGGCGTCACCCACTACACCGAGGGCGCGCACGACACGGTGCTGGCCGTCCTGCAGCGCGCCAGGCTCGACTTCCTGCAGATCGATTATGCGATCGACGATCGCCATGCCGAGCGGCGGCTGCTGCCCTTTGCACGCGACAACGGCATCGCCGTGATGATCAACCAGCCGTTCGGCGGCGGCGGGCTGCTGCGCAAGCTTTCGGGACGGAAGCTGCCCGACTGGGCCGGCGAGATCGGCTGCACGAGCTGGGCACAGATCCTGTTGAAGTTCGTGCTCGCCAATCCGGCGGTGACCTGCGTCATCCCAGGCACCAGCAAACCCGATCATATGCGCGACAATGCGCACGCCGGGGTCGGCTCGCTTCCCGACGCGACCCTGGTCAAGCGGATGGCGAACGAGATCGCCGGCTGAAAGAAGAACCCCGGCGAGCGCGCCGCCGGGGTTCGACTTGACTATTGAAAGAGTTTCATCGCGTTCTCGAGCGTCTTCAAGACCCCCCAGACGAGGGGAATGCCGACGAAACCCCAGGCCAGCACCAGGTACAGCGTGGTGGCGCCGTTTTCGTTCGCGTTGCTCATAGGACGCCTCCCTCTAGGCCCGCGCGCCGGCGACGGACGCCTGGGCGGATTCCTGTTCCGACTTCATGTGATAGCGATCGTGCACGGCTCTCACCAGCGCGTTGCAGATGAAGCCGATCACCAGCAGGCCGGCCATGATGTACATGGTCGTGTTGTAGGCCTGCGCCTTCGGCACTCCACTGTCGATCTGGTACTGGCGGATGTAGTTCACCAGCACCGGGCCGAAGATGCCCGCCGCCGACCAGGCGGTGAGCAGCATGCCGTGGATGGCCCCGACATAGCGCGTGCCAAACATGTCCTTGAGGTAGGCAGGCACGGTGGAGAAGCCTCCGCCGTACATGCTGATGATGACCACGAAGCAGAGCACGAACAGCGTCACGCTGCCGATCGCCCCCGTGTGCGGCACGAGGATGTAGAGCACCGTCCCGATCACGAAGAAGCAGTAGTAGGTGTTCTTGCGACCGATCAGGTCGGAGGTCGAGGCCCAGAAGAAGCGGCCGAGCATATTGAACAGGCTGATAAGCCCGACGAAGCCCGCCGCCGCGACCGGCGTAACCCGGCCCGGAAACATCTCCTGGCTCATGGCGGAGGCCTGGCCGAGAACGCCGATGCCGGCTGTCACGTTGAGGCAAAGCACCCACCAGATCAGCCAGAACTGGGGTGTCTTCAGCGCATCGTAGACATAGACATCGTTCTTGGTGATGAGCTTCTGCGCCACGGCCGGCGGCGTGTAGCCGGCCGGCAGCCAGCCCGGCGCGGGCACACGCACGATGGCCGCGCCGACCATCGTGAAGACGAAGTAGATGCAGCCCAACGCGATGAACGTCTCGGCGACGCCGACATGGGTCGGGGTCGAGAACTTCTGCATCAGCCAGACCGACAGGGGCGAGGCTATGAAGGCACCGCCGCCGAAGCCCATGATCGCCATGCCGGTGGCCATGCCGGGCCGGTCGGGGAACCATTTGATCAGCGTCGACACGGGCGAGATATAGCCGATGCCAAGGCCGATGCCGCCGAGCACGCCATAGCCCAGATAGATCAGCCAGAGCTGGTGGGCGTACACACCCACCGCCGACAGCAGGAAGCCGACGCTCCAGCACAGGCCAGCCGTGAACATGGCGCGGCGGGGCCCGCCGTCTTCGACCCACCGCCCGAATACCGCCGCCGAGAGTCCGAGAAAGACGATGGCGATCGAGAAGATCCAGCCGAGTTCGGTGAGCTTCCAATCGTCGGGCGCAGACTTGCTGATGCCGATCAGCTTGGTCATCGGCAGGTTGAAGACGCTGAAGGCATAGGCCTGGCCGATACACAGATGGATGCACAGGGCCGCCGGTGGCACCAGCCACCGGCTGAAGCCGGGTCTGGCGACGGTCCGCTCACGGTCGAGAAAGCTCATGGGCAGTCTCCTCTGCGATTGGATGGAGGACACACTCTCAGGCTCGACGGCCTTGCGGCCATCGCTCTTTCGACGACTGTCATTCCCGCTTCTCCCAGATCGGTTCGTTCGTTGCTTACTTATGTGCTCCCGCCTCCTTGAGCCGGCGGACGGCCTGGCGGACGGAATCGTCGAGACCCGCTCCACCCTTCTCCAGATGCGCGACGATTGCGGCGCGCATGCGTGGATCCCAGAACTTCTTAAGATGATCGGCGATGGCGGCGACCGGATCGGCTCCCCGCTGCGGCATAAAGAACTTGCCGATCTGGTTGGCCATCATCACGAGCTTGTCGTCGGACATGGCCTATTCTGCCGCCACTTTGGCGATGCGGCGGCTGTGGCGAGCCTGCTGCTCGTACTCGCGCTGCCAGTCGCTCGGGCCATTGGAGGGCGAAACCTGCACCGCGGTGACCTTGTATTCCGGGCAATTGGTGGCCCAGTCGGAATATTCCGTGGTGACGACGTTGGCCTGGGTCTCGGGGTGATGGAAGGTTGTGTAGACCACGCCCGGCGCGACACGGTCCGTGATGCGTGCCCTGAGCGTCGTGCCGCTGATGCGACTTTCGAGCCTGACCCAGTCGCCCTCGCGCACGCCGCGCTGCTCGGCATCGTGGGGATGGATCTCCAGCACATCCTCGTGATGCCACACGACGTTGTCGGTGCGCCGCGTCTGGGCGCCGACATTGTATTGGCTGAGGATGCGGCCGGTGGTGAGGAGGAGCGGGAAGCGCGGACCGGTGCGCTCGTCGGTCGCCACGTACTCGGTGACCATGAAGTTGCCCTTGCCACGGACGAACCCGCCGATATGCATGACCGGCGTGCCTTCCGGCGCCTTCTCGTTGCACGGCCACTGGACGGAGCCGAGCCGATCGATCAGATCGAAGGAAACACCGGCGAAAGTCGGGGTGAGCCGGGCGATCTCGTCCATGACCTCGGACGGATGGCCGTAGTGCATCTCGAAGCCCATCGCCTTCGAGATGGCGAGGGTGATCTCCCAGTCGGCCATGCCGTTCTTCGGGTCCATGACCTTGCGTACGCGGTTGATGCGCCGTTCGGCGTTCGTGAACGTGCCGTCCTTCTCGAGGAAGGTCGAGCCAGGCAGGAAGACGTGCGCGTAGTTCGCCGTCTCGTTCAGGAACAGGTCCTGCACCACGACACATTCCATCGCAGCGAGCGCGGCGGCGACATGCTTGGTGTCCGGATCGGACTGCAGGATGTCCTCGCCCTGCACGTACAGGCCCTTGAAGGTACCCTCGACGGCCGCATCGAACATGTTGGGGATGCGCAGCCCGGGTTCGGCATCGAGCTTGCGGCCCCACAGCGCCTCGAAGCTGCCGCGCATGGCATCGTCGGAGATATGCCGGTAGCCGGTGAGCTCGTGCGGGAAGGAGCCCATGTCGCACGAGCCCTGGACATTGTTCTGGCCGCGCAACGGATTCACCCCGACGCCGGGCCGGCCGATATTGCCGGTCGCCATGGCAAGGTTGGCGAGCCCCATGACGGCGGTCGTGCCCTGGCTGTGCTCGGTAACGCCGAGGCCGTAGTAGATCGCGGCATTGCCGCCGCCGGCGTAGAGCCGCGCCGCCTCGCGGATCGCTTCCGCAGGAACTCCCGAGATCACGCTGACGGTCTCGGGGCTGTTCTTGGGATCGGCCACGAACGCGGCCCAGTAGTCGTAGGCGTCGCGGTCGCAGAACCGGCGCACGAACTCTTCGTCGGCCAGTCCCTCGGTCACGATCACATGGGCCAGCGCATTCAGAACGGCAGCGTTCGTGCCCGGCCGCAATGCCAGGTGATGGTCGGCCTTCACATGCGGCGTGCGCACGAGATCGATGCGGCGCGGATCGATCACGATCAGCCGCGCACCCTGACGAAGCCGCTTCTTCATGCGCGAGGCGAAGACGGGATGGGCGTCGGTCGGATTGGCACCGATCACCAGGATGACGTCGCTCTGTTCGACAGAATCGAAGTCCTGCGTGCCGGCCGAAGTGCCGAAGGTCGTCTTGAGGCCGTAGCCGGTCGGCGAGTGGCAGACGCGCGCGCAGGTATCGACGTTGTTGTTGCCGAAGCCGCCGCGGACCAGCTTCTGCACCAGATACGTCTCCTCGTTGGTGCAGCGCGAGGAGGTGATGCCGCCAATCGCGAGGCGGCCGTGCTGCTGCTGGAGGCGCTTGAACTCGGTGGCGACGCGTTCGATCGCGACGTCCCAACTGACCTCGCGCCACGGCTGGTCGATGCTCTCGCGCATCATCGGCTTCAGGATTCGTTCGCGATGGTTGGCATAGCCCCAGGCGAAGCGGCCCTTGACGCAGGAATGGCCATGGTTGGCCATGCCGCCCTTGTAGGGCACCATGCGCACCAGCTCCTCGCCGCGCATCTCCGCCTTGAAGCTGCAGCCGACCCCGCAATAGGCACACGTCGTCACCACCGAACGCTCGGGTCGGCCCTGCTCGATGACCGATTTCTCGATCAGCGCGTCCGTCGGACAGGCCTGCACGCAGGCGCCGCAGGAGACGCATTCGGAGCTCAGGAAATCGTCGCCGAGCGCACCGGCAGCGACCTTGGAGGCGAAGCCACGGCCCTGGATGGTCAGAGCGAACGTGTTCTGGACCTCGTCGCAGGCCCGTACGCAA
Source organism: Reyranella sp. (assembly GCF_036558665.1). Taxonomy (GTDB): domain Bacteria; phylum Pseudomonadota; class Alphaproteobacteria; order Reyranellales; family Reyranellaceae; genus Reyranella. The sequence continues at coordinate 6,509 of NZ_DATBFE010000142.1, read as the reverse complement.
CGCGAGCAGACGATGCACTTGGCCGGGTCGAACACGAAATAGGGGTTCGACTCGTCTTTTGCCTCCAGGAGGTGGTTGGCACCCTCGTGGCCGTATCGTACCTCGCCGAGGCCGACTGCATTGGCCGTCTCCTGCAAGTCACCGTCGGCGGATCCGGTCGGATGGTCCGAGAGATAAAGTTCCATCACGCCGCGCCTGATCTGTTGCAGCCGCTCGGTCCGGGTCGCCACCACCATGTCCGCCGCCACCGGCGTCGTGCACGAGGCCGGAGTGCCGCCACGGCCCGCGATTTCGACCAGGCACAGGCGACAAGAACCGAACGCCTCCAACGAATCGGTGGCGCAAAGCTTGGGGATCTCGACGCCGGCCTCGGCGGCGGCACGCATGATGGAGGTCCCGGCAGGCACGGTGACCGCCCGACCATCGATCGTCAGCGTGACCTGCTCGTCGGAATGGCTGGCCGGCGTGCCGTAGTCCGTCTCGACAATGAGTGACATGGCTGTCCTCTAGTCCGCCGCCGCGGCGGCAATCGGCGGGCGATTGAAGTCCTCGGGAAAATGCTTGATGGCGCTCATCACGGGATAGGGCGTGAAGCCGCCCAGCGCGCAGAGCGAGCCGAATTTCAGCGTCTGGCAAAGATCCTCGATCAGGGCGAGATTGGCGGCGCGCCGCTCGCCGCGGATGATCCTGTCCATCGTTTCCATGCCGCGCACCGAGCCCAGTCGGCAGGGCGTGCACTTGCCGCAGGATTCGAGAGCGCAGAATTCGAGGGCGAAGCGCGCCTGGCGCGCCATGTCGACCGAGTCGTCGAACACCACAAGGCCGCCATGGCCGATCAATCCGTCACGGTCGGCATAGGCTTCGTAGTCGTAGGGCGTGTCGAACAGGGCACGCGGGAAATAGGCGCCGAGCGGCCCGCCCGCCTGCACCGCGCGGATCGGCCGGCCGTTGCGTGTGCCGCCGCCGATCTCGTCCACGAGTTCGCCGAGGCTCAGTCCGAACGGTGCCTCGAACAGACCCGCATGTTTGACGTTGCCGGCGAGCTGGATAGGCATCGTGCCGCGCGAGCGGCCGAAGCCAAGCGCCGCATACCCATCGGCTCCATCGGCCAGGATCGCGGGCACTGTGGCGAGCGAGATCGCATTGTTGACGACGGTCGGCTTGCCGAAAAGGCCCTTGTGAGCGGGCAGCGGCGGCTTGGCGCGCACCTGTCCGCGCTTGCCCTCGAGGCTGTCCAGGAGCGACGTCTCCTCGCCGCACACATAGGCACCCGCCCCGACCCGGACTTCGATATCGAACTTCGCTTCCGCGCCCAACAGGCCATCGACCTCGGCGAGCACGATGGCGCGTTCCATGACACGGATCGCGTCGGGGTATTCGGAGCGGATGTAGATGTAGCCCTTGGTCGCGCCGACCGCGAAGCCCGCGATCACCATGCCTTCGATCAGCAGGAAGGGATCGCCCTCCATGATCATGCGATCGGCATAGGTGCCCGAATCGCCCTCGTCGGCGTTGCAGACGACGTATTTCCGGTCCGCCGGCGTATCGGCCACGGTCTTCCATTTGATGCCAGTCGGGAACCCCGCGCCGCCGCGGCCGCGGAGGCCCGACTTCGTGACCTCTTCGATCGTCTTCCCCGCGCCCAGGCTCTTGGCGCGCTCCAGCCCGCGTCCACCGCCATGGGCGCGGTAGTCGCTCGGTGACAGCGGATCGATGATGCCGCAGCGTGCGAAGGTGATGCGGGTCTGGCGCCTCAGAAACGAAAGCTCTTCCGGATGTCCGAGATACAAGGGGTGGCCGGCGCTGAAATCGCCGGCGAAGAGGGTCGGCACATCGCTCGGGGCGACCGGGCCGAACGCGATTCGGCCAGCCGCTGTCTCGACCTCGATCATCGGCTCGAGCCAGAAGAGCCCGCGCGAACCCGTGCGCACGATCTCGATGGCTCGCCCCAGGCGCCCGGCCTCCGTCCCGATGGCCGTCGCCACGCGATCCGCCCCTACTGCACGGGCGGCGGCGTCGCGCGGCACGAACAGGCGCATCGTCATCGCCCGACCTCGAGCGCGATCGCGTCGATCGACGCCTGATCGAGGCGCGCCATCGGCTCGCCGTCGAGCATCCCCGACGGAGCGCAGGCGCACAGCCCGAGGCAATACGTGGCCTCGACCGTGAGCGCTCCGTCGGCCGTAGTCTCACCCCAGGTGACGCCGAAGCGCTTGAGCACCCGTTCGGCCAAGGCCTCGCCGTTCATCGACTGGCAGGCTTCGGCACGGCACAGCTTCAGCATGTGGCGGCCGGCAGGCTGCTGGCGGAAGTCGTGATAGAACGACATCACGCCGTGAACTTCAGCGCGGGTGAGGTTCAACTCGGCGGCAATGAGCCTGACAGCCTCGGTCGGCACGCAGCCAAAAGCGGATTGTACATCGTGGAGGATCGGCAACAGCGCGCCCTCGCGGCCGTCATGGCGACGGACGATCTCCAAGGCCTGCTTCTCGCTCCATGCCGACGCCATCGGCCTGCTCCGTCCCCAAAACGATCTGTTCTACGTGGGCCGTCCCAAGCGGCGTCTGTGACAATGAACGTCCTGGACGAATGTTCTCAATAAAGACGTCTGATGCTGCGATAGAACAATTCTATTGATACATCCGAATAGGTACACCCTAGACTATAGTCTAATACCAGATGTCGTAGTTGAGGACCCACGGCCATCAAGATCTGGGGATCAGGCCAATTCCTTCGCCAGCGACCGCGCTTGCGCGACCAAAGCCGAAACCAGGGTAGTCATTGGCTCCCGCGGCGGCACGACCAATCCGATCTGGTGAACCGCCTCCGGTTCGATAATGGGGATCGAGCGCAATCGTTCCGTGAGCCCCAGCGTCTCGGCGAGCTTCTCCGGCATGACGCTTGCCCAGCGACCCGTCCGGACATGAGAGAAGAGGACGATCATCGAGTTCGATTCGAGCGTGGGCTCGGCCGCGCCGCCGGCCGAATGCAGCAGCTGATCGATGATGCGGCGGTTCTGCATGTCGGGGGTCAGGAGGCAGAGCGGAATCCTGGCGACCTCGGCCCACGTGACGCGGTCGTGGTTGCCAAGCGGGCTCTCGGCCGAGGTGAGCAAGCGATATTGTTCGTTGTAGAGGGGCACGGCCCGCATGCGGCCAAGCGGCTCGTTGTCGATGTAGGTTACGCCCGCATCGACTTCGAGGTTGTCGAGCATCGACAGGACCTCGATCGATGTGCGCGACAGGACGGTGAACTTCACGTTCGGATGGCGCGCGCGATAGGGCGTGGTCAGGGCCGAGACCATGGCGAGTGCCGTGGGGACCGCCGCGATCTTGAGATGACCGCTGAGGCCCTTCTTCAGCGTCTGCACCTCCTGGCGCATGGCCCGGGCATCGCCGACGATGCCTCGGGCCCAGTCGAGGACCCGTTCGCCTTCCGCGGTGAAACCCAGGAAGCGGGAGGTTCGCAGCACCAGCATGACGCCCAGCGTGTCCTCGAGCTGTTTGATACCGGCGGAAAAGGTCGGCTGCGTGACGCCGCATTGCTCGGCCGCCCTGCCGAAGTTGCGTTCACGAGCCAGGGCCAGCAGATATTCGAGCTTGTCGATCATCCCCGCCGCCGTCCTAAAGGCCCAGGGTCAATTGGGGCGGAACGGGCTCGCTGCGCGCCGCCATGTTCGAAAGCGACACGCCCAGCAGGCGTACCCTCTTCTCGAGGGGAAAGATCGTGCGCACCAGTTCCACGCTCGCACGCTCGAGTTCGGCGCGGCTGCCGACCGGCGCCGGCAGGGTGCGGCTGCGCGTGACGATCTGGAAGTCGGCATACTTGACCTTGACCGTGACGGTCCGGCCGGCCACCCCTGTGCGCTCACAGTAGCTCCAGACGTCGTCCAATACCGACAGCACACCCTCCTCGATGTCGACCGGCCGGCCGAGATCCTGCGCAAACGTCGTCTCCGAGCCGACCGACTTGCGCGGCCGGTCGGGCACGACCCGGCGGTCGTCCCGGGCACGGGCGATGGCATGGTAATAGCTGCCAGACTTGCCGAAATACTGCTGCAGGAACTCGAGCGACTGGGCCCTGAGATCGGCGCCGGTATGGATGCCGAGGCGCTTCATCTTGGCCTCGGTCGCGGGGCCGACGCCGTGGAACTTGCCGACCGGCAGGCCTTCGACGAAGGCTGGTCCCTTTTCGGGGCGAATCACGAACTGGCCATTGGGCTTGCGATGGTCGGACGCGAGCTTGGCCAGGAACTTGTTGTAGGAGATGCCGGCCGACGCGGTGAGCCCCGTCTCTTCCACGATGCGGGCCCGGATCTCGCGCGCGATGTCCGAGGCGAGCGGCATGTTCTTGAGGTTGGTCGTGACATCCAGGTAGGCCTCGTCCAGCGACAGCGGCTCCACGAGCGGCGTGTATTCCAGAAAAATGGCACGGATCTGGTGCGACACCTCTTTGTAGACATCGAAGCGCGGCTTCACGAACAGGAGCTCCGGGCACAGCCGGCGCGCCGTCGCTGACGGCATGGCCGAACGCACGCCGAACCGACGCGCCTCGTAGCTTGCCGCCATTACCACGCCGCGCTCGCGACTGCCGCCGACGGCGACCGGCCTGCCGCGCAACGCCGGATCGTCGCGCTGCTCCACGGAGGCGTAGAACGCATCCATATCGAGATGGATGATCTTGCGGATTTCCGCCTCGGCCATGGCCTGGGAGCCTACGATCTTCCGTCGATGCCCTCCAAGCCTTTCAGGGCTTGCGTACGCGGGGCCCCAGCCTCAAAAGCGATGTCGTCCTCCACCACCGAAGGCACGCCATGCCGGCGCCGACCAACGACGAGATCCGCATCCTGACCCCGTCGGGCATGCTGGGCTACGGCTTCCCGATCGATCATCTCAAGCTCGGCCTGGCGCAGCAGCCGCACGCCATCACCATCGATTCCGGCTCGACCGATTCGGGCCCGCAGAAGCTCGGCCTCGGCGAGATGACCTGCAGCCGTGAGGCCTACCTCAAAGACCTCGAGGTGCTGCTCGGCGCGCAGCACGAGGCCAAGGTGCCGCTCCTTGTTTCTTCGGCCGGCGGCGACGGCAGCAACCTCCATGTCGACGCCTTTCGCGACATGATCGCGCAGATCGCCCGCAAGCGCGGCTGGCATTTCAGGCTGGCTATGATCCATGCCGACATCGACAAGGATCACCTCCGCCGCGAGCTGAAAGCAGGCCGGATCGAGCCGCTGGGTCCGGTGCCGCCACTCGATCCGCGCGAGATCGAGGCCGCGACGGTCGTGGTCGCACAGATGGGCGCCGAGCCGTTCCAGAAGGCGCTCGACAGCGACGAAGTCGACGTGATCGTGGGCGGCCGCGCTTACGACCCCTCGCCGACAGCCGCCATAGCGATCCGCGCCGGTTTCGATCCGGCACTCGCCTGGCACATGGGCAAGATCATGGAATGCGGGGCGTTATGCGCCGAGCCAGCGGGGCGCAGTGTCATCGGCTATCTGCGCCGGGACCATTTCGAGATCGAGCCCCTCAATCCAGCGGAACGCTGCACCACCACGTCGGTGGCGGCCCATACGCTGTACGAAAAATCCCATCCGTTCCTGCTCGCGGGGCCCGGCGGCACGCTCGATCTCTCGAACTGCCGCTACGAGCAAGTGACCGACCGTCGGGTGCGCGTTTCCGGCAGTCGCTTCGCCCCGGGCACGCGCTATACCGTGAAGCTCGAAGGCGCCAGGACCGCGGGCTGGCGCAGCATCTTCATCGCCGGCGCCCGCGATCCGATCTTCATCAGTCAGATTGATTCGATCCTCGACAGGGTAATTGCCCAGGCTCGCGCCTATTTCAGCGAGGTGCCGCAGGAGACCTACCGCATCATCCCGCACATCTACGGGAAGAACGGTGTTATGGCCGACCTCGAGCCTGTGAAGGTGCCGGCGCACGAGCTCTGCATCATCGTCGAGGTTGCCGCGGCGACCCAGGCGCTCGCGACCGCGATCTGCGGCAAGCTGCGCACCAGCCTGATGCATGCGCCCTATCCCGGCCGCATCGCCACCGCCGGCAACCTTGCATCGCCTTTCACGCCGCTCGAGATTCCGCTCGGCCAGGCCTGCGAATTCAACGTCTATCACCTGATGACCGTCGACAGCCCGACCGCCCTGTTTCCGATTCGCTATGAGGAGATCTCGTGACAGCCGTTCCGACTCCGCTGCGCGACATCGCCAAGGTCGTGCGCAGCAAGAATGCCGGCCCGTTCGAGATCACTCTCGATATCATCTTCAAGTCGAAGGCAGACTACGAGGCGGTTAAAAGGAGCGGTGTCATCACCCGGGAGCTGGTGTCGAAGCTCTACAACGTGCCGACACAGGCGATCATCACCTTCGGCTTCTTCGACCTCGTCAATGCCGTGAAGATCACGCTGCCGCGGCCACGGGTACAGGGTGGTGTCGGCGAGACCGACATGCACGCCGCGCAACAGCACGTGCCGCTCCAGGAAATCCGCATACCCTGGCCGGC
>NZ_DATBFE010000141.1:0-2030 GCF_036558665.1 Reyranella sp. | reverse complement strand
GCCTGGGCGCCCCGGCTCGAACCGCTGCGCGCTGGCTTGCGCGACCTTGGTTACGTCGAGGGCAAGACCATCATCATCGAGTTCCGGTGGGCGGACCGGATCGAGCAACTGCGCGAGCACGCCGCCGCGTTGGTCGAGATGAAGGTTGATCTCATCTTCGCGATGACTTCGACCGAGACCGAAGCGGCGCGAGCGGCGACCACGACGATCCCCATCGTATTCGCCACCCATGCCGACCCCGTCGGGCTTGGACACGTGGCGAGCCTGCCGCGCCCTGGCGGCAACATCACGGGGCTGACGGTAGTGCAGACCGACCTCACCGCCAAGGCGCTGGAGATCTTCAAGGAGGCTCTCCCGCAGGCGACGCGGATCGGCGTGCTCTTCAGTCCGGCGGTGCCGTCGCACGTCCCCACCTTGCGGGCCGTCGAAGCTGCCCGCCAGAAGCTCGCGTTGCAGGCGCACTTGCAACCGGTGCGAACGGTCGAGGATTTCGATGCAGCGTTCGTGACGATGGCACAAGAACGGGTGGACGGATTCTTTGTCTCGGCGTCTACGCTTATGCTCTCTCACCGCGCGCGACTGGCCGAGCTCGCGCTGAAGCACCGGTTGCCGGGGCTGTTCGGCGCTCGGGACAACGTGGTAGCGGGCGGCTTCATGAGCTATGCGCCGGTTGCGCCCGACCTGGTCCGCCGCGCCGCCACCTACATCGACAAGATTCTCAAGGGCGCCAAGCCGGCCGACCTGCCGGTGGAACAGGCTTCCAATTACCAGCTGGTGATCAATCTGAAGACCGCCAAGGCGCTCGGCCTCACCGTGCCGCCTTCGCTGCTCGCGATCGCCGACGAGGTGATCGAATGAGGAGAAGGGCATTCTTATCGCTCCTTGCCAGCGCAGCAGCGGCATGGTCAGTCAGGGCGCGAGCGCAGGAGCCGATCCGGCGCATCGCCGCGCTGTTCGGGCTTGCCGAGAACGACCCGGAAACACGCAACCGCATTGCGGCATTCGAGGAGGGGCTGGAGAAGCTGGGCTGGACGAGTGGCCGGAATATCGAAATCCACTATCGCTTCAGCGGCGGCGACGGCGAGCGCTTGCGAACATACGCGGCCGAGTTGGTCCGACTCAAGCCTGATGTACTCTTGGCTGGTGCCACCACTTCGTTAGCCGCGTTGCGGCAAGCGACGCGAGACATCCCCACCGTGTTTGCACAGGTGACCGATCCAGTGGGCGCTGGCATCGTCGTGAGCCTCACGCGGCCCGGCGGCAACATCACCGGCTTCACGCAGCATGAGTATTCGATCGGCGTGAAATGGCTGGAGCTGCTCAAAGAGATCGCGCCGCGGGTCAGGCGGGTCGCCGTCATCTATGATGCCGACAATCCGGCGGCCGCCGGATACATGGCATCGATCACAGGCGGCGAGCTGACATTTCCGGTTACGCTGATAAGTTCCGCGGTACGCGACACCCCCGAGATCGAGCGTGCCATCGAGGCCATCGCGGCCGGTCCTGACGGCGGCATTATCGTGCTGCCTGGCCCTGCTCCTGCGGCCCGGCGCGACCTGATCATCGCGCTGGCGAATCGACTGCGGATACCGACGGTCTTCGCATTCCGGTACTGGGTCTTGAGCGGTGGCCTAGCGTCTTACGGTATCGATAATGTCGACCTTTACCGGCGCGCGGCCAGTTATGTCGATCGCATTCTCAAGGGCGAGAAGCCGGCGGACCTGCCCGTTCAACACGCGACCAAATTCCAACTGGTGATCAACCTTAAGACCGCCAAGGCCCTCGGCTTGGACATACCGATCACCCTCCTCGCGCGCACCGACGAGGTGATCGAATAGGCGCGCAGATGTCCGCTTGTGGCGAAAGCCGACGCGCGTCCTCGGCGCATCCGTTGGTCGCGCCCAATGGGCCTCGGCAGCCTGCCTCGCGCCACTGACGGAGCTGCCCCTCCTCTTACTTCTCCGTCGGTCCAGGGGCGCACGCCCTATGGCAATTGCTGTGCGTGTTCAGGTATGGCTTGCCCGGGCAAA
>NZ_DATBFE010000140.1:0-22614 GCF_036558665.1 Reyranella sp. | reverse complement strand
GCCCGGAAAACCTCGCCGCCGGCGGTGGTGACGGTCCAGCGATCGACCGCCCGGTCGAAAGCCGCGGATACCACGCGCGCATCCGTGACGATGAATGGTCGCAACGTCAGCCGGTCCGCCACATGGTTGATGTAGCGCAGGATGTCGGGCTGCGCGGCAAAGCGCTCCGGCCACACCCATTCCTGCTGCAGTTCGTCGGAAAAGGAGTACGAGTACTCCAGGCTCTCGACGTCGCAGCGGGCGCCGGGGTAGCGGTTCCAGAACCAGGTTCCGCCGACGCCTGAGCCCGCCTCGTAGGCGCGTACCTCGAGGCCCATGCTGCGCAGGCGATGGATGGCATAAAGGCCGGCAAGTCCGCCACCCACGATGGCGACATCGAGCTGGCGCGGCACGGCATGCGAGGCGTCGGGCATGGCTTCCTCTGGCTTTGCTTGGCCAAGCGTCCGATGCTGTGGCGAGCTTGGCAAGATGGCTGACGCGGACAGGAACGGCAGGCGAAATTCCACTGGCTGGATCGATCCGCAGGAGAACGAAGTTGCAAGAAGCAGTGTCATCCCGAACGCGGTGAGAGATCTTTCGCGACATGGATCAGAGATCCCGCGTTCGCCCGGAAAGACACGAGGTTTGAGAAAGGGATGGTGGGCGTGGCGATCAGCGACGAACAGACGACCGAGGTCATCGCGGCGCTGGTTCCGGCGACCCTCCGCGGTCTGTATGCGCTCGAGTTCGCGGGCCGCCATGTCGCGCCGACGACGCTCGAGGAGCTGGTCGGCGCAATCGGCCAGCGCAACGAAGATCTCGTGCCCGCTCTGGCCGCGTCGCGAGATCTTGCGTGGCCCGGGAGACTCGGTCCGGTGCGCGACTGCCTCGAACGTGCGGCTGAAGCGGTGAGAGAGGGGATCGATGTCTTTCGCGGCGCGCTCGACGCGCCGCAGCCCATGATCGCCGCCTATCGTGCGTTGCGCGGCTATGCGCGGGCCGCCGAGGCGCTCTATCCGCTGGCAGCCCATCTGCGGCCGGTCAGCGAGTTCTTTCTCGAAGCCTGGGCGCGCGACGACGCGACGCTTGCGGCCCGTCTTGGCGTTGCCGATCCGGCGCGCGAAGGCGTCGGCTCTATGCATGTCGGCGGCCCGCCGGGTACGCGCGGCGCCTTCTCGCTCTATGTACCCGAATACTACGAACCGAGCCGCGTCTGGCCGCTGGTCGTGGCGATGCATGGCGGTAGCGGCAACGGCGGCAGCTTTCTCTGGAGCTGGGTGCGCGAGGCGCGCACACGTGGCTTCATCATCATCGCGCCGACGGCCAGGGGATCGACCTGGTCGCTGATGGATCCGGAGATCGACGGTCCGAACATCGACGGCATCGTCGAACGCGTGGCCGCACACTGGAGCATCGATCGATCGAAGCAGCTCCTCACCGGCATGAGCGACGGCGGCACGTTCGCCTATGTGTTGGGATTGCGTGGGGGCTGCCGCTTCACGCATCTTGCCCCGATCGCCGCCGCCTTCCATCCGATGCTGATGACCTTTGCCGATGCCGGTCGCGTGCATGCCCTGCCGATCCATATCGTGCACGGTGCCGAGGATTGGATGTTCCCTCCCGAGCTGGCGCGGCGCGCGCAACATACCCTCGAGCAGGCGGGTGCGGCGGTCGTCTATCGTGAGATCGCCGATCTCTCGCACACCTATCCGCGCGACCAGAATACGGCGATTCTCGACTGGTTCCTGAAGTGATTGGCGCTAAGGTCGGGCCTTCAGTTGCAGGAGTGCCCGATGCTCGACGCCGATGTGAAACGCCGGATCATGGTCGAAGTCGATCGCCGCTTCGACGACCAGACCAGGGTGCTGGCGGATCTGGTGAAGATCCCGTCGACGCGATTCCGCGAGGCGCCGGCGCAAGACATGATGGCGCGCCTGTTCAAGGAGGACGGGCTCAGCGTCGACCGCTGGCGGGTCAAGATCGACGATCTCAAGCACCTGCCGGGCTACTCGCCGCACAGCCAGGACTATGACGATGCCTGGAACGTGGTCGGCGCCTGGCGGCCGGCCAATTCCAGCGGACGGTCGCTGATCCTCAACGGCCACATCGACGTCGTGCCGGAAGGCCCGCACGAAATGTGGGCGCGCAATCCTTTCGAACCGGCGATCAGGGACGGCTGGATGTACGGCCGCGGCGCGGGCGACATGAAAGCCGGGCTCATCCTCAATCTCTTTGCCCTGCGCGCCTTGCGCGCGCTTGGCTGGCAACCTGCGGCCGACATCTATCAGCAATCGGTCGTGGAAGAGGAATGCACGGGCAATGGCGCGCTGGCCTGCCTGCAGCGCGGCTACCGGGCCGATGCGGCGCTCATCCCCGAACCGTCGTCGGGCGTGCTGACGGTCGCGCAGGTCGGCGTCATGTGGTTCCAGGTCAAGGTCACCGGCCATCCGGTCCATGTCTACAAGGCCGAGGCCGGATCGAACGCGATCGAATCGGCCTATCGGTTGATCCGCGAGCTTCGCGAGCTCGAGAAGAAGTGGAACGCCAAAAAGGTGCACGACGAGCACTTCTGCGAGCATCATCACCCGGTGAACTTCAATGTCGGCAAGATCGCGGGCGGCGACTGGGCAAGTTCGGTTCCCGCATGGTGCACCTTCGACATGCGGGTCGGCGTCCTGCCGTCGCAGAACCTCAGGGAATGTCGGCAGGAGATCGAGGACGTCATTCGGCAGGCGGCTGCAAACGATCCATTCCTCGGCAACAACCCGCCGACCGTGACATGGGAAGGCTTCCAGGCCGAGCCCTTCGTGCTCAGGAACCATGAGCAGGTACGGGTGGTCCTGGCCGATGCCCACGAGACGGTGTTTGGGGCGGCGCTCGAGGACAAGAGCTCGACCGGCACGGCCGACAATCGCTTTTTCGGGCTCTATGCCGGGATTCCGGCACTGGTCTACGGCCCCCGGTCGGACGACATCCACGGTTTCGACGAGCGGGTGAACCTCGATTCGGTGCGCAAGATCACCCAGGCCACAGCCCTGTTCATCGCCGACTGGTGCGGCCTTTCGCGGTGCTAAACCGCACGGAAATGATATTTCCTCTCTGGGAATGCGGATTGACGGTCTCTCTGGGTAGGGTTAAACTATGTCGCATTGAGACTGCATTCCGTGTGCCGGCTCCGCCGCTGTGGAATGCCCATTGGGGAGGTGAAAGCGGGGGCGAAAATCCCCGCTTTCCTTCTATTGGATCACAACTTTGTCACAGGTGAGCGGCGCATCGAGCCAAAGATGCCGAGGCCGACGCCGCCCAGCACGATCGTCACGCCGATCAATCGTAACCCGCCGACCGGTTCGCCGACCAGGTGCGCGGCAAAGGTGAGTGCACAGCACGGCACCAGCAGCGAGACCGGCCCCACCTTCGCCGCTGGGTAGGTCCGCAACAGCGTTCCCCAGAGCCAGTAGCCGAGCCACATCGCCGGCACGACCGTGTAGAAGAGCACCAGGCAGCCGCGCCAGCTCGGGGCCAGCAAGGGTGCGAGCGTAGGCCCGATGCCGTCGATCATCGCGCCGGCCAGCAGGAGCGGCAGCGGCGGCAGCAGGCTCGCCCAGGCCGTGACAGCGACAACCGATGTTCCGCGCGCCTCGCGCAGGAAGAGGTTGCCGATCGCCCAGCTCAGCGCCGACAGCAGCGCGATCCCGATGGCGAGCACGCTCGTCTCGCCTTCGACCGAACGGGCGATCACCAGCACGCCGATCATTGCCACGCCGAGGCCGAGCCATTGGCCCGCACTCGCGCGCTCGCGCAGGAACAAGGCGGCGAGGACGACCGTCAGCGGTCCCTGAAGCTGCACCAGGACGGAGGAGAGGCCAGGCGGCAGTCCCGCCTGCATGGCGAAGAACAGGAACACGAACTGACCGGTAAAGAGGAACAGGCCGATTCCCGCCAGCGCCTTCCAGGAAATGCGCGGCCGCGGCAGGAACAGCACGGGAAGCGCACCGATCAGGAAGCGCCAGCCGGCAAAGGCGAGCGGCGTAAACTCGTCGAGCCCGAAGCGGATGACGGTGAAGTTGAGGCCCCAGGTCGCTGCGATCAACAGGGCGGCGGCAATGTGAAGAGGTCGCAAACTGTCTATACTTTCCCTGATCCCCTGCGGTCGTTGCGGATGCGGATCTCACTACCCGGCGAGCCGGATCGCCAGCCTTTCGGCCTCGTCTGCACCAATCAGCTCGAGGTCCGGATACCACGCCGACTTGGTGGTTCGGGGACCCCACAGCCAGTCCGCGGATCGGCCGACGATCATGACGGTCGGCATGCCGAGCGCAGCGGCCAGATGGACCGGCCAGTTGTCGTCGCCGATCACCAGCTTGCAGTGCGCGACATTGCCGGGATCGTGTTCGACCGCAAGGCCGGTGGGCGGCGGGCTGGCCGTGAACCAGCCGATTGCCGTTGGTTCGGGGTCGCGGCGAGGCCGCAGCAAGACGGGCGGCGGCAGCGCGGCGGGATTCCAGTTCAGGAGATAAGGCAAACTGCGCAACGGTGCGGCCGCGGCGAAGCCGTCGAGCGGGTCGCCGCGGCGCAGCGTTGGCCCGGCCAGCCACTCGGTGAGTAGCACTCCGCACTGCACGACCGCATCGACGCCGCGCGCCAGCATGAGCGTGTCGCGCATCGCGCTGTCGCCCTCGATGTCGGCTTGCTCCGGATAGACGAGCAGCCGCCCTGCGAGCGGCTCGCCCTGCCACGGCGGCAGGTCGGGTGCATACCGCTCGCCCGCAATCTCGAGCCGAGCCTCGTAATCGGGCAGGCCGCGCAGCCAGTCGCCTTGCTGCAGCAAAAGTTCGCCGCGCTTCAACCTGAGCGCGGCATCGTTCGGCCGGCTGGTAAGTGCCATGTCCAGGTCGGCAAGTGCGGCCATCCAGTCGCCGCGCGCCGCCAGGAGGCTGGCGCGCGCGACCAGCGAGGGCATCAGCCGATGATCGACCGAGAGCGCCTCGTCGTAGGCGCTCTGCGCCTCGTCGGGGCGACCGAGCGCTTCGAGCGCGCGGCCTCTGTTGTGCGCGATCGCGGCATCGCCGGGCTTCAGTCGGGCAGCGCGGTCCAGCGCGGCAAGGGCGGCCTCGTGCTCGCCCAGCATCGCAAGACAGCCGGCGAGATTGACCTGTGCGGCCGCCTCGCGCGGCAGGAACTTCGCGGCACGCTCGAGCGGCTCGCGCGCCTCGACGAAGCGGCCGAGCTTCAGGCGCGCCTGCCCCAGCAGATGAAGCGCCTGGCCGGAATTGGGTCGGGCGTCCGCGACCTGCGCCAGCAATGGCTCGGCGGCGGCGAAGTCCCCGGCGGCGGCTCGCTGGAGCGCGTCGCGGGCAAGCGCCTGGATCTGGAGGTCGGAGAGCGCCACGCGCGGCGTCTAGCAAGCGCGGGCCGGGCGAGTAAAGGAAAAGGCGGGCAAAGAAAAAGCCGGCGGTCGACAGGGAGGCTGAGGAGTCGACCGCCGGCCAGTGTCCGGAGAGGCAAGGAGGCCCGGCAGGGTTGGAGGACCTCCGGCTCCGGATCGCAGGAGGATCAGGCGCGCCAGAACGGCTTGCTGGCTTCGAACTGCACGGCCTGCGGCGTGGTGCCGAGGTCGCGAATGGTGCGCGCGTCGAGGCTGAGAAGCTCCCGCCGCTCGCGGCTGCGGCGCCGCCATGTGGCGAGGATCTGCTTGAACGCCGTGTAGGTGCCGGCGAGCGGCGCGTGCGAACTGAAGTGGAGCGAGATGTCGGCCATGGGAGTTCTCCCCGATGGAGAAACGAACGATAGCGATGTGCGCCCCGCCCTGGGCCTTTACAAACAACCCTTTGTCCTGTTTTGATTAAATTAGCTCATGTGAAAGACACTGCTTTCCGAAGGGATTTGGCATGAAGAGAAGCCTGCCGCCGCTCAATGGTTTGCGTGCATTTGAAGCGGCCGCACGCCATATGAGCTTTACCGATGCTGCCGACGAGCTGAGTGTCACCCAGGCGGCGATCAGCCATCAGGTCCGCGGGCTGGAGCAACGGCTCGGATTAAAATTGTTCGTGCGGAGAAACCGCTCGCTCCTGCTTTCCGAAGCCGGCCAGGCCTATCTGCCGTCGGTGCGGGCGGCGTTCGATCAACTGAACGAGGCGACCGAGAAGCTCCTGCAGAAGGATCGCGGCGGGCATCTTACGGTCACCACCACCGCCTCCTTCGCCACCAAGTGGCTGGTGCCGCGGCTCGCCGGCTTCCAGCGCTCGAACCCCGAGATCGACGTGCGCGTCAGCACCCATACCGGCCTTGTCGATTTCTCGCGCGAGGACGTCGATATCGGCATCCGGTACGGTCGCGGCCAGTGGTCCAACCTCGTGGCCGAGCGTCTGGTCGGCGAGGATGTGATGCCGGTGTGCGCGCCATCGCTGCTCAAGGGGCCGAATGCGCTCAGGAAGCCGGCCGATCTCAAGCGCTTCACGCTCCTGCATATCGGCACCTTTCCCGACGACTGGCAGGTCTGGCTGACGGCGGCCGGGGTGAAGGGCATCGACGCCTCGCGGGGCGTCACCTTCGACTTCGCGCTAGCGGCCTACCAGGCGGCGATGGACGGGTTGGGAGTCGCGCTCGGCCGCAATCCCCTCGTTGCGCCCGACCTCAAGGCCGGCCGTCTGGTCATGCCGTTCGAATTCAAGATGTCGACCGAGTTCGCCTACTACGTCATCTATCCGCCCGAGGCGATCCGCCGGCGCAAGATCAAGGCCTTCCGCGACTGGCTGATGCCCTTGGCGGAGATCGGACCGAAGGCCGGATAGGGCACGGCTGGTCGGGCGTCATACGGCTCTGCGATTTATTTGCGTTTACAAATAAATCGGCTTGGCGCACCATCGGCGCGACGAAGGGGAAACGCCATGGACTTCGGTTACTTCACGCTGAGTGACAATCGCTATCCGAACAATCCACGCACGGCCGAGTCCTTCCTGAAGGACATCTTCGCCGAGGCACTTTACGCCGAGAAGATCGGGCTGCATTCGGCCTGGGTCGGCGAGCATCATTTCAATCTGCTGGGCGTCAATGCTTCGCCGCTTGCGCTGCTTGCCCAGCTCGCCGGCACCACGACCCGGCTCAGGCTCGCGCCGGCGGTGTCGCTCCTGCCGGTGCATCACCCGCTCCATGTCGCCGAGGAGTGGGCGACCCTCGATCTTCTGTCCGGCGGGCGTGTCGATTTCGCCGCCGGCCGCGGCTATGACCGCAAGGAATACGCGCCGTTCCAGGCGCCGTTCGAGGACTCGGCGGAGCTGTTCGCGGAGGGACTCGAGATCGTGTGGCGGGCCTGGACCGAATCCGGCAAGTGGTCGCACAGGGGCAGGTTCTATCAGTTCGAGGACATCGAGGTACGGCCGAAGCCCGCCCAGCAGCCGCTGCGGCCCTACGTGGCGTGCTTCTCACGGCCCTCGATGGAGCTCGCGGCCAGACACGATTGGAACGTGATCTACGCGCCGTTCGCGGCGGCGATGGTCTATGGCTCGCTCGCCGATGCGGTGCGCGCCTATCGCGACAGCTGCGAGACCGCCTTCAAGCGGCCGATGCGGCGCGTCATGTGCTCCTACTTCGTGCATATCGCCTCGACGCCGCAGGAGGAGCAGTACGGCCGCGAGGCGCTGGTGCACTATTTCCAGGACGCGCTGATCGCTGCCTTCCCGTCGGCGTCGGGCGAGAAGGTACCGCCCACCTACAAATACTTCGTCGACATCGTGAACATCCTGCGCGACATGCGGCCCGAGAAGCTCACCGACAAGTCGATCCTGTGTGGCAGTCCGCAGCACATCGTCGACACCCTGAAGCAGGTCGAGGCGGCGGGCATCGCCGAGGTGATTCTGTACTTCAACTACGGCCGCAAGCCGCATGCTCTCGTCAAGGAACAGATGGACCGCTTCATGCGCGAGGTGGCGCCGCATTTCCGGATCGCCGGGCCGCTGCGCGCGACCGCATGAACGGGCCGTGACACCGGTTCGTGACGGCAGTTAGCGTAGGCCATGGGTCCACTCGACTCCTATCTGCCTTACCTGCTGAACCGCGCCGGGGCGCGGATCGCCACGGCGTTCGGCGAGGAAGTGCGGCCGCTCGGCGCCTCCCTGCAGATCTGGCGGGTGCTGGCGGCCCTCCGCGAGCGCGACGGCCGCCGCATGGGCGAGCTCTCGGCCACGACTTCGATCGAGGTGTCGACGTTGACCCGACTGGTGGATCAGATGGAGCAGAAAGGTCTGGTGAGCCGTCAGCGCCACGCCGACGATGCCCGCGTGGTGGCGCTCCATGTGACGGCTGCGGGGAAGCGGCTGACCCGCCGCATCCTGCCGATCGCCGAACGCTACGAACGGGTGGCACTCAGGGGCTTTGCGCCGGGCGAGGCCAGGGCGCTGCGCGAGGCGCTGCGGCGGCTGTACGTCAACATGGACGAGCTCGACGGGTAGGCGAGCGTCGCTCGCCGTCCGGAAGAAGCATCAATGGCCGTAAACGAGCTGGGGCAGCCACATGGTGAGCGGCGGCCAGTAGGTGATGATCATCAGCACGATCAGGAGCAGGATCAGGAACGGCAGGATGCCGCGAATGACCTCGCCGATTGGCGCCGTCGAGATGGTCGCCAGCACATAGAGATTGAGGCCGACCGGCGGATGGACAAGGGCGATCTCCATGTTGTGGGTGAAGATGATGGAGAAGTGCACCGGGTCGACGCCGAGCGGGATCAGCGCTGGCGCCAGCACGGGCAGCACCAGCAGGAGTGTCGCCACTACCTCGAGGAAGCAGCCCAGGATCAGCAGCAGCACGTTGATCGCGAGCAGGAACTCCCAGGTCGTGAACTGATGCTCCACCACCCATTTGACGAGCTGGGCCGGCACGCCCGAGTCGGTCATCCAGTGGCCGAAGGCGAGCGCGGTCGCCACGATCAGCATGATGGTGCCGGCGCTCTTCAGCGCATCGGCGATGACTGACAGCGACTGTTTCCAGTGGAAGCCGCGATAGAAGACCAGGCTGATCAACATCGAGACGGCGGCGGCAATGGCCGCGGCCTCGGTCACCGTGACGATACCGCCATAGATGCCGAACAGCACGATCGCCGGGACGGCAAGCGCGGGCAATGCCCGCCACGTCACGTCCCAGCGCTTCGCCATCGGCAGCGGCGGCTCGATCGGGAAGTTGTTGCGCCGGGCGGTGTACCAGACCCAGCCGAAGAAGGCGGCGGCCTGCAGGAGGCCCGGCAGGATGCCGGCCAGGAAAAGGCGCGGCACCGACTGCTCGGCGACGATGCCGTAGAGGATCAGGGCGAGGCTCGGCGGGATCACGATGCCGATCGTGCCCGACGCGCCGATCACACCGAGCGCGAAGGAGCGCGGGTAGCCCTTCTCCAGCATGGCCGGCAGCAGGATCGTGCCCATCGCAAGCGCCGTGGCCACCGAGGAGCCGCAGATCGCGGCGAACAGGGTGCAGGAGACGACGGTAACGAGCCCGAGCGAGCCGCGCACGCCGCCGATCCAGGCGGTGCAGAGATCGACCAGCGCCTTGGCGACGCCGCCCTGACGCATGAAGGCCGCCGCCATCACGAACAGCGGCAGCGACATCAGGGTCGAGGAATTGAGCGAGTCGATCACGACCTGCGCCGCGCCGATCAGCGGCTGGCCGGAGAAGACGTAGAGGACCGCTGCGCAGGCGCCGAGCACGAGGAAGATCGGCATGCCCGAGGCGAGCAGGCCGAAGAACATCACGAAAAAAAGGAAGACCCACATCGACGGTCAGTCCGTTGTTGCCGACTTGGCATCGCCGCCGGCCGGGGCCATCAGGTCGTGCTCGGCCGTGTGGCCGACGGTCATGGTCGCCGGGTCGAAACGGAACAGGTAGCGGTAGAGCCGGATCCCGTAGCGCACCGTCATCAGCAGGCCGCCGGCCGGCAAGGCGGCGTAGTAGATCCACATCGGGAAGGCGAAGTCGGTCGAGCTGTGCTCGTCGAGCATCCACGACGATTCGGTGATGGTGAAGCCGTAGCACATCATGCCGACGCAGAAGACGAGCGCGACCAGGCAGTTGAAGGCCTCCATCCAGCGCTGGCCGTTGGGGCCGGCAAGGCGCAGGACGAGATCAGGCCGCACGTGCCCGTCGGTGCGCACGAGCTGGCTCGAGATGATCATCACGCCCCACACCACGAGGTAGACGATCACTTCCTCGGCCCAACTGATGGCGTAGGCCGGGAAGAAGTACCGTCCGACCACCTGGACGACGCCCACGATCATGGCGATCGCGCCGAGCAGACCCGCCAGGGTCCGCTCGATGCGGTCCCAGAACGTATCGGGATTCACGACGAGGCTTCGCGCGGCCGGCTAGCCGATCGCTTCCTTGACCAGCTTGACGACTTCGGGCGACAGCTTGGCGTCCTTGATGAGGGCGTCGATGTCGCCCATCATCGCCTTGCGCGTGGTCGCCAGTTCGTCGGCGGACGGATCGGTGAACTTGACGCCGTTCTGCTCCATCACCTTGCGCCCGTTGAGCTGCGAGGCGGCGGCGTTCTTGCGATAGCCCTCGATATGCTCGGCCCACAGGTCGGTCATCAGCTTCTGCTGCGCCGGCGCGAGCTTGGCCCAGGTCGCGTTGCCGATCTGCGGCATGTACTGGCCCATGAACTGGTGGTCGGCATAGGAATATTTCACCCCGGCCTCCCACAGCTTGGCGGAGTTGCAGCTCTCATCTGTGCTCACGAAGGCGTCGAAGGTGCCCTGGCTCAGCGCCAGCGGCACGTTCGGCCATGCCGTGGTGTTGGCGATGCCGCCCGCGAACTTGATGCGCCAGGAGATGCCCGCGCCGCCCGGACTGCGGATCTTGAGGCCCTTGAGATCGGAGAAATGGCTGAGCGGGGTCTTGGTGCTGTACCAGTTCTGGTAACCGAGATCGATCCACGGTCCCAGCATGTGCGTCTTGAGCTTCGCCGTCACCTGCTGGCCGACATGGGCGCCGGGCTTGCCGTCGGTCGCCTTGTGCGTGACTTCCGCCGACTGGCCGTAGAAATAAGGCAACTGCACCATGTCGCAGTCCGGCACCAGGCCAGTCAGCACCCAGGCTCCGGGCGCCGCCATTTCGACCTGGCCCTGCAGCAGCGCCTTGGAGACGTTGAGGTCGGCGAAGAGCTGGCCGGAATGGAACACTTCACCGACGATCGCGCCGTTGGATGCCTTGTTGAGCTTCTCGAAGTAGTCGACGATCGCCTGATTGCGCGGATGGCTCGGGGCGGTATCCAGCGAACAGCGGATCTTCATCGGCTCGGCTGCCCGCAGGACGGCTGGCGAGACGAGCGTGGCGGTTGCAGCGCCAAAGAAGACGCGGCGCGAAAAGCGGCGTGACATGGGACGTTCCTCCTCTTGCGATCGCTTGTTCTTGCCGGGCGATCGCGGTCACCAATGACAGAGATGCCGCACTTTAGGGGGCCTCGTGTCCCCGTATAAAGGCCAAATGTCGCAGCGCGCGACTGCGCGCGGTCATGTTGCGGCCGATCTGGCGAAGATCGCATCGACATGGATGTCGGCGCAATCGATCACCGGGAAGCCCGGCGTCTCGTCGGCAAAGGCCAGGAAGAGGTCGGTTCCGCCCAGCAGGATCGCCTCGGCGCGGTGCTCCCGGCAGAGCTCGCGCCCGGTCCTGAAGAAGATACGGCGCTGCGGGTCGGTGACGCGTCCGGTGCTCGCCATCTCGACATAGGCGCTGTGGACCTGCTCCAGCGTCTCGCCCTCGGGTGCCACGACTTCGGCGGAGCGAATGCCGCCATAGAGCCGGCTCTCCATGACGGTGCGCGTCCCCAGGATGCCGAGCCTTTTGACCTTGCGGCGCGCGATGGCGGCCTCGATCTCGGGAATGGCGTTCAGGATCGGCAACGGCGAGATCGCCTCGAGCTCGCGCACGCAGAAGTGCCCGCCCATCGAGGTGATCGCTGCCATCCCGGCGCCTGCCGCCTTCAGCCGCCCCAAGAGCCTTGCAAAGATCTCGGCCTGTCGTCCGGGATCGCTGTTGGCCATGTTGCGCGACATCTCGCGCACATCGGCATAGGCGATGGTGAGATCGAGTGGGCGTCCGGCGGCGGCATGCCGCTCGATCAGGCCGCGATGGTAGAAGTCGGTCGCCGCCGGCCCGATGCCGCCGATCAGTCCGATATGCATGGTGCTTCCCCTGTCTCTGCCACCAAGGATGCTCGGAATGGCACGCAAACCTCCGATCCAAGAGATCGTGTCATGCCGAGCCGCAGGTGAGGGATCTTCAGCTCCGGGTACGCCGCTGGATCAGGAGGTTGGCGGCCACCGTGAGCGTGAGCGTGACCGCCATCAGGACGAAGGCGATGGCGCCACCGAACGGCCAGTTGGATTGCTGCGTGAAGGTGTTGTAGACCAGCGGCGCCATCATCTTGAACACCGGGCCGCCCAGCAGGTAGGGCGTGGCGTAGGCGTTCATGGCGAGGATGAAGGTGAGGATCGTGCCGGCGAGCACGCCGGGCAGCGCAAGCGGCCAGAGCACGCGGCGGAACATGGCGAGCGGCGGAGCGCCGAGGCTGAACGCGGCTTCCTCGACCGCGCGGTCGATGCCCTCGATCACGCTCTGCAGCGACAGCACCATGAAGGGCAGGGTGACGGCGATGATGCCGATGATGACCGCCTTCTCGGTGAACATGATCTCGAGCGGCTTCGCGATCAGGCCGAGCTTCATGAGCCCCACATTGACGAAGCCCTTATTGCCGAAGATCACCATCCAGCCGGCCGCGCGCACCGCATTGCCTACGAACAGCGGCAGGACGATCGCCATGATCAGAAGATGCTTGAAGCGGCTTTGCGTGCGCGCCACGACATAGGCGAGCGGGAAGCCAAGCACGAGACAGGCGACGGTCGAGAGCAGGGCCACCTCCACCGTCGTCGCGAGCGCCGAGGTGTAGTAGGCATCGGTGAAGAAGCGCAGGTAGTTCGCGGGCGTTAGCGCCGCGATCATCGTCTTCGTCGCCTTGTCGAAGTCGTTCAGGCTATAACGGAACAGGATGGCGAGCGGAGCGAACAGGCTCACCGCGACGAAGACCGTCGCCGGCCCGATCAGGGCACTCGCCGTCAGGCCTTCGCCGCGCCGGCGCGGCACGCCGGCGGGTTCGACGATGGCGACTGCCTGGCTCATGCCTTGAACGACTTGTTCCACCACTCCTGGAATGCGACGTCGTTCTTGGCGAGATAGCCGTAGTCGAGGTCGACCAGCCGTTTCTGCTCGTCCGGCGTGAAGCCGATTCGCTTCTGCACTTCGGGCGGCACTTTTGCGTTGGTCACGGTCGGGTTGTAACCCATGTCGACCGCGAAGGCTTCCTGGGCCGACGGATCGAGCATGGCGTCGAGATAGGCGTAGGCGCCGGGCTTGTCGGGTGCGTTCTTGGGCACGGCGAAGCCCGAGATGTACATCGGCACGCCTTCCTTGGCGGCGACCGTCTCGACGTTGATGCCGGCGTTCTGCCACTGCACCGCGCGTGCCTTCCACATGATGCCGACCGCGATCTCCTCGGTCTTCATCGCCTGGGCGAAGGCCTCGTTGCTGGGATAGATGCGGGCTCCCGCCTTCTTGCAGGCGAGCAGGCGCTCCTTGCCGGGCTCGACGTTGCTCGGCGATCCGCCCGAGGCCATGCCGGCCGCGACCAGGGTGTACTGGTACTGGATGTCGATGATGCCGAGCTTGTCGCCCATCTTGGGATCGAGCGTCTCGGCGAAGCTCGTCGGCGCTGTCTTGATGATCTTGGGGTTGTAGAGGATCACCTTGCCGGAATAGATGTGGCCGACACCGTAGGGATACTTCATCGCCGGGATGAGGTTCTTGGAGTTGGGGATCTGGGCGTAGTCGAGCTGCTCGACCAGTCCCTGCTGGTTGACGTCGTACATGTTGGCCGCCGACAGGCCCTGGATATCGGTGCTGCCGCGGCGCAGCGACTTCTCCGCCAGCATCTTGGCGCGGCGCGGCGGATCGTTGGCCTCGTCCTTGATCACGTCCCAGCCCTTGGGCTCGAGCAGCGGCTTCTCGATGTTCTTGGCGAGCAGGCGCGAATAGTCGCCGCCCCAGGTGCCGACGATGATGCGCTTGCTCTCGGCGCGGGCCGGCAGCGCCGCGCCGGCAGCAAGCATGGTGGCGCCGGCCAGAAGGCGGCGGCGACGAAGCGCGAAACGATCGGACATGGAAACCTCCTCTGATGTCTTGTCTTACTCGTTGAATACCCGGCCGGCGGTCGCGGCCCAACCGACATGAACCGACTGGCCGACTTTCGGCACGAAGCCGCCCTCGCGATTGGCGACATGCACGATCAACCGGTCGCGCGGCGAGAGGCGCACATGGATGTCGATCAGCGCGCCGAGATAGGACACGAATTCCACCGTGCCCGGCAGGCTGTTGTCCAGCCCGGTCCAGGGGGCGACGGCGATTCCCACCCGCTCGGGCCGCACGGCCAGCGCCCCACGGCCCGCCGCACCGTCGGCGCAGGCGAGCGCGAGACCGCCGTCGGTGCGGAAACGGCCGGGCGTTTCCACGAGGCCCTCGAAGAACGTGCTGCGGCCGACGAAATCGGCGACGAAGCGGTCGGCCGGCCGCTCGTAGAGATCGCGCTGCGTGCCGATCTGGCGCACCGAGCCCTCGCTCATCACGACCAGGCGGTCGGCCATGGTGAGGGCCTCTTCCTGGTCGTGCGTCACCATCACCGTGGTGAGGCCGAGTTTCTGCTGCAGCTCGCGGATCTCGACCCGCACCTCCTGGCGCAGCTTGGCGTCGAGATTCGAAAGTGGCTCGTCGAGCAGCAGCACGTCGGGTCGGATCGCGAGCGCCCGCGCCAGCGCCACGCGCTGCTGCTGGCCGCCCGAGAGCTGGCGCGGCAGGCGGCCGCCGTAGCCGGCGAGTCGGACCAGTGCCAGGGCATCGTCGACGCGCTTGCCGACCTCGGCCTTCGCGAGCTTGCGCATCTCGAGGCCAAAGGCGACGTTCTGCGCCACGGTGAGATGGGGAAACAGCGCATAGCTCTGGAAGACCATGCCGGCATTGCGCTTCCACGGCGGCAGCAGGGTGACGTCGCGGCCGCCGAGCTTCACCCGGCCGGCAGTCGGCTCGATGAAGCCGGCCACCATGCGCAAGGTCGTGGTCTTGCCACACCCCGAGGGTCCGAGCAGCACCAGGAACTCGCCGTCGGCCACCTGCAGGGAGACGTCGCGCACGGCGTAGAAGTCGCCGTAGCGCTTGGCGAGCTCGTCGATGTCGAGTCGCGCCATCTCACACCACCCGCGCGAGCTTCACGTAATGGTCGGTGATCAGCATCACCACAGCGATCAGCGCGATCTGCACCACCGATACGGCGGCGATCGTGGGATCGATCTTCCATTCGAGATACTGGAGGATGACGATCGGCAGCGTCGTGCGGCCGGGCCCGACCAGGAACAGGCTGAGCTCGAGGTTGCCGAACGAGGTCACGAAGCCGAACAGGCCGCCAGCGACGATGCCGGGCCGGATCGCCGGCAGCGTGACGCGCCAGAAGGTCATCCAGCGGTTGGCGCCGAGATTCTGCGCCGCCTCCTCCGTGCTGCGATCGACGCCAGCGAGGCTGGCCGTCACCAGCCGCACGATCCACGGAATGACGATCACGACATGGCCGGCGACCAGGGCATAGAAGGTGCCGATCACGTCGACGTCGAGCGCGTTCTCGAGCTCGACGTGGAAGACGTACATCGCCGTGCCCAACACGACGCCCGGCACGATCAACGGCATCAACAGCAGGCTGCCGACCGGGCCGCGGCCGGCAAATTCGCGGCGCGCCAGGCACAGCGCCGCCGGCACGCCCAGCACCAGGCCGATGACAGTCGCCAGCACGCCCACCTCGAACGAGATCGTGAAGCCGTCGACGAACTTGCGCTGGTCGAGGATTGCAGCGAACCAGCGCAGGCTGTAGCCCTCAGGCGGAAAGGACGGGATTTCCTGCCGGTAGAAAGCCAGCCAGACGATGAAGACCAGCGGGAGCAGGATGAAGGACAGGGACAGCGTCGCGGCCCCGTTCAGTGCCCAGCGGCCGGCGCGTCGGCGGACGACGGCGAGACTCATCACCGGGAGCCCTCTTCTGGACCGCGAGGGTCTCGCTCGTTCATGAGCGAGTCGGAGGCTCGCGGTCCGTCCGACCATGAGCGCCGCTGGAGTGGCGCGCCCCCGGCTATGAAGCTTGTCCGCGTCACAGCGCGTTCCTGTGAAACCGGCCCGCCTTCATGATCGCCAGCAGGTGCATGCCGCCGTCCTGGAACAGGCCCAAGTCCTTCAACGGATCGCCGTCGACGACCAGGAGATCGGCGTAGGCGCCCGGCCGGATGGTGCCGAGCTTGCCTTCCTGGCGCACGACCTCGGCGCCAATCAGCGTCGCCGAGCGGATAATGTCGATCGCCGGCATGACCTCGCCGCGGATGCGAAACTCGCCGGTCTGCTCGTCCTCCAGCGCGCCGAGGAGATCGGTGCCATAGGCCATCTTCACGCCCGCCGTGCGGCAATGCTCCAGCTCGGCATAGCCATATTTCAGCACATGGTCGTTCTTCTCCAGCATCTCGTCGGGCATGCCGAATTCGCGAGCGCGCCGCTTCATCGCCTCGTAGGTGACGAGGTTGGGCACCATGTAGACACCCTTCCCAGCCATCAGCTTGGCCGTCGGTGCATCGACCAGATTGCCGTGCTCGATGGTGCGCACGCCGCACTTCACGGCGCGCGTGATCGCCTCGGGCGTGTAGGCGTGGGTGAGCACGTAGCGGCCGAAGGCGTGCGCCTCCTCGACCGCGGCGCTGATCTCCTCGACCGTGAACTGCAGTGATTCCAGCGGATCATAGGGCGAGGCGACACCGCCCGAGACCATCAGCTTCACCTGGTCGGCGCCCTGCCGCATCTGCTCGCGCGCGGCCTTGCGCACCTCGTCGGGGCCGTCCGCGATGCAGCGGATGAACACCATGCCGTTGCAGCAGAGACAGGGCGGGCCCCCGAAGGAGCCGGCGTCGGTACGGCGGTTGCGATCGTTGTGCCCGCCGGTGGGCCCGATCGAGCGGCAGGAGATGAAGAGCCGCGGACCCGGAATGAGGCCCGCCTCCACAGCCGTCTTGGTGCCCCAGTCGGCGCCGCCGGCATCACGCACAGTAGTGAAGCCGCGATCGAGCATCCGCTTCAGGCGTCCCGCCGAGCGCGCCATCATCAGCGTGAGCGGCACCGCCTCCATGCGGTTGATATAGACCTCGCTGTGGTGGGTGTGGACGTGGCAGTCGATCAGCCCTGGCATCAGCGTGCGTTTGCCGCAGTCGACGACGGTGGCCGCTTTCGCCTTGATCGGCTTGTCCGACACCTCCTTGATCGTCTCGCCCTCGACCAGCACCTCGTAGCCGCCGCGCGCCTCCTCCCAGTGCGGGTCGAGCAGATGGAGGTTCTTGAACAGGAAGGACATGGTTACGCGTTCCCTGGCAACAGCACATACCGTGCCGTCCCGAGGCCGCAGGCCGAGAGAGCTTTACTGATCGCGAAAGTTCCCTCGCTACGTTCGGGATGACACGGGATTCTGGCTTCGCCGTTTCGTGTCATCCCGAACGAAGTGAGGAATGTTGGCTTGATGGCCATTGGAAAAGATGGCTTGCCCATCACAGCGCATTCTTGTGGAAGCGGCCGGCCTTCATGATCAGCGGCAGGTGCTTGCCCTGGTCGAGGAACAACTTGAGGTTCTTCAACGGATCGCCGTCGACCACGATCAGGTCGGCAAAGGCGCCAGGCTCGACGACACCGAGCTTGCCCTCCTGACGCAGAACCTCGGCGCCGACGACCGTCGCCTGACGGATGATCTCGAGGGGCTTCAGCACCTCTGCGCGGAACAGGAACTCGCGGCTCTGCTCGACCTGGAGCTGGCCCAGCAAGTCGCTGCCGTAGCCCACCTTCACGCCGGCCTTCTTGCAGGTTTCCAGCGATCTCAGCGCGCCGTCGAGCACGATGTCGTTCTTGGCCAGCATGTCGGCCGTCATACCGAACTGGGCAGCGCGCTCCTTCATCACGAAGTAGGTGACGAGGTTGGCGACCATGTAGCCGCCTTTCGATTTCAGGAGCTTGGCCGCCTTGTCGTCGATCAGGTTGCCGTGCTCGATTGTGCGCACGCCGTTCGACACCGCGCGGGTAATCGCCTCGGGCGTATAGGCATGGGCCAGCACGTAGCGTCCGAAATTCCTCGCCTCGTCGGTCGCCGCCGCGATCTCGGCCTCGGAGAATTGCAGCGAGTCGAGCGGATCGTAGGGCGAAGCGACGCCGCCCGAGCACATGATCTTCACCTGATCGGCGCCCTGGCGCATCTGCTCGCGCACCGTCTTGCGCACGTCGTCGGGGCCGTCGGCCACGGCCATGCTGTAGACCATGGCGTTGCAGCACCCACAGGGCGCCCCCTGGTCGGTGCGCCGGCGCGAATCGCTGTGTCCGCCGGTCGGACCGATGGCGCGGCCGGAGATAAAGAGGCGCGGGCCCGCGATCAGGCCGGTCTCGACCGCGGTCTTGATGCCCCAGTCGGCACCGCCGGTGTCGCGCACAGTGGTGAAGCCGCGGTCGATCATGCCTTTCATCAGGTCGGCGGCGCGCGCCGTCATGAGCGTAAGCGGGATGTTCTCGAGATTGCGGATGTTCACCTCGCTCAGGAAGACGTGGACATGGCAGTCGATCAGTCCCGGCATCAGGGTGCGCTTGCCGCAATCGACGGTGCGGGCGTTGGCGGCCTTGATCGGCTTGGCCGATACCTCCTTGATCCGCTCGCCCTCGACCAGGACCTCGTAGCCGCCGCGGGCCTCGTCCCAGCGCGGATCGAGGAGGCTCGCGTTCCTGAACAAGATCTGCGACATCGACGCTCCCCCGAAATCGAGGCGGCAACCCTACGCCGGGCCGCGCTTTGGCGCTACAGTCGCGGCATCGCAAGAGGTGCGGCATGGCACGCATTGGCTGGCGGGGCGTCTTCCCCGCGGTGACGACGCAGTTTCGCGAGGAGTTCTCGCTCGATCTCGCGGCGACGCAGAAGGTGATCGACGGTCTCGTGCGCGACGGCGTGGCGGGCCTCGTCGTCTGCGGCACGGTGGGTGAGGGAACGTCGCTCAGCGCCGAGGAGAAGCGCCGCGTTCTCGCTGCGGCCGTCGAGACGGCGGCGAAGCGGGTGCCGGTGATCGCAGGCGTCGCCGAATACACGACCGCGATGGCTTGCGATCTCGCTCGCGACTGCCGCAGGATCGGCGTCGACGGGCTGATGGTGATGCCCGCCATGGTCTACAGCGCCAAGCCGGCCGAGACGGTGGTGCATTTCCGGACAGTCGCCGAGGCCTCGGACCTGCCGGTCATGATCTACAACAACCCGCCGATCTATAAGACCGACGTGACGCCTGAGATGCTGGCCGAGCTTGCAAGCTGCGAAACCGTCGTCTGCATCAAGGAATCGTCGGGTGCCACCGCGCGGCTGGCCGACATCCGGCGCATCATGGGCGACCGGCTGGTGCTGTTCTGCGGCCTCGACGACGTGGTCGTGGAATCGATCATGTTGGGCTGCGTCGGCTGGGTGTCGGGCCTCTCCAACGCCTTTCCGCACGAAGGCAACCGGCTGTTCGAGCTCGCGGCGGCAGGCGGCTTCGACGAGGCGCGTCAGCTTTACGACTGGTTCATGCCGCTGCTGCATCTCGATGCGCGGGCCGACCTCGTGCAATGCATCAAGCTCTGCGAGCAGATCATGGGCCGCGGCAGCGAGCGCACGCGGCCGCCGCGGCTGCCGCTTGCCGGTGCCGAGCGCGCCCACGTCGAGCGTCTGATGAAGGAGGCGCTTGCGACGCGGCCGGCGTCGAAGCTCGCCGCCGAGTGACATGGGACGGCAGATGCAGCGCGTCGTCGTCTTCGGAACGACGGGGTCGGGAAAGAGCTGGCTGGCCGAACGGCTGGCCACGCGCACCGGCCTGCGCCTCGTCGAGCTCGACAGGCTCTACTGGGGCCGCGACTGGCAGCCGGCGCCGGTCGACCTCTTCCGCTATCGTGTCGAGAACGAGATCCGCGACGGCGGCTGGATCGTGGCCGGCAATTACGGCCAGGTGCGCGACCTGACCTGGCGGGCGGCCGATACCCTGGTCTGGCTCGATCTGCCCTTGCCGCTCGTGATGGCGCGGCTGGTGCGGCGCACCTTGCGGCGCGCGGTGACGAAGGAAGAGCTCTGGGGCACCGGCAATCGCGAGACCTTCGCCAACGCCTTCCTGAGCCGCCAATCGATCCTCCTGTGGGCGTTCAGGACCCATCGCCGCAACCGGCGGCGCTTCGCCGAGGAAAGCGGCCACTACGGCGACGGCAAGAGGATCGTGCGCCTGCGAAGCCCGCGCGACGTCGAGCGGTTCGTTGCGGGACATTTTTGTCTTCCCGAGCGGCGCGAGGGATCTTTTGCGGTGCCGACCAAAGACCCGTCACTGCGTTCGGGATGACACCGTATCCTGCGCTCGCAGGGCCGCGCGTGATATGACTCTGCTCATGGCGCTGCACACCTTCTCCTGCCTCGACGGCCATACCTGCGGCAATCCGGTGCGCCTGGTGTCGGGCGGCGCGCCGCTGCTCAAAGGCGCGACGATGAGCGAGCGCCGGCTCGACTTCCTCGCCCGCCACGACTGGATCCGCAGGGCGCTGATGTTCGAGCCGCGTGGGCACGACGTCATGTCGGGATCGATGCTCTATCCGCCGACCCGCGCCGACTGCGATGTCGGCATCTTGTTCATCGAGGTGAGCGGCTGTTTGCCGATGTGCGGTCACGGCACCATCGGCACGGTCACCATGGCCGTCGAGAACGGCCTCGTGATGCCGACGACGCCGGGCATCGTCGCGCTCGACGCGCCGGCCGGCCGCGTGGTGGCACGCTACAAGCAGGAGGGCCGCTTCGTCCAAAGCGTGCGCCTCACCAACGTCGCCTCCTATCTCGCCGCGAGCGACGTCACGATCGAGGTGCCGGGGCTGGGCGAGCTCGCCTTCGACATCGCCTATGGCGGCAACTACTACGCGATCCTCGAGCCGCAGAAGAACTTCGCCGGTCTCGAATCGATCTCGGCTGCCGACGTGCTGCGGCTGTCGCCTCTGGTGCGGCGGCTGGTGAACGAGAAGGTGCAGCCGGTACATCCAGAGGATGCGACCATCCGCGGCGTGAGCCATGTCATGTGGACCGGCGCGCCGCGCGAGAAGCGCGCCCACGCCCGCAACGCCGTGTTCTACGGCGACAAGGCGATCGACCGCTCCCCTTGCGGCACCGGCACGTCGGCGCGGATGGCCCAGCTTGCCGCGCATGGCAAGCTCGCGCTGGGCGACGAATTCGTGCACGAAAGCATCATCGGCTCGCTATTCGACGGCCGCGTCGAGGCCGCTGCAAAGGTCGGCAACCACGACGCCATCGTGCCCTCGATCGCAGGCTGGGCGCGGCAACACGGGCTCAACACCATCTTCGTCGACGACCGCGACCCCTTCGCCCACGGGTTCCAGGTGATGTGAGGAGAAGGCTTCTTCTGGACCGCGTCTCGCTCGCTCATGAGCGAGCCGGAGGCTCGGGTCCCGAAGAGGCTACGGACGCTGACGCTGCCAGCGCAGCTTTGCAATGCGGCGGTCCGCGGCAAAGGTCGCGCGATCGAAGGTGATGCCGACTTTCGGCGCCTCGCACACCGCCTGGGCACCTGTTTCGCTCAGCCTCACGTGCCAGGTCTGCTGCCGCAGCGGTTTCGGCCGGGTGAAGGCCCGGCAGGTCAAGAGTGCGAGATTGCGGCCATGGCGCGGATCGCGCACCGAGAGATAGCCGATAATCTCGATCCTCGCCGACCGTGCCGAGTCGGCGAGGCCCTGGCAGGCACTGTAGTCGCTGAGATGGGTCCACCGGGCGCAGTCGCGTGCGAGCCTGCCTTTGGTGAGATCGATGCCCTTGCGGGTGGCGTAGGCAGCCGAGAAGGCGGTGTACTCGGCGGCGTTCGCGGGCCACGGCGTCTCGGGTGACTCGGCAAAGAACAGTAGGCGGTAGAACACGATCTCGGCGACCGCCGTCGTCGGCTCGTCGGCCGCGTAGAAGACGCCCTCCGTCAGTCCGGCCCGACGAAACCGGGAGCCCGTGGGATAGACGGCGCCGTAGCGAAAGGGCGTCGCGAGCAGGTAGTGCAGGCCTTGGCATTCGGCGGGCAGCGCGGGCTTCGTCTCCTCGATCAACTGCTCGAGCAGCGCCTGTTCCTCGACCGTGTCGACGAACTTCAGGGTCGAGATCCTGTGCTGCGCCTCGACCAGCCGCCAACAGATCCCGGAAAGCGCGCGCGCCTCAGACGACAGCGCGCCGGGCGTCCAGGTACTGGAGGACATTCATCAACCCGGGCACGGTCTGGATGAGCGTGAGCGGCGAATCGTGCAGGACGGTGTTGGCATTCCGCAGCCAGATGCCGGCAACGGCATCGTCGCCGCCCACGACAGCGTCGAGCGAGCGCGCCAGCCGGACGAACAGCAGCGCCAGCTCGAACGCCTTCTGGCCGGGCTGCAGCTCGTAGCCACCCGACCGCATGCGCGAGACCGTCGCTTCGGAGACCCCTACCACGTTGGCCAGCGCCTTGTTCG
>NZ_DATBFE010000139.1:0-83906 GCF_036558665.1 Reyranella sp. | reverse complement strand
CACGGCAGCAGGCGCGACCCTCGGAGGTCTTACGTCCAACGAGCCCGGTCCGCGTTCGCCGATCCCGCAGGTGCCGATCCATATCCGCCGAAGCCGCCGGCCTCGCCGTGCCGTTTGCGCAGAACTGCGACGACCTCATTTGGAAGCGCTTCTCCTGCTGGCGAAGTCGAGAGCGTCGGCGCCGCACTTGCGCCGTGACGAGCCGTTCGACTGCGCACGCTTCGCAAGGGCGCTGAGTACATCGCGTCACGCGTCTGGTGGGATTCGCCGCAATCGCATTGCTTCTCGTCGCATCGAGCGTCGAGCGAGGCGGCTCTGGCATCGCCCCGAATTGGTTCTATGATCGCGCGTAACGCACGACAGCATTGGGAGCAAGCGATGGCCAAGGTGGCGTTTCTGGGTCTCGGCGTGATGGGCTTTCCGATGGCGGGCCATCTCGCGGCGAAGGGACACGAGGTGGTGGTCTACAACCGCACCTTCGCCAAGGCCGAAGCCTGGACCCGGAAGCACAAGGGCACGACTGCCCGCACGCCCAAGGAGGCGGCGGCCAGCCGCGAGATCGTGTTCTGCTGCGTGGGCAACGACGACGACCTGCGCTCGGTCGTGCTGGGTGAGAACGGCGCGTTCGCCGGCATGTCTCGTGGCTCGATCTTCTTCGACAACACCACCGCCTCGGCCGACATCGCGCGCGAGCTGCATGCCGCCGGCAAGAAGCTTGGGATCGACTTCATCGATGCCCCGGTTTCGGGCGGCCAGGCCGGTGCCGAGAACGGCCAGCTCACGGTGATGTGCGGTGGCGGCCAGGCGCCCTTCGACAAGGCCAAGCCGGTGGCCGATTGCTACGCCAGGGCGGTGACCCTGATCGGCCCGCCGGGGTCGGGCCAGATCACCAAGATGATGAACCAGATGTGCATCGCAGGCATTGTCCAGGGGCTGGCCGAGGCGCTGAACCTCGGGCAACGCTCCGGCCTCGACATGGACAAGGTGATGAGCGCGATCTCCAAAGGAGCGGCACAAAGCTGGCAAATGGAGAACCGCTGGCAGAACATGATCGCCGGCAAGTTCGATTACGGCTTCGCGGTCGACTGGATGCGCAAGGATCTCGGCATCTGCCTCGCCGAAGGCAAGCGCGCCAAGGCGGCCATGCCGCTGGTCGCCCTCGTCGATCAGTTCTACGCGCGTGTGCAGGAGCGTGGCGGTGGGCGCTGGGACACGTCGAGCCTGATCCAGCCATTGCAGAAACCATGAGCGACTATCGGCTCTATGGCCGGCCCGGCTGGGGCTCGGCGATCGTCGAGGCGCAGCTCGTCTGGTATGGGCTGCCCTTCGCCTTCGAGGCGGTCGGCGATCTCTTCAAGGCGCCGGATGCCCGGGCGAAGCTGGAAAAAGTCAATCCGCTGGCGCAGGTGCCGACCCTCGTGCTGCCGGACGGCGGTGTGATGAGCGAGAGCGCCGCCATCACGTTGTTGCTTGCCGATATCACGGGCCGCGACTCCCTGGTGCCAAGGCCCGGCGCGCCCGAGCGGGCGCGGTTCCTGCGCTGGCTGATCTTTCTCGTCGCCAACATTTATCCGACCTTCACCTATGCCGACGATCCGGCGCGCTTCGTTTCCGTGAACGCCGCCCGCGATCCCTTCCGCGCCGCCACCGACGCCTATGCGCAAAGGCTGTGGCGGCAGGTCAACAGCGAAGCGGCTACTCCGTTCTTCCTCGGTGAGCGTTTCTCCGCGCTCGACATCTATATCGACGTTATGACCCGCTGGCGGCCCAAGCGCGGCTGGTTCGAGATCGAGACGCCGAAGCTGTTTGCGATTGCCCGTCACGCCGACCAGGTGGCCGAACTCCGTCCCGTCTGGGCGCGCAACTGGCCGGCATGACCTGCGTCGGCATCGTCGGCGGCCTCGGGGTAGGCGCCACGGTTCACTACTACGAAAAGATCACGGCAGCCTGCAAAGCCCGCGGGCTGGTACCCGACCTTGCGTTCGTCCATGCCGATGTCGACCATGGCCAGGATCTGGTCCGCGCCGGCAAGCTCGACGCGCTGGCCGACTATCTGGCGACATTCATCGACAGGCTCGGCCGGGCCGGCGCCGACGCGGCCGCGCTTCCCGCCGTGACACCGCACATCTGCATCAGCCAGTTGAAGCGGCGCGCGCGCCTGCCGATCATCAATATTGTCGAACCGATCGAGGCCGAGATGCGCGCGCGCCGGATCACGCGGGTGGCGCTGTTCGGCACCATATTCACCATGCAAGGCAGCCTGTGGGGCCAACTCTCGAGCGCCGAGATCGTGCAGCCCCGGCCGGACGAGATGGACTTCATCGGGGCGGTCTATCAGCGCATCCTCGACACGCAGAAAGCGGATCCCCGCGATGCCGCCGGCCTGCGCCGCATCGCCGCCGATCTGCAGCGCCGCGACGGCGTCGAGGGGATTCTGCTCGCGGGCACCGACCTCGCGCTGATGTTCGACGAGGCGACGGCCGGTTTCCCTGCCATAGACCTGGCGCGCCTGCATATCGAGGCGATCGTCGACCGGCTGACGGGTCCGTGATGAGCCCGCGTGATCACGACGCGCAGCCGTCGTCGTGGGCCGAGGCGGTCACAGTCGGCTCGATCGCTTTCGTTCTGCTGCTCGGCCTGATGGCGTGGCTCGACAATGTTCATCTCAGCACGACCAACGGCCTGTGGAAGAGCGTCAATGTGGGAGACTGGAAAGCGGATTTCGCAACCGCTGCACTCGATCCCTCGAACTATCTCTACTATCCCTTGATGGCGGCGTTGTGCCGTCTGCTCGATCTTCTCGACGTCCACGGAGGCAGGATCTGGCAGCAGCTTGCGGTGATCAACGTCGCCTTCGGTGCGCTCTCGGTCGCGATTGTCTATGGGTTGGTGCGCCGGCTCACCAATCGACAGGCGGTAGCCACACTTGCCGCGCTCGTTCATCTCGGCAGCGCCGGCTTCCTGTCACTTGCCGTGTCGAACGAGGACATCGTCCCGAGTTACATGGTGATATTGGCGGCTATGGCGATGGCATCGATTTGGTTTGCCGCACCGACGCCACGACAGGTTGCAGCCGTCGCCGTCGTCTTCACCGTGGGCTGGCTAATGGAATGGCGGCTGATGTTTCCGCTCCTGCCGCCGCTTCTGCTGGCCCTTGTACTCTCGAAGGGCACGCCTCGGCGCCGCACCGCGCTGGTCGCCCTTTTTCTCGCCGTCATGGTGGCGGTCGCCCTTCTGGCGGCCAATCGATGGGAAGGTCACAACGGCGCGGTCGGGCTGCCGGACCTGCTGTGGACCGGCAAGGCGGTGGGTAGCGGTTGGGGCGGCTTCTCGATCGACAAGCTCGGCCTCGTGATCGCGGGTATGGGAGAATATCTGCTCGGCGGCCGCAATCTGCCCGCCGCGCATCTCTTCCGCGCCGAAGGAGCCGAATGGGCAATCGCCTTCGGCATCGAGTTCATGTTGCTGCTTTCGATGCTGCTCCTGCTCTGGAAGAGGCGCGATGACGGGACCATGCGTACGGTCGCGGTCCTGTTTCTCGGCACGCTGGCAGCCGGTGAAGTGATGAACGGCTATTCCCAACCGACCGATCCGCAGATGCAGATCAATGTCATGCCCTGGGTCACGATCGCTGCAGCGCTGCTTCTGGCAGAGGCCGCGAAGCTGACCGCTTCACGGCACGTAGTCATCCTGATCGGCACGGGCATGGCGCTTGCGCTGCTCGCGTACAATGTCGCCGCTTTCAGCGCCGAACGCGGCCGCGACGGGAAAATAGAGGCGGCGCTGCGCGGGCTCGAACGCCTGTCTGATCCTGCCCGTACCGTTTATGTCTATTCGGGCTGGGAGACCATGGTCACATGGCAATACGTGGCCTGGGCGCACCGCTGGGAGGGCGTCTGCGATCTTGGACCGGCGCCCCGGCCAGCGCCCAAGTTCAAGTGGATCAGCCTGTTCGGCCCGCTGGTTCATCATCCGTCATGGACGAACCGGGAATATGTCGCCGCCATCGAGGCCGAACTCGACTGTGCCTTCGACAAGGGTTACCGCGTGATTGCCGGGCCAGTCTGGGCGAAGTCGGCCGACCAACTGGCGGATTGGATGACCTCCCTCAATGCGCGCAATCGCGGCCCTGCCCTGCGGGCGCTGCTCGACCGCTATCGCGCCACGCCGCTCGGCGGTCCGACCATCGACGGCATCGAAGGCTATCGCGAGATTGTCCGGTCCGAGTAGACGCGGTGCGCGGGAGTCAGAAGGTCTGTCGGACGCCCACGATCTCGCCCAGGCAGCGACCGACATGTTCGGCCGTGTCGCCGGCGAGCCCTTCGACTTCGATCTCGACCGAGAGCAGGTCGGCATCGGCCTGGGCGAAGACGCGCGCCGGCACCAAGCCGCGCTTGGCCAGAAGCTCGAGTGCACGCGGCAAGACGCCGGGCTCGGCGTCGGCGTCGAAACAGTAGCGAACGGTCGATGGATTACGCTTGAGCGCCAGGACGGCGGACGATCGGGCGGACATGGAACGACTCCTCGGAAGACGGGCGAACAGCGACAGGCCGGTCTGCAGCGCAAACCGGGGTGCTAATTCGCCGACCGAGGAGGTCCATGCGGTCCATGCGGCTACTGTAGCGCGAATCGCCCATCGCACGCTACCCTTCCGGCGACCGAACAACGGGAAGGAAACAAATATGCGCTCGATGCCCATCTACGAGGTTCATGCGGTCAAGTATGCCCACCTGCCGCGCAAGGCGTGGGAAGTGCAGATCAGCCCCGACCCGCATGATGCCGACTTCCCGATGGACTATTTCGTCTGGGCCGTGATTCCCCTCGATCGCGAAGGCAAGCGGGAGATCGGCGCCAAGCCGGTCATCGTCGATACGGGCTTCAACGCGCAAATCGGCAAGAAGCGGGGCCGCGAGGTGAAAAAGAATCCGGCCGACCTGCTGGGGGAGCTCGGCATCGACGCCAACGAGATCGAAGACGTGATCGTCACCCACCTGCACTACGATCATATCGGCAACTGGGACCGCTTCCCCAAGGCCCGCTTTCACCTGCAGGACAAGGAGATGCAGTTCGCCACCGGCCGGCACATGTGCAAGGACACCTTCCGCCATGCCTACGAATGCGACGACATCATCGGCATGGTGCGCGCACTCTACGGCAAGCGCGTGGTGTTCCATGACGGCGACGAGGAAATCCAGCCCGGCCTCTCCGTTCATCTGATCGGTGGCCACACGATGGGCATCCAGTCAGTGCGCGTGAATACGCGCAATGGCTGGCTCGTGCTCGCCTCCGATGCTTCGCACTATTTCTGGGGCGTCAACAACGACAAGCTGTTCTCGATCGTATTTTCGGTGGCCGATATGCTGGCAGGCTACGACAAGCTTCGGAAGCTCGCCGAGGGCCGCACCGAGATGATCATTCCCGGCCATGATGCCGAGGTGACCAAGCGCTATCCGGCTTCGGGGAAGGGCCTCGAGGGTGTGAGCGTGCGGCTCGACTGACCCGCTACTTCCGAGCGACGATCAGGAGCGCCTGCATCGGCGCTTCGATCGGCCCTTCTCCGTACACATGGGCCAGCGCCTCGGCCGCGGCGTCGGTTGCAGCCGCGAGACCCTGCGGCGCGCGAGCCTCGATCTCGCCGCGCATCGGAGTCCCCTGGCAAAGGCCGATCGCCGCATCGCGATGCGACGGGGCTCGGCTGGGCAACGTGACGACATCGACGGTCACGCGGCCGAACCCGGCCTCGGCAAGCTCCGCGCGAATGACCTTCT
Organism: Reyranella sp.; assembly: GCF_036558665.1. Classification (GTDB taxonomy): domain Bacteria; phylum Pseudomonadota; class Alphaproteobacteria; order Reyranellales; family Reyranellaceae; genus Reyranella. The sequence goes on along the minus strand of NZ_DATBFE010000139.1, from coordinate 78,138 downwards.
GATCGAAGTGCCCGTGCGGCGTGCGGGCCAGGAAGCGCGGCGGATCGGCCGGAAAGCGAACGGCCATCGCGTCGACCACGCAGCGCGTCATCGGATTGTGCGCGAGGCTGTCCCAGATCGCGATCACTGCCCGGCCAGCCGGCCGCAGCACGCGGTAAGCCTCACGATAACCCCGCACGCGATCGGGGAAGAACATCGCGCCGAACTGACACACGACAGCATCGAAGCTGCCGTCCTCGAAGGGCAAGGCAAGCGCATCGGCCTGGCGCAGCTTGGCGCGCGCCAGGCCTGGCTTGGCACCGGCAAAGTCGATCATGGCCTGGTTGAGGTCGGTGGCGACGATATCGACCGTGGGAGGCAACCGCTCGGCCAGCACCTGCGTCACGATACCGGTCCCGGCGGCCGTCTCGAGCAGCGCACCCGTTTTCAAGTCGGCCAAGCGTGCCGCGGCTTCCACGGCATAGGGCTCGAACAGGAGCGGGCCCAGATAGCGGTCGTAGAGCGCCGGAATCGAACCGGTGAAGACGGTATCGGTGCTCGCCATGGTCCCTCCCGGACCGGCCATCCGACTACGGAGGCGTGCGACTCACTTCTTCTCGATGTTCCAGAGCGCCAGCGCCGGTGTGTGCAGGAGGCCCACGATGTTGCTGCGAATGGCGGTCGGTGTCGTGAACTGGCCCAGCGGTACATGGGTCGGGTAGTCGATCACGCGGAGCTGGACCTGCTCGGCGATCGCCTTCTGCTTCGCCGGATCGGTTTCGAAGGCATAGGCATCGCGCAGCTTCTCGAGCTCGGGATCACAGGACCAGCCGAACGTCGCCTTGTCGCAGGCGCCGCTCAGGAAGGCCGTCGACACCGGATTCAATACGTCGGTCGCGCCCCACGAGGTGAAGTAGGCGCTCCAGCCGCCCTGATCCAACGGTTCCTTCTTGGCGCGCCGCGTTACCAGGGTCTGCCAGTCCATCGCCTGGAGATCGACCTTGAAGCCCGCTCGCTCGAGCTGCGGCTTGGCGACTGTCGCGAGGTTGCTGTGATTGGGCAGGTCGGTCTGATGCAGGAGCACGATCGGCGTGCCGTCATAGCCCGCCTCCTGCAGGATCTGCCTGGCCTTGGCGGTATTGCCCGAGAGCTTGTCCTCCCAGCCCTTGGTCGATTCCAAAGGTGAACCGCAGGGGAACAGCGACTTGCAGACCTTGTAGTAGGCCGGATTGCCGACATTGGCGTCGAGGAACTCCTTCTCGTCCAGCGCGTACAGGACGGCCTGCCGGATCTTCGGGTTGTCGAACGGCTTGTGCAGCACATTGAAGCGCATCGCGTACTGCCGGCCCGCCGTATTGGTCACGAAGATCCTGATGTCCTTCTCCTTGGCCAGCAGCGGCAACAGATCGGGCGGGACGATCTCGATCAGATCGATTTCGCCGCTCAGCAGGGCATTGACCTGCGTCTGAGGATCCGGGATGGAAATCCATTCGACGCGGTCGACCTTCGCCACCTTGCCGCCGGCAAGGCCGGAGGCCGGCTCGTTGCGCGGCTTGTAGCGCGGGTTTTTCACGTACACCGTCTTTTCGCCGGGCCGCGACTCGTCCTTCTTGTAGATGAACGGACCGGAACCCGTGGTGTCGGTGATCTGCTGGTTGGGATCGGTCTCGGCGACGCGCTTGGGCATCATGAAGGGCACGTTCGAGCTCGACTTGCCGAGCGTTTCGAGCACCAGGCCGTAGGGACGCTTCAGCGCCATCCTGATGGTCTTCGCGTCGAGTGCGCCGAGCTCGGCGGTCACGCTCATCAGCTTCTGGCCCATGCCGTCCTTGGCGCCCCAGCGCTTGATCGATGCCACGCAGTCCTCGGCGGTGACGGGTGTGCCGTCGCTCCATTCGAGGCCGTCGCGCAGGGTGAAGGTCCAGGTGAGCTGGTCGGCCGATGTCTCCCACTTGTCGACCATCTGCGGCTTCACCGCGAGCTTCTCGTCGACGGCGAACAGCGTGTCGTAGATCATGTGGCCGTGGTGCGTGGAGATCAGCGCCGTGGTCCATACCGGATCGATGATCTTGAGGTCCGAATGCAGCGCCACTCGCAGCACCGTCTCGGCGTTGGCCGTGGCGCCGCCCGCCATGACAAGGGCCGCCGCGAGGGCGCAAAGGACACGAGCGATCGCCAACATCGGCGTTTCTCCCCTTCAAGAAGCGACGGCAGGATAGGCCGGTCAATCGCCTCGCGCGATCTCCAAAAGCGCCTTCCAGTCGGCGAACTTGACACGCGGGCGGCCGTGCGCCGAGCCCGCGGCGACCTCGGCCTTGTCGATCCGATGCCAGCCCGCCGCATCGATCGACCGCGGCAGCGGATCGGGACCACTCTTGGGGTCGCGCTTGCCGAGCCAGGCCAGCACGTCTCGCGCCACGGCATGACTGTCGGCACGGTTGGTGGGGATGGTGCCGGTCGGCCCGTGCCGCGCCCACCCGACCGCGAACACGCCCTCCCTCCTGGGAAACTCCTCGCCATGGTAACCGATGCAGGTGATGACCAGATCCGCCGCCAGCTTGCCGCAAGCAAGCTCGATCTCGCCGGGCCGGATCGCGACCGGCGCTGCATTGAAGCGGAAATGAACCGACAGCGGCTTGCTGCCGGACTTGTTGGCAGCGAAGCCTCGCAGGATCTCGAGGTTCTTCGCCTTGCGCAGCCGCTCCGGCGTTGGGCCCGTCGCCGACGCATCGACTGCGAGCTCCGCGGAATCGGCAAGCGCCACGGCGCGGCCGAGCCGGCCCATCTCGGCGAGTTCGTTGTTGGTGAAAGAGGCGTGCTCGGATCCGCGCCGGCCGATCACATGGATGTCGGTGAGCGGGGCTTTGGCGATGGCATCTCCAGCTTCGGGCACGATGTCGCTCCTGGCCATCTCGTCGGGCCCCTTGGCCAGCAGGCGGGCGACATCGAGCGCCACGTTGCCGTTGCCGATCACAGCGACCTGCCGCACCGCACTCAAGTCGGGGCCATGGCGAAAGTCGGGATGCCCGTTCAGCCACGCCACGAACTTCCAGGAGCCCCAAACGTGAGGCAGATCCTCGCCCGGCACGCCAAGCTTGCGGTCGACTACCATGCCCGTCGCGACGACCACGGCATCGTAGTCCTCGCACAATTCGTCCCACGAAAGGTCGCGGCCGATCTCGACATTGCCGGCAAAGCGCACGTCCGGCTGGGCGAGCAGACGTTCAAACTGGCGGACGACGGCCTTGGTCCCCTGATGGTCGGGCGCAACGCCGGACCGCGCCAGGCCGAACGGCGTCGGCAATCGGTCGATCAAGTCGATCTTCAGGTCCGGCTGGCCGCGCAACAGGCCGTCCGCCGCATAGAAGCCGGAAGGTCCGGCCCCGACGATGGCGACCCGATGAGTCATGGCGGCCCGCTTAGCATATGATACCGCCATGTCCAGATACCCCCGCTTGCGCCAGCTTGGCCGACCGGCGCCGCTCCCTGCATCTCCCGACAAAGCCGTCCTCGAGGTCGTGCCCAATCCCGATCCGAAGGCGTTGTATCTCGTGCGCTTCACGGCGCCCGAGTTCACCACGCTCTGTCCCATGACCGGCCAGCCCGACTTCGCTCATCTCGTGATCGACTACGCACCGCGCAGCAGGCTCGTGGAGAGCAAGTCGCTGAAGCTTTTCCTCGGCAGCTTCCGCAACCAAGCCGACTTTCACGAGGCCTGCACAGTTGCGATCGGTCAACGGTTGGTCAAAACGCTGCGGCCGCGCTGGCTCAGGATCGGCGGCTACTGGTATCCGCGCGGCGGCATGCCGATCGATGTCTTCTGGCAGACCGGCCAACCGCCCAAGGGATTGTGGCTTCCCGATCAGGGCGTCACGGGCTATCGCGGCCGGTAGACCGTGCGATGAGCCGCCGACCGCCCGTTCCGAAACGTCCGCCCAAGGTGGCGAGCCCGGGCGAGTTGCGCGAGGTAATCCGTGGCGAGGCGCTGCGACTCGGATTCGACGCCGTGGGTTTCGCGCCGGCCTCGCTGGCGCCGGAGGTGCGCCGCGAACGCCTGGCGAATCTCGCCTCCCTCGTCGCACAGGGCCTTCATGGCGATATGGGTTGGCTTGCCACGCGTGCCGAGCAGCGCGCCGATCCCGTGACGCTCTGGCCCGAGGCGCGAACGGTCGTGTCGCTGGCACTCAACTACGCACCACCCCGAGATCCGCGAGAGACATTGTCCTTGCTGGACCACGCGGCGATCTCGGTCTATGCCCAGGGGCGCGACTACCACGAGGTAGTAAAGAACAAGCTGAAGGCGCTCGGCCGGTTCATCTGGGATACCTATCGGCACGAAATCAAGGTGTTCGTCGACACTGCGCCCGTGATGGAGAAGCCTGTTGCCCAGGCAAGCGGCCTCGGCTGGCAGGGCAAGCATACCAATCTGGTGTCGCGCCAATTCGGCTCCTGGCTGTTTCTCGGCGAGCTGCTGCTCTCGGCCGAGCTTCCCGTCGACGCGCCGGAGAGCGATCACTGCGGCCAATGCCATGCGTGTCTCGATGTCTGCCCGACCAGGGCTTTCCCCGCACCGTACCGGCTCGAAGCGCGGCGCTGCATCTCCTATCTCACGATCGAACACGAGGGGCCGATCGATCCCGATCTTCGGCCGCTCCTCGGCAACCGCATCTATGGCTGCGACGATTGCCTTGCCGTCTGTCCCTGGAACAAGTTCGCGCAAACGGCACACGAAGAAGCGTTGCGGGCGCGTCCGGATCTCGACGCCCCTCTGCTCGCCGAGCTCGCGACCCTCGACGATGCGACGTTCCGGCGACGTTTTGCCGGGACCGCGATCAAGCGCATCGGCCGCGATCGCCTTCTGCGCAACGTCGCCTATGCGCTCGGCAACAGCAAGATGCCCGGGACGGCTCTGCCGGCCGTCGAGCGACTTCTGGACGACGAGTCGCCCCTGGTCAGGGGAGCGGCGGTGTGGGCCCTGTCGCGGCTTGCCCCACACGATTTTCGGCGACGGCGCCCTGCCATCGACGAACCGGATGATTCGGTCCGTGGCGAGTGGCTGACGGCTGCTATCGGCGTGCCTTGAAAAAAGCCTGCAGGAGTTCGGCGGCTTCCTGCTCGGCGATGCCGCCATAGATCTCCGGTCGGTGGTGGCAGGTCGGCTGACTGAAAATGCGCGGCCCATGCTCGACACCGCCGCCCTTGGGGTCGGCGGCGCCGTAGTAGAGACGGCGCAGGCGCGCAAAGGAGATCGCCTGGGCGCACATCGGGCAGGGCTCGAGCGTGACGTAGAGGTCGCAGTCGACGAGGCGCGGGGCGCCGTACCCGGCCGCCGCCGCGCGGATTGCCTGCAGCTCGGCATGGGCCGTCGGGTCGCGATCGGCTTCCGTGCGGTTGCCGGCCGCGGCCAGTACCGCGCCGTCCGCTCCGACGATCACCGCGCCGACCGGCACCTCACCCCGCTCTGCGGCTGCCCGCGCTTCGCGGAGCGCACACTCCATCGGCGACAGTCTTGTCGTTGCGACCATATCGGGGAAAATACCGCAAACGGGTCGGAAGGAGTAATCATGCGCTTCAGCTTCACGCCGGAACAGGAGGAGTTCCGCGCCACCTTGAGGCGCGCCCTTGAAGCGCGCTCCCCCACCAAGGAGATCCGGCGGCTGATGGCGACCGAAGCGGGCTTCGAGCGCGATAGCTGGCACAAACTGAACCAGGAGCTGGGCCTGACGGCGCTCCACATTCCGGAGACCTATGGCGGACAGGGTTTCGGCTTCTCCGAGCTCGGCATCGTGCTGGAGGAGATGGGCCGAGGCCTGCTGTGCGCCCCCTATTTCTCCACCGCCGTTCTCGCCACCACGGCGATCCTCAACGCCGGCACGGAGGAGCAGAAGCAGGCGCTTTTGCCGTCGATCGCCTCCGGCGAGGTGACGGCCACCCTGGCCTTCTCCGAAGAAGGCGGCAGCAACCAAGCGTCCGCAGTGGCGATGACCGCAGCGCCGTCGGGCAGCGCCTTCCGCCTCGACGGCACGAAGAGCTTCGTGCTCGACGGCCACACTGCCGATCTGGTCGTCGTGCTGGCACGCCGGCCGGGCAGCAAGGGCGAGGATGGCCTCTCCTTCTTCACCGTTCCGGGCAATGCGCCGGGCCTCGAACGCCGGGCGCTCAGGACCATGGACGAGACGCGCAAGCTCGCTCATCTCACTTTCCGGTCGGTCGAGGCGAAGCTCCTTGGCGAAGCCGATGCCGCCGCCGTTCCCTTCGCCCGGACAATGCAGCAGGCGCTGATCTGCCTTGCCAACGAGATGGTCGGCGGCGCCGACCGGCTGCGCGAGGACGCGCTCGCCTATGTGAAGATGCGCATGCAATTCGGCCGTTCGATCGCCTCGTTCCAGACCACCAAGAACAAGGCGGCCGACATGCTGGTCGATGTCGAGCTCGCCAAGTCCGCCGCCTACTTCGCCGCCGCGGCGATCGACGAACGCGACGACGATCTGCCCGCGCTGGCTTCGCTCGCCAAGGCGTCGGCTGCCGAAGCCTGTCTGCAGACGGCGATCCATGCGGTGCAAATGCATGGCGGCATCGGCTTCACCTGGGACAACGACACGCATCTCTGGTTCAAGCGTGCCAAGTCGAGCGAGGTTCTGTTCGGCGATGCCAACGAGCATCGCGAGACGATGATGCAGCACTGGACGCACTGAGGAGCCAAGCATGAGCGAACCAACCGAAGAGAGCGTCCGCACCGAGGTCCGCGCCTGGCTGGCGGCCAACTGGAGTCCCGACTGCGGTCTGGTCGAATGGCGCAACAAGCTGGTCGACTCGGGCTGGGGCGCGCCGCACTGGCCCAGGCAATGGTACGGCCGCGATCTGCCGGTGAAGTTCGGCGCCGTCGTCGACGAGGAGTTTGCTCGCATCGGCGCCGTAGGAGTCGCCCGGGCGGGCATCCGCACGCTTGCCGCCGCGACCATCCTCGCGCACGGCACAGACCTGCATAAGGAAAAGTTCCTGCGCCGCATTCTCACGGGCGAGGATACCTGGTGCCAGCTCTTCAGCGAGCCCGGCAGCGGTTCGGATATGGCGGGTGCCGTGACCCGCGCCGACCGCCAGGGCAACAAGTGGGTGATCAACGGTCAGAAAGTCTGGACGACCTCGGCGCACAAGGCGCACTGGGGCCTGCTGCTGGCACGCGCCAACTGGGACGTCCCCAAGCACAAGGGGCTCGCCTACTTCGTCCTCGACATGAAGCAGCCCGGCGTTCAGGTGCATCCCCTGAAGCAGATGAACGGTCACGCCTCGTTCAACCAGGTGTTCTTCACCGACGCGATCGTCGAGCCGGAATTCCTGGTATCCGACGTAGGCGACGGCTGGACGGTCGCGACGACGACATTGATGCATGAGCGGCGCGGCGCCGATGCCTTACGGTCGTGGGCCGTGGCGTCCGACCGCAAGGGCCGCATCTACGACGAGGAGCGCGCCGAGATCGCGACCACGATGGAGCCCTACAAGTGGTATCCGCAGCGCGCCGGCCGCGTCGACCTCGTGATGGAGCGCGCAAAGGCGACCGGCAAGATCAACGACCCGGTGATCCGCCAGGAGATCGCCAGGCTCCTGATCATGTCGAAGTCGGCCGAATGGACGGCCCGCCGCGCCCGTGCCGCGCAGGAGCAGGGCCGGCCGCAGGGACCGGAGGGTTCGCTCGGCAAGCTGGTGTCCAGCCACATCGCCCGCCAGGCGGCACGGGTGCACACCTATATCAGCGGCGCCGACGCGCTCCTGAGCGGCGCCGACAGCCCGATGGACGGTGTCATCGCCGAGATCCTGGTCTCCGTCCCCGCCACCTCGATCGCCGGTGGTACCGACGAGATCCAGCGCAACATCATCTCCGAGCGCGTCCTCAAGATGCCCAAGGAACCCAGCGTCGACACCAACAAGCCATTCAAGGACGTGCCGCGGAACATCGTCTCCACCTCATGAGGCTTTTCCTCCCCGGCCAAGGCGGGGAGGTCGCCGAAAGCCAGAAGAGGCATTATCGATCCCGTCTCGTGACCTGAAGACGCGGGGACCTCGCCAACGACGTTGGAGAGGGAACGGCAATGAGTGGCGCGCCCTTGCTGCTGTGCGTATCCTCGCCTGATGTCTCGCCCGCTGATCGGAGTCACGCTGGATGCGGAAAAGCCCGGTGGCTACTCCAAATTTCCCTGGTATGCGCTGCGACAGAACTATCTGGATGCCATCGATGCGGTGGGCGGCCTGCCGGTGGCGCTGCCGCACGAGCCCGACCGGGTGGCCGACTACCTCGAGCGTATCGATGCGCTGGTCGTGACCGGCGGCGCCTTCGATGTCGATCCCTCCTACTATGGCGGCGGCAGTCGCCACGCCACGGTGATCACCAAGGATCGCCGCACCGCCTTCGAGTTCGCGGTCACGAAGGGGGCGCTCGACCGCGACAAGCCGGTGCTGGGCATTTGCGGTGGTCAGCAGCTTCTGCACGTCGTGCTGGGCGGCAAGCTGATCCAGCACATCCCCGATGCGATTTCGGATGCGCTGGAGCACGAACAGCCCAACCCTCGCAACGAGGCCGGCCATACGGTGAAGATCGCCAAAGGCACGCAGCTCCACACGATCGTCGGCGCCGACGAACTCGCCGTGAACAGCGCCCATCATCAGGCAGCCGCCGACGCGCCCAGCGGCGTGGTGATCAACGCGACGGCGACGGACGGCGTGATCGAAGGCATCGAGGCGCCGGCCTATCGCTTTTGCATCGGCGTGCAATGGCATCCCGAGTTCCTGATTTCCGAGGGCGACGCGAGGCTCTTCCGCGCTTTCCTGGGCGCGGCGACCCCAAAGTGAGCGAACCCGAACGCATCGCCAAGCGTCTCGCGCGAGCGGGGCTTTGCTCGCGCCGCGACGCCGAGCGCTGGATCTCGGCCGGGCGGGTCAAAGTCGACGGGCAGGTGCTGCAAACGCCGGCTTTCGTCGTGTCGGCCAAGAGCCGCATCGAGGTGGACGGCCAGCCACTGCCCGACGCCGACAGGCTGCGGCTCTGGCGTTACCACAAGCCACCCGGCGAGCTCGTGACGGCGCGCGATCCGCAGGGCCGGCGCACGATCTTCGAGTCGCTGCCCAGAGGCATGCCGCGCGTCGTGACGGTGGGCCGACTGGACTTCATGTCGGAAGGCCTGCTGCTCCTCACCAATGATGGTGGGTTGGCGCGCCGGCTGGAGTTGCCGGCCAACGGCTGGATCCGACGCTACCGCGCGCGCGTGCACGGCGCGGTCGATGAACTGCGGCTCGCCGAGCTTGCCCACGGCATCACCATCGATGGGGCGCGCTATGGCACGATCGAGGCACGACTCGACCGTCAGCAGCGCACCAATGCCTGGCTCGATATCGCGCTCGCCGAGGGCAAGAATCGAGAAGTGCGCCGCGTGCTCGCCCATCTCGATCTGCCGGTGGTGCGGCTGATTCGCATCGCTTTCGGACCATTCCATCTCGGCGATCTCGAGCGTGGCGCGATCGACGAAGTGCCGCCGCACGCGCTCGACAATCTCCTCGGGCTCAAGGTGCCGCGCAGGGCGGGCTGGGCGAAAGCACAGCCGAATGCACGGTCCCACAATCGCCGGCGGCGTTGATGCTCAGGATCGTCGGCGGCCGGCATCGCGGCCGCACCATCGCCACGCCGGAGGGACCCAACACGCGGCCGACCTCGAACCGGGCGCGCGAGGCACTGTTCAACATCCTGGTCCATGCCAACTGGCGCGAGGACGGCAGATCGCCGCTGGTCGAGACCCGTGTGCTCGATGCTTTCGCGGGCTCGGGCGCGCTGGGGCTCGAAGCCCTGTCGCGTGGCGCAGCACATGCGACTTTCCTCGACAACGATGGGGCGGCGATCAGGCTGATCGGCGAGAACCTGCGCAAACTCGGCGAGACGGCGGCAGCCAAGGTGGTGCGGGCCGATGCCACCCGCCCGCCGCCCTCGCGCGAGGCCTGCGATCTCGCCTTCCTCGATCCGCCCTATCGCTCCGGTCTGGCCGGTCCGGCGCTTGCCGCGTTGGTCGCCGCCGGTTGGCTGGCACCGAACGCCCATGCCACGGTCGAGCTCGCCACGACCGAAGACTTGCCGCCGCCGCCGGGATTCGAGGCACTCGACGAGAGGCGCTATGGTGCGGCCAAGATCCTGATCTTGCGTCGCGTATCATGAAGCTCGAGCATGCCCTCTACATGCTGCGCCACGGCGAGACCGCCTGGAATCTCGCGCGGCGCATGCAGGGCACCCGAAATTCCGTGCTTACCGAGCGCGGCCGAGCCCAAGCGCAGGCGATGGGCCGCACGCTTGGCGCCGAGCTTGCACGCGAGCCTGGGCCGACCGTCTTCCTCCGAAGCCCGCTCGGCCGCGCGCGTGAGACCTCACTGATCATCGGTCGCGAGCTCGGCCTCGATCCCGGCGAATGGCGCGACGATCGACGGCTCGCCGAGCTCAGTTACGGCGCCTGGGAGGGGTTCTCCTGGAGCGAGATCGAGATCGACCATCCCAATGCGCTGGCCGACTGGCGCGCCGATCCACACGGCTTCTGCCCGCCGGGTGGGGAGACACATTTCGAGTTGCGCCGCCGGTCTGCCGCCGTGCTCGCCGACATCGTCGCATCGCGCTCGCGGACTGTCGTGATTGGCCATGGCGTGAGCGGCGCGGTGCTGCGCGGCCTCAACCTTGGCCTCGACGCGAAAGCAATGTTCGTCCTCGAAAAACCGCAGGACGCCTTCTTCCGTCTCACCGCCGGGCGCGAAGAACGCATCGACTGCGAGATCTGCCGCTAATGCTGGGCAGGGTTGCTTCGCTTCGCGCCCGATAGCGGCTAAAAGCGCCGCCATGAATGGCGCGGCATCGATCACGATGGGCAACCGGCAAGCATGGATCGCGGAGGCGCGGGCCACGATCGGGCTCGCCTGGCCGCTCATCCTGACCAACGTTGCGCAGACGGCGATGACGACGACGGACGTGCTGCTGATGGGCCGGCTCGGCCCGGAGGCTTTGGCCGCCGGCGCGCTTGGCGCGAACCTCTATTTCGCCACCATGATCTTTGGCCTTGGCCTGACCACGGCAACAGCGCCCATGATCGCGCGCGAACTCGGACGCAAGGGACACTCGGTTCGCGACGTGAGGCGAACGGTGCGCCAGGGGATGTGGGCGGCCGTGGTGATCGTGGTGCCGATCTGGCTGGTCCTCTGGCACGCCGAGGCGATCCTGCTGGCGATGGGCCAGCGGCCCGACCTCGCACTGCAGGCCGGCCACTATATGCACGCCCTGCAGTGGTCGATCCTGCCGTTCTTCTTCTATCTGGTACTGCGGTCATTCATCTCCGCGCTGCAGCGGCCGCAATGGGCGTTGGCGATCGGCGTCGGCGGAGTCGCCGTCAATGCTTTTGCCGCGTGGTGCCTGATCTTCGGTCATCTCGGCCTGCCGCGCCTCGGCCTGGTCGGTGCGGGCATCGCCACGACGCTGGCGGATACCCTGATGTTCGCGGTGCTGGTGATCGTCCTCCATGCCGACCGCAGGTTCCGTCGCTACCATCTCCTCGGCCGCTTCTGGCGCGCCGACTGGTCACGCTTCGTCGAGCTGTGGCGCCTCGGCATGCCGATCGGCGCGACGCTCGTGTTCGAGGTCGCCGTCTTCAACGCCTCGACCTTCCTGATGGGCCTGATCGGCGAAGCGTCGATCGCCGCCCATTCGATCGCGCTCCAGATCGCGTCGCTCTCCTTCATGGTGCCGCTGGGCCTCAGCCAGGCGGCGACGGTGCGCGTCGGCCGCGCCTATGGTGCCCACGACGTCGACGGTATCCGACGCGCCGGGTGGGCCGCGCTCGCGATGGGGACCACTTTCATGGCCATGGCGGCGCTCGTCATGATCCGGCTGCCGCGTACCCTGATCAGTGCGTTCCTGGATCTCGACGTGCCCGCCAATGCGCCTGTCGTCGACCTCGCCGTGTCCTTTCTCGCGCTCGCGGCCCTCTTCCAACTTGCCGACGGCGCGCAGGCGGTGACGGCGGGCATGCTGCGCGGCCTGCACGATACGCGCATGCCGATGGTCTATGCCGCTCTCGGCTACTGGGGCATCGGCCTGGTCGTCGGCGTCGTCCTGGCGTTCGGCGCCGAGCTCCATGGCGTCGGCATCTGGATCGGGCTGGCGGCGGGCCTGACGACCGTTGCCGTGCTGTTGCTGACCCGATGGCTTCGCCGCGAGCGGCTCGGCCTGCTCGCATCGGCGGGCTGATCGACCTTATTTGCGCGCGAGCCGTGCCGTGCGACCGCAGCCGCCGCCCTCGGTGACGACCAGCACGGCGCCTTGCGCGATCACGGTCAGCCGCTCCACGCGTCGGTCCTCGGCCTTCACCGACGCGACCGCAAGCAACGAAAACGAGCCGGGCTTGGCCACGCCGTGAAGCTGCCACAGGCCTGGACCGGGCGGAGGGGGCGGCGCCTTCTTGAGATTGGGCACGGGTCCGTGGGCCGTGGTGTCGAAGGCAGTGCCGTCGACAAAGCCGTCCTCGATGGTGATCGCGTAATCGAGCGGGGCCTGGCATGAGCCGCCGTCGCTGCGGCCGCGCCACGTCCCGTCGAGGGGGCTCGCGGACTGCGCATGGACGACCGTGACCATCGACACGACGAGCAGCAGCGGCAGGAGCTTTTTCATCGCCGTCCGAACAGCCGCTCGATGTCGGCCAGCCTGAGTTCGACATAGGTCGGGCGGCCGTGGTTGCACTGGCCCGAATGCGGCGTCGCCTCCATCTGGCGCAGCAGTGCATTCATCTCCTCGACGGTCAGACGACGGCCAGCCCGCACCGAGGTATGGCAGGCAAGAGTACCGCACACCTCCTCGACCTTCTCCTTGAGCGAGAGGTGATCGCCGAGTTCGGCCAGCTCGTCGGCGAGATCGCGGACCAGCCCCTGTATGTCGGCCTCGCCGAGCAGTGCCGGGGTTTCCCGTACGATCACAGCGCCGAGCCCGAACGGTTCCAGCACCATCCCCATCTCGGCGAGCTCGGCGGCGCGATGCGTCAGGCGTCGCGCTCCGTCCTCGCCCACTTCGACGACTTCGGGCAACAGCAACGTCTGGCGTTTCACGCCTTCGGCCTCGAGCTGAAACTTGAGCTTTTCGTGCAGGAGCCGCTCGTGTGCGGCATGCTGGTCGACAATCACCACGCCCTCGGCGGTCTGCGCCACGATGTAGGTCTCGTGCAACTGCGCTCGCGCGACACCCAGGGGATAGGAGCTGCGGTTGGTTTCGGCCGCCTCCGACGAGGCCAGCTCGGTGCGCGCCGACGGCTCGGCGAACGGCGCCAGGAACTGCGACGCGGGCTCGGCCAAGCCACGCGGGGCCAATATGGCCGGCCCGGCCCCGCTGCTCCGTCCGAACGGCAACGCCGACCCGTGGCCGGTATGCGGCCGGAACGCACCCAGCGCCGCGTCGGCCACGGTCGTACTGGCGCGGTGCCCTGCCGCCGAGAGGGCCGTGCGCAAAGCGCCCACGATCAGGCCACGCACAATGCCGGCATCGCGGAAGCGCACCTCGGTCTTGGCCGGGTGCACGTTGACATCGACCATCTCGGTGGGAGCCTCGAGGAACAGCACCACCATGGGATGGCGATCGCGCGCCAGCAAATCCTGGTAGGCGCCGCGCACCGCACCCGCCAGCAGCTTGTCGCGCACCGGCCGGCCATTGACGAACAGGTACTGATGCTGCGCTGTCGGCCGGTTCAGCGTCGGCAGGCCCGCGAACCCGGTCAGGCGAAAGCCTTCGCGGCGGGCATCGATTGCAAGCGCATTGTCGGCGAATTCCCGGCCCATGACGGCTGCCAGTCGCTCCAGCCGAGCTGCATCGGCATTGTTCAGCAGCGACGGATCGGCGGCCGGCAAATCGAACAGCGTACGCTCCTCACTTTCGAGGCGGAACGCGATCGAGGGGTGCGCCATGGCCAGCCGCCGCACTGCATCGGCGACGTGAGCCGCCTCGCTGCGCGCCTCCTTGAGGAACTTGAGTCGCGCGGGTGTCGCGAAGAACAGATCGCGCACCTCCACCCGCGTGCCGGCTGGATGCGCTGTCGGCCGTGCCGGGCGTTTGACCCCGCCGTCGATATCGAGGCTCCAGGCCGAGTCCGCGTCGGCCGGCCGCGAGGTAATGGTGAAACGGCTGACCGACGCGATGGACGGCAGCGCCTCGCCGCGGAAGCCGAGCGTGCCGATGTCGGCAAGGTCGTCCCCGGGAAGCTTGGAGGTGCAGTGCCGCTCGACGGCAAGTTGCAGCTCCTCGGGAGTCATGCCGGACCCGTCGTCCACCACCGAGATGAAGCTCCGACCGCCCTCCTTCAGGACGACCGAGATCCGCCGTGCCCCCGCATCGATCGCATTCTCCACCAGCTCCTTGGCGGCGCTGGCCGGCCGCTCGACTACTTCGCCCGCGGCGATGCGGTTGACGAGGGTCGAGGGGAGCCGGCGCAAGGGGCGGGCAGGCGCGCTCATGGCGCGCGCAGTCTACGACCTTCGCCTTTGGGAAAGATACTGGCGGGTGAGGACCTTGGCCTCCTCCACAGCCGGCTGGTCAAAGGCATCCACGCCCCACAGCTCGCCCGCAAACATGGTCTCGAGCATGTAATGCATCATGAGCGCACCCATCACCTTCTCGTCGAGCGTCTTGATGCGGATCACGCGCACCGGCCGGCCGTTCTTGGCCATTGTCGCCACCGTCGCGTCGGCCTCGGCGAGCAGGAGGTCTCCCATCGTTTGATTGGCGAGATAGTCGAGCGCCTTGTCGCCGCCCAACGCAGCCGGATCGAGCCGGGTACCCTGCCCCGCCGTGTCCTGGATGAGCACAGTGAACAGCTTGTCGCGCGGGCCGCCGAGATAGAGCTGGACCTGGCTGTGCTGGTCGACGGTGCCCAAGGCCCGAATCGGCGTGGTCCCCTTGCCGTCCTTGCCGAGGCTCTCGGCCCAGATCTGGCGATACCAGAAGGCGAAGGTCTCGAGCCGGTCGACATAGGGCATCAGCACGGTGATGTTGATGCCGCGCTCACGCGCCAGTCCGACCGCCAGCGCCGCGCCGACCGCGGGTGCCAGGTCGTTCGCCTCTTTCGCCGCCAGCACCGGATCGAGCACGCTTGCCGCACCTTCGCGAATGGCCGCGGCATCGATGCCGGCAATCATTGCCGGCAGCATGCCGACCACCGACAGTGCGGAATACCGCCCGCCGATCTTGGGATCGTGATCGAGTATGGTGCAGCCCAGTCGCGTCGCCAGCCGTCGCAGCGGGTTGTCCACCGGTTCGGTGACCGCGAGAATGCGGTCGGCGAGCGCCGCCTTGCCGACCTTGCTTTCGAGGGCGGCAATGACCGTGAAAAGCGCTGTCAGCGTTTCGGGCGTCCCGCCGGACTTGGAGATCGGCAGGAAGCCCGTGCGGTCGAGCGGCAGCCGGCTGGTGAGCTCGCCGAAGCTCTCCGGATCGACATTGTCCATGAACCACACTTTCGGCCGGCCCTTGGCCGGGCCGAAGCCATGGTCCCTGAGCGGCAGCAACGCCTTGCCGCTGAGGCTCGAGCCGCCGCTCCCCATGACCACGACATGCTCGAACCTGGCGAAGCGGTCGGCGTGCGGCTTCAGTGCCGCGAGATCGTCGCGCGCCGCCGGCAGCCGCAATACCGGCAGCGTGCCGTCGTCCCGCCAGCGGCGGATCTTGTCGAGCGCCGCCGCGGCACGTGCAAGGTCACGGTCGAGCACTGCCTGCGGCAATCCCGTCTTGCCGATGTGGGCCTCGAGCGCCTGGTCGATGACATGGCTGTAGAACATGGAACGTACCTCTGAAGCGTGAGGTCTTAATTATCGTTCGAGGGCAAGCCCGACGGGCTTGCCGACGACGATGGTGGCAATGGCATCATCGCGCAACAGGCGCCGGGCGACCCGATCGACGTCGGCCACGGTGACCGCGGCGATCAAACCGGCGCGATGGTCGAGATAGTCACGCGGCAGGGCGTCGACCTGCAGACTATGCAGCAGGCCCGCCACGGCGCTCGACGAATCGAGCGACAAGGCAAGGGCGCCGGTGAGATAGGTCCTGGCGTCGGCGAGTTCCTGCTCGGTCACACCAGTGCTGCGCAGGCGGGCAATTTCGCCCCGGATCACGTGGATCGCCTCGGCCACGTGATCGTTCGCGCTGCCGGTGGAGATCACCAGCAGCGACGCCTTGGCGGAGGTGCGCAGGTCGCTCGACACGCTGTAGGCGAGGCCTCGCTTGTCACGCACCTCCTCGAAGAGACGCGACTGCTGGCCGCCGCCCAGGATATGCGAGAGCACGAGGGCGGCGTACCAGTCGGGATCGCTGCGCATGATGCCCGGCATCGCCATGACGACGGCGCTTTGCGGCACCGGGCGGTCGACGACGATCGTGCGCGGTTTGGCGGAAGGGGTCCAATCCGGAATTGCGGCTCCGGGTTCGCCGAGCGGCAGGCTGCCGAACGCATGGTCGAGGCCGCGTGCCAACTCGGCGGTGTCGATATCGCCCACTGCCGCCACGATCAGGCCATTCCTCACAAGCAGGGCAGCAGCACGGGTTCTGAGGTCGGCTGGCGCGAGCGTCTTCAGGGTCTCGCGCAGGCCCTGTGAATCGCGAGCATAGGGATGGCCTGCGAACATCGTGGCCATCATGGCCCGCTCGGCGACCGATCTCGGCCGCTGCTCGGCCTGGTTGAGGCTCGCGATTGCTTGGGCACGGCGCTGCTGCAGCATGTCCGAATCGAAACGCGGTGCCGTGAGGGCGAGCCGCAGGAGATCGAAAGCCTGGTCGCGGTTGTCCGTCAGGACCCGCAGCGAGCCGCCCAGCCGGTCCGACGACGCACCGAAGCTCAGGGAAATGGCGGCCTGCTCCTCACGGAGCCTGAAAGCCTCGGCGGGCAGTCTTCCCGCTCCGTCTGTCAGCATGAACGCCATGAGACTGGTAACGCCTTTCTGGCCCTCCGGCTCCGATGCCGTTCCGCCGGCGAAGGAAAAGGACAGCGCCATGACGGGCGCGGTCTTGTCCTGCACCAGCCAGGCCTTGACGCCCAGCGGAGTCGTGATTTCCTGGATCTCGACGGCGCCGGCAGGGATGGCGATCCAGGCGGCGGCGGCCGTGACCAGGGCGAGAAGGCCGCGTCTCATCGGTCTTCCCCGGGCGTCAGCAGCGACGTCACCAATCCATCGTCGCGCCAGACGTGCTGAGCGGCCGCGATGACATCGGCGGCGCGAACGGCTGCGATTCGCTGAGGCCAGGCTTCGACATCGGCCGCGCTGTTGCCGGTGCTGAGGGCGGCGGCATATCGGCGCGGCCCGCTGGCCAGCGAATCCTGGGCATAGATGGCAGCGGCAAGAAGCCGGTTCTGCGCCCGCTCGACCTCTTCGGTCGTCACGTTGCCATCCAGCAGCTTCTTCATTTGTTCGGATACCGCGCTTTCGAGCTCTGTGGTGCGATTGGACGCGGGATGAATATTGAGGCCGAAACTCGACAGACCGAGCGACGAGGCGCTGTAGTCGGCGCTCGCCGAGAGGGCGAGGCGCTGCTCGGCCACCAGGGCGCGCCACAGGCGGCTCGTTTCGCCGCCGCCGAACAGGCGCGCCAGCACCTGCAACGCATAGGCGTGCCTGGTCTCGCCGGTGCGATAGGAGGGCGCCAGGTAGTCGCGCGACCAGCCCGGCTCGGCGACGCGGCGGTCGGCTCGCGTGATGCGCTGCGGCAGGTTTATGCCGCCTTCGGAGGGGCGCAGTCGCGGTCCGTGGCTGCGGCCCGGAACCGGTCCGTAGTACTTCTCGGCGAGCTTGTGGACCGCGTCGGCGGTGGTGTCGCCGGCCACGATCAGCACTGCATTGTCGGGGCTATAGAAGCGGCGGTAGAAGGCCATGAGGTCCTCGACAC
Source organism: Reyranella sp. (assembly GCF_036558665.1). GTDB lineage: Bacteria > Pseudomonadota > Alphaproteobacteria > Reyranellales > Reyranellaceae > Reyranella. Next base: position 60,233 of record NZ_DATBFE010000139.1, on the reverse strand, counting down.
CCAGCTTCCTGACGTCGTCGACATAGCCGGCCGTCGGCATGCCGTAGGGCTTGTGCTCGCCGAACAAGACGGCGCGAACCGCCTCGTCGAGCAGGGCGGCCGGCGCGTTGTCGATCCGCATGCGGCGCTCTTCGAGCACGACCTCGCGTTCGGGCGTCAGCTCTTTCTCGACAATACGCAAGCCGTCCATGCGATCGGCCTCGAGGCGCATCACGAGCTCGAGGCGATCCGACGCGATCGTCTGGTGATAACCGGTGGCGTCGAAATCCGTATAGGCATTGTCCCGCCCGCCATTGCGCCGGATGGTGCGCGAGAACTCGCCGGGTCCAAGGGCGGCGGTGCCCTTGAACATCATATGCTCGAGGAAATGGGCGATGCCGGTCTGGCCGAAGGTCTCGTCGGCGCTGCCGACCTTGTAAACCACGAGCTGGTTGACGATCGGTGCGCGCGACGACGGCAGCACGACGACCTGCAGCCCGTTGGTCAGCGTGAACGTGTCGGGCGGTCGTCGTCTGACGGTCAGAAGGTTCGCCAGAGCCGAAGCGGACGGCGTGGCAATCGCACAGCCAAGACCACCGGCGAGGAAACGACGGCGCGAGAACGGGACGGCGATCAGAAGATGCCTTCGAGCCAGCCGCGCTGGCGCCGCTTGATGGTCGGCGTCGGCTCACCGGAGGGCTGGCCGCTCACCTGAGCATCGCGCAAGCGCTGCTGCTCCTTGGCCGGATCGATGATAGTTCCCTGCGGCGCGGCCTCCTGCCAGAAGATCAAGCTGTCGATAAAGGTCTTGTCCTGATCGGCAAGGGTGCGCGTCTCGCGGTTGACCTGGGAGCGGATATTGGGATCGACGCCACCGGTGCTTGCCTTGGCGACCAGCGCCCGCTCCGATGCGTCGCCGGCCGCAGGCTCCTTGGCGGCCTGCTGCTGAACGCGGCCCGCCATCGTCGGCGACAGCGCCTCCTTGGCCTGGTCGGCAGGGCTCACTTCCTGCGGCCGCGGCTCGCCGGGACGCGGCGGCCGCAGATCGGCGTTCGGCGGCATGGTCAGCGGGGAGTGCGAGACGATCTTGAACTCGTCCGGCGACACTTTCTTCCCGCCGCCGAGATTCTCGAAGGCGCTGCAGCCGCCAAGCATCATCCCGCCGAGAGCCAGCAGGGTCACAGGAATGAGAATCGTCCGTCGCATTGTTATTCCTTGGTGCTTCTGTCCACCGATCATGGCCTTGTCAGGGCGTCCGGGTCCTTTCGCCGATCAGGGAATCTATGAGCATCAGGCCGACGCCCAGTACGATCGCCGCATCGGCGATGTTGAAGGCCGGCCAGTGCCATTCCTGCACGTGGAAATCGGCGAAATCGAACACCGCTCCCCAGCGGGCGCGGTCGATAACATTGCCGATGGCGCCGCCCATGACAAGGCCGATACCCCAGCCCGTCAAGAGTCGGTCGGTTCGTCGCAGCCACAGGAACAGCCCGACGCAGACCGCGATCGCGACGCCCGACAGCACCCAGGGCGGCAGCGCGCGATCACCGCTCAACAACCCGAAGCTCACCCCTCGGTTCCACACGATCACCAGTTGGAACAGGCCGTCGATCACGGGAACCAAGGTGCCGGCCTTGAGCAGGTAGTGCAGCAACAGCTCCTTGGAAGCCTGGTCGACGATCAACGTGATCGCGACCAGACCCATCGCCTGGCGATCGATCGGCCTCATGCGCCGCTCACCCTTCCACCGCCGCCTCGCAGCGCCGACAGAGCAGCGGGTGCCTGGTCGACGTGCCGACCTCGGGTAGGACCTGCCAGCAACGGGCGCATTTCTCGCCGCTCGCCAGAGCCGGAACGACTGCGACGCCCGCCACGTCAGGCAAGGTGAAGGAGCCTGCCGGCGCCGTGCCGGTCGCCAGATCGCCGGCCGAGGTGATGCAGATCTCGGCCAGGTCGAGACCCTTCATGGCGGCGAGATATTCCGGCGCGACATGGACATGAGGCGCCGCCTGCAGGCTCGAGCCGATGCGCTTCTCCGCCCGTTCCAGTTCCAGCGCGCCGGTGACCACGCGGCGCAGCGTACGCACGGTCTTCCACTTCTCGCCGAGCTCCGTGTCGAGCCAAGTGTTGGGAATCGTCGGATAGAGCCGCAGATGCACACTGTCGGCCGCACCATCCGGCACATCCTTCGGCCGCGCCAGCCAAGCTTCCTCCGCCGTGAAGCAGGTGATCGGCGCCAGCCAGGCGGTGAGGAAGGAGAACAGCTCCGCCATCACCGCACGCGCGGCGCGCCTGCGCAACGCCTTGGGCGCGTCGCAGTAGATCGCATCCTTGCGGATGTCGAAGTAGAAAGCCGAGAGATCGACGGCGCAGAAATTGTGCAGCTCGGTCGCGATCTTGTGGAAGTCGAAGGCCTCGACGGCGGGCCGGAACAGCGCGTCGAGCTCGGCCAGGCGATGCAGCACCCAGCGCTCGAGCTCCGGCAACTCCTTGAACTCGACCTTCTCGGCGGCCGAGAAGCCGTCGAGACTGCCCAGGAGGTAGCGCAACGTGTTGCGCAGACGGCGGTAAGCCTCGGCCTGGTGTTTCAGGATCTCCGGACCGATGCGCTGATCTTCCGTATAGTCGGTGCCGACCACCCAGAGCCTGAGAATGTCCGCACCGTACTGGTCGCACACGACCTGCGGCGCCGTGATGTTGCCCAACGATTTCGACATCTTCCGGCCCTGCTCGTCGAGCGTGAAGCCGTGCGTCAGCACGCCGTCATAGGGGGCCCGGCCGCGCGTCCCGCAGCTCTCAAGCAGTGAGGAATGGAACCAGCCGCGGTGCTGGTCGGATCCTTCGAGATAGAGATCGGCCGGCCACTTGAGCTCCGGATTGCCCTCGAGCGTGAAAGCGTGCGTCGAGCCGGAATCGAACCAGACGTCCAGGATGTCCTTCACCTGCTCGAAGTCCTCGGCCTTGTACGCGTTGCCGAGGAAACGTTCGGGCGGGCTTTCGAACCAGACGTCGGCACCTTCCTTGCGGAAGGCCTCGACGATGCGGTTCATGACCTCGGGATCGCGCAAGGGCTCGCCGGTATGCCTGTCGACGAACACCGCAATCGGCACGCCCCAGGCGCGCTGGCGTGACACGCACCAGTCGGGGCGCTGCTCGATCATGCTGCGCAACCGATTGTAGCCGGCGCGCGGCACGAAGCGCGTAGCGTCGATCGCCTCCAGCGCCTTCTCGCGCAGCGTGCCGCCGATCTCGGCGATCGGCTTGTCCATGGCGATGAACCATTGCGGCGCATTGCGGAAGATGACCGGCGCCTTGGATCGCCATGAATGCGGATAGCTGTGGCGGATGCGGCCTGACGCCAGAAGCTTGCCGGCCTCGTCGAGCGCCAGGGTGACGCTCTTGTTCGCGTCGCCCTTGACGCCTTCCGACGTATAGACGCGCCGACCGGCGAAGAGCGGCACATGCGGATAGTAGCGACCATCCTCGTCGACCGTGTCCGGCACTTCCACGCCGTTGGCGACTCCCAGCTCGAAGTCGTCGGCGCCGTGGCCTGGTGCAATGTGCACGAAGCCGGTGCCGGCATCGGCCGTCACGAACGCCGCTGGCAGCAGGCGCACGTCGAAGTCGTAGCCGTGGCCGCGCAACGGATGGGCGGCCACCAGCCCTTCGAGATCGTCCGCGCTCACGTCGGCTATGACGTTGGACGTGAACTTGGCCGCTTCGCCGACCGCGCCGACCAGATCCCTGGCGAGCACCATCTTTTCGCCGATCCGCGCGCGGCTGCCTTCTGCGACCGTCGCGACCTCGATCAGGACGTAGGCGATCTCCGGCCCAAAGGCGAGCGCACGATTGCCCGGTATGGTCCAGGGCGTCGTGGTCCAGATCAGGACCGACGCGCCGTCGAGCCTGCCGCCCTTGGACTTGAGCACCGGAAAGCGCACGTAGATCGTGTCCGAGGTGTGGTCGTGATATTCGATCTCGGCTTCGGCCAGCGCGGTCTTCTCGACCACGCTCCACAGCACCGCCTTGGAGCCCTTGTAGAGGCCGCCATTCATCAGGAACTTGCCGAGCTCGGCCACGATCGTGGCTTCGGACTTGTAAGCCATGGTCGAATAGTAGTGTTCCCAGTCGCCGTCGACGCCGAGCCGCTTGAACTCCTCGCGTTGCACACCGATCCAGTGGTCGGCGAAGGCGCGGCACTGGCGGCGGAATTCGCCTACCGGGACGGCATCCTTGTCCTGGTTGCGGGCCCGATATTCCTCCTCGATCTTCCACTCGATGGGCAAGCCATGGCAGTCCCAGCCCGGCACATAGTGGCTGTCCTTGCCCAGCATCTGCTGGCTTCGGCTCACCAGGTCCTTGAGGATCTTGTTCAGTGCATGGCCGATATGGAGATGCCCGTTGGCATAAGGCGGGCCGTCGTGCAGCACGAACTTCGGCCGGCCCTTGCTCTCGGCCCGCGTGCGCTCGAACAGCCTCATGTCGGCCCAGCGCTTCAGCAGCTCCGGCTCTTTCTTGGGCAGGCCGCCGCGCATGGGGAAATCGGTCTTGGGCAGGAAGACGCTGGATTTGTAGTCGGTCGTCACAACGAACTCACAGGGTTCGAGCGGGAGGCGCCGGGCTCGTCCGGCACGCAACAGGCATCAAAAAGAACCCGGCCGCAGCTAGCGGACCGGGCGGCTAATTCGCTCCCGATAGGCCCTCGATCTCATGGGGTCGGCAATCTACGGATGGGGGTGCTGGGGGTCAAGGCAAGCGGCGCGTTGCGACCCGGGCCGGAGCACAGTGCTCGCCGTCTCGCGCGGCCTCAGTCGCCGGCCTCATCCGGCGAGAATGGTGCGGGCCGCCTGTGCATCGGCCGCGATTTGGGCCTTGAGCTGATCGAAATTGGCGAATTTCAGCTCCGCCCGAATGAAATCGATGAGCTGCACGCGCAGCGTCTTGCCATAGAGGTCGCCCGCGAAGTCGAACAGATGGACCTCGAAGTTCTCCTGCAACTTGCCCACGGTTGGCCGCTTGCCGAGATTGGCGACGCCGGCGCGCCATGTCCCGTCGATCAACGCCCGCACGGCATAGACTCCGAAATGCGGCCGTAGATGCTCGCCCAGCGCCACGTTGGCGGTGGGAAAGCCGATGGTGCGGCCGCGCCGGTCGCCCTGTTCGACCACGCCTTCGATCTCCCAGGCGTGCCCCAGGAGTTCGGCCGCCTCGCTGGCCCAGCCCGCACGCAGTGCCTCGCGAATGCGGGTAGAGGAGTAGATCTCGCCTTCCCGCATCACGGGATCGAGGATCGTGACTCCGAAGCCCCGCTCGCGGCCTCGCTTGCGCAGCTTCTCGACGTTGCCGCCGCGGCGGGCGCCAAAGGTGAAATCGTAGCCGCACACGACATGCCGCGCGGCAAGCCCCCTCAACAGAACCTCGTCGACGAAGGCATCCGGCGAGAGGGCAGCGAAAGCCTGGTCGAAGTGCTGGGCCAGCACCGCCCGTACGCCATGCTCCTCGAGCAGGCGGAGCTTGGCCGGCGGCAAGGTCAGGCGGAAGGGACCGGTATCCGGCACGAAGAAGCGCCGCGGATGGGGCTCGAACGTGAGCGCGATAACCGGCGCGTCGAGCGCCTGCGCCTGCTTCACCGTGCGCTCGATCAGCGCCTGGTGGCCGCGATGGACCCCGTCGAAATTGCCAAGCGCCACCGCGCTGCCCTTCCATGGCGCGGGAACGCTCTGCCACTCGTCGAAGACCGGAATCATCGATGGATCAGGCGATGCCGCGACGCGGCACCAGCACGACGGCCTCGCCGTCGATCACCACCTTGTCGCCGTTCAGGCACTGGGTCTTGAGCGTGACGCGCCGGCGCTTCTCGTCGATGGCCGTGATCGTGGCGACCGCCGTCACGGTATCGCCAATGATCACCGGAGCCATGAAGTTCATGGTCTGCGAGACATAGACCGCTCCGGGGCCCGGCAGCTTGGTGCCGATCACCGTCGAAATGAAGCTGCCACTCAGCATGCCGTGGGCGATGCGCTGCCCGAAGCGGGTGCTGCGAGCAAATCCCTCGTGCAAATGGATCGGGTTGGTATCCCCCGAGACGCCGGCGAAGGCCGCGATATCGGCATCGGTCACGGTGCGGCCGAACATGGCCGACTGGCCGAGCTTGAGGTCTTCCAGGAAAAGGCCGTTCATCGCCTCGAAAGTCTGCATCACGTCGCCGGATCTCCTGCTTTTGGCGCGCCCTCTTACCACGCGGCGGCCTCTGTGCCACAGTCCGGTGAATGACCATTCATACGCAGGGCGAGGCCGAGCTGGCGCGATCGGCGCTGGCCGCGGCCGCGGGACGCCATTTCGGCCGCGTGGCCGAGATCGAAGGCCTTGTACGACAGTCCGGCGGTGCCTCTCGCCAGACCTGGAGCTTTGATGCTCTGGTGGGAGGACGCCGCCACGGCTTGATCCTGCGCCGCGATCCGCCGGTAAACGGCAAGACCGATCGCGAGCAGTCGGTGTCGATCGACCGCGCCACCGAGTTCCGGGTGCTGCAGGCGGCGCACTGCGCCGGCGTGCGCGCACCCGAGCCGCTATTCGAGCTCGAGCCGGAGGACGGGCTGGGCGAGGCCTACGTCATGCGGCGGGTCGACGGCACCGCGATCGCGCGCAAGCTCTTGCGCGACCCGCCCTATGCTGCGGCCCGGGGCCTGATCGCAGGCCAGTTGGGTGGGATCGCCGCAGCGATCCACGCCACCGATACAAGAACGCTGCCGCCGCTCAAGCGTCGCGAAGCGGCTGACCATATCGCGGGCCTGCGCCGCTCGCTCGACCTGTTGGCCAGCGCGCAGCCGGTGTTCGAGCTTGCACTGACATGGCTCGATCGCCGCAAGCCCCGGCCGCTCGACAACCCCCTGCTGGTCCATGGCGACTACCGTACGGGCAACTATCTCGCCGACGAAACAGGGGTGACGGCAATCCTCGACTGGGAACTCGCTCACCTCGGCGACCCGCTCGAGGACCTCGGCTGGCTGTGCGTGAAGAGCTGGCGCTTCGGTGCAGTCGACAAGCCGGCGGGAGGCTTCGGCAGCCGCGAGGAGCTATGGGACGCCTACGAGCGAGCGAGCGGCCGCACCGTCGAACGCGCGCGGGCCCATTGGTGGGAGGTGTTCGGCACCGTGCACTGGGGCGTGATCTGCCTCAATCAGGCCTGGAAACATCTCTCGGGCTCGATCAAGTCGATGGAGCACGCCGCGATTGGCCGCCGCGCCGTCGAGACCGAGGTCGACCTCCTGCAACTTCTGAAGGCGGAACACTGATCGTGGCACAGGATCGACCCACCGCTTCCGAGCTCCTTACCGCCATCGCCGACTTCCTGCGCGAGGAGGCGATGCCCGTGGTCGATCGCAGCGAGCCGCGATTGGGCTTCCAGATGCGGGTGGCGGTCAATGCACTGGCGATCCTCGAGCGCGAGGGACGGCTCGGCCCCGCGGCCGATGCCCGCGAGCACAGACGCCTCGTGCGCCTGCTAGGCCGCGAGGGCACGCTCGCTGAATTGAACCGCGAGCTCGCCCGGCAACTGCGGAGCGGCGAACGCGACGAGTCGGACGCTGCCCTGATGGCCCATCTCGAGGCGACCGTCGCCGACAAGATCGCCATCGCCAATCCAAAGTGGAAATAGCTTCTGCCATTGTTCGGTGGTGACCGAACTATTGGCCATGGCGCATGCACGCGCACGAGCCTAGATTGGGGCCATGGTTACCGTGAACGCCCTGTCCGAAATTGCCGCCCTGATGGGCGATCCGGCGCGCGCATCCATGCTGTCGCTCCTCATGGACGGCCGTGCCCATACCGCATCAGAGCTCGCCCTGTCGGCGGGCGTCACGGCGCAGACCGCGTCCGGCCATCTCGCCCGCATGGTCGACGCCAACCTGCTGGCCGCCCGCCCCCAGGGCCGCAACCGCTTCTACCGCCTGGCCTCGGGCGACGTCGCGCATGCCATGGAGTCGATCATGGCGCTGGCCGGTACGCGTGCCGCACCGGCTTCGAGGACTGCCGCATGGCGCCGCGACCCGGACCTGCGCTTCTGCCGAACCTGCTACGATCATCTCGCCGGCCAGGTGGGGCTGGCGGTCACCGATTCGCTGACCCAGCACGGCCATCTCGAGCCCAGGGGCCCGCGCGACTGGAAGCTGACGTCGTCGGGCGAGGCCTTCTGTACCCGACTGGGTGTCGACCTCGCCGGCGCCAGAGCGGCCCACTCCCGGCACTTCGCCCGCCAATGCCTGGATTGGAGCGAGCGGCGTCCGCACATTTCCGGCGCGCTGGGTTCGGCGATCGCCGATATCTTCTTCAAGAAGGGCTGGGCGGAGCGGATGCGGCGTGGCCGCACCGTAAGGCTCACCGATTCAGGGCGCCGCGCTCTTTCCAGCCACTTCGGAACCTCGATCTAACTTTGCCTTGCCGAAGGCGAGACCCGCGCCCGAAGGGATCTTGGCGATCGAGGACGCACGCAGGATCTTCTGCTCGCCCACGGTCAGATAGATGTTGGTGAAGAGGAGCGAACGCGTGACTCGCACCAGCTCGGGCCGGCCCTCGACCCAGTCGCCGATCGCGGCCGGCGCCACGAAGTCGAAAGTCATGTTCACCGTCGGCAGGAATTTGCGCAGACCGGCCAGGGTACCGCCGCCCATCGTGCCCACGAGATCGGCGACCGTCATCATCATGCCGCCGTGCAGGCCGCCCGCCGGATTGCACATATGCGCCTGCACGCGAAAGCCCATCACGAACTCGTCGCGCGTGCCCTTCTGCCCGCGCTTGGCGTAGAGCGTCCCGATATGGGTGTTGAAGGTGGGATCTGCACGATCGCGATCGAAATCGATGCGCCGGAAGCCGTCGGGCGGATTGTCGGGAAGCAACGCTAACTCCGGATGTTGAGCGAGCGCTGGCGGCTCAGGAGCGCAAATGCACCGAGCCCTGCCAGCACATCGTGGCGCGGACCATAGAGGCGCCCGCGCACCTGCGCCACTTGCTCGTCGTGGCCCACCAACTCGCCCTCGGCCTGCAGCCAGTCGCCGACGCGGCCCGGGCCGAGATAGTCGAGCGACAGGCGGAGCGTCACGGCACGTCGCTTCAACGCATGCCAAACGGCCGTGCCCATGGCCGAGTCGAGGAACGCCGCCAGCATGCCGCCATGCACGATGCCGAGCGCATTGGCATGCTGCGGTCCGGGGCGGAAGGCGCGGATGGCGCGACCATCTTCGACTTTCTCGAACCATGGGCCGTTGGCTGCCGCGAAGCCCGATGCTTCGGTGAGCTCGCGAAATCCTGGCGGAATGGACACCGCAGTTCTTTAGCCGCAGCGAGGCCGCGAACCAAGCCATCGCGGGGTCATGCGGCTGATGTATGATGAAGCCTGCTTTCATACCTTTGCGATATGCCGATGGAACTGCGCCACCTTCGCTACTTCGTCGCCGTGGCCCGCGAGGGCCACATCACCCGTGCCGCGGAAAAGCTCAGCATGCAGCAGCCGCCGCTTTCCCAGCAGATCCGCGCTCTGGAACGCGAGATCGACGCCGCGCTGTTCGTGCGCCATCCGCGCGGCGTCACGCTGACCGATGCGGGCCGCTCGTTTCTCGCCGATGCCGAGGCCATCCTGGCGCAGGCCGAGCACGCCAAGATCCGTGCCCGCCGCACTGCCCGCGGCGAAACGGGCCGCATCGCCGTGGGCTTCACCACCTCGGCGCCGTTCCATCCGCTGGTGGCGCGCGCGATCCGCGAGTTCCGGCACAAGCGCCCGGACGTGTCCTTCGTCCTGGAGGAGAGCAGCTCCGGCGAGCTGGTGAGCGCCTTGCGCGACGAGCGGCTCGACATCGCCTTCATCCGCTCCGGCCTGGTCGAGCCGCAGGGCATCGACGTGCATGCTCTTCTGCATGAGGACACGGCGGTCGCCTTCCCGGCGCGGCACAGATTGGCCAAGCGGGCGGCCCTCAGCCTGAAGGAGCTGGCGGACGAGACCTTCATTCTTTACCGCCGGCCGGATGGCCGCGGTCTCTACGACGTCATCATCGCTGCCTGCAGCGCGGCAGGGTTCAGCCCGCATGTCGGTCAGGAGGCGCCGCGCATCGTCTCGACGCTCAACCTCGTCGCGGCGGGGCTCGGCATCACCATCGTGCCGGCGTCGCTCGGCCGCCTGCCGCTCGAGGGCGTCGTCTACCGTCCCCTGCGCGGCAAGCCTGCACTACGGGTGCCACTCAACCTCGCCTGCCGTCGCGACGAACGTTCAGCCGCGACACTCGCCTTCATCGAGCTTGCGCGACACCTCACGTCGTCATGAGCACGTCGACCAGTCGCCACACCGTGCTTGCCCGGGCTCGTCGCTGGCGGACAAGGGGGTTTGGCTGGGGCGCCAGGATTCGAACCTGGGAATGGAGGAATCAAAATCCTCTGCCTTACCACTTGGCTACGCCCCAGCAGGCGGCGGAACATAGTGGCTAAAGGGGTGGAATCAAAGCAGGCAAACCTGGCCGGCATCAGCCGCCCGAGATCGCCTTCTTGAGAAGGTCGCCATGAACGAAGGCGCCGTCCGCGTACAGGAGCGGTGTCGCGGCGGCATCGAGGGCGAGGTCGACGATCTCGCCGATATAGATCGTGTGCGTACCGGCCGACACCTTCGTCACCAGCCGGCAATCGAACGACACCGGACAACCTTTGAGCACCGGCGCCCCGGTCGTGAGCGTCGACCATTCGCCGAGGTCGCGGAACCGTTCGTCGCCTTCGACGCCGTCCATGCCGGCGAAGCGCTCGGCGAGCTTGCGATGGCCCGGCGCCAGGATATTTACGCAGAAGAAGCCTGCCTCTCCGATCGGATCATGGGCGGAGGCCGTCTTGTTCACACAGACCAGGATTTGCGGTGGCTCGGCGGAGACCGAGCAGACCGCCGTCGCCGTCAATCCGCCGCGCAGATCGTGATGGCGGGTGGTGATCAGGGTTACGCTCGCCGCCAGGTGGCGCATGCCCTTTTTGAAGGCGACCGCGTCAATACTCATGGGCCGATCCTAGCAATCAAGCTGACGCTCGCCACCGGAAACGGCCGCTAACTGCCCGCCCGGCCAGCGAAATCACCGTCGCAACAAGTTCCAGGCATCCGGGCCAAGCCCACCGCGTGCAACAAAACATTCATCAGAGTGACGTTTTTTGCGGTTGCCCAAAGGCCGCCCCCCGCTACCGTCGAGGCGCTTCCATGGCTTCCTCGCTCGCCCCAGACACCCCGCCGGATGCGGCCTTGCGCCAGATCGCGGCGGACTGCCAAGCCGATTTACTGAAATACCGCGCCATCGTGTTGGCCAGCGGCCGCCCGATCGGCATTCATCAGAGCCGCGTGGCGCTGCGCCGCTTGCGCGCGGCCCTCGGCCTGTTTCGCAATGCCGTGCCCGGCGAGACCGAGCGACGGCTGGTGCGGGCCCTGGCGGCCGAGGCCAAATGGCTGGCCGCCGAATGCGGGCCATCACGCGACCTCCACGTCTTCCTTGCCGAGTCGGTGGAAGAAATGCCGGCCGAGGTGAAGCGAATAGCCGCGCGCCTTGCCCGTACGCATCTCGAGCGCGCCCGCGCGGCGCTCTCGGGCGCGCGCTTCGCGGCCTTCGGGGAGCAGATGCAGGCGCTTGTCGAAGGCAAGCCCGCCGGCGGCGGCCGGCTGGACGCATTCGGCCAAGACAGGCTGGAGAAACGCCACGCGAAGGTCGAGCACCTTGGCCGCAAGCTTGCCTCGCTCGACGGCGAACGTCTGCATCGCCTGCGCATCGCGGTCAAGAAGCTGCGCTATGCCGCGGGCTTCCTGCAGCCCGCCTTCTCCGGGCCTGGTTTTGATTCCGCCCGGGCGAAAGCCTATATCGAGGCGACGGTGCGCCTGCAGGGCGCGCTCGGCGCCTTGAACGATCGCGCGGTGGCGGCCCGGATGCTGGCCGATATCGCCGCAGCAGCCCGTCCGACGGAACAGGTCGGGCGCGCGCTGCGTAAGCTCGACAAGCAGGTCGCGTCCGGCCACAAGCGCCGGCGGCACAAGCTCGAGCGGGCCTGGAAGACGTTCAGGAAGGCCGGGCGGTTCTGGAAGTAGCGCGCCTTCGAGGACGGAGTAGACATGACCGACACCCAGACCGCCGCCGAAGAACGCATTCCCGTCACCGTGCTGACGGGCTTCCTGGGCAGCGGCAAGACCACGCTTCTGAACAAGCTTCTGCGCCGGCCCGAGCTCGCCGACACTGCGGTGATCATCAACGAGTTCGGCGAGATCGGCCTCGATCACCTGCTGGTGGAGAAGTCGAGCGAAGACGGTATGGTGACGCTGAACTCGGGCTGTCTCTGCTGCACGGTGCGCGGCGACCTGGTGCGCACCATGAGCGAGCTGTTCCTGAAGCGCTCCAAGGGAGAGGTGACGCCGTTCCGGCGCATGGTCGTGGAGACCACCGGGCTCGCCGATCCGGCGCCCATCCTGCATACGCTGATGACCGATCCTCTCCTCGCCTCGCGCTATCGCCTCGATGGTGTGGTGACGACGGTGGACGGGGTGAACGGCGTCTCGACCCTGGACAACCACGCGGAGGCGGTGAAGCAGGCCGCGGTCGCCGACCGGCTGCTGCTCACCAAGACCGACATCGCCGAAGCGCCCCGGCTTTCCGAGCTCCAGCAACGCCTGCACCAGCTCAATCCCGCCGCGCCCTTCCATGCGATCGCCGGCGGCGAGATCGAGCCCAACGAGGTTCTGAATGCCGGGCTCTACAATCCGGAGACCAAGAGCGCCGACGTAAAGCGATGGCTGCATGAAGAGGCCTATGCCGAAGGCCACGAGCATGGCCACGGGCATCACCACCATGGCCACGGCAACGAACATCATCACGAGGGAGCCGGCGCCGACCAGGACCCGCACAACGTGAACCGGCACGACGATCGCATCCGCGCCTTCTGCATGACCTTCGACGAGCCGATGAGCTGGTCGACGGTGGCGGCGGCGTTCGACGCGCTGGTCACCTATCGCGGCCCCGATCTCCTGCGCATGAAGGGCATCCTGAACGTCAAGGACACCGACAAGCCGGTGGTGATCCATGGCGTGCAGCACGTGTTCCATCCACCGGCCACACTCGACGCCTGGCCCGAAGGCGACGATCGCAAGAGCCGCGTCGTCTTCATCACGCGCGACATCGGCGAGAGCACCATCCGCAAGGTTTTCGCTTCCTTCTTCGACGCCGAGAAGAAGGGCTGGGGTCAGCAGGAACAGGCTCCGCAATAGGACATGCGAGAAGGCACGGAGCCGACCTACCAGCCCCTGAACACGCTGAAAGCGGTTGCCGACGATCTCTGGATCGTCGACGGCCCAGTGATCGGCTTCGGCATGCGATGGCTGAAAATGCCCTTCCCGACCCGCATGACGGTGATCCGCATCGGCGGCGATCTCCTCATCCATTCGCCGACCCCGCTGCCGTCGTCGTTGCGCGCCGAGATCCGAACGATCGGCACGCCGCGCTGGATCATCGGTCCCAACCGGCTCCACTATTGGTGGATTCCCGACTGGACGGCGGCCTTCCCTGAAGCGGAGGTCTACCTGGCGCCTCGCATCGAGGAGCAGGCACGCGGCCGGATAGACGTTCCACATCGGCCGCTCGATCAGGCAGGGGGCTATCCGTGGGACAGCGCCATCGACACCCTGCCGGTGCGCGGCAGTTTCATGACCGAGGTCGTGTTCTTCCACCGTCCGAGCCGGACGTTGGTCCTCACCGACCTCATCGAGAATTTCGAGGCGCGCAAGGTACGTTCGCCGCTGGCTCGCTGGGCCATGCGGCTTGGCGGCGCGCTGGCGCCCGATGGCCAGACTCCGCGCGACATGCGGCTTACCTATCGGCGGCAGCGGCTACAGGTGAAGGCCGCGGTCGAACGGATGATCGCCTGGAAACCGGAGCGCGTCATCATCGCGCATGGCCGCTGGTTCGAGACCGACGGCGAAGCCGAACTGCGCCGCGCCTTCCGCTGGCTGCTGTAGGTCGTCGCAAACGGGCAACGGCCGGTCGCAGCCGCCGGTCAACTGGCGCCGGGAATGGTCTCGAAGCATCTGAGGTTGCGGGAGCCGTCATCCCAGGGCTGACGGCTGCGGGTGAAGATCGCGATCTGCGGCTGGAACTGTCCGGGGTCGTCGAGGGAGCCTGCATAGACGTTTATCTTGCCCGGCATCATCTCCGACGTGCCGAACAGGGGGCTGAAGCAGGTCGGGCAGTAGATGCGGTCGGCGGCCAGGCCACTGCCGCCCTTGCCGCGATGGACGAGGACCTCGCCTTCGGTCGCCACCGCCTCCCTCGGAAGGCAGATGAAGCCGACATGGCCGCCGCCGCTCAGCTTCTGACAATCGCGGCAGTGGCAAAGGCCCTGGAACTCGGGCGTTCCCGTCGCGCGATAGCGCACCGCGCCGCATAGACAGCCACCCGTCAGCATCATCCCTCTCCTTCGCTGCAGGCAATTCTGCCATGCCGGCGCACTTCGGGGCAGGCCTGTCACGCCGGCACGTCGTGACTTGCCATCGGCGTCCGGCGAAGATGCGCGTACCGCACGCACAACGACCTGAGCCCGGGAGGAAGGCCATGCTCTACAAGATCCGACTCGCAGGGATGGCCGCAGCCGCGCTGGCGCTCGCCGCGCCGGCCGCTGCACAAACCTGGCCGGCCAATCCCGTCAAGATCGTGGTCCCCTTCGGGCCGGGCGGTCCGGCCGACATTTTTGCGCGCATCCTGGCGCAGGCGCTCACGGAGGAGTTGAAGCAGCAGTTCATCGTCGACGACAAACCGGGCGCGGGCGGCGTGATCGGCACCGAGGTGGTCGCGAAGTCGCCGCCCGACGGTTACACGCTCTTGATGATGTCCAACACCCAGGCGACCAACGAGACGCTGTTCGCGCGCAAGCCCTACGTTCTGATGCGCGATCTGGAAGCGGTGGCGCCGGTCAACTCCACCGATCTCGTGATGGTCGTGCATCCCTCGGTGAAGGCCAGGACACTTGCGGAATTCATCGCGCTCGCCAAGGCCAATCCCGGCAAGCTCACCTATGCTTCGTCGGGTCCCGGCACGCCCTACCATATGGCCGGCGAGCTGTTCAAAGCGATGAGCGGCACCGACATCCTGCACGTCCCGCACAAGAGCAGTGGCGAGGCACGCAACGACGTGCTGGGCGGCCATGTGCAGATGATGTTCGATGCCGTGGCGTCGATGAAGGGCAACGTCGAAGCGGGCGAGGTGCGCGCCCTCGCGACCACCGGTCTCAAACGTTCGATCGCGCTGCCTGATCTGCCGACCGTGAACGAAGCCGGCGTCCCGGGCTACGAGGCCACGCTATGGCTCGGCCTGATGGCGCCCACCGGAACGCCCAAGCCGATCGTCGAGCGTCTGAATGCCGAGATCGCGAAGATCGTCGCCCGGCCCGAGGTGCGCGCAGCCTGGGCAAAACAGGGGGCTGTGCCGATGGCGGCAATGACACCCGCCGAATTCGACACCTTTTTGCGCCGCGAGATCCAGAAGTGGGCGAAAGTGGTCGAGGTCTCGGGCGCCAAGATCCAATGACAAGAACTCTGTCGATCCTGAGCGGCGGCGCGGCACAGGGACTGGTCGAGGCAATGCGGCCGGCGTTCGAGGCCGAGACCGGTTGCCGCATCGACGGCACCTTCGGCGCCGTGGGGACGATGCGCGACAAGCTGGTCGCAGGCGAGCCCGCCGACCTCGTGATCCTGAGCCGCGCACTGATAGAGGCGCTGGCGCGCCAGGGCTGCGTCAATGGCGCCTCGGCGCGCGATCTCGGCGCCGTCGCCACGGCGATCGCCGCGCGTGAAGGCGATCCCCTGCCCGCAATTGGCGATGCCGAGGCCTTGCGCGCCGCGCTGCTCGCCGCCGACGCGATCCATTTTCCCGATCCGCAGCACGCCACCGCCGGCATCCATTTCGCCAAGGTGCTGGAGAAGCTCGGCATCGGGGATCAACTGGCGGCCCGGCTGCGTCCGGCCCCGAATGGCGCCGCCGCCATGCGCGAACTCGCCATCGCAAGAACGCGACGGCCGATCGGCTGCACCCAGGCGACGGAAATCCTGGCGACGCCTGGCATTGTACTCGCCGCGCCACTGCCGCGGGGCTGCGATCTCTCGACCGTCTATACCGCCGCCATAGCGACAAGGGCCGAGGCACCCGGCGAGGCCGCCGCATTGATCTCGCGGCTGACCGCCGACTCGGCCGGCGCACTCCGCCGCCGGCTCGGTTTCGGATAGAGAGAAGACATCAGCTTCTCAAAAGAGGCCCATCTCGAGCCCGCCCACCGTGAGCACGGCGAGGATCGCGAAGGCAGCCGCGGCGACCGTGCGCACCAGTTTCAGCGGGATCTTGCGGGATAGCAGGTCTCCGCACAGGACCGCGGGAACGTTGGCGAGCAGCATGCCTGCCGTCGTGCCGGCGGTCACCGTGACGATATCCTGGAAGCGGGCAGCAAGGCCGACCGTCGCAATCTGGGTTTTGTCGCCCATCTCGACCAGAAAGAAGGCCACCGCTGTGGCAAGGAACGCGCCGGCACGGCCGACCGCCTTGGGTCCGTCCTCGGCCTTGTCGGGGATGAGGCACCAAGCCGCCATGGCCAGAAACAGCACGGCCAGAGTCCAGCGCATGGTTTGCGGCCCGACCCAGGCCGCGACTTGTGCACCCACCGCCGCGGCCAGCGCGTGATTGGCCAATGTCGCCACCAGAATGCCGAGGATGATCGGCACAGGCCGCCGATAGCGGCTGGCCAGGATCATCGCCAGGAGCTGCGTCTTGTCGCCGATCTCGGCGACCGCCACGAGGCCGGCCGAGACGAGGAAGGCTTCCATCAGGCACATCGGGCGGGATCGAGCGCACAACCGTTGGCCGTCGATGCCGCCCGATCCCGCGGGTGAAGCATCGGCTGGCCAAAGGTCTCGCCAAGCTTGGCCCGCTTGCGGGCCGTCGATCGCCGGAAGCGCCATGGCTCCTGCGAGCCAAGTCTGTTGACGCTCCCGCCCCTGCACGCAGGGCCGGCTACTCCCCAATGACGACAGGGACATAACGCGGTGAGCATTTCCCTGCAAGCGTCTCCCTGCCGCCGCTTTTCACGTGCTAGACCTTGGCCCATGGCGAAATCCAAGCCTTCCGCGGCGGCGGCGGCCGCTCTGGCAACAGACAACAAGCCGCTCAAGCATCTCTGGCTGGTCGACGGCTCGGGATACCTGTTCCGCGCCTTTCACGCGCTGCCGCCGATGAACAGGCCCGACGGCACACCGATCAACGCCGTCTACGGCTTCTGTCGCATGTTGGCTGCCGACATCCTCGACAAGCCCGAGGTCGACCATGTGGCGATGATCCTCGACGCCAGCGGCACGACTTTCCGCAACGAGATCTACGACAAGTACAAGGCCAATCGGCCCGAGCCGCCGGAGGACCTGATCCCGCAGTTCCCGTTGATCCGCGAGGCGGCCAGGGCGTTCAACGTCACGGTCTGCGAGCTTGCCGGTTACGAGGCCGACGACCTGATCGCGACCTATGCGCGGATGGCGGTCGAGGCCGGCGGCACCTGCACCATCGTCTCGTCCGACAAGGACCTGATGCAGCTGATCCGGCCGGGTGTCGAGATGATGGACCCGATCAAGAAAAGCAAGCTCGGGCCCGAGGCGGTGATGGAGAAGTTCGGTGTCGCGCCGGACAGGGTGATCGACGTGCAGGCGCTGGCCGGCGATTCTACCGATAACGTGCCCGGCGTGCCGGGCATCGGCGTCAAGACGGCAGCCCAGCTCATCACCGAGTACGGCAGTCTCGAAGCGCTGCTCGAGCGCTCAGGCGAGATCAAGCAGCCCAAGCGACGAGAGGCCCTGCAGACCAATGCCGAGCTGGCGCGCATCTCCAAGAAGCTGGTGACACTCAGGGACGACGTGCCGGCACCAGCCGATCCCGACTCCTTCGACAAGCGCAAACCCGATCCCAACGTGCTCCTGCCCTGGCTGGAGCAGCAGGGCTTCAAGACCTTGATTGCCAAGTATGCCAAGGAGTTCGGCGAGCCCGTCGCGGCATTGACGTCCATGGCCTCGGTCGCCCCGGCACCGCAGATGCCCGAGGCCCGGCGCCCGGCGCCAGCGCGTGCCAATTCCAACAAGCCGTTCACCGCGGAGGACTACGAGACGATCCGCACCGAGGCCGCTCTCGACGAATGGATCGGCGAGGCCACCAGGGCGGGCGTCGTCAGCGTCGACCTCGAGAGCGCCGGCGAGACCGGACTGGTCGGCCTGTCGTTCGCGCTGCTTGAAGGGCCGTGGGGCAATGTCAATTCCCGCCGCCGGCGCGCAGCCTACCTGCCGATCGGCCATCGCGCACCAGGCGAGGCGCAGGGCGCGCTCGACCTCGGCGGCGGCGGCAAGACGAGCGACGGCACGCTGCTGCCCGATCAGCTTCCTCTGGAGACGGTGATCGAGAAGCTCAGGCCCCTGCTCGAGGACCCGGGCGTACTCAAGGTCGGCCACGACCTCAAGGACGACCTCGGCGTGTTCGAGCAGCACGGCATCCGGCTCACGCCCATCGACGACACGATGCTGCTGTCCTTCGTACTCGACGGCGGCAAGCACAGCCACGGCCTGGATGATCTCGCCGAGAGGTATCTCGACCTGAAGACCGTCAAGTTCTCCGACGTGGCCGGCTCGGGTGCCAAGCAGGTGAGCTTCGACAAGGTGCCGATCGAGCGCGCGCGCGAGTACGCCGCCGGCAGCGCTGACACGGTCTCGCAGCTGTGGGCGAGGTTCAAGCCACGGCTCGCCGCCGAGCGCATGGTGTCGATGTACGAGACCATCGAGCGGCCGCTGATGCCGGTGCTGCTCGGCATGGAGCAGGCCGGTGTCAAGGTCGATGCGTCCGCGCTGCGCAAGCTCTCGGCCGACTTCGAGAAGCGCCTGATTGAGCTCGAGCGCGAGATCCACAAGATCGCGGGGCGCGAGTTCAATGTCGGCTCGCCCAAGCAGTTGGGCGAGATCCTGTTCGACGAGCAGAAGCTGCCCGGCGGCAGGCGCAGCAAGACCGGCGCCTGGTCGACCGACGCCTCGATCCTGGAGGAGCTCGCGGCGCAGGGCCACGCGCTTCCGGTCAAGATCCTCGAGCATCGCCAGATCGCCAAGCTCAAGGGCACCTACACCGACGCCCTGGTGCGCGAGCTCGACGCCAGCACGGGCCGCATTCACACCTCCTACATGATGACCGGCGCGGCGACCGGCCGGCTCGCCTCGACGGATCCCAACCTGCAGAACATCCCGGTGCGCACCGAGGAGGGCCGCAAGATCCGCGAGGCCTTCATCGCCGAGAAGGGCCACAAGCTCGTGAGCGCCGACTATTCGCAGATCGAGCTTCGCCTGCTCGCGCACGTCGCCGACATCGGCTCTCTCAAGGAGGCATTCGCGCGCGGCGACGACATCCACGCCATCACCGCGAGCGAGATGTTCGGCGTGCCGGTCAAGGGCATGGACCCGCTGGTGCGTCGTCGCGCCAAGGCGATCAATTTCGGCATCATCTATGGCATCTCCGCCTTCGGCCTCGCCAACCAGCTCGGCATCGGGCAGCCGGAGGCGCGCGAGTACATCGCCAAATACTTCCAGCGCTATCCTGGCATTCGCGACTACATGGAACGCACCAAGGATCTCGCACGCAAGCACGGCTATGTGCAGACGCCATTCGGCCGCAAGATCCATCTGAAGCACATCAACGACAAGGCCCAGGCGATGCGCGCCTTTGCCGAACGCGCAGCGATCAACGCCCCGTTGCAGGGCGGCGCGGCCGACATCATCAAGCGGGCCATGATCCGTCTGCCGCAGGCCCTGAAGGACGCGCATCTCCAGGCGCGCATGCTCCTGCAGGTGCATGACGAGCTCCTGTTCGAGGTGCCCGACAAGGAAATCGAAAGGACGAAGGAGATCGCCTGCCGCGTGATGGAAAGCGCCGCCACGCTGTCGGTGCCTTTGGTCGTCGACACCGGCGTCGGCGCCAACTGGGCGGCGGCGCATTGATGTAAAACTCCACCCTGAGGAGGCCGCGCAGCGGCCGCGTCGAAGGATGGCAACAGGCACAGTGCTCGCTCCCATCCTTCGAGACGCGGCCTCCGGCCGCTCGTCGGGGTGAGGTCTGTCGGATTGAGGAGGAACGCAATGAAGATCTGGGGTCGGGCGAATTCGATCAATGTGATGAAGGTGCTGTGGGCCGCCGACGAATGCGGCGTGAAGTACGAACGCGAGGACGTGGGTGGCGCGTTCGGCGGCAACGACAAGCCATGGTACCTGAAGATGAATCCCAATGGCGTGGTGCCCACCATCGAGGATGGCGGACGCATCATCTGGGAGAGCAATTCCTGTGTGCGCTATCTTGCCGCCCGCTATGCCGCGGGCTCGCTGTGGCCCACCGATCCGGGCGAGAGAAGCGAAGCCGAGCGCTGGATGGACTGGCAGCTGAGCACGATCTCAGATGGCATGCGCACCGTGTTCTGGGGGCTGATCCGGACACCCGCCGAAGAGCGCGACATGACCGCAATCGGCAAAGCGGCAAAGGAGCTCGGCGCGCTGTGGGCCCGGCTCGACGGATGGCTCGAGAGCCGCAAGTACGTGGCCGGCCAGTATTTTACCATGGGCGACGTCCCGGTGGGCTGCATGGTCTATCGCTGGTACGCGCTCGACATCGAACGGCGCGAGCTCAAGAACGTGCGGGCCTGGTACGACCGGCTCGCAACACGCCCGGCCTATGCCAGGCACATCATGGTGAAGATGACTTAGGCCGCAGTCAGAAGGTTCTCGACCAATCGGCGGAACTGGGTCGGCCCGGCGTCGAGGCTGGTGGGCAGCATCTGCCGTTCGGGTTCCAGATCGATCAGCTT
Organism: Reyranella sp.; assembly: GCF_036558665.1. GTDB lineage: Bacteria > Pseudomonadota > Alphaproteobacteria > Reyranellales > Reyranellaceae > Reyranella. The sequence goes on along the minus strand of NZ_DATBFE010000139.1, from coordinate 39,353 downwards.
CTGCTGCGCCTCGATGATCGCCTTGTCTTCCCGGAAAGCCTTCTCGGTGACGGCAAACAGCCGGTCGAGCTTGTCCGGGTCGATGTCGCCCGCGCGTGCGCCGGCGGCATAGAAATATCGCGAGGCGCGGGCAGAGACCGGCGTCACCGCCTGTTCATCGAGGCGATAGAAGAGCGGCGCCTCGCTGGCCTCCTTGCCGCCACTGGCATCCGCAGTGCCGAGCCGATGGAAGCCGGTGCGCTGCAGGAACACGCCGGGAAACAGGAAATCATAGCTGTTCCAGACATCAAGGCGCTCGCCGAGCTTCTTCATGAAGCCGCGAGGCCGGTGATCGCGCAGCCACCGCTGCATGCGCAGCCCGCGCCCGAGCGGCACGACGTGCGGCCGTCCGTCCGCCCATTGCGGCATGTCGAGGCCGAGGGTGTTTTCGTGCACGAAAGAGAGATGCGAGAGATCGAGGAGATTGTCGTCGATCAGGAGATAATGCGCGGCGTAGTCGATTTGCCCGCCCTTCAGACGATAGGCCGGGTCCTCGAGTGCGACCGAGGGCGGGATGGTCGCGAGGTCCGCGCCCGCCGGCTCGCCCATCCAGATCCACACCCAGCTGCCCACGACTGCCGTCGGATACCGCCGCACGAAGGCGCTCGAGGGGATGCGTGGCTGGCCGGGAATCTCGATGCAGCGTCCGTCGGGCGCGAACTTCAGCCCGTGATACATGCAGCGCAGGTTGTCGCCTTCCAGGCGCCCCATGGTGAGTGGCGCGAAGCGATGGCAGCAGCGATCCTCGAAGGCCACGATCGCCCCGTCGGCCGTGCGATAGAGCGCGAGCGGCTGGTCGATGACGGTGCGCGCCAGAATGCGGCCCGCCTCCAGCTCGTGCGTCCAGGCCACGACATACCAGGCGTTGCGCACCCACATGCCATCCTCCCTGACTGGGCCAGTACATCTTATGGCCCACTGGTCACGAACGCGACAGCCAGCGCCACGGGCCGCGACGTTCGCCATCAGGAACCGAAGAGCCTACCGGGCGTTAGGGAGCCGGTGAACTTCCGATCAGGTCCCGGCGGCGCGCGCCTTGGTCACCAGTGCGATCAGGGCGCTTCGCGTCTGCTCCGGGGCAGCGAGTGCCGTCTCGAAGGCGAGGCGCGCCACCTCGCCCGCGCGCCGCAGGTCGAGGCCTTCGGCGTCGATTCCGGTCATCTTCCAATCCCCCGGAACGAGGCCAAGAAGCTGCGTGGCATAAAGCTGCACCGCCTCGGCGTGATCGGCGTTCATGTGGCCAACGATCCCGCTTTCAGCGGCTGCGAAGGCGGAGATCGCGGCGCGCAGATCGGCCGGAAGCAGTTCGTCGGCCGACAACCAGCGTATCTTGCCGAACCCGCCCACCAGATGGGCCCGCTCGACCGCCACCCGATAGAACTTGAAATCTTTGAAGCCCGCATACATGTCGGCGTCGGGATGATGCGCCAGAAAGCGCCTTCTCAGCCGCTCGTCGTCCGTCCGGGCGGCCCGCCCGAGCAGCGATGCGCGCGGACCGGTGAGCGGCTGATCGAGACCCGCCGTACCGTCGAACAGAAGCGACACCCGATCGTCGGCCGCGATCGCCTTGCTGTGGTCGGCAAGATCGCTCAACAGAAGAACAGGCGAGAGATCGTGATCGACCGCGACCAGGACCAGCGACGCATAAGGCCAGCCCGTCCGACCGTGCGGATCGGGCAGAGCGGTCGCAAGCGACGCGCGGTCCCGGCCGCGCACCAGCTCGCGCACCAGGTGCGGCAGGTCGTCGGTCATCGGAGGGTCGAAAAAAGCCGCATTTGCTCAGTTATCGATGGCAGATCGGGCGGACGACGGCAACGCCCCGGTCTATGCTAACATTCGTTGCCAAGCCTGCAGGAGACGCTACCCCGTGCGCAAGAACATCGCCTTGGTCGACGATGACCGCAACATCCTCACGTCGGTATCGATGCTGCTCGAAGCCGAGGGCTTCCAGGTGAAGACCTACCCCGATGGCGCCACCGCACTCGAGGGGTTGAACCAGACACCGCCCGACCTCGCCATCTTCGACATCAAGATGCCGCGCATGGACGGCATGGAGCTCCTGAACCGCGTCCGCAAGACGCAGCAGTTTCCGGTGATTTTCCTCACCTCCAAGGACGAGGAGATCGACGAGGTGCTGGGTCTGCGCATGGGCGCCGACGACTTCATCCGCAAGCCGTTCTCGCAGCGGCTCCTGCTCGAGCGCATCCGGGCAGTGCTGCGCCGGGCCGATGGCGGAGCCGGCAAGGGCGAAGGCCAGGCCGAGCGCATCGTAAGAGGCGACCTGGTGCTTGACCCCAGCCGTCATCAGTGCACCTGGAAAGGCAAGGAGGTGCATCTCACGGTCACCGAATTCCTGCTGCTGAAGTCTCTCGCCGAACGGCCGGGACATGTGAAGAATCGCGACCAGTTGATGGATGCCGCCTACGGCGAGACGATCTACGTCGACGACCGCACGATCGACAGCCACATCAAGCGGGTACGCCGCAAGTTCCGCGAGGTCGACGGCGAGTTCGAGCAGATCGAAACGCTCTATGGCATCGGATATCGATACCGCGACAGCTAAGCCCCGTTCACCGGCCAGGGGCGGCGGCTTACCGGCAGCGCTGAAGCGCCTGTTCCTGAGGTTCCGACGTGCGCGGCGCACGACGCGTGTCGAGTCGCCCTCGACCGTTCGTCGCCGGCGCCGCCACAGCCGCCGCTACTCGCCGCTTACGCGCCGCATTCTGCTGCTCAACATCGTGCCGGTGGCGCTGCTCGCGCTGGGCGCCGTCTATCTCAGCGACTACGAGGACGAGCTGATCGACGCCGAGCTCGCCTCGCTGCTGGTGCAGGGCGAGATGGTGGCGGCCGGCATCGGCGAAGTCGCCGTCGTCGGCGGCGAGACGACGGTGAACCGGCTCGATGCGGACGCCGCGCGCCAGCTCCTGACTCGCCTGGTGCGGCCGACCGGAGTGCGGGCGCGCCTGTTCAGCGAGACCGGCGAGTTGCTGGGCGATTCGGCCTTGCTGAGCGATGCCGGCCGCATCCACGTGACACCCCTGCCGCCGCCCCAGCAGTCGCCGCCGGAGCCGAACGACGAGCGGTTCGGCGAAGGCATTGCCGATTGGATCGCGCGCCAGCTCTCGCACGCCGACCGCTACCCGCACTATGTCGAGCAGCCCTCGCCGACAGTGCGCGACTTTCCCGAGGCGGCGAGTGCGCTCAGGGGCTTCAATGCCTCGGCCGTGCGCGTGGCGTCGGATGGTCGGCTGATGCTCAGCGCCGCGGTGCCGGTGCAGCGCTACAAGCAAGTGATGGGGGCGCTGCTGCTGACCCGCGACAACCGGGCGATCGCGGCCTCCCTGCGCGAGGTGCGCTACGACATGCTGACCATCGCGGTGGCGGCTCTCGGTATCACGGTGCTCCTCTCCCTCTACCTCGCCGGCACGATCACCCAGCCGATCGTGCGATTGGCACGGGCTGCCGACGTTGTGCGCCTCGCCCGCGATACGCGACCCGAGATTCCCGACCTCGGCCGACGCGGCGACGAAATTGGTGACCTGAACGATGCGCTGCGCTCGATGACCGACGCACTGTGGCAACGGCTCAACGCCATCGAGAGCTTCGCTGCCGACGTGGCCCACGAGCTCAAGAACCCGCTGACGTCCCTCCGATCGGCGATCGAGGTGGCGGCGCGACCGGATCTCGAGCCGGAACGTCGGGTCCGGTTGATGTCGATCGTGATCGACGACATCAACCGGCTGAACCGGCTGATCTCCGACATCTCCGACGCATCGCGCCTCGATGCCGAATTGATGCGAGGCGAGGTGAAGCCGGTCGACCTGCAGGCGCTGCTTGCCGACATGTCCCGCCACTACGCAACCTCGACAGCGAACAAGTCCGGTGTCGCGATCGACTTCCGGGTCGCCGCCAATCCGCCGTTTGCTGCCCACGGTCACGACGGCCGCTACGGGCAGGTGTTCCGCAACGTCGTCGACAACGCGCTGTCCTTCAGCCCGCCCGGATCGCGCATCGTGATCGAGCTCGGCCGCGAGCCGCGCAACGGGCCATTCGTGGTCACGATCGACGACGAGGGCCCGGGCATTCCCGAGGACAATCTGGAATCGATCTTCCAGCGTTTCTACTCCGAGCGGCCGACCGAGCATTTTGGCCAGCATTCCGGCCTCGGGCTGTCGATCTGCCGGCAGATCATGGAGACCTACGGCGGCTCGATCTCCGCCACCAACCGCCACGCGCCTGACGGCCGCGTGCTCGGTGCCCGTTTCACCATCCGCGTCCCCGCGGCCGACCGTCGCGGCTGAAGCGGAATTGCCGATGTTCGCGCACGCGACCGCCGTGGCATGCAAGAGCCCGGGACGATCATGGTGCGCCGTGCTGCTGCGCGGTCCGTCGGGGGCCGGCAAGTCCGACCTGGCGCTGCGCCTGATCGACGCGGGTGCCCGCCTGATCGCCGATGACCAGACTCACCTCGAACGCAAGGGCAGAGCCTTGATTGCCTCGGCGCCCGCCGCGATCGCCGGACGCATGGAGGTTCGCGGCGTCGGCATTGTGCGCTTGCCGCGCGCCAAGCTGATCGCGCGCGCACCCGTTGCCCTGCTCGTCAATCTCGTGACGCCGGCGGAGGTGGAGCGCATGCCGGAGCCCGTGCGGGAATCGGAGCAGGGCATTGCTCTGCCGCTTCTTGCCCTGGCGCCGTTCGAACCGTCGGCAGTCGCAAAGTTGCACCTTGCCTTGGCGCAAATACCCGCCGCATGATCGCGGCGGTTCATCGATGTCCGAGACGCGCCGTCCCTTCGTGCTGGTCACCGGTCTGTCCGGCGCCGGTCGCGTGACGGCACTGCATGCGCTCGAGGATCTCGGCTACGTCGCAGTCGACAATATCCCGCTGCCACTCGTCAGCGATTTAATGCGCTCGACGGCCGGTAATCCCGGCGAGATGGCGGCGCCGCTCGCCTTCGGCATCGATACCCGCACCTACGGCTTCGATGCCTCGGAGCTGGTACGGCGGATGCAGGAGCTGCGTCAGCGACTGGATCTCGCGCCGCGGCTCCTCTTCCTGACAGCCGACACCGAGACGTTGCAACGCCGCTATACCGAGTCGCGGCGACCGCATCCGATGGCGGCCGATCGTCCGGTGATGGACGGCATCGTCGACGAGCGCGACCGGGTCGGGTTCGTCGCCGATTCGGCCGACGTCGTGATCGACACCACCGGGCTCTCGCCGCATCAATTCAAGCAGATCCTGTCGGGACACTTCGCGCTCGGTCAGGCGCTCGGCACGCGTCTCGCCGTCGTTTCGTTCTCGTTCCGTCGCGGCCTGCCACGCGAGGCGGACCTCGTCTTCGACACACGGTTCCTGAAGAACCCGCACTATGTGCCGGGGTTGAAGCCGTTGACTGGCCGCGACGCGGCCGTCATCGCATTCATCGAGACGGATCCGGACTACCGCGCCTTCATCGGTCGCCTCGAGGCCCTGATCGGGCCGCTGTTGCCTCGTTTCGATGCCGAGGGCAAGAGCTATCTGACGATCGCCGTGGGCTGCACCGGCGGTCGTCACCGTTCTGTGGCTGTGGCGGAGACCCTTGCGGACTGGTTGCGAAAGACCGGCCGCTCGGTCACTCTCACCCACCGTGATGCCGAGTTCGGCAGAACTCGGCAAGGGGGGTAGTTTTCGGGCATGCGTGTATGATTGGCATCGTACTCGTGACCCACGGCAATCTTGCCCGCGAATTCCTCGCGGCGCTGGAGCACGTCGTCGGTCCGCAGCAATGCGTCTCGGCAGTCTGTATCGGCGCCGAGGACGACATGGAGAAACGGCGCCTCGAGATTCTGGAACAGGCCCGCGCCTGCGATACGGGCCAAGGGGTGATCGTACTCACCGACATGTTCGGCGGCACACCGTCCAATCTCGCGATCTCGATCATGGAACAGGCGCGGATCGAGGTGCTGGCCGGGGCGAACCTTCCGATGCTGGTGAAGCTGGCCAGCGTCCGAAGCCGGCCGATCGCCGAAGCCGTGCGCATGGCCCAGGAGGCGGGCCGCAAATACATCACCGTTGCCTCGCGGATCCTGGCCAAGGAAGCCTCGTGACCGACGGCACCGCCGACGCCGCCGTCGGCACCCTCAAGCGCACGCTCGGCATCGCCAACAAACGCGGCCTGCACGCACGCGCCGCCGCCAAGTTCGTGCGCACGGCGGGCCAGTTCGACTCGGCCATACGGGTGACCTTCAAGGGCCAGGAAGTCTCCGGCCTTTCGATCATGGGCTTGATGATGCTGGCGGCGGGGATGGGCAGCGAGATCGAGCTCATTTGTTCCGGCCGGCAGGCCGCCGACGCCATGGCCGCTCTCTCCGCGCTGGTCGAAGGCAAGTTCGGCGAGGATTAGCGTGCGCTGCCGTCGCGCGCCGTTGCGATGAACGCCACCGACGCGGCACGCTCGGACGGGGATATAAAGCCTGCCGCATATGGTCATAAATTCTTGCTTATATGTTGATGCCGCGCGTTGAGACGGCAGCAGGGCGCTGATAAGAGACGGCCTTCCATCCCAAAGATCGCCGGAGCGCCGCATGGCCCCAAGCAAAGCACAGCACTACGTCGTCAAGGATATCGGGCTCGCCGACTGGGGCCGCAAGGAGATCGACATCGCCGAGACCGAGATGCCGGGCTTGATGGCGATCCGTAAGGAATACGGGCCGAAGAAACCGTTGAAGGGCGCGCGCATCGCGGGCTCGTTGCACATGACCATCCAGACCGCGGTGCTGATCGAGACGCTGAAGGCGCTGGGGGCCGACGTGCGCTGGGCCTCGTGCAACATCTACTCGACGCAGGACCATGCCGCCGCGGCCGTCGCCAAGTCGGGCACGCCGGTATTCGCCGTGAAGGGCGAGAGCCTCGAGGACTATTGGGACTACACGCACAAGATCTTCGAATGGGCCGACGGCGGCGAGCCCAACATGATCCTGGACGACGGCGGTGACGCGACGCTCCTGGTCCATCTCGGCATCCGTGCCGAGAAGGAACCGTCGCTGATCGCCAAACCCGCCAACGAGGAGGAGGAAGTTCTCTACAAGGCGATCGCCCGGACCAACAAGGCGAAGCCCGGATGGTACGCCAGGCTTGGCGCCGCGATCCGCGGCGTCACCGAGGAGACGACGACGGGTGTGCACCGGCTGTACCAGATGGAGAAGGAAGGCCGGCTGCTGTGGCCCGCCATCAATGTCAACGACTCCGTCACCAAGTCGAAGTTCGACAATCTCTACGGTTGCCGCGAATCGCTGGTCGACGGCATTCGCCGCGGTACCGATGTGATGATGGCCGGCAAGGTCGCCATGGTGGCGGGCTTCGGCGACGTGGGCAAAGGCTCGGCCGCCTCGTTGCGCCAGGCCGGGTGCCGGGTCATGGTCTCCGAGATCGACCCGATCTGCGCCCTGCAGGCTGCGATGGAAGGCTATGAGGTCGTGACCATGGAAGACGCCGCACCCAAGGCCGACATCTTCGTCACGGCCACCGGCAATGTCGACGTGATCACGCTCGACCACATGAAGGCGATGAAGCACCGCGCCATCGTCTGCAACATCGGCCACTTCGACAGCGAGATCCAGATCGCGAGCCTGCGCAATTTCAGGTGGCACAACGTGAAGCCGCAGGTCGACGAGGTCGAGTTCCCCGACGGCAAACGCATCATCGTCCTGTCCGAGGGCCGACTGGTGAATCTCGGCAATGCCACGGGCCATCCGAGCTTCGTCATGTCGGCCTCGTTCTCCAATCAGACGCTGGCCCAGGTCGAAATCTTCAGCAATCCCGGCAAGTACCAGAAGAAAGTCTATACACTGCCCAAGGCGCTCGACGAGAAGGTGGCGGCGCTGCATCTGGAGAAGGTCGGCGCCAGGCTCACCAAGCTCCGGCCCGATCAGGCGAGGTATATCGGTGTAGCGGAGGCAGGACCGTTCAAGGGCGACCTCTATCGCTACTGATCATTAGAGATAACTGCCCACAGGCGGCTGCATGCTAGAAGTCGGCGTCGAGAGATGCCGACTTTTTGTTTGTCCCTGCCCGACGAGGCCGCGACAGTACGGTTGGGCGCCGCGCTCGCCGGGCGATTGCGGCCGCGTGACGTGGTGGCGCTCGAAGGCGGCCTCGGCGCCGGCAAGACGACGCTGGCGCGCGCGATCCTGCGCACCGCCACAGGTGACGCTGCGCTGATTGTGCCCAGCCCCACCTTCACGCTGGTAGAGGTCTACGACACCCCAAAAGGCGCCTTCTGGCACTTCGATCTTTATCGGCTCGAAGACTCCGGACAGATATTCGAACTCGGTTGGGAGGAGGCGCGCGCCGATGGCATCGTCCTGGTGGAATGGCCCGAGCGGCTGGGCGGGCTGCTGCCGAAGGAGCGGCTGACAGTGACACTCTCCATCGAAGGCGAAGGGCGGCGGGCCACGATCGAGGGCGAGGATCGGTTCGGCGATGTCTGATCGGGCGAAACTGCGCGCGGACTTCATTGCGGACTCGGGCTGGGGCGATGCCAGGGAGGTGTTGCTGGCGGGTGACGCCTCGTTTCGCAGATATTTCCGCCTCTGTCGCCCGGGCGGCAGCGCAGTCGTGATGGATGCCCCGCCGCCGCAGGAGAACGTGCGACCGTTCGTCCGCATCGGCCGGCATCTTCTCGCCCTCGGCCTGAGCGCGCCGGAAATTCTCGCCGAGGACGCCGCGCGCGGTTTTCTTCTGCTGGAGGATCTGGGGGACGACACCTTCGCTCAGGTGCTGGCTCGAGGCGGCGACGAGACAAGTCTTTATGAGCGCGCGACCGACGTGCTCGCTGTGCTGCATGCCGCACCCGGCCGAGGCTTGCTGCCGGGCCTCACGGCCTATGCCGGGGAGGCGCTGATCGACGCGGCCATGCTGCTGCCTGAATGGTACTTCCCGGCGGCAACAGGACGACAAATGCCTGCCGAACAGGTCGAAGCCTATCGCGCCGCCTGGCACGGCTGTCTCGACCATGTACCAAATGGGGGTGAAACGCTTCTCCTGCGCGACTACCACAAAGACAATCTTCTGTGGCTGCCGGAACGGCCGGGCGTACGGGCCTGCGGGCTGCTCGACTTCCAGGACGCGCAACGCGGCCATCCTTCCTACGACCTCGTCTCGCTGCTCGAGGATGCACGCCGCGATGTCACGCCCTCGGTCTACGACTCCTGCCTTGCCCGTTACATCAGCGCCACGGGGCTCGATGCCTGCGATTTCCGGACCGGCTTCGCCCTCATGGCCGCACAGCGCCATGCGCGCGTGATCGGCCTGTTCGTTCGGTTGTGGAAGCGTGACGGCAAGTCGATCTATCTGACGCATCTGCCGCGCGTCTGGCGCCTGTTCGAGCGCGCCTTGCAGCACGATGCATTGCAACCTCTGCGCGCCTGGGTGGATCGGCTGTTGCCGCCGGCCCTGCGGCGCATCGAGGCCGCATGATCGAGACGGCGATGATTCTCGCGGCCGGTCGCGGTGAGCGCCTGCGACCACTGACCGATACGGTGCCCAAACCGCTCATTCCGGTCGGCGGCCGATCGATGCTCGATCGCGCGATAGATCGGCTGACGGCGCATGGAGTCCGCAAGATCGTCGTCAACGTCCATCATCTCGGCGAGCAGATCGCGTCGCACCTCGCCGGACGCGCCGCCGTCGTGCACGAAGAGCGCCTGCTCGAAACCGGCGGCAGCGTGAAGAACGCCCTGCCCCTGTTGGGCAACGGCCCGTTTTTCGTGGTGAACGGTGACGGCCTGTGGCGCGATGGACCGCTACCCATGCTGGACCGCATGGCAAGCGCCTGGGATCCTCGGCATATGGACGCCCTGCTGCTGCTCCATCCGCTGGCCCGCACCATCGGACGTGAGCCGATGGACCGCGGCGACTACTTCCTCGACGCGGATGGCCGCGCCCGCCATCGACGCGCGGCCGACGGTGCTCCCTACCTCTTCGCCAGCGTCTCTGTCTGCGCGGCCGGCCTGTTCCGTGACTCGCCCGACGAACCCTTCTCGCTGCTGAAGCTCTGGACGCGCGCCGAAGGCGCCGGTCGGCTCCGGGGCCTGGTCCATGACGGCCAATGGTTCCATATCGGCACGCCGCAGGCACTTGCCGAAGCCGAAAAGGCGTTGGCATGAAGGGCATTTTCACCATTGGCATGGACCGCCGCTTTGTCGACGAACTGGCGCGCGGGATCCTTGCCGAATATGGCGCCGATCCGCTGGCGTTGGCCGATATCCTGATCCTGTTGCCGACCCGCCGATCGGTGCGCGCGCTTTCTGATGCCTTTCTGCGCGCCGCCGATGGCAAGCCCACGATCCTGCCGCGCCTTGCCCCGCTCGGCGATTTCGACGACAGCGACTGGAGCGAACCGGCCGACGATGGCGCCGCCCTCGCCTTGCCGCCGGCGATCGATTCGGCCGAACGCGAGGCGCTTCTGACCGAGCTCGTGCTCGCTTTCAGGGACGATCAGGCGCAGCCGATCGCGCAATCGGCATCGCAGGCGCTGTTGCTCGCCCGCGAGCTCGGCAGCCTGCTCGACGAGCTCGCGATTGACGGGGTCCCGTTCGACAAGCTCGAAACAGCGGTGGAGGGTAACTTCGCCAGTCATTGGCGGCGAACCCTGGAATTCCTCGCCATCGTCGGCAAGGCCTGGCCGCAGGTGCTGGAAGAGCGCGGCCAGATCGACGCGATCGCCCGACGCACCGCGGCGATCCGCGCCCAGGCGGCGCGCTGGCGCAGGCATCCGCCGGCCACGCCGGTGATTGCCGCCGGCTCCACGGGCTCGCAGCCTGCTACGCGCGAGCTTCTTGCAGCGATCGCGGACTTGCCGCTGGGCACCGTAGTGCTGCCCGGCCTCGATCACGAGATGGACGAGGAAAGCTGGGCGATGCTTGAGCCGTCGCACCCGCAGTTCGGGCTCAGGGAATTGCTCGCGGCCTTCAAGATCGACCGACATCGAGTGGCGGACTGGCCCGGTCCAGCCGGCGATCCGGCGCGGCGGCGATTGATCGCCGAGTTGATGCGGCCGGCGGAGACGAGCGAGCGGTGGGCGCGTCCGCCTGCTGCCGCGCTGGATCATGTGACGCGCGCCGACTGCGCGAACCCGCATCAGGAAGCACTGGCGATCGCATTGGCGCTACGCGAGGCTCTGGAAGTGCCGCTGCGCACGGCAGCGCTGGTGACGCCCGATCGCGATCTCGCCCGACGGGTTGCCGCCGAGCTCAAGCGCTGGAAGATCGACATCGACGATTCTGCCGGTCAGCCGCTGGCCGACTGCGCGCCCGCCACGCTGATGCGCGCGCTGGTCGCAGCGATCGACAGCGGCTTCGCGCCGGTCGATCTGCTGACGCTCCTGAAGCATCCGTTGTGCACCCTCGGTCTGTCGCGCGGCGACCTGCTCAACACGGCGCGCCGGCTGGATCGCAAATGTCTTCGCGGACTCAAGCCGGCGCCCGGGCTGGCGGCCCTGCGGGCGCGCGTTGACGATGCCCGGTTCGGCAACGCGGCGGATCGCCGGCGGGTCGCCGACCTGCTCGAGCGGATCGATGCGGCTACATCGGCACTGGCCGCAACCATGGGCGCCGGTGCTCCCCCCGGAACATTGCTCGAGACCACCATTGCGGCAGCCGAAAAGATCAGCTCGCCTGACGTCCTGTGGTCGGGCGAGGCGGGCGAAGCGCTGGCCGATGCCTTGGCGCGCCTGCGCACGGGTTGGCAAGGCCGGCGCCCTGTCTCCGGCGGCGAATGGCCGGCGCTGTTCGCGACCATGCTGGCACCGGAGACCCTGCGTCCGCGCTTCGGCCGCCATCCCCGGCTCGCCATCTGGGGGCCGTTGGAAGCGCGCCTGCAGCGGGCCGATCTGTTGATCCTTGGCGGATTGAACGAGGGCTCGTGGCCACCCCTGGCGGAGACCGGCCCTTGGATCAATCGGCCAATGCGTGCTGCGCTCGGCTTGCCCCAGCCGGAGCGGCGTGTCGGCCTTTCCGCACATGATTTCGCTACGGCGCTGGCCTCCGAGCGTGTGTTGCTGACCCGGGCCGAACGCGAAGGAGGCGCGCCCACCGTTCCGTCACGCTGGCTGGTGCGGCTCGATGCACTGTTCGGCTACGATGGCGAGAGCAGCTCGCCGCCGCCCGAGTACATCCAGCGTGGCCGGCGGAGCCTGCTCGCCTGGGCCCAGGCGATAGACGATCCGAAGCGCTACCGTCCATGGCTGCGGCCCGAACCGCGCCCGCCGCTCGACGCCCGGCCGACACGGCTGTCGGTGTCGAGCATCGAGCAATGGCGCCGCGACCCGTATGGCCTTTATGCCCGCCGCATCCTTGGCCTCGATATGCTCGATCCTCTGGAGGCGGAGCTGGGGGCGGCCGACCGCGGCTCCGCCTTGCATGCCGCGCTGGATGAGTTCCTGAAGGCACATCCATCGGGTCTCCTGCCGCCCGATGCGCTTAGCCGCTTCGAAGCGCTGGGCGAGCACCATCTGGGTGAGTTGATGACCGCACCGGCGGAGCGCGCCTTCTGGTGGCCGCGCTTCAGGCGGCTGGCGCGCTGGTTCGTCAGCACCGAGAATGCGCGGCGCGCTGCGGGCACGCGGCTGCTGGACAGCGAGACCAAAGGCGAGATCACGGTGGGCCCTGCAGCGCGGCCGCTCACCATCGAGGCGCGCGCCGATCGTATCGACGAAACCGAGCCGGGCCGCTGGGAGGTTATCGACTACAAGACGGGCCGCGTACCGTCACACAAGGAGCTTGACGCCCTGTTTGCGCCGCAGCTCCTGCTCGAGGCGGCGATGGCCGAGCAAGGAGGATTCACCCGGGTGAAGGGAAAGGCGCGCACCGTCCATCTCTCCTACTGGCAGGCCAACGGGCTGGGGGATGGCGGCGCGGTCAAGGAGATCAAGGGCAGCGACGAGCTGGTGCCGGCCATGCTGTTGCTGGTCGCCAAGATGGTCGAGCATTTCGCCGATCCTGCGACGCCCTATCCCGCCCTCCCTTGGCCGGAATTCGGTCCGTACTTCAACGACTATGCGCATCTCGAGCGCGTCGCGGAATGGTCGACTGCGGGGGGAGGCGAGGAATGAACGACGCCTTCGACCCGCTCGAAATTGCCAACGCGGCACAGCGTACCGCAACAACACCCGACTGCTCTGCCTGGGTCGAGGCCAACGCCGGCACGGGCAAGACCAAGGTCCTGACCGAGCGCGTAATGCGCCTGCTGCTGGCCGGAGTGCGGCCCGAGCGCATCCTCTGCCTCACCTTCACCAAGGCGGCTGCCGCCGAGATGCGTAACCGCCTGGCCGGCGAACTCGGCCGATGGGCGATGGCCGAGCCGACATCGCTCGACATGCAAATCGAGAAGCTGATCGACCGGCCGCCTGAACCTGACCAGCGTGTGATCGCGCGACGCTTGTTCGCACGAGTCCTCGATGCGCCGGGCGGCATCAACATCCTCACCATCCATGCCTTCTGTCAGGCGCTGCTGAAGCGCTTCCCGCTCGAGGCGGGCGTGGCGCCCGGCTTCGCGGTCATGGATGAAGCCGAGGCGGCGAGATTGCTGCGCGAGGCGCAGGACGCGCAGATCGAAGCGCTGGCCCACCGCGATGCACCTGCCGAATTGCGTGAGGCCCTCGCCGTCGTCGCCGGCCGAATCTCGATCGCCGAATATGCCGAACTGATGAGCAGGCTTCTCGGCGAGCGGACCTGGCTTTTGGCCCGCATCGGCGATGCCAAGGGCATGAAGCAGATGCGCAAACGGCTGACGCGCCGGCTCGGCTGCGACAAAGATCACGACTCGAGGCCTGATGAGGTCGCATTGCGTGCCGCGGTAAGGGCGCTGGCCAAGGGCACCGACAAGGACCTTGCCCGCGGCCAAGCGATTGCCGCCTGGCTCGATGCCGGCGCCGATCGTGCTTCCTGTCTGGATGCATACTGCCGGGCGTTCTTCACCAAAGACGGCAACGTTCAGGCACGGCTTGCGACGAAGGCCGCCGTCAAAGCGATGCCCGATATCGACAAGGTCTTGCGCGCCGAGGCCGCGCGACTCGGGGCGGAAATCGATCATTCGCGCGGCGTGGCGCTGGTAGAGCTCACCTGTGCGCTCCTGCGGCTCGGCCTCGACATCACGGAGCGCTATGGCGCCGCCAAGCGTCGTCGCGCGACCCTCGACTACGATGACCTGATCGTCGCCACGCGTCGATTGCTGGAAAGGGCGGAAAACGCCGCCTGGGTGCTGTACAAGCTCGATGGCGGCATCGATCACGTGCTGGTCGACGAGGCGCAGGATACCAATCCCGACCAATGGGAGGTCATTCGCCGGCTGACGGAAGAGTTTTTTGTGGGCGAAAGCAGTGCGGGCGACCGCGAACGTACGATCTTCGCAGTGGGCGACACCAAGCAATCGATCTTCGGCTTCCAGCGTGCCGATCCCCGCAAGCTCGCCGAGATGCGGGAATGGTTCGAGGGCAGGAGCCAGCAGGCGCGCAAGGGCTTCGAGTCGGTCGGCCTCAACGTCTCGTTCCGCTCCACGCCGGCGGTGCTCGATGCCGTCGACTGGGTATTCCGGCAGCCAGACGCCTCGCGGGGCGTGGCCGGGCTGGCCGAGGTCATCCATGTGCCGAGCCGCAAGAATGATCCCGGGCGCGTCGAACTCTGGCCGCTGGTCGCTCGGGACAAGAGCAACGTCGATCCCGGCGATATCGCTCCGGCACAGGGCATGGCGCCGGCGCCGCACGAGCGTCTGGCTCGTCTGATCGCGGCTCACGTCAAGGGCCTGATCGGCAAGGAACGCCGCGCTGGCAGCGGCGGGCTCCTGAATGCCGGCCACTTCATGGTGCTGGTCCGGCGTCGCAATGCCTTCGTGAATGCCCTGGTGCGAGCGCTCAAGCGCGAGCAGATCGAGGTGGCGGGCGTTGATCGACTTGATCTTGGCGAGGAGCTCGCGATCAAGGACCTGCTGGCGATGGCGCGCTTCGCGCTGTTGCCACAAGACGACCTCAACCTCGCCTGCCTGCTGAAGTCGCCCTTGATCGGGCTCAACGAGGACGAGCTCTTTTCGCTTGCCTGGAAACGCACCGGCACGCTGTGGCGGGCCTTGCGCGAACGCGCGAGCGAGCCGGGACTTGCCGAAGCGCACGCGCGCTTGTCCGCCTGGCTCGCTCGCGCCGACTTCATCACCCCGTTCGATTTCTTCGCGCAGGCGCTCGGACCCGAAGGCGGCCGCAAGCGTCTGCTCGAGCGGCTCGGCCACGAGGCCGCCGATCCGATCGACGAGCTGCTGGCGCGAGCGCTGCAGTACCAGCATGCCGAACCTGCGTCCCTGCAGGGCTTCTTGCGCTGGTTCGAAGCAGGTGGCGGCGAGATCAAGCGCGACCTCGACGCCAATCGCCGCCATGAAGTGCGCATCCTCACCGTTCATGCTTCCAAGGGCCTGCAGGCGCCGATCGTCTACCTGCCCGACACGACCCGCGTGGCGCGCGACGGCGAGCGCCTGTTGACCGGCGACGACGGCGACACGCGGCTTTGGCTGCCGCGCGCCGATGATGCCAATGAAGCCGCACGCGCCTGGCGCGCCGAAGCGAACGAGCGCGCGCTCGAGGAGCAGAACCGCCTTCTCTATGTCGCCATGACTCGCGCCGAGGACCGGCTCTATGTCGGCGGCTGGATCGGCGCTCGCAAGCAGGATACGGGCTGCTGGTACGATTGCATCGCGGCCGGCCTTGCCGCCAGCGTCGAAGGCGAAAGCGTCACGGGACGGCGGCGCGCGACCGCAAAACCGTTCGACTTCACCGGACTGCTGGGCAATGAAGGCTGGTCGGGCGTCGGCTTCGAACTCACCAACGAAGGCCGTGTCGTCGTGCCCGCACAGCAGGCCCTGCCGCTGCCCGAGACGCTTGGCCTGCCAGCCTGGTCCAGCCAGCCCGCGCCAGCCGAGCCCGATCCGCCGACGCCGCTCGCCCCTTCGCAGCCGCTGCCCGACGAAGCAGCCGCTGAACCCCGCGCCTTCAGCCCGCTCGGCCTCGGCGACGCAGGCAAGTGGAAGCGCGGCCGCCTGCTGCACGAATTGCTGCGCCATTTGCCGGCATTGCCAGCCGCCGAGCGCGCCGCCGCGGCGCGCCGCTTCCTCGGTCGGCCGGTCCACGGGCTCACGGCCGAGGAGGCCGAGCAGTGGGCGGCGGAGGCCCTGGCCGTGACGGAAGCACCGGAACATGGCCTGCTGTTCGCTCCCGGGTCACGCGCGGAGGTCCCGCTGGTCGGCACCGTGAAGACGCCACACGGCACCTTCACGGTCAGTGGCCAGGTCGACCGTCTGGCGGTTTCCGATCGGGAGGTCCTGATCGTCGACTACAAGACCAATCGTCCACCCCCCACCGTGGTGACCCAAACGCCGCTCGCCTATCGGCGCCAGCTCGCGCTCTACCGGGCCCTGCTCGGCGCGATCTATCCCGGATATCGGGTGCGGGCTTTCCTGCTCTGGACATCGACCCTGCGATTGATGGAAATCGATGCAAGAACTCTAGACAGATCAATGCCTTATACGTCCGAACCTTGACGAGGCCGGGCCCTGTTCCTAGCTTGGCGGCAGGAACGGCGCCGGTCCATCGACCGGCCTTATTTGTCTGCGGAGTCTCACCATGACCGTCAAAGCGACCGACGCCTCCTTCGACCAGGAAGTGCTCAAATCCGATAAACCCGTGCTTGTCGACTTCTGGGCGGAATGGTGCGGTCCCTGCCGCATGATCGGTCCCTCTCTCGAGGACATCGCCAAGGAGATGGACGGCAAGCTCAAGGTAGTGAAGGTCAACATCGACGAGAATCCGATGGTGCCGACGCAGTACGGCGTGCGCTCGATCCCGACGCTCCTGCTGTTCAAGAACGGCCAGGTCGCTGCAACCAAGATTGGAGCGGAACCCAAGCAGAAGCTGGTGAACTGGATCAACACCGTCGTCAGCTGAGCCGATGGCCGATCAGCCGTTGCGTTCCAGCACGGCACCCGCCAGATAAAGCGAACCACAGATCAGAATGCGCATCGGCGCGGGCTGGGTGGCCAGAAGGTCCTCCAGGGCCGCGCCGATATCGGTTGCAGCAGCACAATCGAGGCCGACTTCAGCCGCCTTCGCGCAGGCTTCTTGAGGCGTATAGGCGCTGTGGCCTTCGGGAAGGGGCACCGCCCGGGCCGCGCGCGCGTAGCGGGCCAGCGGCCGCAGGAAGCCCGCCGCATCCTTGCTGGTCAGCATGCCGAACACGAGATAGAGCGGCAACGGCGCCGGCTCCTTTGCCCAATCGGCCGCCATGCCAGCAAGCGCGAAGCCGCAATCCTCGTTGTGCCCGCCATCGAGCCACAGTTCGCTGCCGGGCGGCAAGGCCTCGGCCAAGGGTCCCCGCCCAAGCTTCTGCAACCGCGCCGGCCATTCGACAGTGGTGAGGCCCCTGGCGATGGCGTGGTCGTCGATGGCGAAGGTCGCTGACCGCAAGCGTTCGATGCAGGCGACGGCGCTGGCGGCGTTGTCGATCTGATGGGCGCCGACGAGAGCAGGAGCCGGAAAGTCGATGGCCAGCATGTCGCTTTCGTAGCGGAAACCGGCGGCGGTGGGCGTTACCTGCCATTCGCGGCCGAGGCGAAACAGTGGCGCCGCGAGTTTGACCGCCCGGGCGGCGATGACCTCGGCGCTCACGTCGCGCTGTCGGCCTACCACGGCAGGCACCGCGGCCTTCAGGATGCCCGCCTTCTCACCGGCAATGCGTTCGAGCCTGTCGCCGAGAAAGCCGGTGTGATCGTAACCGATGGGCGTTATGGCCGCGAGTGCGGGTTCGATCACGTTGGTGGCATCGTAGCGGCCGCCCATCCCGACCTCGATCAACGCGAGGTCGGCCGGCACGCGTGAAAACGCGAGGTAGGCAGCAGCCGTCGTGATCTCGAAGAAGGTGATCGGCTGTTCCTCGTTGGCCCGCTCGCAGTCGCTCAGCACGGCGTCCAGTTCGTCGTCCTCGATCAGGCGGCCGGCAAGGCGAATGCGCTCGTTGAAACGCACGAGATGGGGCGACGTGTAGACATGGACGCGATAGCCGGCAGCTTCGGCCATCGCTCGCAGATAAGCGATCAGAGAACCTTTGCCGTTGGTGCCGGCGACATGGACGATCGGCGGCAGCCTGCGCTCCGGTGAGCCGAGTGCCGCCAGCAGGCGTGCGATGCGTTCCAGGCCGAGATCGATCGATCGCGGATGGAGCCGCGTTACGCGCTCCAGGATCGGATCCATCATGCCAGGCCCCGACGACGGAGGTTCAGGCGCCGACGACGGCGAGACTGCGGCTTTCGACGACCAGCGGATCCATGAGCAGCGTGAGCAGCCGGATCAGGGTTTCGCGCAGCCTGTGGCGATGGACGACCGCGTCGACCATGCCGTGGTCGAGCAGATATTCGGAGCGCTGAAAGCCGGGCGGCAATTCCTGGCGGATCGTATCCTGGATCACGCGCGGCCCGGCAAAGCCGATGATCGCCTCGGGCTCGGCGATATGGATGTCGCCCAGCATGGCGAAGGATGCCGACACGCCGCCGGTCGTCGGATCGGTCAGCACGACGATGTAGGGCAGTCCTGCCTCCTTGACGCGCCGCACCGCGATGGTGGTGCGCGTGAGCTGCATCAGGGACAGGATGCCTTCCTGCATGCGCGCGCCACCGGAAGCGGAAAAGACGATCAGCGGCGCCTTGCGATTGACGGCGAGCTCGGCCGCCATCACCAGGCCCTCGCCCACGGCCGTGCCCATCGAGCCACCCATGAAGCCGAAATCGAGTGCGGCCACGACCGTCACGCGGCTGCCCATCAGGCCGCTCGCCACGACCAGCGCATCGCTCGCCCCCTCGGCCTTGCCCTGGGCCTCCTTCAGCCGCACGTCGTAGCGCTTGGTGTCGCGGAACTTCAGCGGATCGGAAGCCACGCGCGGCAAAGGATGGAGTTCGAACCGGCCGTCGTCGAACAGGCGCGGTAGACGCTTCATCGGACGGAGGCGCATATGGTGCCCGCAATGGGTGCACACCTCCTGGTTCGCCTCCCAGTCGCGGGTGAACAGCATCTGCTCGCACTTGGGGCATTTCAGCCAGAGATTCTCCGGTGCTTCCTTCTTGCGCGAAACGAGGGCACGGAGCTTCGGGCGGACGAAATTGGTCAGCCAGTTCATGGGTCGCGGTATCGCATGATTGGAGGCTGCGGCCAAGCCGATGCAGGCTGCGGGCTCACCGCCAGAAGCCGCTGAACGGGGTGTGGAAGTCCTGCGGCTTCTTCACCTCGCAGAATTGCTTGCGCGCCCGATAGTCGGCGCACAGCTTCTCCGCGACTTCCGGTGGCAGGTCGGCGATGATCGCCGCCTGCCGCGTCGCTTTGTTTACCGTAACCGGCAGGATGTATTCCTTGCCGGGATGGGAGACGCCCATCCGCACGAGCTCGGTCTGACCGCGATCGTAGACATGGCGCGCGGTGGCCCAGGTGGGGTAGGTGCCCAGCCAGGCGGCATCGCCCGGCATGTCGTAGCGGATCGTCCCGCACTCGCTCTGGCTGAAGACGACCGGAGGCTGGCCGCCGTCGTTACGCAACTGCCAGACTTTGGGCCGTGCGCCCCCGGTCTTCAGCGAATAGGCCTGGTCGAACAGGCGCACCAGGAATTCGTCGCGCAGATCCGCCCGCCGGAAGCCAAGAGCGACGCCGACCAGACGGCGGCCGTCGCGCACGGCGCTGCCGATCAGATTGAAGCCCGAGGCGCAGACGAAGCCGGTCTTCAACCCGTCGGCATAAGGCGAGTACATGTGCACGAATTTCACGCCGGGTCCGACCCAGCGCTTGCCCAGCATGAAGTCCTGGGTGCGGAAGTAACCGTAGTACTGGGGGAAATCGCGGATCAGCGCCATCGCCAGCAGAACGAGGTCGCGCGCCGTGGTCAGATTGCCCGGATCGGGCAGGCCGTTGGCATTGTCGAAAGTCGTGCTCGTCATGCCGAGTTGGCTGGCGGTCTGGGTCATACGCTGCGCAAAGGCGGCCTCGGTGCCGCCGACCAGTTCGCCCAGCGCCACCGCCACGTCGTTGGCCGAATGCGCCACCAGCGATTCGAGCGCCTGCTCCACCGTGATCGCCTGGCCCACCGCCAGGCCGAGCTTGGCCGGCGGCATGCTGGCGGCGTGGGCGGAGAACGGCACGGCACTCTGCAACCCCAGCCGTCCCGCCTTCAGCTCCTGGAAGACGATATAGATCGTCATCAGCTTGGTGAGTGACGCCGGGTACCAGGGAGCGCCGGCATTGCTTTCCAGCAGTGTCTCGCCGGTATGCGCATCGACGATGATGTAGGGTCCCGCCGTGACCGGGCCGGAAGGAGACGCGACCGAGGTGAATTGGGCCGCGGCCGGAAGCGTTGCCAAGCTCAGAAGTGCCGCCAAGCCGGCCAGAAGACACAATTTCATTGAACTCTTGTCACGAAGAGATGCTGCAGCATACGCCCTTTCCTGCGCCGGCGGGAGGCATTAGAGAAATTGCATGATCAAGGTCATGATCGCCCCCGTCACGCCATTCCAGCAGAACTGCTCCATCGTCTGGTGTTCCGAGACCATGGAAGGTACCGCCGTCGATCCGGGCGGGGACTTCGACATGCTGGAGCGCGCGATCTCCGAGCAGGGGATCAAGGTCACGAAGGTGCTGCTGACCCACGGTCATGTCGACCACGCCTCCGCCGCCGGCACCATGGCCGCGCACTACGGCGTGAAGATCGAAGGCCCCCACAAGGACGATCTGTTCCTGATCGAGAAGCTCCCCGAATCGGGCCGCAAGTACAACTTTCCGGCCTACAAGCCCTTTGTGCCCGACCGCTGGCTGGTGAACGGCGACACCGTGAACCTCGGCAACCTGACGCTCGACGTCGTGCATTGCCCCGGTCATACGCCAGGCCATGTCGTGTTCGTGAGCAAGGAGGCGAAGATCGCCTTCGTCGGCGACGTGCTGTTCAGGGGCTCGATTGGCCGCACCGATTTCCCGCGCGGCAACCATGATCAGCTTCTGCAGTCGATCCGGCGACGCTTGTGGCCGCTCGGCGAGGATATCGGCTTCGTGCCAGGCCACGGCCAGACCTCGACCTTCGGCTGGGAGCGCAAGACCAATCCGTTCGTTGCCGATCTCCTGTTCGACGACGATCCGGCAGCCTGAGTTCAGAGTGACGCGCCGAGGAAGGACCGGACGGCGAGATGGCCGGCGGCCGGCAGCGACACGTCGTCCATCGCATTCTGCGACTCACGATTGCGGTGCCGCACATAGTCGAGGCCACGGCGCAGCATCTCCCTGGTGAAGCGGCTTGGCTTCGTGTCGAGCAACGCGACCTCTTCCGGCGGCCGCTCAGTCACCGGCCGCGAAAAGGCGGCGAGCTCGACTTCGGCCGCGGAGTAGAGGCCGCAGGCCATGGCGCCCAGCGCGTAGGAGAGGCATTCCTCCTCCCAGCGATCGGGCTCGCGGTTTTGTCTGTCGAGAAGATCGAGCGCAGCGGTGAAGCTTCGATGAAGCCGCTCTTGATGTTCTGTCGTGAACCGCTGCATTGCGCACTCCCTTGCCGTCGATTCAGGACAACCATATGGGAGTGCAAATCCGGCCATACAATGGCCGTCGGTGCGATCTCATAAAAGGATCACAAAGGCCGACGCAAGGCGCTTCTAAACTTTGCGTATCCCGCGCACGCCATCAGCGAGCGCCTTGATGTAGGCGAACACGCCCGGCAGGAGGTCGGGCTTGGGCTTTCCCTTGTCGTCGAGCCCCGCTTTCACGCGATCGACGATCGCGGAACCGACGACGGCCGCGTCGGCGTGACGCGCCACCGCCGCCGCCTGATCAGGTGTCTTGATCCCGAAGCCGACGCCGACGGGCAACGCCGTGTGGCGCTTGATGCGCGCGACATGCGTGCGCACCGCCTCCTCGGTTGCAGACTTGGTGCCGGTAATGCCGAGCACCGAGACGAAGTACACGAAGCCTGAAGCATATTTCAGCACTGCCGGCAGGCGCTTGTCGTCTGTCGTGGGCGCGGTGAGGAGAACGGTATCAATGCCGGCGGCGCGTGCATGCGGCTTCAATTCGTCGGCTTCTTCCGGCGGAAGGTCGACCAGGATCAAACCGTCGACACCCGCCGCCGCCGCATCCTTGCAGAAGCGCTCGACACCGCGCTGAAACACGAGATTGTAGTAGCCCATGAGCAGGATGGGCGTTTCGCCGTCGCCGGTCTCCTTGCGGAAGCGTCTCACCATGTCGAACGTGGCATCGATCGTGATGCCTGCCTTGAGTGCACGCTGGCCGGCATGCTGGACCGACGGCCCGTCGGCCATCGGATCGGTGAAGGGCATGCCGAGCTCGATCAGGTCCGCGCCGGCTGCCGGCAAACCCTTCAGAATCTGGTAGCTCAGCGCAAGATCGGGATCGCCGGCGGTGACATAGGTCACGAGGCCGGCGCGCTTGTCGGCCTTGAGTGCGGCGAAGCGCCTGGTGATGCGGCTCATGGTCCGATCTTCACACCCAGTCGAGCCGCAACCTGTGGAACATCCTTGTCGCCACGGCCGGACAGATTCATCACCAGCAAGTTGTCCTTCGGCAGCGTCGGCGCGAGCTTGGTCACATACGCCAGCGCATGGGACGACTCGAGCGCGGGAATGATACCCTCGAGCTTGCAGAGGAGCTGGAACGCCTCGAGCGCCTCGTTGTCCGTGGCCGACACATATTCGACGCGGCCCTGCTCCTTGAGCCAAGAATGCTCCGGGCCGATGCCGGGATAGTCGAGGCCGGCCGAGATCGAATGCGCCTCCGTGATCTGACCCTCCTCGTCCTGCAGGAGATAGGTCCGGTTGCCGTGCAGCACACCTGGCCGTCCGCCCGTCAACGACGCTGCGTGCTCTCCTGTCTCGAGGCCCTTGCCCGCTGCCTCGACGCCGATGATGCGCACGCCTGCATCGTCGAGGAAGGGATGGAACAGGCCCATTGCATTCGAGCCGCCGCCGATGCAGGCGACAAGCGTGTCGGGCAGCCTGCCTTCGGCCTCGATCATCTGCTCGCGCGTCTCCTCGCCGATCACGCACTGGAAATCGCGCACCATCGCCGGATAAGGATGCGGGCCCGCCACGGTGCCGATGCAATAGAAGGTCGTGTCGCAGGTCGCGACCCAGTCGCGCAACGCCTCCTTCATCGCGTCCTTGAGGGTCGCCGAGCCCGCCGTCACCGGCCGCACCTCCGCCCCCAGCATCTTCATGCGAAAGACGTTCGGTGCCTGGCGCTCGACGTCGACCGACCCCATGAACACGACACAGGGAATGTCGAACAGCGCGCAGGCGGTCGCCGTGGCGACGCCGTGCTGGCCAGCGCCGGTCTCGGCGATCACGCGCGTCTTGCCCATACGCCTGGCGAGCAGTACCTGGCCCAGCACGTTGTTGATCTTGTGGCTGCCGGTGTGGTTGAGCTCGTCACGCTTCAGATAGACCTTGGCGCCGCCCAGACTCCTGGTCAGGCGCTCGGCGAAGTAGAGCGGGCTCGGGCGGCCGGCATAGTGGCTCAGGAGATAGCCGAGCTCGCCCCGGAATTGAGGGTCCGCCTTCGCCTCGCTGTAGGCCTTCTCCAGCTCGAGGATCAGCGGCATCAGCGTTTCGGCGACGAAGCGACCGCCGAAAACGCCGAAGTGCCCGCGCTCGTCGGGCCCGGTACGGAAACTGTTGGGTGTCGATGGCATGGCGGTTCCTGTCGGGACGCGCGGACTTAGCAGCCCCGGCAGGGGTCGGTCAAAGCGGACTATGTCTTCTTCTTCCTCGCGGCCTTCTTGCCGGCAACCTTCCGCTTCGCCGCCACCTTGGCCGGCGCGGACTGACGCGCCGCGGGCGCCTCGACCTCGACGATCACCTCGATCTCGACCGGAATGCCACGCGGCAGCGAGCCCATGCCGACCGCCGACCGTGCATGCCGGCCGCGATCGCCGAACACTTCGACGAAGAGGTCGGAGCAGCCATTGACGACTTCCGGCTGATGGCCGAATTCCGGCATCGCGTTCACCATGCCCAGGACCTTCACGATGCGCTTCACGCGATCGAGATCGCCCAGCTCCGCCTTCATGACGGCGATCAGGTTGAGGCCGGTCTCGCGCGCGTGCTGGTAGGCCTGCTCGATCGTGAGATCACGGCCGACCTTGCCTGTCGGCAGCGGCTGGCCGGGCAGTCCCGGACCCTTGCCCGCGAGATAGAGAAGATTGCCGGTACGCACCGCATTGACGTAGTTGGCCATCGGCGAGGTCGCGGACGCAAGCTCGATGCCCAGTTCCTTCAGCCGCCGTTCGGTCCTCATGGCGATCTCCCCTAAAGCGACGCCGTTCGCGCGAGGAAGGCGCGAATCAGCTCGATCGATTTCACACCCCGGCCCGATTCGACGCCAGAAGAAACGTCGACGGCGCGCGCGGCCGTCATGCGCACTGCGTCGGTCACGTTGTCGGGTGTGAGACCACCGGCCAGGAACCAGGGCAGGGGCACGCTGCGACCCGACAGGATCGCCCAGTCGAACGTTCTCGCGTTGCCGCCCGGCAGCGTTCCCTCTGCGGCGTCGAACATCAGCCGATCAGCGACGCTTCCGTAAGCGGCGATGCCGCGCTCGAGATCTTCCGGCGTCGCGACCTTGATCACCTTCATCACGGGCCTCCCGGTACGCCGCCTGATAGCCGCGATCCTCTCCGGCGTCTCGGCCCCGTGGAGCTGCAGGAGGTCGAGAGCGCCGGTCGCAAGCTTCTCGTCGAGGAGCGCATCGTCGGGGTCGACGAACAGGCCGACCCGGCCAACCTTCTTGGGCACGCGCTCGCCAAGCGCACGCATCGTCTCCGTCGAGACATGCCTCGGCGAGGGCGGGTAGGTCACGAATCCGACCCAGCGGGCGCCGAAGCGCACCGCCGCATCGACCGCTTCCGGCGTCGAGAGCCCGCAGATCTTCGCCTCGACCGCCATGGCGTCAGAGCGCGCCGAGATCGCGCGCCAGAACTTCGGCGGCCAGTGCCGGGTCTGCCGCTTCGGTGATCGGGCGACCGATGACCAGGTGATTGGCGCCGAGGGCCATGGCTTCCTGCGGCGTCATCACCCGCTTCTGGTCAGCGCTCGCCGCCCCGGGAGGGCGGATGCCCGGCACCATCAGGACGAAATCCTTGCCGCATTCGCGACGCAGCGCCGCGATCTCTAGCGGCGAGCAGATCACGCCGTCGAGGCCGCTCCGGCGCGCAAGCGCCGCCAGCCGCAATACCTGCTGGCCGGGATCGACCGTGACGCCGGTCGCTTCGAGGTCGGACCGGTCGAGCGAGGTGAGTACCGTAACGCCGAGGAGTCGCGGTCGTGCGACGCCCAACCGTTTGGCTTCTGACGCGGCGGTTTCGGCCGCGATATTCATCATCGCCGCGCCACCTGCGGTGTGAATGGTGATGAAGGTGGGCTCGAGCTCGACCACGGCGCGAATGCCGCCCGCCACCGTATTCGGAATGTCATGCAGCTTGAGATCGAGGAAGAAGCCGATGCCGGTCGCCCGAACCGGGGCCGGAAAGGCGTAGCGTACTCCTGGGGCACCATGCGCCAGGAAGAACTCCAGCCCGAGCTTGACGCCACCCACGGCAGGAACCGCCCCGCCGGCCACCGACCGGATCAGCCGGGCAGCCAGCGGCAGGTCGATCGTATCGATCGCGCAATAGACGGGGTTGGAGCGGCCTCGCATGACGGCGCGCAACCTAATGGCGCGCATCACGAGCGGCAAGCGTCAGTGGATCGCCGCGTACATGATCTTTTCTTCAGTGGCCTCGTGCGCCGAGAATTCCTCGACCACTTTGCCCTGGCGGCAGACCAGGATTCGGTCGGAGCGCGCCATGATCTCCGGCAGATAGGAGGAGATCATGACCACCGCATTGCCCTCGTCGGCCAGCCGGTCGATGAGCTGGTGGATCTCGGCGATGGCCCCGACGTCGACGCCACGCGTCGGCTCGTCGAAGACGAGAAGCCTGGGCTCCTGCACCAGCGACTTGGCGATCACGATCTTCTGCTGATTGCCGCCGGACAGCTCGACGACCTTGACGTCCTGCCCTATCGCGCGAACGTTCAGCGCCTGCACCCATTTCTTGCCGACCGTCTCCGCTTCCTTGTTCAGGACCAGCTGCCGCTTGCCGCCGAGCTTGGCCAGCAGACCCATATAGACATTCTTCGCGATCGACATGGTCTCGAAGAAGCCTTCAACTTTGCGGTCTTCGGTGATGTAGGCGATGCCGTCGCGCACCGCCGGAGCGGGCGTCAGGTAGCGGACCGGGCGGCCGTTCAGGATCACCTCGCCGCCATGGAAGAAATCGCGCTTGAGGATGCCCGAGACGATCTTGAAGGTTTCCGTGCGGCCGGAACCCACGAGACCGAACACGCCCGTCACCTGGCCCGCGAACACGGACAGCGAATTGTTCTTCACCATCGGCGCCATGCGCAAGTTCTCTACCGTCAGCACCCGCCGGCCGGGCGGCCGTACCTGCTCCTTGCGGCCGGCATAGAGCGTCTTGGAAAGGTCGCGCCCGACCATGGCCTGGATGACCCTGGCCCGGTCGAAGTTCCTGGTCTCGTCGGTCACGACATGCCGTCCATCGCGCAGCACGGTGATGCGATCGGAGATCAGCAGCGCTTCCTCCAGCGCATGGGAAATGAAGATGACCGAGACGCCGCGCCGTTTCAGCTCGCGCACGAGATCGAAGAAATACTTCTTCTCCTCGGGCGTGAGGCTCGCCGTCGGCTCGTCGAAGATGATCACCTTGGCGTCGTGCAGGACGGCGCGCGCGATCTCGACCATCTGCTTCTTGGCGGCGCCAAGCTGGGCGACGGTGGCCGTCGGCGTCACGTCGAAGTTGAGCGACTGCAGGAACTGTTGGGCAGCAATGTAAATGCCGCGCAGCCGGTTGTAGAACCGTTCCTGGCCGAGGAACAGGTTCTGCGCGACCGTCATCGACGGTACCAGGCTGTTTTCCTGGAACACCATGGCGATGCCGAGGTGGCGAGCCTCGAGCGGCGTGCGCGGCGCCACTTCCTTGCCGCCGATCAGCATCTTGCCCGACGTGAGCGGCACCACCCCTGCCATGACCTTGGTCAGAGTGGACTTGCCGGCGCCATTCTCGCCCACCAGCGCGTGGATCTCGCCCGTGATCAGGGCGAAGTCCACCGCATCGATCGCCGGCGAGCCGCCATAGAGCTTGGTCGCCTGGCGCAGCTCGAGGATCGGTGTGGTCATGCCGCCGCGTCCTTCTCGAGGTCGGCCAGCGGCAGCCGCAGCAGGCGGCCCGGCCCCCTGGCCAGCAGGTACAGGAAGCCTCCCACCTCGGCTGCCGCCACGATGCCGTGATTGATGCCATCGACGCGGCTGTGCAGCGAGTACCGCGGCACGCCGTCGGCCGAGAGGCGAATGACGAGCCCGTAGGATCGCGGCGGCGCCCAGGGCTTCAGCACACCCATGGTGCGCAAGTGTGCGCCCTGCATGGGCTCGAGATAGCTATCGCCCGAGCGCAGGCGCGGTGCGATCCAGTGCTCGGGCGCAATTTCCTTCATCATGCGGCGGCGGAAGGCGTTCTCGCGCAGCACGAACTCCACGAGCTGCGTGCGAGCGGCGAAGGCGGTGAGCCAGAAGCCGCCTCCGGCGGCGACGGCGAGGCGCGAGGGATAGACGGGCAGGCGGCCGAGCACGATGCGTCTGCGGCCATCGGACGTCACGGCGAGCACGCGATGGCGCCAGCTCTCCGACACCAGAGTCTCGTTGCCGGCCGCGCAGGCACCGAAGGCATATTCCAGACCACGCGCCGCTTCGCGCGCATCGCCATTGCGCGGATCGAGCAGGATCAGGCGACCGGTCGCGCCCCGACCCATGAGGTCATGGGTCCATTGCGCGCAGTCGTTGTCCCGCGACCCGTCGGTGACGGCGAGCCGGCCGTCGGCAAGGCAGGCGATCGCATTGGCAGAGCGAAACGGCGCGTTCGCCGGCCCCGTCGAGCGACGTTCCCCGCCAGCGCCTTCGCGCACGATGACCTCGCGACCGTCGAGCGCGACGGCGATTCCGCCATCGGGCAAGGCGCAGAGCGCCGTGACGGGCCGGTCGAAGTGCGCGACTTCCGTCCCGGCTCCGTCGGTCGGAAGCAGCACGCGGCCTCCGTCGCAGACGAGCGGCGCCTTGCCGTCCGTCGCGAGGTCGTCCGCGGCGTCGAACTGCGCGACGATCTCGGCGTTCTCGAGGATCTGGTTGGGCTTCAGGGCGCCGTCGAAGATCGGTACCGTGATCGAGGCGTCCCCGCGGCCGAGAACCCGGTCGCCGATGGCCCGCAGCGCGCCGATCATGCGCTCTTCCTCCAGCGCGTCTCGTACT
This sequence comes from Reyranella sp., assembly GCF_036558665.1. Classification (GTDB taxonomy): domain Bacteria; phylum Pseudomonadota; class Alphaproteobacteria; order Reyranellales; family Reyranellaceae; genus Reyranella. Next base: position 10,911 of record NZ_DATBFE010000139.1, on the reverse strand, counting down.
GCACGAAATCGGGGTCGGCCTTGCCGAGCTTCAGCCGGCCGATCCGGTTGTTCATGATGCCGCCGAGATAGAGATAGCCCTTGTGTTCACGCATCGAGGTGATCATGGGGTGATTGACGCCGGCCTGATCCCAATAGGTCTCGAGGATGTCACCGGCCTCGTTGAACCTCAGCACGCAGCCCGTGTTGATGTTGGGAAACAACCACTCGTCGAGCGGCACGCGCTTGGCCATGCGCCGGCGGAAGCCCGGCATGCGCCAGGCAAGATCGAGCGCCGGCGAGCGCATGCCGACCATGGCCAGCCAATAGTTGCCGTCGGAGGACAGATTGATGTTGTCGGGAAAGCCCGGGAGGTTGTCGATCAGCATCTCGACGCGGCCCTTCTTCGGCCCCTCGAACCAGTAGCGCTTGATGCAGCAGCCCCAGGTCTCGGCGAACAGGATCGACTGCCCGTTGCGCGACACGCAGATGCCGTTGGGGAACTTCAGGCCGCGCAGCACCGTGCGCGTGGTCTTGGTCGCGGGATCGTAGCAGATGATGCGGCCGTTGCCGCGCGCTTCCAGCCCGTCGACCGGCCATTCGTGCATCTCGTAGCGCACGGTCGCTTCCGAGAAGAATATGCGCCCGTCATCGGCGATATCGAGATCGTCGGCGAGCCGCAGGCGGCTGTCGTCGTTGACCGAATAAAGGCTGCGGTTGGTCTCGTCGGTTGCCTTCTCGACCCTGCGGTCCGGCGTGATGCGGTAGAGACCCATGCCGCCGATGCAGACATAGAGGTTGTCGTCGCGGTCGAAGGCCATGCCGAGCGGCTGGCCGCCGATATGGGCATAAACCTCCATCTTCTCGTAATCGGGTGGAAAAAAGCGGATGATGTCGCCATGGCGCGAGCCGGCATAGAGGTTGTCGTGCCGGTCGAGGATCACGTCCTCCGGCGCCTCGATCCGTCCGAGACCGATCAGGCTCACGTCCTTCAGCTTGTCGTTCTGCTCGAAGCGGCTGCCCTGGCCGACGCGGGGCCCGAGCAGCGCCGGCATATGGTGAAAGGTGGGACTGACATAGACCTTGGCGATGATGCGGGTCCGGTTCTTGAGCCAGCGGATGTCGATCGTGGCGGCAACGAGGAGGATGCCTGCCAGCACCATGCGGTTGACGCCGCCCCTTACCGAAAGCGTGGTGAGGCCGTTCGTGATCAGGAGCACGATGAGCGTGCCGACCAGCGCGCGGGCAACCGAGCCGCGCCCGCCGCCCAGGCTGATGCCGCCCAGCACCGCCGCCGTGAGCACCGTCACCTCGAGCCCGACACCGACGTCACCGCCGACCGTGCTGAGGCGTGCCGCGAAGAATAGCGCGCCAACTGCGGTCAGCGCCCCGCTCGCGGCGTAGCAGCGCGCGATCGTGCGGCGCACGGCGACGCCGGAATTGTAGGCCGAGCGACGCGAACCGCCGATCGCCGTTATGTGCCAGCCAGGGCGCAGGCGGGTCATGAAGACATGACCGAAGATCGCGACCATCGCATAGAGCAGCGCAACGCTCGGGACTCCGAAGACGCCGCCGCCGCCCATGAAGTCCCAGACCGCATCGTCGGGAAAGGCCGCCGCAATGGTATTCGAATAGTCGAACAGCAGCAGGTCGTAGGCCGAGCGATAAATGATCAGGGTGATCAACGTGGTGATGAAGGCGCGCAGCCTGAGATAGCCGATCAGGAAGCCGTTGACCGCTCCCAGGAGCGCACCGAAAACGATGGTGATGACGGCCACCGCCGGCACCGGCAGATTGAGAACGTCGAGGCAGAAGAGCGCGCAGAAGTCCGTCAACGCGAACATCGATCCGACCGAGAGATCGATGCCTCCGACGACGATGACCAGCGCCATACCGAGCACGACGAAGCCGATCTCGGCCGCCTGCCGCGCAGTATCGGCGAGACTGTTGGGCGAGAGAAAACCCGGGATCGCCTCCGAGAAGGCAAAAGCGACGAGCAACAGGACGATGACCGGAATGGCCGTTTCGGTCCAACGCTTCGACAGGATTTCACCAAGCAGATGGTCCGGCCAATAGCGATAACGCAAACGCAGTACGACTTCTTTCATCGAACGACCTGTCGGCGCGGCGGTTGCAACTGGAGAAAAGGGCGGGGCGCCGGGACGCGACGCCTGCCGCGCTCCAGCCGCTCCGCGTCGTCTCGCTATTGCTTCAGTCGTTCAAGCTTCCAGCAGGTACCGTCGATACCGGCATTCGCCTTGGTGACAGGGATCAGCGTCGTATAGACGGAACCCTTCACCGTGCCCGGCTTCATGTCGGACGACACCAGCCACTTCACGAGGGCGGCCATATCCGCTCCCTGGGTCGGCACGTCATAGCTGAGGTCGAGGTCGAAAGCGCCCGACTTCACGAGATCGCAGGCGCCCTTCTGCTCACCGCCGCCGGACGTCGCCACGAAGACCTTGCCGGTAAGGCCGGCTTCCTTGACCGCCGCGGCGGTGCCGATGTCCATGCCGTCCCAGAAGCCGACTATGCCGCAAAGGTCGGGATTCTGCTTCAGCACCGTCTGGGTGATCGCCTTGGCCTTCGCGGCGTCCCAGTCGGCAGCTTGACTCGAAACGACTTTGACGTCGGGATTCTTGGCCAGCACGTTTTCGACGCCCTTCAGCGTATAGGCGCTGGCGGCGGCCGACAGGGCCCCCTGCACCACTGCGATCTTGTTCGATTTGCCCTTGCAGAAGTCGACGACGGCTTGCGTGTCGCGCTCGCCGATTTCGATCCAGTTGGCGCCGACGAAGGCGGTCGACCTGAAGGCCGAGCCCATGTTGATCTGGATGATGAAGATCCCCTCCTTCTCCGCGCGCTGGATCAGCTTGGCGTAGGTCTGGACGTCGGGATTGTGCACGACGATCACGGCCGGCTTCTCGGAGATGAGGGTAGTGATCGCCTGGGCGCCGGCATTGGTGCTCCAGTTGGCGTCGCGAACCACCACCTTCATGCCATAGGGCTCGAGTTCTCTCTTGAGCACGGCGAACCAGCCCTCGGTGAGATCGAAATTCATCGCCACCGGCACATAGCCCACGGTCTTGCCGGCCAGCGCTTTCTTGAACGGGCCCTGGAACGGCTCGTCCAGCCCCTTCTGCGCGAAGGCGGGCGCGGCCAAGGCGCAAACGAGCGCCGACAGGGCGACAAGCCTGCCGACCCACCGGGTGGTTATGGAATGAGTCATGATAGCGTCTCCTCCGGTTTGTGGTTCTTTCAGACGATCCCTTGCCGCTTCAGATGTCCCCCTGTTGCGCCGTCTCCTCGTTGCGAGGATTGAGAAAGGAGTCGGCAATCACCGCGATCAGAAGCACGACGCCCTTCACGAGGTTCTGCCCGGAATAGGAGACGTCCATGATCGTCATGCCGTTCAGCATCGTGCCGATCAGGAGCGTGCCGATCACGACGTTCAGCACGCCGCCGCGCCCGCCGGCCAGTCCGATGCCGCCCAGAACGACCACCAGGATCACGTCGTAGATCAAGGTCGAGTTGTAGATGCGGGTCGGCATGCTGTTCACCGACGCCGCCAGGACCAGGCCTGCGATCAGGCCGATCAGCGCGGCCAGTACGTATTGCAGCACGATCAGCGGCCGCGTCGGAATGCCGGTGGCCCGCGCCGCGAACGGATTGTCGCCAACCGCGTAGATGAAGACGCCCAACCGGGTCTTGCGCAGGAACAGACCTACTGCGGCGCAGGCACCGGCAAACATCACGATCGGCATCGGAATGCCGAGCACGTTGCCCTGGCCCAGCTTCTCGAAGCCACTCAACCCCGGACTCCATTGCACGACGTCGAGCTTGAACAGGGCCGCCTGACCGAGACCGGCGAGAAAGAGGCCCGAGGCCAGGGTTGCAAAGATCGAAGGCACTTCGGCATAGGCGATCAGCCAGCCATTGATCAGACCGAAGGCCAGGGTCAAAAGCGTCGCCATCAGAAGGGCGTAGGAAAACGAATCGCCATCCTGGACGAGCTGCAACACGACGCCCGGCGGCACCGCAAGGGCCGCGATCAGCGACAGGTCGATGCCGCGGCCGATCACGACGATCGCCATGGCGAGGCCGAGGATGCCGAGCACCGCCACATTCTGCAGCAGCGTCAGCATATTGGCGGTGGTGAGGAAGCCCGGCAGGAAGGCCGAAAAGCCTGCGAACAAGACGATGAAGATCGAAAAGACGATCCCTTGCTGCGTCAGGCGGAGAGGCTTCATACGGCCGCGCACCTCTTTCTCGATTGCGCCGGATCGCAACCGTATCGTGCAAATATGCTCGCAGAACTTTTGCGGCCAAGTCAATCGGCCAAGGTGCGGCAGCGACTAAGTGCTGCGCACCCTCTTCACCGCGTTTTGCCAGCCGGTATAGCGCCGGTCTCGCGAGGGCGCATTTTCCGCCGGCGTGAAGGCCCGATCGAGCATCCAGGTCTCAGCCAGCGAGTCGAGCGAGGTCCACAGGCCGGCGTGCAGTCCGGCAAGAAAGGCCGCGCCCAGCGCCGTCGTTTCGATGACCTTGGGCCGCTGCACCGGCGTGCCGACGGTATCGGCGAGGCGCTGCATCAACGGGTCATTCACCACCATGCCGCCATCGACCCTGATTTCTTCGATCTCGGCACCGTCGCCACGCATCGCCTCAATGAGGTCGCGCGTCTGGTAGCAAACCGAATCGAGCGTCGCGGCGGCGATCTCTGCCGGGCCGGTGTCGCGTGTCAGACCCAGCAGGGCGCCCCGCGCCCCGGCATCCCAATAGGGTGCCCCCAGACCGACAAAGGCGGGCACCATGTAGACGCCGTGGCCGTCTTTCGCGTTGCGCGCCATCGCTTCGATCTCGCCTGACTGCTTGATGAGCCCAAGGCCGTCGCGCAGCCATTGCACGGCGGCGCCGGCCACGAAGATGCTGCCTTCGAGCGCATAGGTGCGCCGGCCGTCCAGTTGATAGGCGATCGTGGTGAGCAAGCGGTGGCTGGACTGGACCGCAAGGCTGCCCGTGTTCAGGACCGCGAAGCAGCCGGTGCCGTAGGTTGCCTTGACCATGCCCGGCTTGGTGCAGGCCTGTCCTACCGTTGCCGCCTGCTGATCGCCCGCCATACCGAGCACGGGAACCGGCGCCCCCAGGATGTCGGGCGTCGTAACCCCGAGCTCGCCGGCGCAATTCACGACCCTGGGCAGCATTGCAAGCGGGACCCCGAGCAATGTCGCCAGATCGGGATCCCATTTCCCTTTTCGGATATCGAGCAGCAGGGTGCGGCTGGCATTCGTCGCGTCGCTCGCATGGACCTTGCCACCGCTCAGACGCCACAGCAGGAAACTCTCGATCGTGCCCGCCGCCAGCGCTCCCTTCTCGGCCGCCACGCGGGCACCGGCGACGTTCTTCAATATCCAGGCAATCTTGGTGCCGCAGAAATAGGGATCGAGCAGCAGACCGGTACGCCGCGACAACATCGGCTCATGCCCGGCAGCCCTCAACTCGTCGCAGAGATCGGCAGTGCGCCGGTCCTGCCAGACGATAGCGTTGTGCACCGGCTTTCCTGTCACGCGGTCCCACACCACCGTGGTCTCGCGCTGGTTGGTGATACCGATACCGGCCAGCGCTCCGGGCTCGAGCTTCGCCTTCTCGAGCGCACCGCGGCAAACCTCGACGGTTGCGCGCCAGATTTCTTCGGGGTCGTGCTCGACCCAGCCGGGCTTGGGAAAGATCTGCGGCAACTCCTTCTGCGCCGACGCGATCGGCCGGCCCGAGTTGTCGAATACGATGGCGCGCGTGCTGGTCGTGCCCTGATCGACGGCGAGGATGTGCTTGGCGGCCATGGCGGCCGCGATTAGTGCGCGCGATCGATGGCGAAGTCTACTGCCTCGAGCAGCGCTGATTTGAGCGGCGAGTCGCCGAACAGGCCGAGCGCGTCCCGCGCCATGGCGCCGTAGTGCCGAGCACGCTCCAGCGTATCGGTGAGCGCATTATGGCGTTCGATCAGGCTCTGGGCGCGCTCCAGATCCTCCGGCTGCTGGTCGAGTTTCTCGAGCGTGCGCTTCCAGAATTCGCGGTCGACCCGGCCGCCGCGAAGAAAAGCGAGGATGACCGGAAGCGTGATCTTGCCCTCGCGGAAATCGTCGCCCACCGACTTGCCGAGCTTGGCCTCGCGGCCGGCATAGTCGAGCGCATCGTCGACGAGTTGGAAGGCGATGCCGAGATTCATGCCGAAGCTTTCCAGCGCCACCCGCTCCGCCCCATTGCGGCCGGCCACCATTGCGCCGACCTCGGCCGCGGCGGCGAAGAGCTTGGCGGTCTTGGCCTTGATCACCTCGAGATAGGTCGCTTCGGGCGTGCTGCTGTCGCGTTGCGTGACGAGCTGCAGCACCTCGCCCTCGGCGATCGTCGAAGAGGCGCGCGACAGCACGCCCAGAATGTCGAGCGAGCCGACATCGACCATCAGCTCGAACGCGCGGGTGAACAGGAAATCGCCGACCAGCACCGATGCCTTGTCGCCCCACACCGAGTTGGCAGTGGGCTTGCCGCGACGAAGAGCGCTCACATCGACCACGTCGTCGTGCAGGAGCGTGGCGGAATGAATAAATTCCACGCAGGTCGCGAGCTTGACATGGCGGTCGTCGTCCGGCGATCCGTAGCCGCACAGCCGCGCCGCAGCGACAGTGAGCAGGGGTCGCATGCGCTTGCCACCCGCTCCGACCAGATGGTTGGCAAGCTCGGGAATGAGCGAGACGGACGAGCGCATGCGCGCCAGGATCTCTCGATCCACGCGCGCCATGTCCTCCGCGCACAAGGCCAGCAGAGGCTCGAGGCCAGGCGCCTTGCGCTTTCCTTCCAGGGAGACGACGGTTGCCATGATTTGAAGTTAATCCCGCCGGAAAAGCCGAGGTTGCGACACGATGTCGTGAGAGGATGCAGTCACTGCATGGAAACGTCCACCACAGAAGATGCGTTGCTGGGCGGCCGCGTCTGCCTTGCGCAACCCAGCCGCGGCTACCGTGTCGCCGTGGACGCGATCGTGCTGGCCGCCGCGACGTCACCCGCGTCCGGAGCGCGTGTACTGGATCTCGGAGCAGGCGTCGGCGCAGTAGGCCTTTGCCTGGCGACGCGCGTACCGGATTGCAGCGTTACCTGTGTCGAATTGCAGTCCAGTCTCGCTGCTCTTGCCGTGCGCAATGCCGAGGCCAATGGCATGGCAGGCCGCGTCCAGGTCGTCGTCCACGACATCGCGCAGCCCTTGCCCGAGACGCTGGGAAAGTTCGCGTGCGTTGCGACCAACCCGCCTTACCTGGCGGCGGCGACGGCCGATCCGCCACCTGACCAAAGCAAGGCCCTGGCGACCGTCGAGTCGAGCGCCGATCTCGCGCGCTGGCTGTCAGTCGCGACCGGCGCGCTCGAGTCTGCCGGCACCCTGACGCTCATCCATCGCAGCGATCGGCTGGACCAGATCGCAGCGCAGCTCGGGCGTCTCGGCTGGGGCGACATGGCGATAAAGCGCCTGCCACCCGCGCCACGTATATTGATCCGCGCGCGGCGCGGTGACTTCCCGCGGCTTCGCGAGTCGCCGCCCTTGATCCTGCACAAGCCGGGCGGCGGGTTTACCGACGCCGCCGAAGCCGTTCTGCGCCACGCCGCGGCCATCGTCTTCTAGAGTGCTTGCCTTCACGGCGCCGCCCCGCGAGAGTGCCGCCATGCTGGAATGGATCAGGAATCGCTTGCGGCGCGGGCCGGCCGTACCGGTCGTTCGCATGGCCGGCGTCATCGCCTCGAACCCTCTGCTGGGTTCACGGGGACTCTCCATCGAGAGTGTGGCGCCGCTGCTTGCCCGCGCCTTCAACCTGCGCGGAGCCAAGGCCGTGGCGCTGGCCATCAACTCACCGGGTGGCTCGCCCGTGCAGTCGGCGCTGATCGCGCAGCGTATCCGGCTGCTCGCCAGGGAGAAGAACCTGCCGGTCATCGCCTTCGTCGAGGACGTGGCCGCCTCGGGCGGCTACTGGCTCGCCTGCGCCGCCGACGAGATCATCGTCGATCCCGCCTCGATCGTAGGCTCGATCGGAGTCATCTCGGCGGGCTTCGGCTTCAAGGACCTGATCGCCAAACTCGGCATCGAGCGGCGCGTGCACACGTCCGGCGAACGCAAGTCGATGCTCGATCCCTTTCGCGAGGAGGATTCCGAGGATGTCGAGCGCCTGAAACGACTCCAGGCCGAGATTCATGACGGGTTCAAGGACTGGGTGCGCGAACGGCGCGGCAGCCGGCTGAAGGGCGACGAGGCGACGCTCTTTTCAGGCGAGTTCTGGACCGGCAGGCGTGGCCTCGAGCTGGGCCTCGCCGACGGCCTCGGCGAGCTGCGTGCGCTGCTGCAGGAGCGCTTCGGTGCCAAGGTCTATCTGCCTCTGATCGCGCCGCGCCGCCGTCTGTTGTCCCGCTTCGGCCTTGGCGGCAGCCTCGAGCAGATCGGAACTTCGGCCTTGTTTGCGCTCGAGGAGCGGTTCCACTGGCAACGCTTCGGACTATAGGATTTCCGCGATGAAACTCCTCGCTCCTGTCGCCGCTGACGATCTCGCCGCCGTTCGCGCCTGGTTCGACAAGCTTGCGAGGCACTGCCGCGCTGTCGACTATGAAGGTGCGCGCTCGATCTTCGCCGAGGACATGATCGCCTTCGGCACCTTCACCGACTTCATGCACGGCCGCGAGCTCGCCGAGCAGAAGCAGTGGCGCAACGTCTGGGGCACCATCCGCGACTTCCGCTACGATCTCGGCAAGGTCGAGGCGATCGTTTCGGCCGATCGTCTGACCGCAGTCGGCATGGCGGTCTGGCAGTCGGACGGCTTCCATCCCAACGGCGACCGTTTCGATCGGCCCGGTCGTACGACCGTGGTGCTGGGCCGCAACGAGATCGGCGATTCCTTCGTCGCGACCCACACGCACATGTCGCTGTTCCGAGGCACGCCGGAACGCAGCTACGGGAAGTTCGCACCTTCGGCAATCGAGCAGAGCTAGGCGGCGCTCGTCAGCTTGAGGCCGACGATGCCGGCCACGATCAACCCGATCGAGGCAAGTCGCATCCAGTCCGTCGCCTCGTCCAGGAGGACGATCCCGAGGATCGCCGTGCCGACGGCGCCAATGCCGGTCCATATCGCGTAGCCGGTGCCGACCGGCAACGTCTTGAGCGCGATGCCAAGCAGCACCACGCTCACGACCATCGAGCCGCCCGTCAGGATCGACGGCACGAGCCGCGTGAAGCCCTCGGTATATTTCAGGCCGATTGCCCAGCCTATCTCGCAGAGACCGGCGACCAGGAGAATGAGCCATGCCATGGGACGCACCCTTTCAAAAGCCGGGTCGTCCCGACGCTCGCCCGGAAGCGGGGTCGTCCCCGCAGGCTGCGCGTTCAGTTGGGAAGCGGCAACGGGACATGCAAGGCGTTACGGTTGCGCCATTCGGTCTCGCCGGGCTTCACGCCGGATCCACCGCCCCCTTGCGCTCGACGATTAGCCCGTACTGGTCGGGCTGGCGGTGAAGGGCGAAGTTGAAGGTCGTCGTCTTGTAGCTCCGGCCGGCGTCGAGATCGCAGCGATGCACGATCAGCTCGTCGCCCTCGCTCGCCGCACGCGCCACCACCTTGCCCGACGGCGCCACGATCATGCTGTCGGCCAGCGAAGGCACGCCTTCTTCCGTGCCGCCCTTCGCGACACCGACCACCCACGTGCCATTCTGATGGGCGCCGGCCTGCATGGAGAGCTGGTTATGGAACCAGGAATGCTCGTCATGATCGGGCGCCGGCGCATTGTGCAGCGGCGTGTTGTAGCCCAGCATCACCATCTCGACGTTCTGCAGGCCCATCACGCGGTAGGTCTCGGGCCAGCGTCGGTCGTTGCAGATACACATGCCCATGTTGCCGCCGAACGCCTTGAACACTGGGAAGCCGAGGTTGCCGACCTCGAAGTAGCGCTTCTCGAGATGCTGGAACGGCCGCTGGGGCTCGTGCTCGGCATGGCCCGGCAGATGGACCTTGCGGTACTTGCCCACGATCTGCCCATCGCGCTCGACCAGGATCGAGGTGTTGAACCGCCGCACGCGGCCGTTCTCGTTGGCGAGCTCGGCGTAGCCCAGGCAGAAGCCCAGCGAAAGCCGCCTGGCTTCGGTGAAGAGCGGTGCCGTCTCGTTCGACGGCATCTCGCGCTCGAAGAAGGCATCGATCTCCGCCTGGTCGGTCATCCACCAGCGCGGGAAGAACGTCGTCAGCGTGAGCTCCGGGAACACCACCAGCTCGCAGCCCATGCGCTTGGCCTCGCGCAGATGCGCGATCAGCCGCTCGACCACGTCGCGGCGGGTGTGGCTGCGCTGGATGGGCCCCATCTGCGCGGCCCCCACGGTCAGGAAACGGGTCATGTCGCGTCCGCCGTGGCGTGAAGCTGCGCGTTCAGGGTGCCCCAGGTCTTCTTGCGCGCGATCGCCTCGAGCGCGCCGGTCTGCGAATTGCGCCAGAACATGAGGTTCGACCGGCCGGACAGCGTGCCGGCCTTGACGACGCTGCCATCCTCCAGCCGCACCCGCGCACCGGCAGTGATGTAGCAGCCCGCCTCGACCACACAGTCGTCGCCGAGCGAGATGCCGATGCCGGCATTGGCGCCGATCAGGCAGCGCTCACCGACCGAGACCTGCACCTTCCCGCCGCCCGACAGAGTGCCCATGATCGAGGCGCCACCGCCGACATCGCTGCCGTTGCCGACGACCACGCCGGCGCTGATGCGGCCCTCGACCATGCAGGCGCCGAGCGTGCCGGCGTTGAAGTTGCAGAACCCCTCGTGCATCACCATCGTGCCGGCGGCGAGGTGCGCGCCCAGCCGCACGCGAGCCGCGTCGGCAAGCCGCACGCCGCTCGGCACGACGTAGTCGGTCATGCGCGGGA
>NZ_DATBFE010000138.1:0-10500 GCF_036558665.1 Reyranella sp. | reverse complement strand
ATCATTCCTCCCCAGCGAAAGCTGGGGAGGTGGCCCAAAGGGCCGGAGGGGTCGTGGGCATTCGGTCGATAATTCACGACCCCTCCGCCCGCTTTGCGGGCACCTCCCCATCGCGCTCCGCGATGGGGAGGAGAAGTCATGTCGACTCCGACGGACTTTGAGCCAGGAGCTCTCGGAAGCCTACCGGCCCGGCAGGCGCAGGTTCGCGACCGCGGCGCCGAAGAAGGCCTGCGGATGCGATTCCTGACGCACGCCCAGCCTGCGTTCCAGCCTCTCGACGCAGGACTTCGTGCCCGCCGCGACCTGGCGCCAGGTATGGGCCGTGTCGAGCTGCTGCAGGAAGCACTGGTCGTAATAAGTATAATCGTCATCCGCTCCGCAGCCGAAGCTGGTGCGGTCGAGGGCGGCGGCGGTCAGGATGATGCGGTTGGGCCGGCGGGTCTCGGCGTTGATGAAAGCGCCGCTGTGGCAGGCCGACACCACCAGCACCGTGGGCACGCTGCTGCAGCTCTCCGACAGCGCCCGGTCGAGAACCGGCGGACCGAAGATGCGGCGGTCGGCGCGCAGGAAGAAGCCGCGCGGCTCGCCATGGCTGGTGATGTAGACGAAGCAGGCATCGCCGCCCACGGTGCGCAACCCGTCGCGAACGTTGGTCGAGGTCGCGAGGCCGCCGCCGGCGGCACGATCTGCCGTGAACGTGCGGATGGTGCGCACACCGAGAGCGGCGAGGCGCTCGCGCAGGGTATCGACGGCGTTGTCGAACGCCGGACTGCTGTCGTCGCCGCCCACCAGCATCGCATGCCAGCCCGCGGCCGGCACCGATGCCATCGGCGGCAACGATACCGGCCGCTCGACGGTCGGAGCGGTCGGCGGCGCAGCGCCCGACGGAGGCGCGCAGGCGGCCGCGAACAGGGCGACAGCGACGGCCGCGAGGCGCACCGGCATGCAGGCGACTCCGTCTCTCAACTGGTCGGCGGCGTGGCTCCCACCGAGCGCAAGGCCATCTCCGCATAGAGCGCCGCCATCTGCTCCTCGGCGAGGCGGCCGCCCGGACCATACCACATGGAGACATGCGTGCACTGGTCGAGCAGGGCCATCGCGACGGTCTTGAGATCCTCGCGCCCGTCGACCTTGGGCAGGACGAACAGGTCGCGCTCCAGGCCTGCGGCCAGAATGGCGACCAGTACATCGCGGATGGCGCGGCGCGACCGACGGATGTCCGAAACACGGCTCGCATCGAGCCAGCTGATCTCGCGATTGGCGACCAGCGCCTCGACCCGCAGCCGGCAATGCCGCACGACGTAGGCCCGAACGAAGGCGGCGAGCTGGCCGCGCGGATCGTCGCCGGCCTCCGCTATGGCCTGCTTGCAAACGCGCTCCAGCTCCGCCTGGGTCGAGGCGATGATGTCGTGCAGCAACTCGTCCTTGGAGCGGAAGTGGTTGTACAGGGCGCCCTGCGTCAGCCCGCAGGCCTTCATGATGTCACGCACCGTGACCACCGGATAGCCGCGCTCGGCGAACTGGCGAAAGGCGGCGGTGCGGATCGCCTCCACCGGCGGCCGCGCCTCCCTTTCACCGACGGCAGAGGCAGAGGACACCGATCGCATCGTCCGGCGCTTGCTCATGGTGCGGCTCCCGCCATGTCGCGCACCAGCTTCCAGGCGAGATCAGCCGCCGGCCGCACCAGCTTGCCCGACTCGGCGGCCCGAACGTTGGACGCGGTCCCGTCGAGGGATCGCGCATAGACGCCCTGCCGGATGCAGGACACGCGAAAGAGATTGTAGGCCATGTAGAATTCCCAGAGCGTCGGATCGGGCACGGCCCGCCCCGACAGCTTGCAATACCAGGCGACCATTTCCCGCTCCGCCGGCAGACCCTGCGCGGCAAGATCGTGACCGGCGAGGCCGCCCCAGTCCTTGGGCGTGCGCCACAACATGCAGAGGTAGGACAGCTCGGCCAGCGGATCGCCCAGCGTCGAGATCTCCCAGTCGATGATGCCGAGCACGCGCGGCTCGCTTGCATGGAAGATCATGTTGTCGAGGCGATAGTCGCCATGCACCAGCACCGTCTCGTCGTTGGCCGGCAGATGCGCCGGCAGCCAGTCGAGGAGCTTGTCCATGGCCTCGATCTTCTCGGTCTCGGAAGCCTTGTATTGCTTGCCCCAGCGCGAGATCTGGCGCGCGACATAGCTGCCGGGACGGCCGAAATCGGCCAAGCCGAGAGCGACGTAGTCGACGGCATGCAGCTTCGCGAGTGTCTCGAACTTGGCCTTGTAGACCGCGAGGCGGCCCTCTTTGGCGACCTCTGGCAGCAGGGGATCCCACAGTACGCGGCCGTCGCAATACTCCATGATGTAGAACGCGGTGCCGACGACGCCGTCATCCTCGCACAGGGCGTAGGCGCGCGGCGTCGGCACGTCGGTCCTGTTCAGGGCCGAGATCACGCGGAATTCCCGGTCGACGGCGTGGGCCGACGGCAGGAGCTTGCCCGGCGGCTTGCGGCGCAGGACATAGCGACGGCCGGCGCCGTCGGTCAGGCGATAGGTCGGGTTCGATTGACCGCCCTTGAATTGCTCGACCTGCACGGGCGCCTTGAACCCCGTCACATGTGCCGCCATGAAGCGGGCCAGCGCCTGCGGATCGAACCGGTGCTTCTCCTGCACCTCCATCGTGCCGATATAGTCCGCGCCTTTTCTCGCCACCAAGAGCTCCTGAACGAGCGTTTACCGGGGCGGAGTTTGCTCGCCCGGTCGCGGGCATGCAACATGCCGGAAGCGGTCAGCCGGCGGCCGGATAGACCTCGATGCTGCTGGCCACGGAATCGGCCACATGCTCCTTGGTGATGACCCCGCGGACGTCGGTTGCACGCGGCACGCCCCGCCCTCTCGTCACGAGCGCCATGGTCGCACTGCGCCGCCACATGCGTCGGATGACGTCGAACATGACCTCGTCCTCGCGCACGATGGTGAAATTGCGGCTGGCGAGCGTGCGCAAGGCGGCGCCGGGCTGGATGCCGCCCGAGGCCGGCCGCAGGGCGGTATTGACGCGCATGACACCCACGATGTGGCCGTCGTCGTCGGCGACGACGACGTGGCGCAGCCGGCCGTCGTTGTCGGGCCGCGCCAGCAGCTCGTCGAACCCCGAATCAGGCGAAGCGATGACGATGTCCTTGTCCATGACCTCGCTCGCATGGCGGACGAGAAACATGTTGGCGTGGCGCGCCTTGGGAATGACGTGGCCGCGGCGGAACAGCTTCAGCGTGTAGATGTTCTCGCGCGACATCAGCCGGCGCACACCGATGCTGACCGCCACCGCCAGGATCATCGGCAGCACGATGTCGTAGTTGCGGGTCATCTCGAAGATCATGGTCACGGCCATCATGGCCGCGCCAGTGGCGCTGCCCACCATCGCGCCCATGCCGACCATGGCGAACGAAGGCACACTGAGCGCGATCGGAAGATGCAGTGCATTGAGGCTCGCCGCGAAGGCGCCGCCGATCGTGGCCCCGAGGAACAGCGACGGCGAAAACACTCCGCCGGAGGCACCTGAGCCGAGACTCGTCGAGGTCGCGAACAGCTTGCAGAAGAACAGCAGCAGGAGCAGGGCCGGCGCCGTCACCCCGCCCGACAGGATCGCCTCTACCGTCGCGTAGCCGACCCCTTCGACATAGTAGTGACCGAGGGTCCTCTGCAGGCCGTAGATCAGCAGCCCCACCAGGAGCATGCCGAAGCCGTGGCGCAGATAGGGGTGATCGATCTTGTCGAACACGTCCTCGAAGAAATGCAGGCCGCGGATCAGAAGAGTCGCGGCGATGCCGACGACGATGCCGAGCAGCGCATAGATCCCGAGCGTCAGCGCCGACGAGAGATCGATCGGGAGCGGCGCCAGCTCGGGCACCGAGAATGCCGGCGCCACGCCGAAGAAGAAGCGCCCGATGAAGGTGGCGGCCGCGGTCGACAGCGCCACCGGCAGGAAGCTCGCCACGCTCATCTCGGGCATCATCAGCTCGATCGTGAACAGCACGCCGCCGATCGGCGTGTTGAAGGTGGCGGCGATGCCGGCGCCGGCGCCGGCCGCCACGAGGATGATGCGCTGGCCGGGCGACATGCGAATGATCTGGCCGAGGGTCGAGCCGAGCGCCGAGCCGATCTGGATGATCGGCCCCTCGCGTCCCACTGCCGCGCCGCTGCCGATCGACACGGCCGACGCGAGCGACTTCACGATCGCCACGACCGGCCGGATGATGCCGCTCTGGTAGTAGATCGCATCGATCACTTCCGGCACGCCGTGGCCGCGCGCCTCGGGCGCGAAAGTGGTCACCAGGAACGTGACGACGATCGCGCCCGCGACCGGCACCAGGATGACCATCCATCCCCAGGGCGAAGGCGGCGTGAACAGATTGGCGTCGTAGCGAAAAGCGAACTGGCCGAGGAACATCACGTTGTGGATCAGCCCGATCAGGTCGCGAAAGACCACGGCGCCGAAGCCCGTCACCACGCCGACGACCAGCGCCAGGCAGCACAGGCCGACCAGGCCGATCGAGGGAACCCCATCGGCATCCGGCCGAGCGGAAGTCGTCGCCTCGCCCGTCGCTTGGTCCGCCATTCCTGTCCTCCAGCCGGCGCACCGGCATGTGACGCGCGAGGACTCTACTCGTTTTCGCGACACCTCGCGGTCGAGTTCGACGATCCGGCGGCCGGACGCGGTGGTTCCCGCGTGCCATCTCCGCCATCCGCATCCGGATGCGGATGCGGATGCGGACGCAACTTGGCGCTTGGGCGGACCGGCTGACCTATGGTTATCTACGATGCAGACTCGGCTCGCTGGGCCCAAAATCACCGCGACAGTGCGTGCAGTGGGGAGGCATCGTTGGATCGATTCCTGAGCAAGGACTTCTTGTCCGGGGTGATGTTCATCGCCTTCGGCCTGACGACGCTCTATTTCGGGCGTCATCTGGCCGTGGGCACGACGGTCCGCATGGGCCCGGGATATGTCCCGAACATGCTGTCCTACATCCTGTTGGTGCTCGGCCTGATCATCGCCGGCATCGCCCTGCTCAAGGGCAGCGAGCCCGTCGAAACGCCGAGGCTGCGGCCGATCACGATGGTGACCATCGGCATCGTCGTTTTCGGATTGCTGTTCGAGACGACCGGCCTGCTGCCTGCTCTCGCCGCGCTGGTCCTGCTGGCATCCCTCGGCGGCAGCGAATTCAAGCTGACCGAGGTCCTCGCCAACATCGTCGTGCTGGCGATCCTGTGCGTGCTCGTCTTCAAGGTCGGCCTTGGCATGAACATCGCCGTGCTGAACGGGGTTTGGTAGGATGGCGATGCTCGACCATCTCGGCCTCGGCCTGCAGGTCGCCTTTTCCCTGCAGAACCTGTTCTATGCGTTCGTCGGCTGCATGGTCGGCACGCTGATCGGCGTGCTGCCCGGCATCGGCCCGGTGGCCACCATCGCCATGCTGCTGCCGATCACCTTTCATCTGCCGCCCGTGGCGGCGCTGATCATGCTGGCAGGCATCTACTACGGCGCCGCCTACGGCGGTTCGACGACGTCGATCCTGGTCAATCTGCCCGGCGAATCCTCCTCGGTGGTGACCTGCATCGACGGCTACCAGTTGGCGCGCCAGGGGCGCGCCGGCGCCGCGCTCTCGATCTCGGCCCTCGGCTCGTTCTTCGCCGGCACGGTCGGCACGGTCATCATCGTGCTGTTCGCCGAGCCGCTGACCCAGATGGCGCAGAAATTCGGGCCGTCCGACTACTGCTCCCTCATGGCGCTCGGCCTGGTGGCCGCCGTCGTGCTGGCCAGCGGCTCGGTCCTGAAGGCGATCGCGATGGTCTTCCTCGGCCTGCTGTTCGGGCTGGTCGGAACCGACGTCAACACCGGCGCCCAGCGCTTCACCTTCGACGTCCCGGAACTGAGCGACGGCATCGATTTCGCGCCGATCGCCATGGGTCTGTTCGGCATCGCCGAGATCGTGGTCAACCTCGAGCGCAAGATGACGCGCTCGGGCGCGATCAAGGTATCGTCGCTGTGGCCCACCCGGGAGGAGATGCGGCGGGCGATCCCGGCGGCGATCAGGGGAACCGGCCTCGGTTCGATCCTCGGCGTGCTGCCGGGCGGCGGGCCGACCCTGGCCGCCTTCTCGTCCTATACGCTCGAGAAGAAGATCTCCCGGACTCCCGAGAGGTTCGGCAAGGGCGCCGTCGAAGGCGTGGCGGCGCCTGAATCGGCGAACAACGCGGCGGCGCAGACCTCGTTCATCCCGATGCTCACCCTCGGCATCCCGTCCAACGCCGTGATGGCGCTGATGGTCGGCGCGATGATCATCCAGGGCATCCAGCCCGGCCCCGAGGTCATGACCAAGAAGCCCGACCTGTTCTGGGGCATGATCGCCTCGATGTGGATCGGCAACCTGATGCTGGTCGTCATCAACCTGCCGATGATCGGGATGTGGGTGAAGCTGCTGACGGTCCCCTACCGCTTCCTGTCGCCGGCGATCCTGCTGTTCTGCTCGATCGGCGCCTACAGCCTGGCGAACAGCACGTTCCACGTGCATCAGGTCGCGATCTTCGGCGTCATGGGCTACATCTTCTCGCGCCTCGGCTGCGAAGGGGCGCCGTTCCTTCTCGGGCTGGTGCTCGGACCGCAGATGGAGGAATATTTCCGGCGCGCCATGCTGCTTTCGCGTGGCGATCCGTCAGTGTTCATACAGAGGCCGATCAGCCTCGGCCTGCTGATCGCTACTGCCGTCCTGCTGCTGCTCATGGCGCTGCCGAGCATCAAGCGGGCGCGCGAGGAGGCGTTCCAGGAAGAAGAAGGTTGATCCTCGAAGGAGTGTTGCCATGTCCGACCTGCCCAAGCGCGTGAGCATCAACGAGGAAGGCCCTCGCGAGGGCTTCCAGTCGGAGAAGAAGATGATCCCGGTGGCCGACAAGGTCCGCCTGATCGAGGCCCTGGCCGAAACCGGACTCACGCACATCGCCTGTGTCTCCTACGTGAATCCCAAGCGCGTGCCGACGATGGCCGATGCCGAGGAAGTGGCGGCTGCGATCCATCGCAAGCCCGGCATCCACTACAGTGCGCTCTACCTCAATCAGCAGGGTTTGGAGCGCGCGCTGCGCGGGCCGCTCGACGTCGAGGGCAGCGTGCGCATCACCGCGTCCGAGACCTTCTCGCGCAAGAACATCGGCAAGTCGGTGGCCGATTCGCTGGTCGAGCAGCGGTTGTCGCTCGAGACCTTCAAGCAGCGCGGCATGCCCGTGAAGTGGGGCGTCGTGCTCGGCGCGTTCGGCTGCAACTACGAGGGCGAGCTCTCGACCGAATTGATCCTGCAGCGCTGCAAGCAGGTCCTCGACGAGGCCGAGCTGGCGGGCTTCGAGCTCAAGGGCATGAAGCTCACCGACGCGATGGGCTGGGCGACGCCGCTTTCCGTCGAACGCCTGGTCGGCGCTGTCCGCGACAAGTGGCCGGAGCTCGAGATCTCGCTCCACCTGCACGACACGCGCGGCACCGGCCTGCCGTCGGCCTATGCCGGCCTCCGGCTGGGCGTCACCGATTTCGATGCCTCCGTCGCAGGTCTCGGCGGCTGCCCGTTCGCCGCCACCGACGGCGCCGCCGGCAACATCTGCACCGAGGACTTTGCCTATATGTGCGAGGAGATGGGCATCGAGACCGGCCTCGACGTCGAGCGCCTGATCGAGGTCGCCAAGCTCGCCGAGCAGATCGTGGGCCGGCCCCTGCCCGGCCACGTGATGCGCGGCGGCACGCTCAAGGCCGCCAAGCAGAAGGCGGCGCAGAAGGTGGCGGCATGAACGCCGAGGCCGCACGGGTCGACGTGGCGCCGGACTCGACCTATGTCGATATCGCCGGCCTGCCGTGGCTGCCGACCCGCTTCCCCGGCATCGAGTCGAAGACGCTGATGGAGAACAAGGTGACCGGCATGTCGACCGTGCTGATGCGCTGGGCGCCGGGCGCGCGGCTGCCGCATCACGAGCATGTCGCGATCGAACAGAGCTATGTCCTGCAGGGATCGCTCATCGACCGCGACGGCGCCTGCACCGCCGGCAACTATGTCTGGCGCCGGGCCGGCAGCCGCCATGATGCCTGGACCGACGAAGGCTGCCTCGTCCTCGCCTTCTTCCTGAAGCCGAACACGTTCTTCGATTGACTGTCGTTTCTCCTCCCCAGCTTGCTGGGGAGGTGGCCCAAAGGGCCGGTGGGGTCATGGGCCGTCGCGACGCTGCTCTGACCCCTCCGGTCGCTACGCGACCACCTCCCCGACTTCGTCGGGGAGGAAATCTTTGAGGTGGACAACACATGCCGGGCGTTCTCGAAGGAATACGCGTTCTTGATTTTGGCCGGTACATCGCCGGGCCCTTCTGCGGCACCATGCTGGGCGATCTCGGCGCCGAGGTGATCCGCGTCGAGAAGCTCGACGGCAGCGAGGATCGCTGGGTGACGCCCGTCACGAAGGGCGGCGAAGGCGCGATGTTCCTCCAGATGGGCCGCAACAAGCTCGGCCTCACGCTCAATCCGATGAAGCCGGCCGGCCGCGAGATCGTGAGGAAGCTGGTGGCGGTCTCGGACGTGGTGATCGCCAACCTGCCCTACGAAGATTTGCGGAAGATGGGCATCGACTACGAGTCCATCTCGGCGATCAATCCGCGCATCATCCTCGCCACCAACTCGACGTTCGGCTCGGAAGGCCCCTATGCCACGCGCGTCGGGTTCGACACGATCGGCCAGGCGATGTCGGGCGCCATGTATCTGTCCGGCGACGGCAAGGTGCCGACACGCGCCAATACACCCTATGTCGATTTCAGCTCGGCCCTGCTGGCGACAGTGGGCGTGCTCGCCGCGCTGATGGATCGCGCCAGGACCGGCCAAGGACAGAAGGTCGAGACGGCGCTGCTGCGCACCGCCATCAACATCGCCAACGGCCATCTGATCGAGCAGGCGATGCTCGACCTCAACCGGGTGGCCACGCTCAACCGCGGCTTCACCGCGGGCCCCTCGGACACCTTCAAATGCCGGGACGGCTGGATCTACGCCATGACCATCGGCCAGCCGCTGTTCGTGCGCTGGTGCAAGCTGATGGGCGACGAGCGTCTCGCCAAGGACCCGCGCTTCAAGGACGATCTGGCACGCGGCGACAACGGCGAGGCGCTGTCGGAGATCATGCAGAAATGGTGTGCCGGGCGCACCGTCGCCGGGGCACTGGCCGAGCTCGAAGCCAACCGCATCCCGGCGGGTGCCATCTATACGCCGCAGCAGGCGCTCGACGATCCGCACGTCCGCGAGGCCGGCTTCTTCCATCACATGGAGTTCCCCGGCGCCGACAAGCCGGTGCCGGTGCTGCAGGAGCCGGTTAAGCTCTCGCGCACGCCGCTCTCCATCCGCACGCGCGCGCCCAAGCTCGGCGAGCATACCGACCAGATCCTGCGGGAGCTCGGCTACGACCCGGCCGCCATCGAGAAGCTGCGGGCCGACCGGGTGGTCTGAATGTCGCCCGCGGACCGCTTCGCCGCGCTGCCGCGCCTGCTTGCCGCCGACACCGATCTCCTGCGCCGCGGCCGCTGGCTCGGCGTCGACTGCCGCGTCGACATAGGGCCCGAACCATTCTTCCTCGCGATCCGCGATGGTGCGCTGGCGGTACTCGACCGCGGCGACCGGCTGATGCGCTCCACCGCCTTCACGGTTCGCGCCACCGACGAGGCGTGGACGAACCACTGGAAAGCGATCCCCGAGCCCGGCTGGCACGACCTGTTCGCCTTGACCAAGCGCGGCGCGGCTTCCATCGAAGGCGACCTGCGTCCGTTGCTTCAGAACCTGCAGTACTTCAAGGACCTCCTGGCGCTGCCGCGCCGCGCGGCGGAGACGGACTGACTGTGGCGCCGAAGCTCGATCCCATGGTCGGCCGCTATCTGCGCACCGAGATCGAGGGCATTCCTCACCGCCTCTATTTCGAGGAAGCCGGCCGGGGCATTCCGCTCGTCTGCCTGCACACCGCCGGCGCCGACGGCCGCCAGTATCGGCATCTGCTGGCCGATCCCGAGATCACGCGGCGCTTTCGCGTGCTCGCCTTCGACATGCCGTGGCACGGCAAATCGACGCCGCCGGAGGGCTGGGAGTGCCAGGAATATCGGCTGACGACCGAAAGCTACACCGCCGCCATCCGCGCCTTCTGCCGGGCGATGGAGCTCGACCGGCCGGTGGTGATGGGCTGCTCGATCGGCGGCCGCGTCGTGCTCAACCTCGCGATCGCGCACGCCCGGGAGTTCCGGGCCTTGATCGCCCTCGAAGCGGCGGACTTCCAGCAGCCCTGGTACGACACGTCATGGCTGCATCGGCCGGACATCCACGGCGGCGAGGTCTGCGCCGCGCTGGTCTCGGGCCTGATCGCGCCGCAGAGCCCGCCGGTTCATCGCCACGAGACGCTGTGGATGTACATGCAGGGCGGGCCGGGCGTGTTCAAGGGCGATCTCCATTTCTATCGCGT